>JBOGCH010000009.1:0-84319 GCA_051656645.1 Marinifilaceae bacterium
ATTAGGTGTAAGTATCACCTCAACATTATGTGTCAGTTGTCCTACAATCACATTCCCGGCAACGTGTTCTATCTTTTTACCTGTAGCTGCATCAAATACTAATGCAAAGATTGTTTCAATTTTCTTCTCTTTTGCAGTCGCTTCAGTAGCGCGAGTTTCAACAATGTCAAAATCTGTATTTACTGTAAGAGGAATCAATAAGCGTCCGTCCTCAAGCGTAACTACTCTACCTGCAGTATTTGTGTAAGGAAGCTCCATGTCGCCATTGTCACATGCAGTAATTATGAATGTCAAAACTGCCGTAATTATATATAAAATTCTATTTATCATTTTCTGTTTGTTTATCACATTCATAAAGTTTATTCACTTACGCAACGTATGCTATGTCCAATTCTTCCTGCATCCGAGTAGTAAGGGTATATTCCGACAGTGGATATTGCTAATTCATAGCCATACCATGGGTTGTATATGTCGCCGCTCCAATAGTAACAGTGATTACCGGGGGAGAATATTCCATTGAAAGTGAGATATCCGGATTCATCCTCTCTGCGTCCCGCCTTAGGCAAATAAATGGCATTGTTATCACCCCAGTTAGTTTGTACTCCGAACCAACATCCGGTTAAGCCCGATGCAGTATAAGTCCAAGATGAATAATAAGAAGAGTTTAAGAATTCTTTTTGAGTTGGGAGCCTCCACTTGCCACCTAGATAATAGCGGCATGGATCGCCAATACCTTTTACCGCATCGTCTTTAAGAAGAGACGTAATGTTACCGGATGCCATATTGTTGTCTTGAAAGAATCCCGCAGTAGTCCAACCAAACTCCCCTTTGTAACCTAACGGATAGGTAGTAATATATGGGGCTGAATCATCGCTAGGCATACCCACTCCTGATAAATAATATCCTCCATTCCATCCAATTAACGATCCAAATTTGAAATACAAACCTCCGTCGGATGGGCTACCTATTTTACATCCATTTGTTCCATTCTGTATTAAGTTACCTTTGGCCCAAAAAACTTTAGTTGCTTCAATATAAACAGAGTTAGGCGGTTGTTGTATTGCATTCTGATCGGTATTAATTACTTTAGTGTATTCCGTAATCCCATTTATTTTTATACTAACGCTGCCTTTTCTTGACAGAATTGTTGCATCCGGTTTAAAGAATGGGAGCCACTTAACATATAATCTTTGACCTGATGTGCCTGTCGTATTAGCTCCCCATGTCTGTCCATCGTTGGACAATTTAAGTCCATCATTGTTGCTTGTTGCCGACCATGCATTCGTAGTGTTGTTGGTAATTGTTACTATATACTCCTTTGTATCACTATATCCCGAAACATTTCTCCATTCTACAATATTAGGATTTAGTTCAATACGTCGTGCTTCATCTAGTATGCAGCGGATGGGATGTCCGTATCCACGGCTAGCACTTGACTGTGCGATACCAGTCTTTTTAAATGTAACTGCAGTTGCGCGTGGTGCTTGGTTTATGTCGTAATTATCGACTGAGCTAGTCCAATAACATCCATCTTCTCCAATACATACCGAGTTAGTTGTTGAAGCAATCTCTCCGTTACCAGAATTGCGATGAGAAGAGGTTGGGAGTACATAACTTACATCTTTTATATTTTGCGCGTATCCCGGATTTTGTGATGTAAATCCTCCGGTCCCTTGCCATCCTGTATTTATCCAAGTTAGTGAACCAAGCGCTGCATTTCCAAATATTGTTTTCCATTGTATGATTGTTGGCACACGCCAATTTTTCCCCAAATAATATCTACATGGATCTCCAAAAGCTGTATTCGGTTCATCGGGCGGCAATACATAATCATTGCTTGGCCACTTCGCATCGTCATATGGGCTACAAGCACTATAAAGAGGATCTAGGCTATAAGCTGTAGGTTTTACAGACAACGACTTGTCGGTACTGAAAACCGTACTCGGTGCCCCTGTGCCATCGCCATTAGCACCTCCTTTATAACCAATAAGCGATCCAAACTGAAAGTATAATCCCGCATCCTGCGGCGCGCCAATCTTACATCCGGTTGCGCCATCGGCAACTAAGTTGCCATTTGCAATTTTTAAATTATTAATCACGCGCCAAGGAGTTCCTATAACCACTTTTTTACTCAAATTGTCTGCGATAATTGTTACGGAGTAGAGCGCGCCAGCAGGATTCGTAATTGCGGGAAATGTAAAGTATCCATTCTCATAGTTCAATTTTATAGAGGGGTCACTACAAATTATGGATATCTTTTCTTTATCTACATTTGTATTTATATATATCTTAACAGGGGTATTAAGTTCTACGTAAGCAGTAGTTTCCGATAGTTTTAAATATTTACCGTCAAGATTAGCCTCAACGTTTTGGTCGCTCCATTGAACAATTTTCCCTTTCACGGTGCATGTTTGCTCAGCAAAAACAACGGTATAGTTGTATGCTTCGCCTACATTCCATTTGCCATTTTGGGCAGGAGAGAGTAGGGTGTAAGGTAAAACCAACAACTCCTCTTTTCCTGTGTTGTCTGTGCGGGCAAACGTTATTTCAATAGGTATTTTTAACTCGTTAATAGCTTGAGGAATGGCAAACATAGCGCCATTCGCCGTACTAATAGGCTGTGCGGTTTTTGTAAGTATAACTTTATTGAGTGCATTCGGAATCTCCGCGGTCGGATTTTCTTTGTACTCTACACTCATATTTATTTTAGTAGAGCCAACGGCATTCCACTGTGGTATGTCGCCAAGGATGGAGGCAGTTGCCTGTCCTACTAAGTTTTTGAGGGTTACGTTCTTTATGTATACATTATTGCCGGTATAGTTGTCATCTACACGGGCAGAAAATGTAATCTGGCTTAGTGCGTGCATCATCTTTAAATGTACAAAACCACCTGTGTAGCGTGTATTGTATTTAGGTAAAGCAAACATTAGGTCAGGCTGTGAGGCAACCCGCTCCGTAGGTACGGTATAGGTTAATGTTGGAATCCCACTCACAACGTTCTCATTTACTTTTATTCCATTTCCATTGGCATTATTACCGGGATGGTATATCCCCTTTTCAAATGGAGAATAGCTAAAAAAGGAGAATCTATCAGCAAGGGTAGTGAGACCCCATTTTACCGGTTCTCCATCATATATCCATCTTCCGGTTTCAATGTTATGGGTAAGTCTCTTGTTCAACATCTTGTTCATAGAACTTTGTGCAGACCAATCAGTAGTTCCACTATGAGCACAAAATACACCCATATCAACAAGATGCGCGGATTCAGTTACAGAGCTACCTTTAGTGGATATGTCTGTATTAAAACATACAACCTCTGCCGGATTGTCAAAACTTTGTTCGTTGTGCTCAATAATCTCCTTGCTACAACAGCAAAACAGAATGGGCCATAGCAGAATTGTAATAATTTGTTTTTTCATACTACTGATGTTCTTAATGAGAAAATAGTGAGGGGTACTCCTCTTGTATTAGTGAGCATTGGGGGGATCAGTCCCCAATGCTCGGTCTATTCACATGGCAAGTGTATAGAATAAAAAATATCTTATTTATTGATTGTTACATCAGATGTCTTCCATGGGTTTACAGAAACATCGAAATCAATATATTTGTCTGTATCTACAATTGGATCACCCGGTTCAATTGGTTCTTTTGAGTCTGGAGTTTCAACAGGAAGTTGTGTACTATTACCATTGTCATCTATAAAATTGCCATCAATTAGGTTACCTCCTGATGCTCCTTGAGTTCCAAGATTAATGGTATAAGTGTATTGTGTTGCTGGGTCCCATTTCGTAGCGAAACCATAACCAACTTTTACCCATAAGCCACCGGTAAGACCACCACCCAATGTCGCATATTGTGAGTGTTGTGTCGCGTCCGTGTATCCAACAACATCTTTATTTGGTGTAGCGGCTTCAACCATGCGGTATACTACCTCAATGTATGTTCCTTCATTCGTAGCTATACGGGCCATAGGAGCTCCTTTTTGTGGAATCCATGCAACAGTTGTTTGTGGCATCATCATCATAGCGTTGGCAGATGTTCCTACAGATTTGCTTCCTGTATATTCAATAGCATTATTCTCTTTTGATAATGGTAAATATCCATATTTATGGGTTGTAGCTACAGGAACGGACCAACCTTGTCCAAACGTGTAAGTAGCAATGTTACCTGCATTCCAAATTCGAATGGTCTGAATGTATACTTTTACAGCAGCGTCAACATTGACTTTAAAATCAATTTTCGATAAAACATGCTCAAAAGGGAAAGGCACGGCCCCAGTTCCTAAAACATTACGTGTCGCATGTGCTGCAAGTAAGTCAATTTGTGTATCTCCTTTTTCTAATCCACTTTCAACAGTATAGTTAAATTTTGGTGTTGCTGGTACAGTCATTGTTTGCGATGGAAAAGCTGCATAGAATTTAGCCGGATAAACAGTAATAGCACTCCATTTGTGTTTATCAGCTTTATTTTTCCAATCCCATGTACCATTTGTACAAATATAAGTATCTCCTGATAGATGAAAAGAGGTAGGGGTACTACCCACCGTAGCATATACATTAAATCCGGCAGTAGATGCTTCTAATGTTTTTAATGTATTATCTGCCACTTTACTTTGTTTACCGGTAAATGAATTGAAACTAATCACTTCCGGGTCATCCTCAATTTGGGGTACAGGTGTTACCTCATTCATAGAACAGCTTGCTAACGTAGCTACTGTAGTTGCAAATAGAAAAATTTTCTTCATAATGCTTGTTTTAAAATTAATAATGTATCCTTTTATAATTATGATTAATGTTATTTAATCTCAATTTCACCTTTGTCCCAATCGCCCACATCTACGCCTTCCTTAAGTTCTTCAAGTTCAATGGTGCGATCGCCATTGCCATTCTCAAGCCCAACATCCAATCGGAGTGTAATATTATCCGATTGTTTCACCTTCTCTGTAACATCAAACATAAAGGGTGGTGGTAGTTCTCCCCAGTGGAGCAAAGCGTCCAATTGTAGCGAATAGCTTACATCCGGATTCTCATGTTTTCCAAACGTGTAAAATATATGACGCGCGGTACCGTTAATTTTGTCTGCAGACTCCCAGATATGATTACTGTTCTGAAATGTAAACAAATGCGTAACTTGTATTGGTGCGCGCTTACCTGAAACTAGATAAACGCCGCTTGCTACCCCGCGCAATACCCCCGCAATGGTGTGGGCATTGTTTAAATTAGTAATCTTTGCTGTCACTGTTGTTTCGGTTGTGCGTGGTTGCAATTTAACTTTAACAAATACTTCAAGTGCTTTTGTAATAGCTTTGGAATTAGTGTCTGTGGTTGCACGTGTTTCCTTCCATCCGCGTGTTTCATATACCATTTCGCTGGTTACGTCAAACTTATCCAAACTCCACGCAGCAAGTGGTTCCTGATTTAGGACTACATTGTCATTCTCGGCTTTTGTGTAAAGTAAATTACCCTTACTGGTATTATTGGGGCGTGCCACAGCCATAAATGTTTCAAATTTATCCGTTCCAGTAAAAGAGGTTCCACTCCAACTTGTCTCTCCTGTAGTTTCATTAAATATAAGAACGGAATAAGCACCGATTGGTAATTGCACCTTCGTTTCGTAGATGTTGTTGCTAACATGTACAATGGGGGCATCTCCATTAATAGGGAAAAAATAAACAGAAACTGCATTAATATCATTTGTCGGTACGCGAGATATGCTCCAATCAAAACTTATGTGTATTAATGCTGTTGAAGGGGCCTTATTCTCTAAGTCCTGACGGTAGCAGGTACACATAGTAATAATGATGATGCAAAGGCTAATCCATTTTATATAGGTTCTCATTTCTTGCCTCCTTTCTTAACATGATGGTTTAACATCCATACCAACGATACTTTTAACTTTGTAGGACCAACCCAAGTGTAATGTCCATCATTTTGACGTATGGCATGCCATAGTTCATCCGCTCCATACTCTGCCTCATAGTGGCGGTAGTGCGTTCGCATATATCCAAGTGATAAACCATACTCCATGCGTAATGATCCGCTCTTGTTTATAGTGTGCGCGTAACCTCCGCTAACTCCCGCTGTTAAAAATTCTCCTTGGTATCCTTTGCGTTTGCGTTCAAGATCATACAATCCTCCTCCTGCGTATACTCCGGCATACCATCCGGTAAGCGGATTGTAACGCTCACGCTGTCCAAACCAGTAGCGTCCTTCCAGTGTACCATACAGTAACTCAAATCTGCTACGTTTAGTAGTGGGTTCATCACTAGCCCATCTCCACCAAGGAAAAATCCAGTCGCCGGCTATGGACCAACGCGCGCCTATAGGAACTTCTATCTCAACGTTTAATGCAGTTAGTGCATCAAACAATAAATTTGTTTTCACTGCAAAAAGCGGTTTACATAGATAATTACACTCTGTAATGTATTGAATTTCAACTTGCTTAATGGTATCAGTGCATATTTGTGCTTCTGTCTCGGTTGTGTTGGTTGGAGATGCGATGAGCATAGTACATGTTGCACTTCTTTGAGCAGGCAAAATGTAACGACACAAGTAAGCCCATGTTGTTCCATTGTTTAAAGCACGTAATTGTTGCTCTGTCTTATTGTTGTTGTGTTGTAATATTTCCAGTATTGCTACCTTATCAGGAATATTCATGTCAGCCTTCACAAGTAGAATAAGTTTACTCCATGTGTCATCAGAATACTGAGTGATTATTTGTTGAGGAGCAATTAAAGAGTTATGAGACAAAATATAGTCTTTAACGCTTTGTGCACGCTTACTTGCCAAACTTTCGTTGTATGAGGAGTTTCCTTCTGGCGAAGAAGTAGCATATATTTTTATTTGTCTTACATTTTCGGTGCCGTTGTATGCGTTTATAATGTGCTGAATTTCGCTTAAAGCTTTACTATTGTCCATATAGCCAGAGTCAATATTGAAAGCATTAACCCTAAAGTATAAAACTACATTGCATACACTATCCTTGGGAGCTGAAACATTATGGCCAAAAACTTTTTGAGCCATAGGTAACAGGATAATGATGAATGTCATAATTATTGGCCGGTATTTTCTCCAATCCATATTGTTGTTTTATTAAGTAGTAGTTCGTAGTGTAATGTCGATGAATACTAAAGGATAAAATGACTCGATAAAATATATTAAAGTTGTTTTAAAGAATTTCTTATCCTGAATTCATGTAACAAAGATACACCACATGTTACGGGAGTTTTTTCCTTTGGATTGGCGTTTTTTTTAATGTAGAGTGCCCTGAAAAATAAATGTAGAAAGCGAAAAGTCAGTAGAATAACGATTTTTTGAGTCAATGTGTAGAACTCCTAAAAATGAAGGTATAGAACTGAAAGTTGCTAGATAGTCAAATACAATTGCTCATTATACTCGATATTTGAGTTTAAAAGACGGATAGTTGTAACTTTAAATGTGCATGTAAGCTCAAATTAGTATACAATTTTAGAATAAAGAGAGAATAGACGATAATCTACTGATTGGCAAATTCAAAGTCAATATATACAGGTAAATGGTCACTAATTCCTCCTTGGTATCGGGGGCCGTGATAGGTTGAGAATGGTTTAAAACCGCCAAATGCCTTGTCTTCCAGTAGTAGGAAATTTGTTTTGTAAATTTTGCTATTAATGTTTCCGTTAGTTGACTCAATTAATGATTGAGATACAAGAATGTGATCCAAACAGCTCCAAACACCTTTAAATTTATATGTTCCTTTTGATAATGAAGGAGTATGGCTATTGAATAACTTGTTATTGCTATGTAAATGAGAATTACATACAAAAGGGAATTGATGCATTGGTGCCTCAGAATAGTGCATATTGAAATCGCCCATAACAATGATCTGAGCTTTAGGTACACTATTTAAAATAGAATCACAGCGCATTGTTATTTGTTGTAGCACTTCCTTCCGTAAGTGTTGTGATTGTTTTTTGCCATTACGTTTTGATGGCAGGTGACATACAAAGATGTGTAAAGTATCAGTTTTAGCCAATAGCCCTTTACAATATAGCACCTCGCGTGTGGGGTATGTTGCTGTTAAATAATTAGTTTCAATTGGTGCAAATAAGGATGGTAAATAGAGTAGGGCAACGTCTATACCCCGAGGATCGGGGCCATCACGGTGCAGAAAAGAGTACCCCTTATCTGCTAGTGCTGTTCGTGAAACCAAATCATGTATAACATTGGCATTTTCAATCTCTTGTATTCCAATAATGGGGGTAGTCACATCATCTGTTATCTCGTGGAGCACTCTTCCCAATTGTACAAGTTTAAATTTATAGCGTGTATCTCCCCAGCGCTTACTCCCTCGTGAAGTAAATTCGGCATCGGCGTAAGCTTGGCTTTGTTGCGTATCAAACAAATTCTCAACGTTATAGGTTATTACCCTATAGCGTTGCTGTGCGTTTGCTTGTAATGCAATTACTATGCTCAAAAATAGGAATAGCTTGTACATAGCTGTTTAGTGACGTATAGAGGTAAATACGTCTCAAATGTAAATGTGTTCCTATTAAATAAAAACACTTGAGTTTTAGATAAATTTCCGGTTACGTGATTATTATGCGACATGGAAATAGCACATAATCCTTTTTCGTTTTAATTGGCTATAACAGTCAAAACGTAAAAGGATTATAACAGATGTGGTGTAAATATAAAATGTTAATGATGCATTGCAATATACATACCAATAAAGAACGGGATGAGCCACATAATCCAAACAAAGATGCTGAACTTATTAAAATTGTGTTTCATACGTTCAGTCCCTTTAAAATAGGTCCAAACAGCCCATGTGGCATGGATAGTCATAAGAACAATGGCCACAATACCAGAAATTGCATGTACCGTATTGTGGTGTCCTGTAACAATGGCAATATGAGTCATTAAAGAGGTTCCTATGAAATCAAACACTAGACCAAATACAAAAAACAGGGTGTGCCATCCTTTCAAGGTGTGTTGAATACGCTCACTCCATACTCCAATTGTATAGCATACCAATGCCATGGATATTGAAATAACGGCGGGAAGCAGAATGTGTAGTGAAATGGTTGTTGGTTGCATAATAATGTAAGTTTATGTTTTGAAGAAGTACGAAAAGAGAAGAAATAGGTTGTATGTTATCTATATTCCGACCTCGATATTAAGTAGTGCAAACTGCGCATAAATTGTTAATAGTGTGTACCGTTCCATACGCCCGCGTATGATATATGCACCTGTTTTATAAAAGTAACTCATTCATAATGTGATACTATACTAATTCTTTGCACTCGAGTTAAACATAATTTCAAAATCGCGATAGTCTATGGCAAACTGCTTCCTATTCCCCACATAGCCCCGCCCTCTTTGCTCCCTGCTCTCGCTCTGGTTGCTCTCTATTAAGTAGGCATTAACTTCGCATCAAGTTCGTATTAACTTCGTATCTATAGACACGAATATAACACGAAGTTGATACGAACTTAATACGGAGTTGATAGAGAGCAACCAGAGCGAGAGCAGGGAGCAAAGAGAGTGTGGTTGCGAGGAGGGTGTGTAGTGTGGCTTTAGAGTATAATGATATAAGTAGGTCGGGAAAAAGTGGCAGAAACAATTTTTGTAGCGTACTGCAATTTGTGAAACATGAGTACTATGTTTAGAAATCCGGATTGGATAGTCAGAAACTATGATATTATAGACATAATCTAAGGCGATGACTCCTTGAAAGTGAGTTTTTTTTGTATTTTTGCAAAGAATGGGGTATTGTATCCAAACATTTATAGTCGATTTTGGATATAACCCATTGTGGATATAATAGTTACCTATATATGGCTAAAGAACAAGATAAAATATTGGACGATGTAACGGGCAGTGATTATAAGTACGGCTTTGTTACAAACGTAGAGACCGAAACGATTGGTAAGGGATTGAATGAGGATGTTATCCGTTTAATCTCTGCTAAGAAGGAGGAACCTGAGTGGATGCTTGAGTTTCGATTGAAGGCATATCGTCACTGGTTGACATTGGAAATGCCACAATGGGCGCATTTAAATATACCGCCTATTGATTATCAGGATATAATATATTATGCTGCGCCTAAGCAAAAAGCAGATGTGGCGTGGGAGGACGTGGATCCTGAATTAAAAAATACATTTGATAAGTTGGGTATTCCTCTTAATGAGCAGATGGCTCTTGCCGGAGTTGCCGTGGACGCGGTAATGGATAGCGTGTCAGTGGCTACTACCTTTAAGGAGACATTGGCGGAGAAGGGCGTAATATTTTGCTCATTCTCGGAAGCTGTAAAGAATCATCCGGATTTGATTCAAAAATATTTAGGGACAGTAGTGCCTTATTCTGATAATTATTTTGCCGCGTTGAATACTGCAGTATTTAGCGACGGATCGTTTGTATATATTCCTAAAGGTGTTCGTTGCCCGATGGAACTTTCAACCTATTTCCGTATTAATGCTAAGGGAACTGGACAGTTTGAGCGCACGTTAATTGTTGCTGAGGATGATTCCTATGTCAGCTATTTGGAGGGGTGTACAGCGCCTCAACGTGACGAAAATCAGCTGCATGCTGCTATTGTGGAGATTGTAGTTGAAAAAAATGCAGAAGTGAAGTATAGTACAGTACAGAACTGGTATCCCGGGGATAAGAATGGAGTGGGAGGTATATATAACTTTGTTACCAAGCGCGGTATATGTCGCGGGGAACATTCCAAGCTTATTTGGGCACAGGTAGAAACCGGATCGGCAGTAACGTGGAAATATCCGAGTACCATATTAAAAGGAGATTATTCGGTAAGTGAATTTTACTCGGTTGCTGTTACAAATAATTACCAACAGGCGGATACGGGTACCAAGATGATACATATTGGTAATCATACACGTAGCCGTATAGTTTCAAAAGGTATATCGGCCGGGCTTAGTAGTAATAGTTACCGCGGTTTGGTAAAAGTGGCTAAGGGGTGTGTTGGAGCACGTAATTATTCACAATGTGATTCATTACTTTTAGGAGATAAATGCGGTGCACATACTTACCCATATTTGGAGATTGAAAACTCTACGGCGCAGGTTGAGCATGAAGCTACTACTTCAAAGATTGGAGAAGATCAGTTGTTTTATTGTAACCAACGAGGAATATCTACCGAGGATGCCGTAGGATTAATTATTAAAGGATATGCCGGCGATGTTTTGAATAAAATGCCAATGGAGTTTGCGGTAGAAGCACAAAAGTTATTACAAGTAAGCCTTGAAGGTAGTGTTGGATAGATGACCAACAAATTACATTACACTTGAGAAAAAGACATTATGGAAACTTTACTAAAGATAAAAGATTTACATGCCGAGGTTGACGGCAAAGAAATATTGAAAGGAGTAAACCTTGAAATTCGTCCGGGCGAAGTACATGCAATTATGGGACCTAATGGTGCCGGAAAGAGTACACTCTCGGCCGTATTAACCGGGAAAGAGAAATTTAAAGTGACCAAGGGGGAGATTTGGTTTAACGGTAAAAATATTATGGATATGCCAGCTGAGGATCGTGCTCGTGAGGGGATGTTTTTGAGCTTTCAATATCCGGTAGAGATACCCGGTTTAAGTACCGTAAATTTCTTAAAGACCGCTGTTAATGAGATTCGTAAGTATCATGGAGAAGCTCCTTATCCTCCTGGGGATTTCTTAAAAATGATTCGTTCAAAAATGGAGATTGTAGGCATTGATAACAAACTACTAAACAGATCTTTGAATGAAGGTTTCTCCGGAGGTGAGAAAAAGAAGAATGAGATATTCCAAATGGCCGTTCTAGAGCCTAAATTGGCAATACTTGATGAAACGGATTCCGGATTGGATATTGACGCGTTACGTATTGTTGCTAATGGCGTAAATCGTTTAAAACGTCCGGATAATGCGACAATAGTAATTACGCACTATCAACGTTTGCTAGATTATATTGTACCTGATTATGTTCATGTACTTTATAATGGTCGTATAGTGAAAAGCGCCGGTAAAGAGTTAGTTGCCGAGCTTGAAGAAAAGGGATATGACTGGATTAAGGAAGAGGTAGCTGCCCAAAAATAATAGTAAAAGGTGAAGCTAACATGAAAGAGATACATGAAATAAATAAGGATCTGCTTGAGTTATACGCGCAAGGGGCGTCGCTCTTAAACGAGGGATGCAGTGCTATAATGAACAATGCCAGACGTGATGCTATTGAGCAGTTTGACGTTCTTGGTGGAGTACCACATAGAACTGAGGATTATAAATATTTAAATTTATTGCCTGCTTATGGACGCGATTATAAGATTGTGCTGAAACGTAATGAGCATGAATTAGATGTTGAAGAGGTGTTCCGTTGTTCTGTGACCAATTTGGAAAGTTACCCTGTTTTGACAACAAACGGCAGATATTATCATAAAAATATTGAGATTGATGAGGATATCATTGTGTGCGGACTTCAAGAGGCGAGTGTGAAGCATGCTGATATTTTTGTGAAATATTATGGAAAGGGTGTCCAGTTGGGAGCTAAGGATCCGTTATTGGCGCTGAATACTGCTTTTGCGCAGGATGGTGTGTTTATCTATGTACCCGACAATGTAATAGTGGAGAAACCGCTACAAGTTATAAACCTATTGCGTAGTGTTGGAGATATGATGAGTTACCAGCGCAATTTGGTGGTGCTGGGACGTAATGCCAAGTTGCATTTGTTGATGTGTGACCATACATTAACTCATAGCCACTTCCTGATGAATACAGTGACGGAAGTGTGGTTGGAGGCTAATGCGCAATTGGATTTTAATGAGGTTCAGAACCAACATTTAGGAACATCGTTGATAAATTCAATATGTGTAAATCAGAGTAAGGATTCACGTTGGGAGAGTAATTTTGTAACACTTTATGGTGGTATAGTTCGCAATAATGTATTTATTGCATTAAATGAACCCAATGCCGAATGTAGTTTATATGGTATCAATATAGCTGATAAACAACAAAAGGTGGATAACTTCCTATATGTTGATCATAAGGCGCCGCATTGTCGCAGTAATCAGCATTTTAAAGGGGTGTTAGACGATAGTGCTATTGCTAACTTTACAGGGGTGGTTAGAGTGCATAGGGATGCTCAGCAAACAGAGTCTTTCCAGGCTAATAACAACTTGTTATTAAAGGATACGGCTCGCGTAAATGCCAAACCACAACTTATTATTGATGCTGATGATGTTAAATGTTCTCATGGCGCAACGGTAGGTCAAATTGATGATGAAGCGATGTACTATTTACGTTCACGCGGAATAGGTGTTGCAGAAGCTAAAATGATGCTTATGTTTGGTTTTGCTCATGACATAATTGGCAGGGTGAAGCTTGAACCATTACGTGAAAAGATTGATGACCTTGTTGATAAACGACTAAGAGGAGAACTTTCAAAATGTCACAACTGTGTAATCAGTTGCGCGCAAGGAAAGTAACACAATAAAATTGTTGTAATGTTTGATGTAGAGAAAATACGCAAAGATTTTCCGATACTTGAAGAGAAAATATACGGAAAACCGCTAGTTTATTTAGATAGTGGAGCTACTACCCAACGTCCACAAATTGTTGTGGACAGGATGGCTGAGTATTATTTAAAATACAATGCCAATGTACATAGGGGCGTGCACTATTTGAGTAATAAATGTACGGATGCAAATGAGGAGACTCGCCGTTTAGTTCGCGATTTTATAAATGCGAATAGTGAGCGCGAAATTATTTTTACGCGCGGAACAACGGAGAGTATAAACCTTGTGGCATACTCTTTTGGAGAAGCTTTTGTAAAGGCGGGCGATTCGGTAGTTGTTACAGAGATGGAACATCATGCCAATATAGTACCTTGGCAAATGCTATGTGAGCGTAAAGGGGCTGAACTACGGGTGATTCCGTTCTCTGATAATGGGGAATTGGATTTGACATATCTTTCTCTCATTGACGAAACAACAAAAATGGTTGGTATTGCCCATGTATCTAACACACTGGGAACTATAAATCCAATTAAGCAGGTAATTGATTATGCACATGCTCAAGGAGCCAAGGTGTTGATTGATGCTGCGCAAGGAGTACAACATTTACCAACGGATGTGCAGGCTTTGGATTGTGACTTTCTTGTATTTTCCGGTCATAAATTATATGGTCCTACAGGAGTAGGTGTGTTGTACGGGAAGGAGGAACTTTTGGAGCAAATGCCACCTTGGCAAGGAGGTGGAGAGATGATTAAAGAGGTACGTTTTGAAAAAACAACTTACAACGAGCTGCCTTTTAAATTTGAAGCCGGAACACCTGATTTTATTGGAATAGTGGGATTGGGAGAAGCCATAAAGTATATTCAACATGTTGGAATGGCTGAGATTGCCGCTTATGAGCATGATTTGATAAATTATGCAATGGCCGAGGTATCCTCTATACCTTATGTGCGTATATATGGAACGGCGACACATAAATCGTCGGTAGTATCGTTCCTTGCCGATGAAATACACCATTTTGATATGGGAATGATGCTTGACCGTATGGGTATTGCTGTGCGTACCGGACAGTTATGTGCCGAACCTGTGATGCAGCATTATGGAATAACGGGGGTTGTGAGAGCATCGCTGGGAATGTATAACACACGAGAGGAGATTGACGCACTTTGCGAAGGAATACGTAAAGTGGGAAAAATGTTTGGGAAAGAATAATGTAATGACAATGAATATACAAGATATACAACAAGAGATAGTTGACGAGTTTGCGATATACGACGATTGGATGGATAAATATGCTTATTTGATTGAAATAGGCAATAACATGCCGTCGATGGAACCGCAGTATAAAGTTGAGGATAATTTAATAAAAGGTTGCCAATCGCAGGTGTGGTTTCACGCAGAGATGAAAGATAGTAAGCTATATTTTGAGGCCGATAGTGATGCTATTATTACAAAAGGAATTGCAGGATTACTTATTCGCGTATTTTCCGGACAGACACCTCAGGACATATCTAATGCTGACCTTAATTTCATAGATGAAATAGGTTTGACACAACACTTATCGCCAACGCGTTCCAATGGTTTATTGTCAATGGTGAAACAGATAAAGTATTATGCATTGGCTTATGCCAATAAACAATAAAGTGTATGAGTACAGAAGCATTAAAAGAGCAGATTATTGAGAAGTTAATGGGAATATATGATCCGGAAATACCGGTAAATATATGGGACCTAGGACTAATTTACAATATAGAGTTTACCGCTCCTAATGAGGTAATTGTCCACATGACGCTTACGGCTCCGGGATGTCCTATTGCAGATGAGATAGTACAACAGGTTCGAGATGCGGTGATGGAGGTTGAGGGCATTGATGCGGCAACAGTAAATTTGGTTTTTGAACCGGCATGGACACCCGACATGATGAGCGAGGTGGCACGACTTGAATTAGGATTTGACATTTAAGACTAGAAAGATGAAACTCCAGGAGTTACAACGATTGGCAGATTCCCTACACATAGATGCGATAGGAGTGGCTCCTGTCGCATTGTTGTCTGCAGCAGGCGAGTATTTACGACAGGCTATTGAGCGGGGCGATACCGGCGAAATGGGCTACTTGGAACGGAATATGGAGAAAAGGGTGGATATAACTCGCCTTGTGGAGGGAGCGCAATCAGTAGTCGTTGTACTTATTAATTATAAGAGTAATGATCAACTCCGAGATAAAAGGATTAAGGTTGCCTCTTATGCTTACGGGGAGGACTACCATAAAATAGTTAAAGACAAGTTGTTTGAGTTGTCTGCTAAATTAAAGGATTATTTTCCGGACTTGGCGGGGCGTTGTTTTGTTGATTCGGCTCCGGTATTTGAGCATGAATGGGCTAGGCGTGCCGGTTTAGGGTGGATAGGAAATAATACCTTGCTTATAAATAAGGAGCTGGGAAGCTACACGTTTATAGGTTGTTTTGTGAGCAATGCCATTTTTGAAGAGTATAGCGAACCTTTTGTCGATGATTTTTGTGGACGTTGCAATAAGTGTGTAGAAGCTTGTCCTACGCATGCAATTCATAAAACAGGAGTGGATGCTCGTAAATGTCTATCATACAATACTATTGAATTAAGAGGCGAAATGCCCGATGAGATAAGGGATAGGCAACAAGGCTGGATATATGGGTGTGACATTTGTCAGCAAGTATGTCCATGGAATAGTAAATCGCCTATTCACTCCCATAATGCATTTCATATATTACCCATTTTGCAGGAGTTAAGCATGGAGCAATGGCTGGAGATGGAGACTTCGGAATTTGAAGAATCTTTTAAAAATAGTGCTATGTGCCGTGCCGGATTGCAAAAAATTCAAAATAACATCTCAGCGGAGATGGATAATCCCTATATGTAGGTATAGAAATGTTTCTTTTACCTAAGTAATGGGGATAGATAATCCCTTTTTATTACAATATATTTGTTCGGAGTAACAAAGAAAACGCGGAGAGCGCGAGAAAGCAGGAATGGACAATACAATATTACGTTTATCAGATATAAAAACCGGTCAGGAGTGTGTAGTTGTTAAAGTACACGGACACGGGAGCTTTAGAAACAGAATCATGGAAATGGGTTTTGTTAAAGGAGAAACCGTTAAAGTAATAAAGAACGCACCTTTAAGGGACCCGATAGAGTATGAGGTGATGGGTAGCCATATCTCACTTCGACGCAGTGAAGCTCGTCTTATTGAGGTTGTCATGGTAGCAGAGCCGGAAATTGATACTTACAACGGAACACTTGAGGACAATACGTTACATGACCGAGTAAAACAACGTGCTCATACCATTAATGTGGCGCTAGTTGGAAATCCAAACTGCGGAAAGACGTCACTGTATAATCGATTAACAGGTAAGCACGAGCGCGTGGGAAACTATAGCGGTGTGACTGTCGATGCGAAAATGGCGGTGTTGGAATATGAAGGATATACAATTAACATGATTGATCTACCGGGTACCTATTCGATAACAGAATACACGCCGGAGGAAATATATGTACGTGAATATATAGCTCATAGTCATCCTGATATTGTACTGAACGTAGTAGATGCTTCCAGTATGGAACGCAACCTATTTTTAACCACGCAACTTATAGATATGAATATCCGTGTTGTGATGGCGTTAAATATGTACGACGAACTACAAAAAGAGGGAGCAAAACTAGATATACCACATTTGTCGCAGCTATTGGGAATGCCAATTGTTCCTACCATAGCATCGCGAGGAGAGGGTTTAAATAACTTACTTAAGCGCATTATAGACGTTTTTGAGGATAGATGTGAGGAAAGTCGTCATTTGCACATTAACTATGGAAGTGAAATAGAAAGTGCAATAACGGAGATAAAAACGGAGATATTACCCAACAAGGCCATAACAGATATGGTAACGCCTCGCTATGCTGCGATAAAGCTATTGGAAAATGACCGTATAATTAAAGATCAGCTTGCAGGCGTACCTAATTATGACTGTGTTGTAGAAGTTACCAAAAAGGAAATTATTAAACTTGAGAGAGAGTTTAAGGAGGATACTAAAACCATTATCACCAATAGAAAGTATGGTTTTATTCGTGGTGCCTTGCAGGAAACGTACCAGAGCGGTAATGTGGACAAACGCCACATGACAAATGCTATTGACACAATTTTGACTAACCATTGGTTGGGATTCCCTTTTCTCATTATTTTTATGTGGATAATGTTTCAAGCCACGTTTACCTTGGGAAGTTACCCGATGGATTGGATAGAGATGGGTGTTGAGTGGCTTGGTAATTACATCTCTACTCTTTTACCTCCAGGTGCATTAAATGATTTAATTGCGGATGGAATAATAAGTGGAGTGGGAGGTGTGATAGTATTTTTACCAAATATTTTAATTCTCTTCTTCTTCATTTCATTGATGGAGGATACGGGTTATATGGCTCGTGTTGCCTTTATAATGGATAAGATGATGCATAAGATAGGATTGCATGGAAAGTCCTTTATTCCGCTCTTAATAGGCTTTGGTTGTAATGTTCCTGCTATAATGGCTACGCGAACTTTACAAAGTCGAAGAGACCGGGTATTGACAATGCTTATTATTCCTTTTATGTCCTGCAGTGCACGCTTGCCAGTGTACATTTTGCTTGTCTCTGCTTTTTTTGAGCATAACCAAGGATTAGTACTAATGTCTTTTTATTTAATAGGCTTAGTTATAGCAGTGTGTACGGCATTGGTTTTGAAACACACATTGTTTAATAAGGAGTCCGAACCTTTTGTTATGGAGTTACCTCCATACAGAATGCCAACATTACGCAATACCACGGTGCATATGTGGAATAAGGCAGGGCAGTATCTTAAAAAAATGGGTACCATAATCCTCTTTGCCTCAATAATAATTTGGGCATTAGGCTATTTTCCAAACCATAACAGAGAAGATATGACCTTCTCCGAACATATGGAACAGAGTTATATTGGGCAAATAGGCCATGCAGTAGAGCCTGTTATGGCTCCTTTGGGATTTGATTGGAAAATGAGTGTCAGTATTATTACTGGGCTTGCGGCTAAAGAAATTGTGGTCAGTTCAATGGGTATTTTGTATAATCTCCCTGATGAGGAAATTGCAACGCCTACTTTGGTACAAACATTGAAGGAACAAACAAATGCAGAGGGTAATAGAGTATTCACGCCATTGGTGGCCTATTCCTTTATGCTGTTCATACTCATCTATTTTCCGTGTATGGCTGTAATTGCGGCCATTCGTAAGGAAGCGGGATGGAAATGGGCATTGTTTACAATATTCTATACAACAATACTGGCTTGGATTGTGTCTTGTATAGTATATCAGATAGGATCACTCTTTAATTAATAAAATGCAAGAGTTTATTGTATATATAATTATAGCATGTGTTGCATTCGTTGTTGTAAGGAGTTTTATTGGTAAAATAAGGGTTCTTAGCAAAAAGAA
This sequence comes from Marinifilaceae bacterium, assembly GCA_051656645.1. Taxonomy (GTDB): domain Bacteria; phylum Bacteroidota; class Bacteroidia; order Bacteroidales; family Marinifilaceae; genus JBOGCH01. The sequence goes on from JBOGCH010000009.1 coordinate 18,954, forward strand.
TGCAACGGCTTGTGATGCATGTCCGCTAAAGAAAAGCTGTGTACCAAAGAATAAAGAGGGTTGTAATAACGCATCATGCTAAGAGAATAAGAAAAGTATAGGTGCACACTATTTTAAGTCGGTAATGACATTGTCAATATATGGGTATTTGAACTTAAATCCCATCATGAGTAACCTATCCGGTTTTGCACATATATCTTGAGTAAATAGCGTAACACCTTCCTTAAAATAGAGCTTTACGAGTGATGGGGGAACAACAAATGTAAATAAAGCATGGTAATGCTTAGCCAGTAAGGCTGTTAAATATTTAAATGTAACGGGTTGTGGTGAGGTGAAATTATAGACACCACGAATCTTTATATTGGTAGAAGCCAAATATATACAACGCAAAAGATCGGTTAAATGAATCCATGAAAGTTGGTTGTCGCCATTTCCAACTTGTACTGCTACTCGTGTCCGTTTAATGGGAGCAATAATTTGTGGAAACATGCCTCCGTATTCACTTATCACAACGCCAAAACGAGGTGTAACGCAACGAATATCATTGCGTACTTGTAGGGCCTCATACTCCCAATTTCGACATAATTGTGCCAAAAAATCGTTTCCATTTTGTGCTGTAAATTCGCTAAAGCAAATGTGAGGGGCATAATACCCTACAGCAGATGTTGATATGAAAGTTTTAGGTGGATTCTTTACTTTATTAAGAGCTTGTACCAGCTTACGTGTAGTATTAATTCTGCTATAATATAGCTCTTTTTTATAGGAGGAGCTCCAGCGTTTATTAATGGGTGCACCTGCCAAATTAATGACACAATCAGTTCCTTCCAGAATATTAATTAACTTATCTGCATTCTCAGGAATAAAGTCATTACGTGTGATGGGCAATACTTGATGGCCTTTATTTTGTAGATATTGTGACAGTTGAGTTCCAATAAATCCTGTAATTCCTGCTATAGCGTACTTCATGATTGAGTTTGACAATTATATTATGTATAAAAAAGACCGTTAACCAATAGATTAACGGTCTGACTTGAAATTTTGTTTATATCAAAGCATTTAAAAAGGAGTTAATCCTTATTTGCATGTCTGAAATAGTCGTCCAACAAGGAATATGCGGCGCTAAACGAGCTAAGTTTATGCGTTAAAACATCTTGTTCAAACTGACGAATTTTATCTTTCTCTGTCATGTAGAAATGATTGCGCAATTGCTCATTGATGGTTTCATACATCCAATATTTAGCTTGCTCAGATCTTCGCAAGTCAAAGTATCCATTTTGCTGCGTAGCACTACAATATGTGAGGATATTGTCCCATATTTCTTTTATGCCCGTACGCTCATATGCAGAACATGTCATTACACGAGGCGTTACACCCGATTCGTGCGGAGGGAAAAAGTGTAAAGCTGTTTGCAACTGTGCTTTTGCTAACTCAGCACGCTGTATGTTGTTACCGTCTGCTTTATTGATAATAATACTGTCGGCCATCTCCATAATTCCGCGCTTAATTCCTTGTAGCTCATCTCCTGCTCCGGCAATCTGCACCAAAAGGAAGAAATCCACCATAGAATGTACTGCAGTCTCACTTTGTCCTACACCTACAGTTTCAATTAAAATAATATCGAAACCAGCGGCTTCGCATAAAATCATAGCTTCGCGTGTTTTTCGAGCAACACCGCCTAATGATCCTGCCGATGGGGAAGGACGTATATAAGCATTCGGGTCGCAAGCAAGTTCCTCCATCCGCGTTTTATCACCTAAAATACTTCCTTTACTACGTTCACTACTAGGGTCAATGGCAAGGACTGCTAACTTGTGTCCAAGCCCTGTAAGATACTTACCAAAGCTTTCAATAAAGGTACTCTTTCCAGCTCCGGGAACTCCGGTGATACCTATTCTCACCGATTTACCAGCCGATGGTAACGCCTGATTTATTACCTCCTGAGCCGTTTTCTGATGATCAATACGCGCACTCTCCACCAAAGTAATGGCTTGGCTAAGTATGTTGATATCTCCACGACGTATTCCTGTAACAAAATCCGATACGGATAGTTCACGACGTTTTATGTTTTTAAGACGTTCGGCAATGCGTGGGTTCATGGCATCGGGTTGTTCAATCCCTTTATTCACTTTTAATCCCTCATACTGCGGATTGTTTTCAGGATGTTCCATATTACTAATCTATATGTGTTATGTTGAATGTTAATAATTATGCCTCAGAATAACCTAATGGCTTGCTCGAAGCATATACAAATATATACATATTTTCAATGGAAGATAAGATAACGCAGAATATGTTTGTCTCAAAAACAAAGAGGAGAACATTGCTGTCCTCCTCCTTACTGTATTATTCGTTTGGCGTTGTAGTGAGTGTGTACTCAAGGGTTCCGCCATTTATTACTTCGTTATGCGTAATCCACAAACGGTCAAGTGTTTTACCGTTTAGTTTTACTTCTTTGATATAAATGTGCTTGTCAGTGTCTTTGTTTGCTTTAATTACAAACTTCTTACCATTATCAATATTCATCTCAATGTGTCCAAATAATGGTGCTGTAAGTTGGTATTGTGCATCAACTGGCGATACTGGATACATACCCATTGCTGTCATTACGTACCACGCAGACATTTGTCCACAATCTTCATTACCACATAGTCCTTCAGGAGTTGGATGGTAAAGCGTTGTTAAAACATGGTTGGTATAGTATTGTGTTTTATGCGGTTTACCGATGTAATTATACAAATAAATAGTGTGGTGCGATGGTTCGTTACCGTGCGCATATTGTCCCACAAGTCCAGAAATATCCGGCGATGCGTTATCTCCAAGTAATTGACTTGGAACCGTGAACAACGAATCTAACTTCGTTTCGAATAATTCTGCTCCTCCATGAAGTGCAACTAATCCTTCAACATCATGAGGTACATACCATGAGTATTGCCATGCATTACCTTCGGTATAGTCGTCTTCACGGTGATTTGAATAGTATGGAGAGAATGGTTCACGCCATTCACCTTTAGACGTTTTTCCACGCATAAATCCGGTCTTGCTGTCAAAATGATTACGGTATGTTTGCGCTAGTTTTTCAAACATTTCCTGGTCCTCTTTATGGCCCAGTTTCTCCGCCATACGAGCAACACAATGAAAGTTATAACAATACTCCAATGTTTTTGATACCGATTCGTTGACTAAATCCGAAGGGATGTAGCCATACTGACGTAACTCTTTTAGCCCATCTCTATCATGAAGAGCAGATGCTTTTGCAGCCTGGTAAGCCTCCTCATAGTCAAATCCGGGAATCTCCTTAATTACTGCTTCGGCAATTACAGAAATACCGTGATGTCCAATCATACAGTTTGTTTCGTTACCAACAAGTTCCCAAACAGGAAGTAGTCCGCTATTATTGTAATGACGAATCATTGAGTTAATCATGTCAGGCACTCGCTCCGTTTGTGTTATTGTAAACAAAGGGTGTGCTGTACGGAAAGTATCCCACAAAGAGAATACAGTATATTGATTTCCTGATTTCACAGTATCTACTTTTCCACCATTTCCTTTGTATTGACCCAATACATCGTTGAATAAATATGGCGCTGTATAAGCATGGTATAAAGCGGTATAGAAATTCGTAATATCGTCCTCATTTCCACCCTTAACTTTAATCTTGGAAAGTTCCTTTTGCCATTGAGCAACTGCATTATTGCGCACTTGGTTTAAGTCCCAATGAGGTAGCTCTTGTGCTAAATTAGCTCGTGCACCTTGTATGCTTGCCGATGAGATACTTACTTTTCCAATAACTTCATTACCGTTAGGTCCAAAATTTACCCAAGCGTAAACTCCACGTTCTGTTTCAACACCTTCGCCTGGAGCAACCACTTTTAGTGAGTCCTTACCCACTTGTAGTGATGTGATGTCTTGAGAGAATTCGGCAACAAAATATACTTTCTGGTCAGAAGCCCATCCACGAGAGAAACGTGTACCCTCAATTGTGCGAGGACCCGTTTGCTTTATTGATGAAACTAATGTACGGTCCCAGTTACGTGCCGTCAATAAATCAATAACAATAGCTTTGTTTGCCTGTTGTGGGAATGTATATACATGTATTGCACATCGAGGTGTTGCACTAAGTTGTGCTTTAATACCGTTATCTAATTGCACACTGTAATAACCTGCAGAAGCTTCTTCGTTATTGTGTGAATATTTGGCATAACTTTGCTCAACAATCTCCACCGCGCTTTGATTAGCTTGTGGAGTTATAAGTGTAGGCATCAAACGAATATCTTGTAAATCGCCAATACCGGTACCGCTTAAATGTGTATGTGAAAAGGAATTAATGATACTATCACTATAATGGTAGCCGGAGCACCAATCCCAATCGCTACGCGGATTGTCAGGGCTCACTTGTATCCCTCCAAACGGAACAATGGCACCCGGAAATGTATGTCCGTGTCCTGCTGTCCCAATAAAAGGGTCAATATATTCTGTTACGCTTTTCTCTTTCACCATATCGCCACCACATGCGCTAACAACGCCTGCCATTGCAATGACCGAATATTTAATCCAATGTTTCATACGTATTTTGATATCTTATTTTACAAAAAGAAAGCGATTGTGGTTGGTTTTGTATCACAATCGCTTTAATCTTATATCTATGTTGATTCAACCAACAATATTAGTTTTTAGCTTTCTCCAGCTCATTCCATACAAGAGCGGCCGAACCGTAGATTGCTACGTTTTTCTCTAACTGAGAAGGAAGTAACTTAACTTTGTTACTGAAAATGGTTAACATGTTAAGTTCCATGTGATCCTTTGTAGGTTCAAAAATTAAATCGCCAGCCTTAGCTAAACCACCCATTAGGAAGATAGCTTCAGGGCTTGTTATTGCAACAGCATTAGCAAGGGCTTCTCCTAACATTTTACCAGTATATTTAAATACATTCATTGCAATAGGATCTCCTTTATGCGCAGCGTCGTATACCATTTTAGCTGTAAGGTCGTTGAAAGGAACAGCACGTAGTTCACTTGGATAGTTGTACTTTGCCAACATTTTATAAACTGTACGTTTAACACCTGTTGCCGATACGTAAGTCTCTAAACAACCTTTACGTCCGCATCCACATTGGCGTCCTTCAGGCGCAACAATTACGTGTCCTAACTCTCCGGCAAAACCATCGTGTCCGTAAACTAACTCACCGTTAGCTACAAATCCGCTACCAAGACCGGTACCTAATGTAACCATGATAAAGTTTTTCATGCCTTTAGCACCTCCATAAACAGCTTCACCAATGGCTGCTGCATTTGCATCATTTGTTAAATAAACAGGTAGAGCAGGATAGTACTCTTTTAACATATCCACTAATGGAATAAATCCTGTCCAACGTAAGTTTGGTGCAAATTCAATACTACCTTTATAGTAGTTCCCGTTTGGTGCTCCGATTCCTATACCCACAATCTCATACTCATCCTTAATCGGCTCGTATATTTTTTCAATGCCTAAGTACAGTTCGCGCAAGTAATCGTTGATGTCTTCATGTTTTGAAGTTGGAATATTTCCTTCTGTGATAAAGTTACCATCACGGTCAATAATTCCAAATGCCGTATTTGTTCCACCAATATCGATTCCTAAAGCGACGTCTTTTTTCATGATTAATTATTTTAAGTTACTGATTATTTTATTCTTCAAGGCAAAAGCACACACGTTTGCATACACACACAGTAAATTTTACTTCTGCGACGTAAATATATAAAAAAACTACTTTATTGTGCAACAATTTTGAAAAGCTTTATATTAAAAGCAGCTAGTTTGGAAAGGGTATAAAATAAGAAACACGAGATCCGAGAATCCCGTGTTAATTACTAACTACTAACCTAAACATACAAACTTATGAAAAAAACGTATTTTATTCCTTCGTTTTGCATTGCAAATATAGAGAAGATTTTCTTCTTAGTAAAATATTTAATGTTAAAAAGCGCAAAAAGTGAAAAATAATTTGTTAAGCATCTTTCTTTTGAAAAAATCCTTTACATATGCAGGTAGAATTCCTTAGTTAATTTAATAAATTCATCAGAGTATATATGTCTACTTAATTCCACTACAAGTTCTTCTGTAATACAGGATGCACTTTGCTTGGAAAGTGTAATAAGTAAACGTTTAGGCGCTTTTGTCGGGGTAGGTTTAACCTGTGTGAGATGGGTGAGGTGCAGACCATTTTCACCTGCGTAGGCAATTAATGCTTGTCCCTCTTCACAGGGCATTACAAGGGAAAGAGTTCCGGTATTGTTCAAAATCTTGCTAGCTTTTGAAACAAGTAGTTTATGGAAATCGCCAATACAATGTCTTGCCGTTGTACGGGATGCATTGGGAGTAAGTGTTGAGTTTATAAAAAAAGGCGGATTACATACAATTGCATCATACGTTTTTGTATCTGGTAAATCAAATACCGATTGTTGTAACAGTGTAATCCTATCACTCCATGGGGAGTTTATAAAATTCTCCTCAGCCTGCAAGCAAGCTGAGGAGTCTATGTCGATAGCATCAATTTTGATATCGCTGTTTCTTTGAGCAAGCATCAAAGCTATTAGTCCCGAGCCGGTCCCTACATCAAGTACACGATGCACTTTTTCAACGTTTGCCCACGCACCCAATAGTACACCGTCCGTTCCCACTTTCATCGCGCACTTATCTTGCGTCACGGTGAATTGCTTAAAACTAAATGGTTTGCTCATCAAGGAAACAATTATGCTTCAGTTGTACCTTCTGCCTCTTCGTTGCTGAAGTTTAACAGATTGTTTTTAAATAATAGGTTATACCACTGAATCATTTTACGCATATCCGATACGTATACGCGATCTTTGTCATATTCAGGTAAAACACCTGTTACAAACTCGATAATTGCTTTTTCCGATTCTTTATGACTGATAGCCTCTTTCCCTTCAGTGTACTCATACATACGTCTAAATACTTCTTCTAGTGGCATATCCTCGTCCTCTGTATACACAGAGATATCTTGTAAAGCAATGATTTTAGCATTTGAAAATGCTTGAAAACGTTTACCGTCAATTAACGATTCAACAATAATAGCATTTTGTCCGTTGCTAACTAAGCGTTGTAATCCCGGTTTTCCAGAGATTGATAATATTTCCTTTAACATCTTATTTCTTTTTTAGTGTAGTTTTGGATTAAGGTCTGCAAATATAAAATTTAATCTTTAATCTGCTAAGCCATACCGCGCTGTTTTTTTATTTTCTCATAAGCAACGTTGATAGCTGTAAACTTTTCCTCAGCTGCTTTGCGTACCTCTTCGCCTAAATGTGCCACCTTATCGGGGTGATTTTCCATTGCTACGCGACGATAAGCTTTCTTTAACTCCTCGTTTGTAGCGGACGATGTTACTCCTAATATTTTATAGGCAGAATCCGAATCGTCATAGTACATAGACTTAATAGAGTTAAATGTTGAAGGATGGATACCAAGTAAACGTGAAATCTCTTCTAAAACCTTAATCTCATTGGCACATACATTTCCATCAGCTTTGGCTACGCCAAACAGGAAGTACAGTAACTGCATTACTGCGGCGTGATCCATGTTGTATCTTATCTGTCCGCAAACCTCATGTAATGGTATTTGTGTATTATTTAAACGTTCCACAATTTGCATTGCCTCCTCAGCACCTTGCATACCGAAGTTGCGTTGAAAGAATTGACGAACAAAGTCTAGTTCCACACGCGTCACATTGCCATCGGCCTTCATTACAGCTGTTGCAAGTACGCTTAAACTCACCATAAAATCGCCTCTACCTGTTGCGTTCGGACGCGGAGGCATTCCACCACTTACGTTTACCACCTCAACCGTATCAAACATGGAGCCGATAAACAATCCAATTAATGCCCCAATTGGGCCACCAAGCGCCCAGCCTAAACCGGCACCTATCCATTTACCTAATTTTCCCATAATATCTTTATTAATTTCTTTATTGTCAGTTCTACACCTATATACAAATATAACAATAATAAGCAGCGCTTTTATCGTCTTTTAAGCTCTTCAAGTATTTTTATAGTTTGTTGTATAACAGGTATTTGTGAGGAAGTGTTAATGCGAAAATGTGCACGTTTCATGCGCTCTTCATCGGGTAACTGATTGGCAATGCGCGCGCGTACCTGATTTTCAGTAATCCCATCGCGCTCCACAACACGTTGGATGCGCAACTCTAACGGTGCCTCTACATTTATAATTGCATCAAAATGATTATCCCATCCGCTTTCAAATAATATGGCCGATTCCAGAAAGACCATATCCGTAATTTGCTCGGTACACCATTTTTTAAAAGCATTTAGCACCGCAGGATGTACAATTCTATTTAACAATTCAAGTTTATGCGTATCATTAAATACAATTTCAGCAATATATGGTCGGTTAAACACACCTTCTTTGTATGCTTCTTGTCCAAAATGCAATGTTAATTGCTCGCGTACCTCTTTATTATTGTTTATTATGTATTGTGCTTGGGGATCAGCATAAAAAACAGGATATCCCTCACGCTCTATAATTCCGGCCACCGTTGTCTTTCCTGAACCAATCCCTCCGGTAAGCCCAATTATTTTATGTTTCATGTAAATAGACGCTGTTATTTTCTTTTTTCAATAATATACTCCACCTTAGTTGGGAAGTATGTCAAATTAAATACAAAACGAGGCTTCTCAGTTAACACCACATCAAGATAGCCTGAGTTTTCGGTTTGGTTAAAATCAACTGCAAACGCAAACCGTTTTGGAGTAAGTGAGTCAAAATGACTCAGCCCCACATTGCATGTAACAGTTACAAAGCTAGGTAGTAAACGCATGTAAAGCGAATCCGGCACATTTGTGGCAACAATGGGTACCGATAATTGTAACTCTGTGAATTGCTCAACATTCAATACAACATCTACTTTGTCAGTAGAGAATCTAACATCCGGTATTTTTTCCAATGCTAATCGTGACGAGTAGCGTTCTCCAAGCAATCCAAGTGTAATGTATTGTGTTTGCACCATTTGTACAGAATCGACTACATCTCTCGGACCGGTAATTAATATTGAGTCCGGAATTACTATAGGCTCTTCCGCCAATGTATATTGCGGTTTTAACATATACTCAATGTTAGCTTCTACAGGAACCCGTTTACTTTTAGCTTTTGAGAGTTTAAAGTTTAAACTCTCCGGCATAACTCGATTAAGTTTTATATCGGTATTCATTTGTCCTGCAATCCTATCGCGTATTGTTGAGGTGTACAACGTGTACTCTTTGCCCGTACCATTTTCAATAAAAACGTCACTATAAGCAGCTATATTTAGTTCTATTGGTTGGAATGAGGTTTGCATTCGGTGTCCCAATAAATTAAAACCCTTTGCAGTTACATTAAGCACAATCTCCTCAGGCAAATTGTCCGATAAATAGTAGCTCTCAGGGATATTGGTATAACGTACCGGATAGCTAATTTCGGTAACATACTCTTTATTAAGAGCATTCAGAAACCATAGCGTCAATGCTATTAACACACAAACAAGATAAGCAACTATACGCTGGTCCACCTGCTTGGTAAACTTGCGTCTCAGATATCTCAATATTGCTTGTCTGTTTCTCATATATCGTTATTTGTCTTCATCACGTAAAGATACAAAAAAACGGGACTATATCCATGCAACATGGTATATAATCCCGTTCTCCGTATTGTTCCATTATTTTGCAGGAGCCACGTCTGTCATGTCTTTAATAACAGCAGCTTTATCCACTTTTAATTTCACGTTATTGTCAACTTCCATAATCACGTATTGCTCGTTGATTTCCGATACTTTTCCGTAAATACCACCGGTAGTTACAATTTTATCGCCTTTTTGAAGAGAGTTGCGGAATGCTTGAAGCTCTTTTTGACGTTTCATTTGTGGACGGATCATAAAGAACCAAAAAATAACCACAATTAAAATAAGAGGTAAAAAACTCATAAATCCACCAGCTTCTCCGCCGCCGAACTGTAATAATAATCCATTCATAATCGATCTTTTTTTGTTTATTTTTATTTAATACTTGCTACTAATCGTAACGTTTGATACCCTTTCGGAATATTCGCAAATATACGTATTTCTTTGTATTGTTTACCGTATCTGCCGGAAGAGTTAAACGCCACTTCAATTTTTCCTGTTTTCCCAGGGGCTATAGCCTTCTCCGGAAACTCCACCGTTGTGCATCCACATGTGGTTTCTACGTTGTTAATCCTTAATTTGTTATTACCCGTGTTCTTAAATGTAAAGGTATGCAACACCGTTTCTCCTTCTGTAATATTACCAAAGTCAAACGTCTTGTGCTCAAATTCCATCTCAGTGGGTTGCAGATGCTCGGTTTTTTCAGTCCGCTCCTTGCAGGATTGCGTAGTTAACACCATACACAGTACTGCCATACAGGTGCAAATTAATTTCCCCATTGTACATTAAAAAATTAGATGCTTAATGGAAAAGGACTTGTCCTTGAGCGTTGTAATGGTTTCAATACCAATATCCAAATGTTCGCGCACAAACTTCTCCGTAACTTCCTTGTCCGACTCGGCTGTCTTTATCCCCTCAGAAATCATAGGTTGGTCCGATACCAACAGAAGCGCTCCTACAGGGATTCGATTTGCAAATCCTACCGTAAATAATGTAGCAGTTTCCATGTCTACAGCCGCAGCGCGTGTATTACGTAAATACTCTTTAAAACGCTCGTCAAACTCCCACACGCGTCGGTTTGTGGTATATACAACACCTGTAAAATACTGTCGGTTGTGTTGTACAATCATTTTGGAACAAGCTTTCTGTATGTTAAAAGCGGGTAGGGCAGGTACTTCATGTGGTAAATAGTCATTTGATGTCCCTTCGCCTTTAATTCCGGCAATAGGTAAAATGTAGTCACCAACCTGATACTTATTCTTTAACGCCCCGCATTTGCCTAAAAACAGTATGGCCTCAGGCTCAACGGCACTTAGTAAATCTAGTACAGTTGCCGCATTAGGGCTACCCATGCCAAAGTTTATCATTGTAATATCGTTAAACTGTACATTGGGCATGCTCCTATCTTCCCCAACAATGGGAACGTTATATTTCTCTGCAAAAAGGTGCAAATAATGTTCAAAATTGGTGAGCAATATGTATTTGGAGAAATCCTCCAACTTGCGTCCCGTGTAACGTGGCAGCCAATTTTCAACAATTTCCTTTTTAGTCTTCATCATTTCGTTTTTTATTATCTAACTTTACGCTCTCATTCGCAACAAAGTTTGTTTTTAGCGAATGCGTTACATGTAAAATTACTATTTATAATTCACTTTTACAAAATCTATACCAGGAATATGGAGTGTGTGGTTGAACAGCTTAAACAAATTAAAATTGAAGAGTACACGTATAATTTGCCGGATAACCGAATTGCCAAATACCCTTTGGCGCGTCGTGAAGATTCCAAATTACTTACGTACACGGATGGCAACATTACGGAGCAACCTTTTTGCAATGTAGAATCACTGTTACCCGCCGGTACTACACTGATATTCAATAATACCAAAGTAATTCATGCGCGCATACACTTTCGTAAAGTAACGGGTGCAGCTATTGAAGTGTTTTGTTTGGAGCCACATTTCCCTGCCGACTATGCGCAGAATTTCGCTGCTACAGGTACTTGTGAATGGAGTTGCATGGTGGGAAATTTAAAAAAATGGAAGGACGAAGCTATCTTCTGTGATTTTGACCACGCAGGTGTCACACACCGTCTGCAAGCTGACAAAGTGTCACAAGCCGCAGGCGAAGTTATAGTTCGTTTTTCATGGAATGCTCCACTATCCTTTAGCGAGGTACTTGAATGTTGTGGACGTATGCCAATTCCGCCCTATCTAAACCGTGAGGCTGATGAGAGCGACGATATTCGCTACCAAACCATTTTCTCCAAGGAGGAGGGTTCCGTAGCTGCTCCAACGGCAGCGCTACACTTTAGTAAAGAGGTTATTAGCGCTCTTACTGCCGGTGGCGTTCGTGTGGATGAGGTAACCTTGCACGTTGGTGCAGGTACCTTCCGTCCTGTAAAAAGCGAAGATATAGGAGGGCATGACATGCACACCGAACATGTAGTAATTTCTAAAGAGTTAATCCAAACGCTTGCCAATAAAAACGGCGAGATTATTGCCGTAGGTACCACCTCTGTGCGTACGTTGGAGAGTTTGTACTGGATGGGAGTGAAGCGCTTGTCCGGGCACACGGATTTTAATACCATTTCTCAATGGGAAGTATATACACTGCCACAACAATACACCCTGCGTCAGTCAATGGAAGCGCTATACTCGTGGTTCATGGAAACCGGAAACACGCAACTGAAAGCCGCTACTACCATTATTATTGTACCGGGCTATACTTTCCGTGTTATTGATGGCATGTTTACCAATTTTCACCAACCGCAAAGCACGCTACTACTGCTTGTTGCCGCTGCTGTGGGCGAGGACTGGAAGCGAATTTATGATTATGCAATGAGTCACGAATTCCGCTTTTTGAGCTATGGCGACTCCAGTCTCCTTAAAATTAAACGTCCTTAAACCACATGGAACTATCATTGCCCGCTTTTCAACCCCGTGTTAAACGCGAGAAAGGAACACTATACATATTCGATACACTGCGTCGGCAATTTGTTGTACTCACTCCCGAGGAGTGGGTACGCCAACACATTGTAAATTACCTCATAGAACACAAGGGCTATCCCAAAATGCTTATAGCCGTGGAACAGGAAATAGACCTTAACGGCCTTCGTCGCCGTTTTGACATTGTGTGCTATCGCCGCGACACCACCCCTTACTTGCTCATAGAGTGCAAGGCACCCACCGTGCCCATCACGCAAAAGGTATATGACCAGGCCTTTAACTACAATCACATCATAAAAGCTCCCTTTGTGGCCATGTCCAACGGATGCCAGCATCACTGCTACCGCTGCACGGAAATGGGCTTTACACGCTTACCGGATTTTCCCGAATTTGCGTAACACCCTCTTTTGATGTTCGCCCTTTACTAATGAAAGGATTGTCGTATTACCAAAATGTATGGCAATCAGTGCACCTATGTCTATACCCTCTCTATATTATGTCCGTATTCTCCCCGTGTTTTGTCCGTGTTTCCTCCGTCTCTTATAAGAACGGACAAAACACGGAGAAAATACGGAGATAACACGGACAATATCTAGAGAGGATACGGAGAGAATATAAGAGAGCATAAGTAGGAGTTGCCTGGGTGTTATGTTTTTTCCATACAATTGTCTATTTTTGTATGAGACTAAAACTTAAAATATGCCCTCAGAACAACAAATACAAAATTGCGTGGAGCAATTAAAAAGAAATAGATTCGAAGTTTATCGAGTAGAAACCGAAGCAGAAGCACATACCTTATTTATTGAGCAGATATTGCCGACGCTTAAGTTTGAGACTTTTTCATGGGGGGATTCTCGTACCATGAAGGCTACCGGTGTGTTGGAAACATTAAAAGCAGATGAAACGAAATGCGTAATTACTACTTTTGGTCCTACCATGACACGCGCTGAAAAGATTTATTGGCGTAGAGAGGCGCTAACGGCCGATTTGTTTTTAACCGGTAGTAACGCAGTAACTGAAAAAGGTCAACTTGTAAATTTGGACATGGTTGGGAATAGGGTAGGAGCGCTTACCTTTGGACCTAAACAGGTTGTATTGTTTATAGGAACCAATAAAATTGTACCTACATTGGATGATGCCATTGAGCGTGTGCGTAGCATTGCAGCTCCAATGAATGCAGCACTACATACCAACTTAAATACTCCTTGTCAAAAAACGGGTAAATGTATGGATTGTAACAGTGTGGACCGTATTTGTAACGTTTGGACAATACATGATAAGTGTTTTCCTGCCGGACGTATAAAAATTGTTTTAATTAACCGAGAGTTAGGTCTGTAAACATTTATTCGGTAACTATCAGCTCCTTTGGTGCGTAGTTAAGGCATAACTACAAATTAAAGGAGTTTATTATGGAATCTGAAATGAATGTACCTATTAATGAAGGTCAAATACCGGCTTTACCACCGACACGGCCAATTTTTTTATCTGTTCTTTGCGTACTAACGTACGTGGGGAGTGGATTTCTATTCCTTTTCTCACTATTGACATTATTTTACTCCAATAACATCACCTTATTTATGTTGCAAAACGGTATAGATCCCCGTGCTACACTTACGGGTGGTAATGTTTTTGCTGCATCCGTTATAGGTTTAATGCTTAGTGTTGCAACAATAATTGCAGCATCTAAGATGTGGAGATTACAGAAGTATGGGTTTTGGATGTATGTTGTAGTGCAATGCGTATCTATATTGCTTGTTTTTGACCCAATGGTTATTATAGGCAGTGCGCTTTTTATTTTGCTCTACTCGGCAAATTACAAGGTAATGAGTTAAACAACAAGAGACCTTCCGAAAGAAAGGTCTCTTGTTGTTTAACTCATTACTTTTTATTCAGCAATGATAATTTTTGTATAAGGTGTTGGGATTATATCTATGGCGTTATCCTCCGGATAGAAATAGGTAACATAGGTAATCTCTGAATCTGGTTTTACATCAGGGAGTGTAGTTGTTAGCTCACTGCTACGTACCTGTATCTTAACCTCGTTATCGGAAGTATTTATATAGGTTATATCAAAACCGGCAAGAAATTCTGTTTCTTTCCAATTAATAACGTAGTCCCCTTCACTAAAAGCTGCAGTTTCAACATTACAATTGATAAGTGAACTTTGATAGGAATCTCCATACACGTTGCCCATAAATTCATAAGGTAAACCTACATTTCCATATTTATCTTTAGTAACCAGAGAGAATACGTATTCGCCCTCCGGACTTTCTTCTACTTCAAAGCTATAAGTTTGTTGGCCTGAAGGTAGTTTAAAGTTTACGGAGTCTTTTCCTAGATTCCATGTTACAACACATTCTTCAATGCGCTGTGCACTGTAATAAATATCAATCATTCCTCGGTTATGTCCGGCTCTGAATTTAACAGAGTCCGGTCGTGCGGCGTAGATCGTTTCACCTTCATCAAGATATTTTTGATGAGGATCATTCATTCCCGTACAACTAAAGCAGCATAGGACAATTATTAATTGCCATGCAGTGTTTATTATTTGTTTATAGTGTTTCATTTTTCAGTAATTTTAGTCTTCTGTATAATAATCATCTTCCGGATCGTAATTTACTGGGCAACCCCAGAATGGAAGTTCCATAATATGGAAACGTTCTCCTCCGTCCCATGATTTTGTTACAACGAAACGAATATACATATAGGCCGGTATGTCAGAGTCTACAGCAAAGTCCTCTCCGTTAACCTGATATTGGTAATCCTCATTGGTATAGGATCCTAGCGGAAGTCCTGAAGGTTTGTATGATGAGTATTTACTTATTAAGTTCCAATTAGACATATCTGCGCTTGGTGATTCGTTACAGCCATATACTTCAAACTCCTTAGGGTTACCGTGTCCGTATACCCAATCAGATGATGTAAGACGTTGGAATACTTTGAAGCGGCTCATTTTTATAGGTTCTTTGAATTTAAATGTAAATTGTTGTGGCCATGTTCCCGAAACGTCAGTATGATAACCACGTCCTTCATAATATGCATTATCCCATAGGTAGTCAACAATCCATCCCCAACCTGCCGGTTCATCATTAGCCATGGTGTATGGGCTAATCATTTTATATGGGATTTTCATTTCGAAAAGTGGTGTCAATGTTGAATAGAGAGTGTCGGAGAAATTATCCCAACGGTCGCGAATAAATACGGCAAATTTGGTTTCCTGTGATTTTAAGCCACGTACTGTGTATTTAATATCCTTGGAGTTGCGGTAAATGGTTTCAATATTAACAAATTCTCCATCAATCTCTTGTTGTACTGTTACGGCAATATTGGCTTCGGTAGGATTTTCCCAACTTAACTTCACACCCCCAAAGTCTGACGATAAGGACAGACTGTTGAATATGGCAACATAGGGTGGAGTTTTAGGTTTAACATCAACATAACAAGGTGTAGATTCATTTCCGCTTCTGTCCACTGCAATCAATTTAATTTGATGTGTCAGTGTATCGCCTATACCTTCAATTTTTAATGTATCGGTATATACAGATGCGCGAACTTCAGCCCACGCTCCGTTATTGTATTGAAATACACCTTTTACGTATAATAAATCCTCATCATCGGGCAACGTGTAGCTGATTTTTGCGCCACCGGCAAGATTAATGACTTTAGGATTAGATACAGCTTGTGGTGCAATATTGTCAATAGCTGTTTGTCCTATGGGCGCATCTTCACAAGCAACAACAGCCCATAGAATGAAAAACGATATAAATTTTAAATATCTCATAGCTTTAATATTGAGGTTTACCATCCTGGATTCTGAACCAGATTAGGGTTTACAATTAAATTATATTCTTTGATAGGGAAAAGATAATCTTTGGTTTGGAATGACAT
Source organism: Marinifilaceae bacterium (assembly GCA_051656645.1). Lineage (GTDB taxonomy): Bacteria > Bacteroidota > Bacteroidia > Bacteroidales > Marinifilaceae > JBOGCH01. Next base: position 35,452 of record JBOGCH010000009.1, read on the forward strand.
CTGATCCACAATTACTTGTCGATAAAAATCTTCACTATTTTGTCCATCTGAATTCCATCCCAAAATGTTTTTGTTCCATTTCTCAACGCCTTGTTTCCAACGTCGGATATCCCACACTATTTTACCTTCCATAGCAAGTTCAATAGAGCGTTCCTGTTGAATAATTTTTCGTGCTTGCTCTTTTGTTGCCGGTGCACCATATTTTGAATATCTACTCCATGCATCCATAACACCTTCAAGACCTGCTCTGTTGCGCACTTTGTCGACATACGTAAACACTGTTGCATCGAAACCTTCAGATGCTTCATTTAAAGCTTCTGCATACAACAAATATAGGTCGGCTAAGCGAATCATTGGGAATGATGTACGCTCAACAGTAACAGTGGCATCTTGTGCTGCATCGCTAACAGTTGTGCGATAGTGAACCAGTTTCTTTGCAAAATAGCCAGTTACAGAGTAGTTGTAGTTTCCTTTACGCCCGGCAACTTCACCGGCCTTAGCAGATGTTACAAATAATTCCCCGTTCATGTTGGTATTGCCATTTCCCCACCAAATACCGCCATCAAATCCAATAGAAGCATAGAATCGGGGTTCTCTGTCAAAATGTAGTTTTACTGTTTCTACACCTTCTTTGATGTACCATTTATCTTGAGCCACAGATTGTTTTAACTTGAAGCGACCTTCATAATCGAACTCTTTATCCTCGTCGATAGGTACCCCATTCTTTGTGTAATAGGTGTTGACTAAGTCAAATGTAGGGTTTAATGCACTTTTTACGTAGCTTGTTGAGAACCAGTTGTTTTTTAGTTTTGGCAATGAGTAATACTGTACATTTCCGTATGAGTAGTTGCTTGTTGCTCCCCAAATGTACTCTTTATTCCAAGAGTCAAATATAATTTGGCGTAGCACTAATTGATGTTTAAGAGAGTCATTCAACGTAAACGGCGATACCGTGTCATCATATAAATCAATACCTACACCTGTAGCACTTTCTATGGCTGCTTTACATGCCTCTGCTGCTAGTGTCCATCTTTGTGCTTCATATTGAGTTGGAAATAATGATGTCCCTCTGTTGTCCACTACTCCTTGTAATTCGCTATTTCCATTGAAGAGTGGGCTAGCAGATAACACAAGTGCTTTTGCTTTAATGGCCAAGGCAATTGGTTGAGTAAAACGACCCATTTCTGTTGCTTCGCTCTGTATTTGGGCTGGAAGGTCGTTAACCGCTTCATCAATAAGATTAACAACATATGTAATACATTCATCAAATGGGCTTCTATATAATCTCATCTCCTCCGGTGATGCCGAGATAGGGAGATTTTTGTCCATGATTATTACGGCGCCATACATTTGAGTTAAGAAGAAATGGTAGTATGCTTTTAATACTTTTACTTCGGCAATCCATCTTTTTTTCTCAAGAGGTTCTAAGTCATAAACATTGTCAACATGTTCAAGGAAGATGTTACATTCGCGTATAGCATTGTATAACGATACACCTCCGTTTTGTCCATCCCAATAGTTGTTTATAGGATTGTTGGTAGTTTGATTTCCTGAAAGTAGACCAAATACAGTGTAATCAATTCTACTTGTAGCAGTAGTTTTTTGAGGAGTGTATATCTCGCCACTTCCTAAAACTCCCGGATCATATGATACATTCATACAAGAAGGAATTGAATTGTAACATGTATATAAATATCGTTTTGCTTTTTCGCGGTCTCTAAAAGCATACGATAAATCCTCGACATTATCAGGAACAACGTCCAAATAATCACATCCGGTATTGCACGCCATAAGTACAATAAAGAAGCATTGAGTTATTTTAAGTAATATATTTTTATTCATGATTTAAGTATTAAAAGTTAATCTGGATACCTCCGTTAAATACCTTTTGGATTGGATATCCAAGTCCGTTTCCGCCCATTTCGACATCCCAAAGTTTAAATTTACTGAATGTAAATAAGTTGGTTCCACTTGCGTAAACTCTTATCATATCCATTTTAATTCTCTTGGTAAAACGTTTAGGTAGTGTATAACCAACCTCTGCTGATTTTAAGCGTAGGAAACCGCCATCGCGCATAAACCAAGTGCTTGTTTGCATATTATTAGCTCGTCTGGTTTCTGATAATCGTGGCCATAATGCATGAATATTTCTGTTGTCTTCGGACCAATGGTCTTCGGCATAAGCTTTTAACAGTGCAGTTTGACCGCCAATAAATGGAGATGTGGCACTTGGATCAATCCAGAAAGAAGAACGAGCAGAACCTTGGAAGAATGCAGACAGGTCGAAACCACGTACACCCATAGAGAATCCAAAGCCGTAAATAATTTCCGGAGTTGTAGGAAATCCGATAGCAACTTTATCTAGTTCCGTAATCTTTCCGTCCTTGTTTATATCCTTGTATTTAATGTCTCCGGCCATAACTCTATCTGAGCTAAAGTTTTGTGTAGGAGAGTTGTAAATATCGTATTCGTCCACAAATAGACGCTCTGCAATGTAACCCTCGTTTTGTCCTAAGTTACGTCCAACTTTGGATAACCATGGCATGTTTGGGTAGTTAGGTTCTTCATAAGCTACGAATTCACTCGCTGCGTAGGTAAAGTTAGCTCTACCTGTTAACCAAACATGTTGATTTACAGATTGATTATATTCAAGAGAAACTTCGGCACCGTAACTCTTAGCTTTACCAACGTTTGCACGTACAGGTGCTGATAGTCCAATGTATGTTGGTATAGAAGTTCTGTCCATTAAGATATTATCGCGCTTCTCGGTGAAGTAGTCCGCTTGAATTTCTAGTTTATCAAATAGATTAAACTCAGCTCCAATGTTCATTTTATGCGATGTCTCCCATGTAATTTTGTCGTTGTCATAGCGTTGAATAGAAACACCATTAGCATGCTCGCCAAATTGGCTTCCAAAAACGAATCCTTTATTCCCATCGTTAAGGTTTACCTGAGAAAGGTAAAAGAAACGGTCATCGGCAGAACCGATGGCATCGTTACCAACAAGTCCGTATGTGAATTTGAATTTCATTTTAGGCATAACATGACGTAATCCGTCCGTATAGAAATTCTCATTAGAAACCATCCATCCCAAACCGAGAGAAGGGAAAAAGCCCCAACGTTCGTTCTTTGAGAAACGCTCAGAACCATTGTATCCGAAGTTGGCTTCAGTGAAGTATTTATTGTCAAAAGCATAAGTAAGACGTCCGGCAATACCCATGTTGCGATATGCTAAGGATTTTTGCAATGTACCTGCATTGGCATTTAATGAGCTTCTCATTGTTAATACCATTAAAGCCGACACAGAGTGCTTTTCTTTAAAAGTACGTGAGTAATCTAATGCTGTCTCCATGTAGAAAGACGAACTAATGTCGTTAGTTCCTTCTTCATATGTCAGACCTTCTGATCCGGTTGTAATTTGTTTAAGTGTATAAGCATCTGTTAGTCTGTCATAACTATCTAATCCATAGTAATAAGGAGTAGAAACACGGCGCGCATCAAAGAAGGATGAACGTGTTGTATTTCCCAATAGGCGGAATGATAGACCTTTTGTAATGATGTCTAGTTTTTGTTTCAACTCGACCTGTGCAAGCATCATAGAGGTTGATTCATCTTTATATCCTCTTACAAGGTTTGCATAGGGGTTAATATAGCCACCATTCTCATAGTTACCAAATAGAATTTGTTTTGCCATCTGGTTTTTTGCATCCGGACGATAAACAGCAGGGAAGAGTACAGGGTTGGCTTGTATTGCCTGGTTGTATATTGCGCTTCCGCCGTCAAGTGGTCCGACATAGTCATCGAACGTTCCGTGTAGACGCACAACAGCTTCTGTTGTTTTACTTAGATTGATGTTGATATTAGAACGAAGTACATATTTTTTAAGGTTAATGTTGTTGTTAAAATTGTTTTTACCATCAACTTTAAGAACCCCATTGTCTTGGTTAAATGTACCCGCTAAGTAGTATCGTGCAACTTTACCACCACCACTAACATTGAAGTTTAGGCGCGTATTAACGGCCATGTCTTTAAATAGCATGTCAAACCAATCTGTAGCAGGGAATGCCATGTCATTAACACCATCTCTAGTGTTTGCAATTTTACTCTCAGAATAGGGTAAAACACCAAGAGGATTTCTTGTTTTAACGGCTTCATTATGCAATCTCATATAGGTAATAGGGTCTGCTAATTCAACTTCACGTGTCGGCATTGACGCAGAAGTCTCAAAACGTACAGAAACCTTTGCACTTCCCTCTTTTCCTTCTTTTGTTGTAACTAAGATGACTCCATTGGCACCACGTGCTCCATATAAAGCGGCTGCCGATGCATCTTTCATTATTGAGAAACTTGCAATATCGTCAGTTTGCAAGCGAGCTAAATCGTTTGCGGTCATCTCAATGTTGTCGATGAGGATTAATGGATCTTTCTTAGATCCAGCTCCAAAGGAGGATACCCCTCGTATATAGAACTGTGCATTATCCTGTCCCGGTTCGCCACTTGTTTGGTAAGAGATTAAACCTGCAATGCGACCTGCCAATGCTGTTGTTAAGTTACTGGAAGGTACTTTTAATTCTGAAGGTTTTACTGTAGTAATAGAACTTACAACACTCTCTTTTTTCTGTTTACCAAAGGCAACAATGGCTACCTCGTCAAGCTCATTTACTTGCGGTTCAAGAATGAATGTGTAGTCTTTCTCGGATGTAATGGTATGCTTTTGCGTTTGGTATCCAACAAAAGAGACGTTAATGGATTCGCCTTTCTTAAGCTCAATAGTAAATGAGCCATCAAGGTCGGTACTAACGCCACGAGTTGATTTATCAACCTGAATGGTAACCCCCGGTAACGCTTGTCCTGTTTCGTCAAGAACACGCCCAGTAATTCTTAACATATCCGATTTCTCTTGAGATTTTGTTATTTGGGGTGCTTTATCTCGCACAATTACGATGTGGTCATTAACTTTTTCATATTTGAATGGCGTAGATTCAAATAATTGGTCTAGAATGGCCGTTAATGAACTATTCATGTTAATGTTTTGTACTTGAATGTTGGATATATCTTCAACATTATATACAAGCGAGTTATTGAATTTGGCCTGAAGCTCAAGGAGCACATGCTCGAGCGTCACCTTATCTGCTTTGCTTTGTCCAAAATTTGAATTAGGCGAGGCGATAGATGGTATTGGACTAATCGCACTACTGACAAAGCATAGAGAAACAAATAATCGCACAATGCGCTTACTATTTCCCATGTAACATCTTTTGTTCATAATAGTAAATTGATGATTAATAAATATATAAAGTGTTATTATTGATACTGTAGTTAAGACGTTCTGTGGCCGTAAGTAAAGTCATGATTTCGCTTATTGATTTACTTCGATCTGCAAATAGACTAAAATGGAGTTTACGTGCACAATTATTTATATATATAACATCTATGCCATACCATAGCTTGAGTTGGTTTGTAATGTGTTCAAGATTTGTTTGTTGAAAGTGGAATTTATTATTCTTCCATGCTGTATATGTGTCTGTGTCAATAGTGTTTATTGTGGGGGTACCGTTATTGTGTATATATTGTTGCCCAGGTAAAAGAATGTGAGTATTTTCTTTATGATCCTTAACATTAATGGAACCGGTAACTAAGACGGCTTCCACGTTATAGTCTGTATTTAAGACATTGAAACACGTTCCGGTAGCTGTAACATCAATATTTGAAGTTTTGACAATGAAAGGATGTGCAGTGTCTGCTTGTACTTCAAAATATGCTTCTCCGCTTAGATGTACAATACGTTCGCGAGAAACAAAAGAGGTTGGATATTTAATGCTGCTATTTGCATTTAGCCAAACTTTAGTTCCATCTGAGAGGCATATTTGATAGGTTGTAGCATAGGGTGTCTTTACAGTGTTATATTTAGTTGATTTTTCCTTACTGTTTGGTTGTGTATGTTTAATACTTTCACGCTTAATATTTACATTGCTATCGTTTGCAGTGATTTCGTTGTTAATGTTATTTGTGGAATGATTGATGGTGATAATTTCGCCTGAAGCTAGTTCTATGATAATATCTTCATTGCTTTGAGTATGTACGTTTTGTTCAATAGTCATTATTAAACTAAGCGTAATGGTTACAAGAATACACGCAGCGCTAGATATAGCCACTCGGAGAAAACGGTTTCTTTTACGTTTTTCCGCACGCTTAAGTGTGTCAATATAATTAGTATTGACATTGGTGTTATGTTTTGCGTAGTATGCTTTTATGAGTCGCTCAGTTTCATTGAAACTATGAGTAGGTATTTTTTCTTTATCACTCATTCCCTATCTATTTGTATAATTTTATCCTTTTTACATATAAGACAAGAACCACCCGAGAAAGGGTGGTTCTATTTTTATTATTTTTGCTAATATTTTAAAAATAACTATGCTAATCTTGATAAAATATATTTTTAGTAAAGTAGGATAGGATGCATAATATCATAAACGAGTCATCGCAGTCAGAGTTAAACTCCTGTCTGATAAAAGCATATGCTTTTTTTATATGATCTTTAACAGTGTTAACGGATATTGATAACGTTGTTGCAATTTCTGCATATGACATATTATCATGATAGAACATTTTTAAAACTTTTTGTCGTTGTGCTGGAAGTTTTGCAATGACACGACCAATTTCTTCTATTCTGTTCTCCAATTGCATTAGCGTTGCATTATCATCTAATTCCTCTTGATGTATGAATTGTTTATTCTTTTCAATGACATCGTTGTGTTTTAGATGATTAATACATTTATTTTTTATACAACGTAATATGTAGCTTTTTATGTCGCTTTTGTCGGACATTTGGTTCCTATTTTCATACATAAAAACAAAAACGTCCTGTGTTAAATCCATAGCAATGTCATTGTCTTGAATATAATACACGGCATAAGAGTACGCTATAGGATAATAGCGTTGAAACCATTCTTTGTATTTTTCTTCATTAGACATGTTGATATCAGATTTCTATTTAGTACAAATATAAATAAAAAATATAATCATAATAATGTATTGCTATGCGCTTGTTCATTATCTATGTTATGTGTAGCTATATGTTTTCACCAATAATACTTTGCTTAATAATATTATGCAAAGTAAGGCGTGGCAGTAAAAAGATGGTTGACTGCTATGGTATTTTACTTATGCAGAGGCGATTGTTCATGCTGTATATATAGCATAATCCGAGCAAGAATTTTTGGTGTAATAATTCTTACTCGGATTCTCTATTTAAAGTAAACTATTAGTTTAAGTTTAGTTTGATGCCGGCAAAATAGCTTCTAGGTGTTCCAGGGCCATATATGTAACCGGCATCACGGAACATACCTTTGTCAAAGTCATTTTGATATTGGTTAAAAATGTTTTGTACCCCACAGCTTAATTGAGCAGTGAAGCGTTTTGCTAATGGGATATCATAAGTAAATTTAATGTTCATATCCCAGAAATCAGATGTATATTCAAGTCGTTCTTCTTCAATGTAACCGGCTAAGTGAGGTACATACATGCTTCCTGTATAGGTGCCGGAAATGGCAGCAGAGAAACGTTTAAATGGATTGGCATTTAAGGTCATGTATCCGTATAAATTTGGTGAACGGAGCATTTCTTTGGTAGGTTCAGAGTCGTCCTCTTCGCCCCATACGAGTGGTTCACTGTATTTGCCCTCTTGAATGGTAGCACCTAGTTGAAGTTGATATTTACTGCTTGGAACAATTTTTCCTTCAATATTAAGTCCTTTGATGGTTGCTCCATGTCCGTTGCGGCGTTCAAATAGTTTGTTTCCCATTTCATCGTCGCCAATAGATTCAAGAATGAATACATCCTTTAAATGCGTATAGAATCCTTCGACTAACAGATTTGTTTGAACACGTCCAAAGTTGTGATAGAGATCAACAGATGCACTATAGCTTCTTGAGCGTTCACTTTTTAAGTCATCGCTTATTGTGATTAATGCCATTTCTCCTCCAACTGCTGCAACGTGTAAATCTTCGTCATAAGCTTGTGGGGCACGGAAGCCTTCAGAGTAGCTTGCACGTAGATTAATTGAGCGTGTTGGATTGTAACGTATATTTACGCGGGGAGTGAGTATAGGCTTATCTAGTAATGAGTGTTTGTCCATGCGTCCACCAATAAGTAATGAGAAACGTTCTTTACTCCATTCATTTTGTATATAAGCGCTGTATATGTTTATATCCTGTTGTAAATCTCGTCCATAAGCTACCATAACATCGTGAAGCTGATTGTGGGAGAATTCCGTTCCGGCTGTAAATGTTGCAGGCATGAAAAGGAATTTATCCATATTCAATGTGTATTGTGCTCCGGCTAAGGCAGTCAAATCGGTTGTAGCACCGAAAGCATTTGTGTCTCGTTGGCTTCCGTAGTAAGATGCGCGATCAGTGTATTGAATTGATGTGTATAGATTAAGCGTTTGCTTGTAGTCTTTTGAGAATAGTTTATAATCCAATCCTCCTCCGTGGATTTTATGTTCAGCCTGTTCTGTTATTTCCGTTTGATAAGGTGCAAGATGCAAGTTATTACCTCCGCGACGGAATTCATGAATGTTGTGATATTCTAATGACAGTTTACTAAACTGCGAAGGTTTGAAATAACTACGGAATCCGAATGTTGTATTGCTAAGTAATCCAATCTCAGTAAAGCCATCGCCATCATGATCATACGCTTGACGCTCTCTGTTTGATCCGTAAACATACAATCCTAATTTGTAATCGTCGCTTACAATAGATCCGTTTACATTGGTTGTGTTATCGAATGCCTTACCTCCAATGGCGGTAATGTTGTGACTAATTGAAAAAAGATTGCGAAGTGGTTCCTTTGTGATAATGTTTACAGTCCCGGCAATTGCATTAGCTCCATAAAGTGCAGAACCACCTCCACGAACAACTTCAACACGCTCAATCATTTCTGTGGGAATTTGCTCAATACCATATACGCCACTTAAGGATGAGAATAGTGGTTTGCTGTCCATTAGTAAGGCCGTGTATGGGCCGTCCAGCCCGTTTATTCGTACTTGTTGGAATCCACAATTTTGACAATTGTTTTCCACTCGCAGTCCCGGCTGGAAGCTTAAGCCTTGTGCAAGACACACCGAATTTGTTGTTTCAAATAATTTTTGTGATAGTACATTAACAACAACGGGGGCTTCCATGCGGCTCGTTTCGTTTTTGTTGGCCGATACGACAACAGCATCAAGTTGAATATTATCTTCCTCTACAGTAAAATTATATTCAAGAGTTTTACCCTTTTCTACAGTAATAACTTTCTCCTCAGTGCGGAATCCCACTCCTTTAACAACAAGTGTATGTTTGCCTAGTGGCAGATTTTTTAGAAAAAAGTGTCCGGTCTCGTCGGTAATTGCACCAATACTAGTTCCTTTTAGAGCTACAGTCATGTATGGAACATGTTCGCCGTTAGATTTATTGAGGATGTGCCCTGTTACATGGGCATCCGTATGTACTTTGTCATTATTTGCATAAGCGCTAAACGTTATAATAAGGCTTATAAACAAGGATATTAATTTCATATATATAAACATGATTATTTAAATGAGTAATAAATTACTGCACACAATTAACAATCCGTGTGGTATAGAAATACTGCACGGAATACAAAATATTCAATGTTTATAGAGTGGGAGGACCCTTATTTTTATAGGTTTTTAGATTTCCCGTAATAAGGGAAAAGATGCTTACAGTAACATACTCTTTTACTTCTGTTATTGTTGCTATTGGTATTTGCAATTCTACCGGTTTCTCCACGTTGAGTGCGGAGAACATGGAAAGAAACTTAACCTCATAGGAGGTGTGGTGGTGTTCAGTCCCTTCGTGAGAATCGTAATAGTGGGAGTGAGTTACTATTGCTCCATTAATCACATGGGTATGGCTATATCGCGTAACGCCGTAGTAGTGGCAAATAAATAGCCCTACCAGAACAATTATTCCTATAATACGCTTTATTTTCACATCCATTGTGATTATTTTTGTACGAAAATAGCTATAAATATTATTTAATACCTCATGTTGTGTGTTTTTTAGATGATATATAGTATTTAAAAACACAAATTAACTAAATGCAATGTTTAAAAAAGGTTTTCTATTATTAGTTCTATTTACAATTGTTTTAGCGCTATCATTTACTCAATATTTATTCCAAACGTGTAGTTTAAGTGATTTTTCTATGTCCACAATACTTTATAATGTGGTTAGTTGTCTTGGACAAGCATTTTTGTTTGCTCTGTTACCTTTTGTGGTAGTATATATGCCTTTGGCATTCCTAATAAGAAAACGTGAGGTTGCCTTTTATTCCTTGGCGGGAATCTATACGTTATTGCTTGTTTTTGCAGAGCTTAATAGAATTGTTTTTAGACTGTACCGTTTTCATATTAACTCAATGGTTATTGATTTAGCCACTGGCGATAATGCAGGTCAGATTTTTGTTGCAGGTGGAGGAACAGTTTTGAATGGTGTATTGATTTTGGCAATCATTGTATTAGTAATGGGGATGTTGATTTTTGCTGCAAAGAGTAGGTATCGCATAGTGAATGGGATAATAATAAAATCTGTATTTATTACCGGATTCTTGTCTGTTGCGGTGGGGCATATTGCACATATCTATGCTGCAGCTTTTGACAAACATGAAATTATGCAGGCTGCATCGAGTGTCCCGTACTTCTATCCCGCAACGGCAAATGGAGCTTTATTGAAAATGGGAATTATTACACACAATGACTTATATAAGGAGCACAAGGGAGCGAGCCATAGTTTTCTTTATCCTAAGAAGGAAATAGTACTAGATAGCATAGCATCTAAAAAGAATATATTCATTATAGCTTTGGATTCATGGAATCCGCGTGTATATACAAATGAGTGTCAACCATGCATAACCGGTTTTGCTAAAAAAGGAGCAACATTCACAAATCATTTCAGTGCTAGTAATGGAACATCGGGATCTATATTTGGTTTGTTTTATGGTATTGCTTCTACATATAAAAAACAATTCGATATAACGGGAACTAAGCCGCTGCTTATTCATCATGCGTTAGAAAGAGATTATAGAATAGAAACATTTCCAAGTGCTACATTGAAAAATCCGCCTTTTCATTCCACTGTTTTTGGACAGCTTAAGGATATTACTTTAGAGAGCGAGGGAGAGACAGCATGGGATAGGGATTGTTTTCTTACGCAGCGTTTTGAGGATTATTTGGCACAGCATGTTACCTCTGATGATAAGCGACCATTGTTTTCTTTCTTGTTCTATGACTTAATGCACGAGATCAGTTTGCCATCGGGAGTTTCAAATCCTTTCCAGCCAACGTGGACGAGTATGGATTACACGAAGTTGAAAAATCAGTCTGATATACCAGAGTTTTTCAATCTGTATGCAAATTGCGCCTATGCTGTGGACTCACTTGTAGGGAGGATTTTAAATAGTATAGAGAGTCATGGACTGCTAAGTAATAGTATTGTAATAATTATAGGTGACCACGGTCAAGAGTTTAATGAAAACGGGAAAGGTTTTTGGGGACATAACGGCAACTTTAGTAAATGGCAACTTCAAGTTCCTCTAGTTGTGTTTGATGGTGAACACAATGGAGTGTATGATTATCGTACCACTCATTTGGATATTGTCCCTACGCTCATGAAAGGTGAACTTGGAGTACTTAATGAGATAGATGATTATTGTATGGGTAAACTACTGTGGGATCCAACGGGGCGTAAATATCATGTTGCCGGTAATGAGGATAACTATGCTTTAATATTCGATAATGTTATCTATGAGAAAAAGACATCAGGAAGGAGTTTTGTAACAGATACGTTACTCAATACTTTTGAACGGAAAAATGTGAACGGGAGCGATTTAATCAATGCTCTAGAGTTTAAAAATAGTTTTATAGAATAAATAATGGGTGGCATGATTGCCACCCATTATTTATTCTATAAAACTATCAGTTTAGTGATCCGAGCAAAGTATGTATATTTGACATGATCAGCTTAACTGCTATTGCTAAAAGAATTATACCAAACATTTTGCGCATGATGTAGATACCTCCTTTTCCAAAAAGTCGCTCAACATAATACACATACTTCAAAACAACAAACACAACAAACATATTTATAGCTACAGCGATAATGATGTTCATAATATTATACTCAGCTCTTAAAGATAGCAGAGTTGTGAAAGATGCTGCTCCTGCTATAAGTGGAAAAACAAGAGGTATTATAGTTGCTGATCCTTCTGGACTATCATTCTTAAATATTTCAATGCCAAATATCATCTCAACGGCTAAAACAAAGAGGACTAAGCCACCCGCAACTGCAAATGATGATATGTCTACATTAAACAATGACAAAAGTGCTTGTCCAACAAAAAGAAAAAGGACAAGAATAATCAATGAAATGATAGCAGCTTTGCCTGCTTCTACTTTCATATTCTTTTCTTTAAGTGCAATAATAATAGGAATTGCACCTAGAATGTCGATGACTGCGAATAATACCATAAAGGCACTAAGTACTTCTTTAAAGCTAAAATAGACTTGCATATGTGTAATATAAATTAGTATATCTGTTTTTGTTTAAAATTATACAGACATAATTGTTTTTGTTAATTATTTAGCATTGCAAAAGTATTATTTTATTGCAAATAGTTTTAGAATTTATATGTTATTTTTTACCTAAAATGGCATGCAAGTCATACGTATGCCAATAAAAAAGGGTTTCTCCGTGTGGAGAAACCCTTTTTCTATAATAGCGATATTAATTATTTCGCGTGTTTGATAGCAGCTTGTGCAGCAGCAAGACGTGCGATAGGCACACGGAATGGAGAACATGATACGTAGTTCATTCCAATCTTGTCGCAGAAGATCACTGATGATGGCTCACCACCGTGCTCACCACAAATACCTACTTTAAGGTCAGCGTTAACTGAACGTCCTTTAGCAGTACCCATTTCAACTAACTGGCCAACACCTGTTTGGTCAAGAACAGCGAAAGGATCTGTTTTAAGGATACCTTTTTTAATGTATTCAGGTAAGAATTTACCAGCGTCATCACGAGAGTATCCGAAAGTCATCTGAGTTAAGTCGTTAGTTCCGAAAGAGAAGAACTCAGCAACTTCACCGATTTGATCAGCTGTAAGAGCAGCACGAGGAATCTCGATCATAGTACCAACTTTGTAGTCTACACGGATACCTTTTTCAGTAAATACCATCTCAGCTACAGAGCGGATGATAGCTGTTTGCAATTTAAGCTCTTTCACTTCACCTACAAGTGGAACCATGATTTCGGCTTTAGGATTGAATCCTTTAGCTTTTAGGTTACATGCAGCTTCGATGATAGCGCGTGCTTGCATCTCAGTGATTTCAGGATATACAATACCTAAACGACATCCACGGTGTCCTAACATTGGGTTGAACTCATGTAGAGCATCAACCTTTTGTTTAACTTCTTCAGCAGTGATACCTAATTTAGTAGCCATGTAAGCTTGAGAAGCAGCATCGTTTGGAGTAAACTCGTGCAAAGGTGGGTCAAGTAAACGGATAGTTACACCTAAACCGTCCATTGCCTCAAGAATTCCTTCGAAGTCTCCACGTTGCATTGGTAATAATTTAGCAAGAGCTACGCGACGTCCAGACTCATCATCAGCAAGGATCATTTCACGCATAGCGTCGATACGGTCACCTTCAAAGAACATGTGCTCTGTACGGCAAAGACCAACACCTTGTGCACCAAATTCGCGAGCAACTTTCGCATCGTTAGGAGTATCAGCGTTAGTACGTACGTGCATACGTGTATATTTGTCAGCTAAATCCATGATAGCTTTGAAGTCTTTATCTAAAGTAGCTTCAGTAGTAGCAACTTTACCTAAGTAAACTTCACCTGTTGTTCCGTTTAATGAGATCCAGTCACCTTCGTTGATTTCAACACCGTTAACAACAAATTTACGTTTGTGGTAGTCAACTAAAACTTCACCAGCTCCAGAAACACAACATTTACCCATACCACGAGCAACAACGGCAGCGTGAGATGTCATACCTCCGCGAGAAGTTAAGATACCTTCAGACACGTGCATACCACGTAAATCTTCTGGAGATGTTTCTAAACGAACAAGGATTACTTTTTCGCCACGTTCTTTCCACTCTTCAGCTTCGTCAGCAAAGAATACTACACGTCCACAAGCAGCACCTGGAGATGCAGGAAGACCTTTAGTTAATACTTTCGCTTTAGATTGAGCAGTTTTGTCGAATACTGGGTGAAGTAACTCGTCTAATTTAGCAGCTTCTAAACGAAGGAGAGCAGTTTTTTCATCGATCATACCTTCAGCAAGCATGTCAACAGCCATTTTCACCATAGCAAGACCAGTACGTTTTCCGTTACGAGTTTGTAACATCCATAATTTACCATCTTGGATAGTAAACTCAAGATCCTGCATATCGTGGAAATAGTCCTCTAATTTTTGTTGAGTTTCGTTCAATGCAGCATAAGCTTCTGGCATAGTCTCTTCTAATGAAGGGAATTTAGCAGCACGATCAGCTTCTGATACATTTTGTAATTTAGCCCAACGACGTGATCCTTCAAGAGTGATCTCTTGTGGAGTACGGATACCAGCTACTACGTCTTCACCTTGAGCGTCAATTAAGTACTCACCGTTGAAGATGTCTTCTCCTGTCGAAGCATCGCGAGTAAACGCAACACCTGTTGCAGAGTTGCTACCCATGTTACCGTAAACCATAGCTTGTACGTTAACAGCAGTTCCCCACTCTTCTGGGATTTGGTTTAATTGACGGTAAAGGATTGCACGCTCAGTATTCCAAGAATCGAATACTGCACATACTGCACCCCATAGTTGTTCCCATGGGCAAGTAGGGAAGTCACGACCTGTTTTGTTTTTTACTACAGCTTTAAATTTAGCTACAAGCTCTTGTAAGTCTTCTGCAGTAAACTCAGTATCTTGAGTGATATTTTTTTGAGCTTTTAATTTATCGATTTCAACTTCGAATGGATCATGCTCACCTTTTCCAGCTTCAACACCCATTACTACGTCACCGTACATTTGGATGAAACGGCGGTATGAGTCCCATGCGAAACGAGCGTTTCCTGATTTCTCAGCAACAATTTTTACAGCCTCATCGTTCATACCTAAGTTAAGAACGGTATTCATCATACCTGGCATTGACACTCTTGCTCCGGAACGAACTGAAACTAATAGAGGGAAACCTTCACCTTCTTTAGCGCCAAATTTTGCATTCATTGACTCTTCAGAAGCTTTGATACCAGCTTTTACCTGATCTTCGATCATTTTGATAACTGCCTCTTTACCGTCTTTGTTGTAAAGTGTACAAACTTCAGTTGTGATGGTGAAACCTGCAGGTACTGGAACTCCAATTAAGTTCATCTCTGCTAAGTTAGCACCTTTACCTCCAAGCAGGTTTTTCATGTCTGCTTTACCTTCAGCTTTTCCGTCGCCAAACGTGTAAACGTACTTAGTACTCATAATTATCTTCGATTTGTGTTTAGCGGTATTCAGAAATTGAATACCTTTATTTAAATAAATATTTGAAAAATAGAATCTTATTCATTAACATAAAGTGCTACAGCTCCTTATGAAAGTCGGATGACTTTTTTGACGTATGAAGTCTTAAACTCTAAAAATTCTTTGCGAATGTACGACTTTTTTTTTAATATAGAAATGGCGCAATTATTTTTTAGTCGTTGAAAATCTGATAATAAGTTACGAAATGTATACATATATTTCATTTTATATTTTATACAACAATATTGAATATTAACTTGTACTTTTACAGACCAAAATAATTAAAGATTATAATCATGACGTCTCAAAAACGATATAAAGATTTTCCTACTTTTTTTAAAACGCTGTTTAATCAAAGAGTACAAAAGCTATCTATCGATGGTGGCTTTACCTGTCCCAATAGGGATGGGAGCAGAGGGGTGGGAGGATGTACGTTCTGCAATAACAAGAGTTTTAATCCCGATTATTGTCGTTCAACGAGTTCAATCACGCAGCAAATTGAAGAGGGGATTAACTTCTTTGATCATAAATATTCGGGCCAATATTACTTGGCCTACTTCCAAGCTTACTCAAATACCTATGCACCACTGGAAGTACTAAAACAAAAATATGAAGAGGCTTTGTCTCATCCAAAAGTTAAAGGATTAGTTATTGGTACCCGTCCAGATGCGATAACCGAGGAGGTGCTAAATTATCTTCAGGACTTGGCTAAGCGTTATTATATCTGTGTGGAGTACGGAATAGAATCCACGAATAATACTATTCTAGACGCAATAAATAGAGGGCACCACTATGAAGAGGCAGAGCGTATCATTAAACTTAGCGCCAATCGCGGTTTGGTGATAGGTGCTCATCTCATTTTTGGACTACCTGGCGAATCTTATCAGTCCATGTTGGATGGTGCCATAAAGGTTAGTAATTTACCTATAGATGTCCTTAAATTTCATCAATTACAAATTGTCAAGGATACTCGTATGTCAACTCAGTATCAGCAAAATGCGGAAAGTTTTCATTTATATGATGTAAAAGACTATTTACAGTTTATGTGCGATGTAATTGCTCGTATGAACCCTAATGTATACTTAGAACGTTTTGTCAATCAATCACCTCCCGAGTATCTGATAGCACCTAAATGGGGCGTGAAAAACTTTGAGTTTGTAGCTAAACTTGATAAGCTACTTCAAAGTCAAAACATTACTCAAGGAATGCTGTGGAATAAAGAGGAATAATTCAATAAAAAAAGAGTTGCCAATTTAGGCAACTCTTTTTTATATATCAAAATGTTCAATATAAACAGATTAATAACGACGACGGTTTTCTTGTCCACCACGAGGTCCGTTATTGCTACGGAAACCACCACGGTTACCACCTGTACGAGGCTTGTCTTCGCGAGGTTTAGCAACAGTAACATTGATTACTTTACCATCATATTCAGCTTGGTTAAGTTCTTCAATTGCTTTTTGTGCTTCTTCATCGTTATCCATTTCAACGAATCCGAATCCTCTTGATTTTCCAGTCTCACGGTCTTTAATCACTTTTGCTGAACGTACTTCGCCGTACTCTGCAAATACATCATGTAAATCTTGGTCTGTAATTGCGTAACTTAAATTTGAAATGTAAATGTTCATTTCCTTGATAAAATTAAATGATTAATAAATAAAATATTGAGATGAACATTTGTGAGAATGAAGTGTACAATGCAATTACTGAAATTGAAAGGTAGAAACTTTATGAACTGACAATTATGTGTCTCAAATACAAAAACAAATATAAGGATAAGAATTGAATTTACAAGAGTTAGGTAGATGAATAATTGTATATCGAACTTATTTATATAATCATACGTAGAATAGTAGTCATTATATATTAATAAATCTTTATTGAAAGTTTACTTATAAATTAAAGACTAAAACTTATGAAAAAATTTTTAGCAGAATTAATCGGAACATTTACACTTGTACTTTTCGGATGCGGAAGCGCAGTGTTTGGCCAACTATTTATTAGTGGCGATGCGGGGACTCTATCAAACCCTATTACAATAGGAGCCATAGGGTTATGCTTTGGAGTGCCTTTGTTAATAATGTGTTATGCAATTGGCCCTGTATCGGGTTGTCACATTAATCCGGCAGTTTCTCTGGGTGTATTTATTAACGGTGGAATGAGTTTCGGGGAAATGATTTACTATTGGATAGCTCAAGTTATTGGCGGATTTATTGCATGTTTTGCAATAGGTGCAATCTCACAACAATGGCTTCAATTTGGGGCAAATCAATTCCAGCCGGGAATGCTTGGGGGAGCTTTTATTGGAGAAATAATATTCACTGCAATCTTTGTATTTGTAATTCTTGGAACAGTTAGTAAAACAGAATGGGCTGGATTTGCCGGTATTCCTATTGGTTTAGCTCTTGGTATTATTAATATTATTATGATTCCGATTGACGGATGTTCTGTAAATCCGGCAAGAAGTATCGGTCCTGCGCTTTTAACAGGTGGTATGGCTCTTTCACAATTGTGGGTATTCATATTAGCCCCTATTATTGGCGGTATTATCGGTGCAATAGTATGGCGCATTTTTAAACACCCTCAACACCAAGCTGCAAAATAAATAAAAGTAAATATGTAGCATAAATAATCCCAAGAGTATTTTGACTCTTGGGATTATTTATGCTACATATTTTTTTAAGTACGGTAACTGCCTAAACATATAAATATAGGCGTCGCAGCTTCCTTATCAAGATTGGGGTTAAACTTGTAGCTTATTATTAGTGCAATTCAGCGTATAGGGAGCATCTTTACCGTAAACATTTAATTCTAAATAAAAACGTTCCCGCAGTTTGATAAGCTGTTTTTGAATTCATTCTTACAAACTCAATCACTCATCATCTAGCATCTTTCTTATGGTGCGTCATGCTTACATTTGTAGTTTACAGCATAATATAGATCGCAATACAAATTTGGGAATGATATAATTTAACATCGATATGGAGTTGATATTAAAAATATCAGAGCTCGAAGAATGTAATATTTTATTACAATAAGCTGTTGTTTTGTGAAAATATTAACTAAAGTTTGGATAATATTAATAAAATTACTATTTTACTAAAATCCATATCAGAGCGCTCTCAAAAATTAAACTGACCTCAGAAATATTTATTGTCTGCTTACCATGCTCATGTTGGATACTAACAACGACACACTAATTTTTTTACTATATAACTTTTTATTATGCAAAACAATTTACCGAAAAGACAAGGATTGTATGATCCTGACAATGAACACGACGCATGCGGTGTCGGGTTATTGGTAAACATTAATGGCGGAAAATCTCATGAAATTGTGGATAACGCGCTTACCGTATTAGAGAATATGGTGCATCGAGGAGCAGAGGGAGCCGATCCGCATACAGGAGATGGAGCAGGTATAACAGTCCAAATTCCGCATGAGTATATTTTATTGCAAGGAATTCCTCTTCCGGAAAAAGGCCGCTATGGAGTCGGGATGATGTTCTTACCGCAGGATAAAGCGGATTTTGATATGTGCATAGCCACAATAAGTAAGCAAGTCGAGGATATGCAAATGCATGTACTTGCGCTTAGACATGTTCCGGTAAATAATTCTATATTAGGAACTGTTGCAAAAACATCCGAACCGGCTATATGTCAGTTATTTGTAACAGATAATACGCAAGCACACCTTTCGGAAGCTAAATTATATCTCTTAAGGAAACGAATAGAGAAAGCAGTATTGTCACTGTCATTGACGGATAATAGTGCATTTTACATTGCTTCCTTGTCAACTCGTACCATTATTTACAAGGGGATGCTGTCATCATTGCAATTGCGTTCCTATTATCCGGATTTAAATAGTCCATATTTCACGTCTGGATTGGCACTAGTACACTCCCGTTTCTCTACAAATACATTTCCTACGTGGGCATTGGCGCAACCTTTCCGTATGTTGGGACATAACGGTGAAATAAATACTATTCGAGGAAACCGTAGTTGGATGGAAGCGCGTGAAAGTGTATTAAACCCGGGAAAATTGGGGTCAATGGATGAGTTTATCCCAATCATTCAGCCCAATATGAGCGACTCCGCTTCATTAGACAATGTATTAGAGTTTTTTGTAATGTCTGGTTTAAGTTTGCCGCATGCCCTTTCTATGTTGGTGCCGGAATCTTTTAATGATAAAAACCCAATATCGTTACAACTGAAGGCATTTTATGAGTACCACTCAATATTAATGGAACCCTGGGAAGGACCGGCTGCATTATTGTTTACCGATGGTCGATATGCCGGAGGAATGCTAGATCGCAATGGACTTCGTCCGGCGCGCTATCTTATTACAACGGATGGTATGATGGTAATGGCATCTGAGACCGGTGTCTTACCAATTGACTCCTCTCGGATAAAAGAGAAAGGTCGACTTCGTCCGGGAAAAATGATATTGATTGATACCGAATTAGGAAAAATATATAATGACAAGGAGTTAAAAACCGAATTAGCGCAGGCTAAACCTTACGGCGAGTGGCTGTCAAACAACCGGATTCACTTGGATAATATCACTTCAGGGCGTACGGTAACGCCCGGAGTTGATAATTACATGACGCAATTAAAAGCATTCGGTTATCACGTGGAGGATATTAAGAATGTTATAAATCCAATGGCGATAACCGGGGCAGAACCGACATCGTCTATGGGAAATGATACGCCATTAGCTGTATTCTCCAATCAGCCGCAACGCTTGTTTAATTACTTTCGTCAAAACTTCGCTCAAGTAACTAATCCACCCATTGACCCTATCCGTGAGTCGTTGGTTATGTCATTGACCGGATACATTGGTGCCATAAACAATAATTTATTGATGCCTGCTCCGGAGCTGTGTAAAATGGTTCGTTTGGAGGAACCCATTTTAACTAATGCACAGTTGGATATTCTTTGCAATTTACGTTATAAAGGCTTCCGTACTGAGAAATTATCCATGCTATTCCCTGTAGTTGAAGGCACAAGCGGAATGGAAAAAGCCATTGAGGCATTATGTCAAAAAGCTGAACAGGCTGTAGATAACGATTTTAATTACCTTATCCTTTCAGATAGAGGAGTAACGGAACAAATGGCAGCAATTCCCTCTTTGTTGGCAGTTGCCGCCGTGCACAATTATTTAATAAGCAAAAGGAAGCGAGTACAAATTGCCCTTATCGTTGAATCCGGTGAACCGAGAGAAGTAATGCATTTTGCTTTATTATTCGGATACGGAGCAAGTGCCGTATGTCCGTACCTTGCCTATGCCGTATTGGATAATCAGGTAAAACAGCATGAAATATTGTTGGATTATCAAACAGCTCAACAGCATTATATTAAAGCCGTATCTAAAGGACTCTTAAAGATAATGTCCAAAATGGGAATTTCTACTTTAATGAGTTATAAGGGAGCCAAAATCTTCGAGGCGATAGGCATTTCGCAAAACTTATTAGATAAATATTTTGGTAGTACCATTTCTAAAATAGAAGGAGCGGACTTACAGGATTTGACCTCTGAGATTTTAACGCAGCACATGGCTGCATTTGATATAGATTCAACCTCTAATACTGCACTTCCTTTTCTTGGACACTACGCTTACCGTAGAGATGGTATTGCGCATGCATGGAATCCTCAAACCATTGCTGCCTTGCAACATGCCACACGAGTTGGTAGTTATGCTAAATTTAAGGAGTTTACCTCCTTGGTAGACAATAAGATGGAGCCCATGTTTATTCGCGATTTTCTAGATTATAAAACTAACCCAATAGATATAAAAGAGGTAGAGTCTGTTGAGTCCATTACCCGTCGTTTTATGACGGGAGCTATGTCTTTTGGATCGATATCGAAGGAAGCGCATGAGGCTATGGCTATTGCAATGAATAAGATAGGTGGTCGTAGCAATACCGGCGAAGGTGGTGAAGATCCGCACCGCTATATTCAGCGTCAGGATGGAGTATCAACTCGCTCAGCCATTAAGCAAGTAGCCTCTGCTCGTTTTGGTGTAACGACCGAATATTTGGTAAATGCCGATGAAATTCAAATTAAGGTTGCACAAGGTGCTAAACCTGGCGAAGGTGGACAACTACCCGGTTATAAAGTGGATGAGGTAATTGCTAAAACACGCCATTCTATACCCGGCATATCGCTTATTTCACCTCCACCACATCATGACATATACTCTATTGAGGACCTAGCCCAACTGATATTTGATTTGCGGAATGTAAATCCTCGTGCCCGTATCAGTGTAAAACTTGTTGCCGAATCGGGTATAGGAACCATTGCGGCAGGTGTAGCTAAGGCCAAGGCGGATATGATCATTATTTCGGGTGCCGAAGGAGGCACAGGAGCTTCAGCAGCTAGTTCTATAAAACATGCCGGTTTACCACCGGAAATCGGACTGTCAGAAACACAACAAACATTGGTGTTAAATAACTTACGTGGTCAGGTCACATTGCAAACCGATGGACAATTGAAAACCGGACGAGATATTGTTATCATGGCAATGTTGGGAGCGGAGGAATTTGCCTTTGCTACCTCAGCACTTATCGTTTTAGGATGTGTAATGATGCGTAAATGCCATCTGAATACATGTCCGGTTGGAGTTGCAACTCAAAATGAGGAGTTGCGTAAGCGTTTCCTTGGCCGATCTGAATACTTGGTAAACTTTTTTACCTTCTTGGCACAAGATGTTCGAGAGCATTTGGCACGTATTGGCGTCCGTTCTATGGATGAAATTATTGGTCGCGTGGACATGTTGCATCAACAAGCCTGGGACACTAATTCTAAAACAGAAAAAGTGGATCTGTCCCGTATTCTTTATCGTCCGGAAGTTGAAGCATCAACAGAAATATTACGTGGTAAAGGACAATCTATAGACTTGAGTACAGTACTTGATCAAGCAATTCTGCGTAATGCTGCATCGGCAATACAACTGGCACAACCTATGGACTTGGAGTTTTCAATAGCCAATACCAATCGCTCAGTTGGAGCTATGTTATCCGGTGTTATAGCTCAAAAATATGGAAATAATGGATTACCTAACAATACAATAAATGCAACGTTTCGTGGTTCTGCCGGACAATCGTTTGGAGCTTTCTTAAGTAAGGGCGTAACTTTCCGTCTAGAAGGTGATGCTAATGACTATTTAGGAAAAGGTCTTTCAGGAGGTACAATTGCACTATTGCCATCGGCAGGAAGTAAATTCACTCCACAAGACAATATTATTGCCGGTAATACACTGTTGTATGGCGCAACGTCGGGCCAGGTATATATAAATGGTAAAGTGGGTGAGCGTTTTTGTGTGCGTAACTCAGGCGCAATAGCAGTAGTTGAAGGGACTGGAGATCACTGTTGTGAATACATGACAGGCGGACGTGCTATTATATTAGGAACAGTAGGGCGTAACTTCGCGGCTGGAATGTCCGGAGGTATTGCTTATGTCCTTGACCAAGAGGGCGACTTTGATTATTATTGCAATATGGAAATGGTTGAGTTAACACTTGTTGAGGCTATTGCAGATAGGAGAGAGTTAAAACAATTAATACACCAACACTGGGAATATACATCATCTCCATTGGCTCAACGTATCTTAGCCGATTGGGATAATTATGTTGACAAGTTTATCAAAGTTACTCCTATAGAGTATAAACGGGTACTCCATGAGGAACGAATAAAAGAACTTGACAAGAAAATCAATCAGGTACAGCGTGATTTTTAACTCTAATCTCTAACATTAACCGTGTCGTTTAACGATATGGATTTAAAATAGATAAGTCTTATGGGAAATCCTAAAGCATTTTTGACAGTAAACCGTAAAGAGGCGGGTTACAGACCATTGGAAGAAAGAAAATATGATTTTGGCGAAGTGGAACAGACGCTCAATCCGGAGGATCGTCGTTTGCAGGCTTCTCGATGTATGGATTGTGGCGTACCCTTTTGTCATTGGGCATGTCCACTGGGCAATAAACAGCCCGAATGGCAGGATTTAGTATATAAAGGAAAATGGAAAGAAGCCTACTACGCATTAGAATCGACAAACGACTTTCCTGAGTTTACCGGACGTGTATGTCCTGCATTATGTGAAAAGAGTTGCGTCCTAAATATTACGGAACAAGCTGTTACTATTCGTGAAAATGAGGCTTCCATAGCCGAACGTGCGTTTAACGAGGGATTTATAACCCCATTGTCCCATATTAAGCGTAATGATAAATCTGTGGCTGTTGTGGGCTCCGGACCGGCAGGGTTAGCAACCGCTAATCAGTTAAACCGATTGGGATACACTGTCACAGTATATGAAAAGGAACACGGTTATGGCGGATTACTACGTTATGGTATTCCTAATTTTAAATTAAATAAAAACGTAATTGATCGTCGTATTGCAATAATGCAAGCGGAGGGTATTGAGTTTAAGAATAATATCTGCGTGGGAAAAAACTTACCGGTAACGGAAATAACCGAAAAATACGATGCTATTTGCTTGGCTATAGGCGCTGATAAACCGCGCGACTTAAAGGTTGAAGGCCGTCAAGCTAAAGGTATACATTTTGCACTTGAGTTGCTTAAACAACAAAACCAGCAATTGACGGGCGAAGATATATCAATGCAAGCTCCCATATCGGCAAAAGGGAAACACGTGGTTGTAATTGGTGGAGGCGATACTGGTAGTGACTGCGTAGGTACTGCCGTGCGTCAAGGTGCCCTAAGTGTTACGCAAATTGAAATTATGCCTATGCCTCCCAAGCATGTAAATCCCGATACGCCTTGGCCCTTATACCCCGTAGTATTAAAAACTACCTCGTCGCACAAAGAGGGATGTGAGCGTATGTGGGGAGTGGAAACACAACGTTTTATTACCAATAACGGCTCAGTTTGCGGTGTTGAAGTGGAAGATGTGAAATGGGAAGAAACACCAAATGGTGGTAAAATCTTTAACCGAATGGGCAATAGACAGACATTGAAAGCTGATTTAGTGCTTTTGGCAATGGGCTTTGTTCATGTCGAACACCAAGGTGTGGTAACAGACTTAAGCCTGGAAATAGATACGCGAGGAAACGTAAAAACAAGTGAGCAATTCCAAACCTCGCGAAATAACATTTTCGCCGCAGGCGATGTACAAAGCGGTGCCGGACTCGTTGTTAGATCCATAGATGCGGGTCGCAAAACAGCACAAGCTATTCACAGTTATTTACAGAATCAATGATGTAATGAGTGAAAATATCCCCAACTATTAATTTAACAGACTAATAGTTTAGAAATAACGACCTACAAATTAGCTTAATACACAACCGTGAAGCTAATTTGGGTCGTTATTTCTATTTATTGTCATGACATGTTTTGATGGTAATTGCCTCCGCATAAAAAAGTATAACTGTTTCATCCGGTTCAGGCCATACCCTGGAGTTACTCCCCGTACAAAGTTTGTCCACATGTTTTTTTGAAATACAAAATGTATAAATTATCAAGCATCGGGATAGCAGATGGATAATCCTTTAAACTTTGCAATGTTTTGAGAATAGTTACTCTGTATGAATTCTACTTATGTCATTTTTGATAAAGAATTAGCTGCTCTAGAGTCGGCTCGTATCTACAATGCTTCTGCATAATATCCTCTTTACCCCTTCCTTACCTCCTATAAGGGTAAGGCGGAGGTAAGGGGGGTATATAGCGGAGGTTTGGAGGGGGTAAGGGGGATGCGGCGAAGCTACGGAGCTGCTGCTACTTTTTTTGTGTTTGTAATGTTGTGTGCCGTATAGCGCTTTCAGCGCATTGTTATTCTTGACGTTAAGGAATGGGGAGGATTTATTTGTGCGAGAATGAAAAGTTTGCTTATGAAATAATAAGTTTTATAAGTTAAATGTAATATTTCATTCTATCTACTACAGAGAAAATAATATATTTACAATTTATAATAAATAATAATCAATATATGAGAATGAAATGCAATAGTGGTGTGATGTCTGTTCTGTTCTCATTGCTGTGCCTAATGGCTTGTTCGGATAACGGAGAAAATGGTAGAACCATTACCGGGACTAAGAAGTATGACCTGACAGTTGCCTCGCATAAGGTTTTAGGTGTGATTTCTACTTGTGGAAATTACTCCTTAGATGAAACATATGCTGTAAAAAAAGGTAGCTCGGAAGTGTGGCAATCTCAAGGCAAGATTGCCGGGTTTGAGCACGAAGAGGGCAATCAATACATGATTAACGTTAAGGAAACTAGTTATCTGGATTATAGCATGGGCGAACCGCAATGGACGGAATACGAGATGAGTAAACTCATATCTAAGGAGAAGCAAGTTTCTGCTGATGTTCCGGTACATTTTATCCCTGATTGGTATGACCCACAAAACAGGATTAATGTACGATATGCGATAGAAGCCGAAAATAAAGAATTGATAGAACATGATTTGAAAATGAATGAGTCCATTCCTTGGGATTATCAAATCGCGTTTGCCGGCAATAGTTATGCATTATGGGACAATGAGAAGGTACTAATTGATTGTGGAGGTGTTCAAAGAACAGAAAAAGAGCTAACGTTGTTTCCGGAGTCGTACAAAATTCTCCCTCCAGAGGGTGATGAGGTAATCCGATGGCACGGAGAGTTTTGTTTTGAATCCAAAATAAAGCATAGGGATGTAGTACGTAAATATGATGTATTTTGTGGAGAGTCTGTAGGTGCTTCTTCGACACAAAAGCTAAACATACATTTATATGTAGATTTGACAGAGTATTACAAGAGCAAATATCCGAAGAGTGATGTGAATGCGGTAGTGATAGTTATAGAATTCCTTGGTAGCTCGCTATCCTATACATAATAATTGGATTAGCAGTTATTTTAATAGAAGATAATAAAAAGAATGGAATGATGTTATATAGACTTTTTTGTGGTATGATGTTATTACTTCTTTTTGCCTGTAGCGAAAAGGAGTTAGTGGTAATGCAACTAAATGTGTGGCAGGAGGGGACCATGGTGGAAGAGGGATATGAGATGCTTGTAAATGAAATAGCACATCACAAACCGGATTTTGTTATGTTGAGCGAAGTACGCAACTACAAAGGGACGCGGTTTTGCGACCGTATCGTAGCCTCTTTAAAAGACAAAGGAGAAACCTATTACTCTTTTTATAGCTATGACTCGGGATTGTTGAGTAAATATCCAATCATTGATAGTTGTACCATTTTTCCGGAGAACGGCGATCATGGTAGTATTTACAAACTTGTGTGTAAAGTAAACAAACGGGAGGTTGCAGTATATACTGCCCACTTGGATTATCAGAATTGCAGTTACTACATGGTTCGCGGTTACTGTGGGAGCACATGGAAAAAGCTAGATGCTCCGATAACAGATATAGAAATGTTGTTGACCAATAATATAGCCTCACAACGAGATGATGCTATCAATGCTTTCATTGCCGATGCAAATGTTGAAAAGGCAAAAGGGCGCTTAGTATTGCTGGGTGGCGATTTTAATGAACCATCACATCTTGACTGGACTGAGAAAACGGCCAATATAGCGGATCATAATGGAGTTGTAATTCCTTGGACTGTAAGTACGTTATTGTACGATAATGGATTTGTTGATAGTTATAGGGAGTATTTTCCATGCCCTGTGTCTCATCCGGGGTATACATATCCTGCGGATTGTGGCGGAGCCGAAATAAAACGCCTTACATGGGCGCCACTGGCAGATGAGCGTGAGCGAATTGATTTTATATACTATTTCCCTACAGCGGGATTATCGCTTACAGATGTTGCGGTATATGGACCACGCGGATCTATAAAGAACAGTATTCGCGCTGAAGAGCAGACCCAAGATCCATTTATTATGCCATTGGGCGAATGGCCTTCGGACCATAAAGGAGTTATTGCCCGCTTCAAGATGAGATAACGATATATTTTCACCGATATATGAATAGAAATAAACCTATTGAATAGATATTTCCTCTAGGCAATAGGTTTATTTTATTGTATGGAATAATTCTATAAAATAGTTGTAAAGCTTGCTTCCAACTGCATTTTTTTCTCTCAGAATATAATTTGTTTTATAAAGTATAGAACTTACAGGGATTCGCCATAAATGTGCATACCCGAAAGTTTTAATATTACCACTAAAAAAATCTCGACATTATACTATCGTCACAATATCTTATCAACCTCCGCTCCTCACTATCTATACCCCATCTATATCCCATCTATATCTCATCTATATCCCAGCTATATCCCCTAGGGGGTATAGATAGGGTATGCGAAAACTTTTTTTACCTGCTGGGAATTGTGGGGAGGGGTGCTAATTATGGAGGAGTGAAGGATTATCTGCGCATGTCTAATTACAATTACTAAATCGCAGCATGGTTATCTGGGCATTATTTTGCCGGATAGTGATAGTTTTTTTGATGGTAGCAGTTTGTAGGTAAAGGAGCATGCCACGTTTGAGATGGATATTTATGATAAAAAGTGCCGTTTTGTCAGTAACACTGACAGTTTTTTTACGTAATAAATGACGATGTTACGCCATTTTTTCATTTAATAGGTAAAAATGCTTTTGGCACGTGATTTGAATAATGATTGATGTCCGTGTAAGGACATGATTTGAAAAAATAAAGATAAACATATAAATTATTTAGTGTTATGGGAAAAATAATAGGAATTGACTTGGGAACCACAAACAGCTGTGTTGCTGTAATGGAGGGTAACGAACCTGTGGTAATACCTAACAGCGAAGGACGACGCACAACACCATCGGTAGTTGCGTTTGTGGATAATGGAGAACGTAAAGTTGGAGATCCTGCTAAACGTCAGGCAATCACTAACCCAACCAAAACGATATATTCAATTAAACGTTTCATGGGTGAAACTTGGGATCAAGTTCACAATGAAGTGAACCGTGTACCTTATCAAGTGGTAAAAGGTGACAATAACACTCCAAGAGTAGTTATCGATGACCGTAAATATTCACCACAAGAAATTTCGGCTATGATTCTTCAAAAAATGAAGAAAACAGCTGAGGACTATTTAGGACAAGAAGTTACAGAAGCTGTAATTACAGTTCCTGCATACTTTAACGATGCTCAACGTCAGGCAACTAAGGAAGCGGGAGAAATTGCAGGTTTGCAAGTTCGTCGTATTATCAATGAGCCTACAGCTGCTGCATTAGCTTACGGTTTGGATAAAAAAGACCGTGATATGAAAATCGCTGTATTCGACCTTGGTGGTGGTACATTTGATATTTCAATCCTTGAGTTAGGTGATGGTGTATTTGAAGTTAAATCTACAAATGGTGATACTCACCTTGGTGGTGACGACTTTGATGATGTAATCATTAACTGGTTGGCAGATGAGTTCCAAAAAGACGAGGGTATCGATATTCGTCGTGACCCAATGGCTCACCAACGTTTAAAAGAGGCTGCGGAGAAAGCTAAGATTGAGTTATCTAGCTCAACATCAACAGAGATTAACTTACCTTATATCTTCCCGGTTGATGGTATTCCAAAACACCTTGTTCGCACATTGACACGTGCTCAATTTGAGCAATTAGCAGATAAATTAATCCAAGCAACTATCGAGCCATGTAGACGTGCGCTTCAAGATGCAGGATTAAAAGCTTCGGATATTGATGAGGTTATCCTTGTGGGTGGATCTACTCGTATCCCTGCGGTTCAAGAGAAAGTACAATCGTTCTTTGGACGTACTCCATCTAAAGGTGTAAACCCTGATGAGGTTGTTGCAATTGGTGCAGCTATTCAAGGTGGTGTATTAACTGGAGAGGTAAAAGATGTATTATTACTTGACGTAACTCCACTTTCATTAGGTATTGAAACTATGGGTGGTGTAATGACTAAACTGATTGAAAGTAACACAACAATTCCTACTAAGAAATCGGAAGTGTTCTCAACAGCGTCGGATAACCAACCTTCGGTAGAAATCCATATCATTCAAGGTGAGCGTCCATTGGCGAGAGACAACAAAACTATTGGTCGTTTCCACTTAGATAGTATTCCACCAGCACCACGCGGAGTTCCTCAAATTGAAGTAACTTTTGACATTGATGCTAATGGTATTTTAAATGTATCTGCAAAAGATAAAGCGACAGGAAAAGAGCAATCAATCCGTATTGAAGCTTCATCGGGATTATCTGATGCTGATATCAAGCGAATGAAAGAAGAGGCTGCGGCAAATGCTGACGCTGACCAAGCAGAAAAAGAGCGTATTGATGCTATCAATAAAGCAGATTCAATGATTTTCCAAACAGAAAAACAACTAAAAGAATTTGGAGATAAATTACCTGCTGATAAAAAAGCTCCTATTGAAGAAGCATTGAATGAGTTAAAAGAAGCTCACAAAAACCAAGATGTTGCAGCTATCAATGCAGCAACTGACAAGTTGAACAATGTGTTCCAAGCTGCGTCGCAAGAAATGTACAACGCACAACAACAACAAGGACAACCTAACCCTGGTGCAGAACACCACGGTGGCGAAAGCAAAGGTCCGGATGATGTGACTGATGTTGACTTTGAAGAGGTGAAGTAATAAGCCTATAAAGCTTAAATAATATGGTGTAACGCCTGTCTGATGTAAATTGGACAGGCGTTATTCTATTTATAAGGTGTTACAATGTTATTCTTCTTTTGAGTTGAAATAAAGTTACCGGTTTAACATTCGGCATGCATAGCTTTGTTTACTGAGGTGGGCATGGACATTGCAGTGGTAAGATGATGAATGATTTGATTACGTTCATCGAATCCATTTGTAGATAAACGGAGTATAGGAATGTTTAAAACATCGAGTATTCTGTCTTTTTTGGCATCGCGTTGTTGCTGTAAAATATTGTTATGATAGGAAACTCCATCTACTTCAATAGCAAGTATAGGCGCTTTGTCAATCTTACTGTAGAGTAAGAAGTCGAGTCTAGCGTTATGTTTTATATAAGCAATTTCATCGTCCGAGAAAGAGCTGTAATTCTTGACAAGATCGCGCAGTTTATATTCTCTTACAATGTCAATGGTTGAGAATGGAGTATTGGGTTGTAATATTTCTTCCGTGAGTAGTTTGTATATGATAACTTCCGCCACCGAACCATTGATTTCACGATTAGAGTCAATGAAAGTTGTACATATTTTGTTATACTCTTTGTATAACAGATCGAAAACAGAAGAAACATTACCTTTTACAATGGTTTCATGTGGAGAGGTGGTATAACAAATGTAGCGAACTAAATCGCCTATATTAGTTCCATGAGGTAACTCCATAGACGTTGGTTTTACAATTATAAATTCGTTAATAGCCCTGGAAACGGCAACATTAATAAGATTTGGGTTGTCAATGAATTCATTGATTTGGTTGCAAACAGTATTAAAGATAATGGTATCCATTTCGCGACCTTGGTATTTATGTATCGTATCGGCTTCTACATGTTGCGGCAAAATGCGTTGTAGCATATTGGCATGGTTACGGTAGGGGGCGATGACACCAATTTTAGTATCATCCGCGTAGTTTTCGTTAATATAAAGAACCGTTTCGTCTATTTGTCTTTGATTGTATCTATCTGCACTGCCCCCGATGTTGGTTTCAATGATTCGAAATGGATGGTTACTTGCGTTTGTCATAATGACTAGGTTATTGTTGTAATATTTTTTATTACAAAAGCCTATAATGGTGGGGTGACATCTATAATGTTCCTTTAATAGCACAGATGTTATGTTGGTATTATATAAGCGTTTAAGCGAATTTAAAATGTTGTATTCAATGTAATTATATGCAGGTGGAATAGAATATATCTTTTCTAATTGTTTGGATGCTTCTTTATCCTTATCGCTAACTATATGTGTGAGTTGCATGCTGTCGCCAACAATAATGGCGTTACGACTGCAAGAGAAACATACTGCCGATTTAATGATGTCTACCTGTGATGCTTCGTCTATAATTAAATAGTCAAACAAGAAGTTACTCGGTACACTATTGTGGAGTGATAACGTTGAGCTTAATATTACCGGATGGTGCTTAATAAAATTGTCAAAACGAGCAAGATAGTCACTTGCTGTATACTTAGAGGTTCCTATTTCCGAGTATTTGAGGTAGAGCGAACCATGAAATAGTTGTTTTGAAATGTCTGTAAAGCGTTCTAATGTAGACGTTTCGTTGATATCAAGGAGACGATTTTCGATATTAGTGATATCGTCCTTTATTTTATCAATATATAAATCATAGAATTTATGATTTATGTAGGTATGTAATTCTTGGTTATGCGAGTTTACCACAGAATATTTTAGAAGACCGTATTGAAATATTAGCTGTAAAATATTGCCTAGCGAAAGTCGTTTTGTAGAGATTCCTGATAAAAGGTTCTTGAAGTCTAGAACTCTTTGATGAGTCCATGCTCTACGGAATTTTTTATCAAAGACAAGTTTATTGGTATTGGATAATGGCTGCTCTGTTTGAATATGTTTGTATTCAGTTTCAATATCAGTTAGCTGAGTTTTTAACTTAGCTAGTTCGTTTCTATCATGAAAGCATTGAGTAAGGATTCCATCTAGTTGTATAAGCTCGTCTCTTAATTCAGTAGTCATTTCTTGAGATAAAGCCATTTCTTCAGGAACAATATAGTTTTGGCGTTGTTCAAAGAATTTAAGCTTATTTTCTTTTCTACCAAGAGGGGCTACAAGCATATTGTAGCCATGCTTGTTCAGTTTTTCGTATATATTGAATACTGCAGAGTTGTTGTTTGAGACAATTCCAATGGTTTTGTTTTGAGCCACTAAGTTAGCAACAATGTTTAGTATAGTTTGTGTTTTACCGGTCCCGGGAGGACCTTCAATAATACTAATGCTATTACCAAGTGCTGTTTCAACTGCTAACTTCTGACTTTCATTGCATCCGAAAGGAAAGATAAGTGGTTTCGAAGACAATGGGATAGGGGGATTGACGCCATTAATGTACTTGGAAAATACATTGCGAGAATCCATGGTTTCTATATTGTCTAAAGCCTTAAGAAGTATTTTTGCTCCCTTGTGACTGATATCATTATCCAAGTTCCTATCCTCCGGAATTGCAAATGATAGCTGATTGGGGAGAGTAATTATTTCTTTAAAGTAAGATAAAATGGTCTCAAAACGATTTAGATTGCGGTTAATTCCACAAATCTCAACGTTACTATCGTTCTTAATGGGAAATGAACATTCTTGCTGATTCCTTAAAATGAGATACTCCCCATAGTTATCCACAATTGTATATTCACTGTTACGCGTACCACTCTCATATATTAATACATCGGTTTGTGTGAAAAGGTATGGATATAATTTAACTCTATCTTCTCCGTAATTGTAACTCTTGCTATTGTTAAATGTAATTCTATATCCATTAGGTGTACGAATAACTTCAGTGACATCCTTTCTATAGTAAAATTCGGCTGTTACCTTATCTTTTATGAATATTATATATGGAGCTATCATTTAGATGTTTATGGATTCAATACTCCCGGCAAAATTAATAAATAAACAATAGTTGTATAGGTTTTATATTGATATTAATTCAGCTGATTGAGTGTTTAGATAGAGATAATTCTTATTATCGTAATAATCTCTCTAGCGCATTATAATTAAGAATCTTACCACGTCCGTTATTGAAGGTAATTATTTGTTCTTTGCTCATCTCTGAAATTGCACGTGAAAGTGAGGGACGCTCTACTCCAAAATATTCTGCTAATGCGGAGACACTTCGGTCTAGACTAAACTCACCATTCTTCTCGTGCGATAATAAATAGTATATAAATTTGGCTTTAATACTCTTTTGTGCGAATAGTGTAAGACGTTCTGACAGTTGTTGCATACGGTTTGCATTGAATGCCATAAATCCGCGCATAAATCCCGGACACTTCATAATTTGTTGTTCAACAGCCTGTTTTGAAATGTATATGACCTCACAATCCTGTAGGGCCATAATATCTACTGGAAGTTTGTTGTTGTCCGCAAATAAGAATGCGGAAGCAAGTGGGGAAGCTGCAGATATTGTCTCCATAGGCAGAGTTAAACCTGAGGTGGAAACAATCTCCGTTTTAACGCTGCCTTGTGTTAAAATCATAAGATGATGTACCTTATCACCTTGAAATGCAATATGCTCACCTCGTTTAAACTGTTTAACTGTATGTGGAATATCGCAGGTGATTTTATCTATTTCATCTACCGATTTGTTGCGACATGTTGAACAAAAGAATAAGAGATCACGTTTTTCCATAGCAATTGATTTAGCATAAAGATAGAAAATAGCTATTGATGTAACAAATGTTACGCATAATGAAATATGCACAGCGTACTTTTGTAGGGATAAATGACAATTAACTATTGACAGCGGAAAAGTAAATAAAGTATATATGAAACGTAAGATTATATTTATAGATGAATCTCTTTGCAATGGCTGTGGAGCCTGTGTAAAAGGATGTCATGAGGGAGCGTTACAGATGATTGACGGAAAAGCGCGTATTGTGAGCGAGCTTTATTGTGATGGACTTGGTGCATGTATAGGTGAATGTCCTGTTGGTGCTATAACCATTGAAGAGCGTGAGGCCGAACCATATGACGAGATGGCAGTGATGGAACGAATTTCACCCAAAGGGGCAGAGACGGTATTAGCGCATTTAAAACATTTGAAGGAACATAATGAGACTGTTTATCTTGAGCAAGGTTTAGAGTATATAAAACGTAATGGTCTTGATGTTGATACAAGCAGCATTTGTACACCGTCACTGCCGAAAGTTGCTGGCGGTTGTCCCGGTAGTAAAGCGCGTGTTTTTACACTGCAGCCGGCATTGGCAGTTGCAAACTTATCCGCGCAAGCGGTGCAGTCCCAACTCTCACACTGGCCGGTACAGTTGCATTTATTAAATCCGTTGGCCGGTTACTTTACGAATGCTGATGTAGTTTTGGCAGCCGATTGTACTGCATTTGCTTATGCTAATTTTCATAATGAGATATTGCATGGTAAGAAGTTGGCAATTGCATGTCCAAAGTTAGATTCGAATAAAGAGAATTACGTAGAGAAACTTTCGCAGATGATGGATACTGCGAAAATTAATACATTAACGGTTGTTATAATGGAGGTTCCATGTTGTAACGGGTTAATGCAAATAGCGCAAATGGCTGCACAGAAAGCAAACCGTAAGGTGCCGGTGAAACTAATTGTTATTAGCGTTGATGGTAACAAAATCAGTGACGAATGGTTATAGAAGTTCTACTGTCTATAAATAGAAACGTTTTGGAATAATTCAATAATTATTGCGTTCGTAGTAATGATAAATACCTCGCTACAGTCCGTTTATGGGCATGTGGCGAGGTATTTATATATCAACGTAAGAAACTATTGAAGCTCTTTTAATAGTCCTATTGCTTCTCTATGTTTACTGTTTTTGTTTAAAACTTCTTGCGCAAACGTACGAGCAGTTACTTTGTCTTTGCGCTTAGCGGCAGATATAGCTTTAAGTATTAATACATCCGTATCGTTATTGTCCATATCCTTTAAAAGAGAATCG
This sequence comes from Marinifilaceae bacterium, assembly GCA_051656645.1. Taxonomy (GTDB): domain Bacteria; phylum Bacteroidota; class Bacteroidia; order Bacteroidales; family Marinifilaceae; genus JBOGCH01. The sequence continues at coordinate 70,551 of JBOGCH010000009.1, forward strand.
GCTTTATCCATCTTGCCTTGAGTGAGTGCTAAACGGGCTGAAACACGTTGAGCGGGTGCAAAGTCTATTTTAGCTTTGTATATATTTTCGAGCAGAGCTTCGCACTCTTTTGGTCGTCCCATACGGCATAGACAATCAGCAACTTTCGTTGCGTAGACAATGTTATTTGTCATTTGCATTAGTTTGTTGTATAAATCTAGTGCCTGATCGTAATTTTGATGTTTAAACAAGATATTTCCAGCAATATCATGCGCCGCTTGGTTCTTAGGATCAATTCGCAATACAGCATTGGCAGCATTAATAGCCTCTTTGTCCTTTTCCATAGCCATATAGGTGTTCATTTTACTAATGTAGGCCATTACCGCATATTGATTCTCCTCTAATATTTTATTCGCAGCGCGTAAAGCCTTGTCATATTGCCCCATATCTTTATATAGATTTGAGATGAAATACAGTGGTTCATTCAAATAGGGATGTAATGCAATGGCCTCTTCATAGCTGTGCAAAGCACTGTCCGGATAATTACTTAGTCTATACGCATTACCAAGTTTACTCCATAACTCTTCTGCTTGAGGATTCTTATCTATTGCTGTTTTTAAAAGAGGAATTGCGCGTTGGGGTTGTTCTGCTTTTATTGCTTCCAATGCCAATAGCTCACTTTTTCCATTACGCTTAAAAACCACCGACATTGGTAGGCCATCAACGTTTGGACTATACATGCAGTTTACAGGGGGAAATAGTCCCTGTTTTAACTGGAAACTATTTATATACACATTTCCATATATTGCGTAATCCCAATCGGCTGCGTATTTATCATAGAAACGGGCATATTTAATTCTAACATTAGGGTACTTGCGGAAGTAATGTTTCATAATCTCGGCATGGTTAGTCGCTATAATTACACTACTATCTGATCCGCTCAAGACATTCTTTTTAAACCACTCGCTGCTATTATATAGCGAGTTATAATAATAATCCGTTTCGTAATCTCCATAAGCACCCGATAAGTTACCTACCAATTCATTAAAGTAAACATAATCATTCGGATGGTTGGCTACCATGTGTTTTACCGGCAATGTAAAGCCTCCTACAAGTACAACAATGGCTACAATACGTACCGCCTTTGTTTTTGCCGTTACTAACTTACTCCAAAGTACTGCGGCAAGGCATACCATAATTGGGACAACGAAAAGGAGGTGTCGGATACCTCCGTAGAGGTTGGATTTTTGGTAAATTACCCAAAATACGGGGAAGATAACCGCAAAGAACAAGAATACCATGATAGGGGAGAACCTACGCTTGGTAACTAAACGCACACAACTCCACACAGCCATGGCAAACAAGCCAATAAGAGTGATAATTGGAGTGGATATCATTAAATATTGTGGAGCATAGCGCCATGGTAACATGGTGGACATCATTTGCTCCCCATCAAAAATGGTACGTAATCCTACATTATAATTGGTAAACTGTTTTAGGGATTTTACCATTCCAGTAAATGGCTGTTCAATACCGTAAGGCCATAAAGCAATGGATGCTATGTAACCAACCAATAAAATGGGTACTATAAGAGCTAGGTAATTACTAATAATAAATCTGTTTTTATAGAGTTTCAAGCAATCTTTCCAGCCCACTTGCTCAAGGTAGTACAAGCCGGCAATGAAAAAGAAATAAGGATATAGCATTAAACCACCCGATCGAGTACCCATTGCAAGGAAAATACCTATTGCAGCACCACAAACGTAGCGAAACTTAAGTCTTGGATAATTGTCCTGTGTTCGAATAAAATAGTAAATGGCCATAATGTATCCAACTGCGAAAGATAAATCCTTCATGTTGTTCATGGCATGTCCAAAGTAGCGGGGGGTGAAAAACATCAGTAATACACCCAACAATCCGGCAACACCGCCACCTAAGCGCATGGCAAGTAAACCGGTAATAAGAACACCTAATGCGCCAACAAGCGCATTTAATGCATGTCTTACTATAAACGGATCATCTGCACCGAATGTACGACTAACAATCTCTGCAATTACCTGCGTACCATTTCCATACAAGTGAAGAGCTGTTTTGGGCTGATCTAAAGCTGTTTTATCACCATTTGCAAAATAGTCCAATACATAGCCGCAATGACGCATATCCACAAACTCATCGCCCGATATACCATAATCGGCCGATATAAATGGCATGTAAATGAAGGCAAATATTGCAAATAAATACATCAAACTGCGTGTAAGAGCATTGTAATGTCCAAAACTCAGAGATTTCCACTCCGAGGGTTTAAATAGTATTTTTGCACTGGTTACGGGAATATCAATGGTGTATCGTTTCCACAAATTTGTAGGAGTTTCGCATCCTTTCCCATTATTTAATTGTTCAACTCTGTTATATCTGTAGCAACTTTTTTGAAGAGAATATCCCATAGCACATACAGCGTTGTCCGCAAGTTCGGCACCGTAAAATGCTTTCATTGCACGTCTACGGTCGATAATAAACATGGGCGATGCCGTAATTTCGCTATCCGTTTTCCAACCATTGGTAAAAAAGAACTTTGCACCTTTCCCTTCCGGGCTAGTTCCTACGTAGCTAATAACATTTCGGTTGTTTTGTGTTAAATGGCTCTCAATTACCTTACGTGCAGAAATACTGTGCATACGGTCCACATCCACAATGGCTATGGTATTGTGTGCAGCTTTATGTAAAAGCTCCATCCACGCTTGTTGAGTTGTTCCATCCGCCACGTTTACAATCTCTTTTACATTGGTAGTATACTGACATGTGTCAGGACCTTTACCACTTTGGGAAATATAAAAAAGCGATATGTTATTATCAATTTTCATATATATAATTCGTTATTAGGTAGTTATGAGTGCTGTTGATGCAATAAAGTACTTGGTGTAAATAATTATTGCAGACGCACGGTTAAGTAATTGTTAAACGAAACAAATATATAGAATAAATATGTTAAAGGCTATAAAATAAGGGAATTATAAAAGTAATTAGAGTTTTGACATTTATAATAATGTCAAATAAGGAGAGTCATTTTCACTATATTATAGCAATAAACTGCTTTATGTCGCAGAATCAGTACAGAATATAGGCGTAATAAGAAAGTCTGAGAGTTAGTAGTATAATACCACAATACTCTCTCCACAGGTGGAGAGAGTATTGTGGTAGTTATTTAATCCAAATACATTGCTGCTCCAATGGCACCAATAATCTGGGGATCATCGGGAGTGAGGAGCTCTTTACCAAGAGTATCGGAAAGGAGTTTAACCATTCCTCTATTTAGAGCTACACCACCAACAAAGATAAGACTACCATTAATGCCCACTTTGTTGAGTTGCGCACATGCGCGGTTAATAACGGACTGCATAATGCCTTTGGCTAATAATGCTCTATCAACACCTTTAGCAAGTAGGGATACTACTTCCGATTCGGCGAAAACAGTACACATACTATTCACTTTCTCGGCTTTTCCCTCAGCAAATGCATTATCGCCAAATTCATTCAATGAGAAGTTTAATGCCATAGACATAATTTCCAAAAAACGTCCGGTACCTGCTGCACATTTATCGTTCATCTCAAACTTACGAATTTTCCCTTTTGCATCAATCGAGATAGCCTTTGTATCCTGGCCGCCAATGTCGAGAATGGTGCGACACTCCGGAAATAAGTAGTTAACACCTGTGGCAAAGGCCGATATCTCACTAACAACCTCGCCGCCAAAGTGTGAACAAAATAAATGTCGTCCGTAACCCGTGGCGCGGATGGTGTCATAAGTGACACCATCTAACAGCCGCGTGCAATTTTCAATGATATTAAAGCCACTCTCGCACTTCGCACTATGAATCAGCATATCATTTTCATCCAGTACAACTAGTTTTATAGTACGTGATCCAATATCAATCCCAGCTTTTATCATGTATTGTTGTTACTTTATACGTTCAATAAATGCTTCAATACGAGTTTTTAATTGACCCATATCTTCAGCGCTATAATCTGTATCAATGCTCAATACAGGGATATCTTCATTCTCAAGCTCGCGCTCAATACTTATTGCCTCATGAGTATAAGGTTGGCAAAATTGTAAAGAATAGTATATAACACCGTCAGCTTTATATTCCTGTACCATTTTTTTGATATGCTCAACGCGGCTACGGTTTGGTGTAAATACCGCACAATCTATAGTTAAATAGCGATTAACAATAGCATCCATAAAAGCGTCAAGAGTAGTCGCTGTAGCATCAGTAAGAGTTTGTGTTCCTCTTTCGCCCGTACATGTTTCTTCTCCAACAATAATGGCTCCCGATGTTTCAATAATAGCAGGTACTTTCCAGTTTGGTACAGCCATTGGACAACCCGATATAATTACACGTGGAGTGCCTTTTGTCATCACCGAAACACCATTAGCAATGCGTTGCTCTAACTCATCGCACAATGTATTGATTTGTGCAGTGAAACGTTCCGGATCGTCAAAGAAATAAATTTGATTTGCTAATAATACATCAAGACCTGAGATAGGTGCCGGATCAAAAGCTCTTAATTTAGCCAAACGGTGCATTGCCGCACGCTTAGCGTTTACAATATCCGTGGCACGTTTCAAATTCTCAACAGTAATTTTATTTCCTGTAAGCTCTTCAAGTTTCTCTGCAAAACGAACATATTCCGCTTTTAAAAGTGCTTTACCGGCTTCAGTTTTCATTTGCGGTAAATCCATCAAATAGAAATTCTCATTGATTTGTGCAAACTGCTCGAAGGATTTCTTTTTACCATCGCAAGTATTCTCACCAACAATCATATCTGTTACCTCTGTAAACGGACATACTTTTGCTAATTTAAAACCAAAAGCGGCTTTGATTAACGCGCAAGTACTACGTGGAACAAATTGCTCTGCTTTGTCATTAGCCACTTCAGCACCTGAGCATAGTCCAATAAGTATAGCATTAGCTGCAATTACTAACTCCTCAGGAACAAATACACAGAATGCACCAATTACCTTACGTCCTTTCTCTTTCTCCTCCATAAGCTCCTTAACACGTAAACCGTGAATAGCACCCATTACGATATCAAAATAGCGTACAGATTCCGGACGGTTTGGTTGTGTAAAGAATATATCTTTATAGGCCATTCCAAGCCCTTCTAATAGGGCATCATGTGCCTCCATGTCAAGCCCAAGGCTTGTCCATATTTGTCTGTAATCGTTCATAGTATACGAATATAACTGTTATAAAATAGATTAATGATAGCATCATCACGATGCGGTTGCAAATTTATATCAATTATGGAGAAAAGAATTAAATTATTGTTTTAAATAATAATCTAATTTTAATTACAACGTATTATAATCGATTCGGTCATGTGAATGTGGCTTATATCTATTCTTTTTCATCAAATCGCTTATTTTCATGATTAGCATCATCTCTGCTTTGCTCACGCTTTAAGTCTTTTCCTCCTTGAAAATTGAATGATAATCCCAGGAATAGCCCTTGATTTTTATATTTCTGATGAAAATAGCGAGTATTGCTGTCGTAAAAGGATGTGATCTTATGCTGTTCTGAACTAAAGACATCATTCGCAAAAGCAATTAGATAGAGAGGTTTATTTTTCAAACATTTAAATTGAACACCAATATTGATATGTGAGTTAGGCTCTCTGGCATTCTGAAAGTTTTTTGATAGGATTGAATATTCTCCGCTTCCATAAATCTTGGATCGGTACTTTGTTGTAAACCAATATTCAAAATAGAAAGAAGCCGATGCCTCGGCAATCAAATTACGTCCTTCCGGCAATGTAAACCCATTGCGAATGTTACTATATCTTCCATATTTGCCCGATCCGGTAAAATTGAAAAATAGTTTACCCTTTAAAAGGCCGATAGGAAGAGAAAAATTCGCAATAGCTGTCCATGAATCGAAACAATTTAGGTAGGTACTTTCTGTTATCTGATTCCCTTTATCCAGCAATACCTGATTATAAAAATCTTTGGTATATTCACCGCCTAGATTCAGGTTTAACTTGCGGAAAAGCGTATTTCCCCACAACATCGTATAATTTTTGTAAGGTTGCAAGAAAGGATTTCCACGACTGTAATATTTATCCGTGTGCCACTTTTCCGAAGATAATAGAAGATTATAATTAGGTCGCCCTACAGCCGACGAAACAGAGAGTGAGGTATTGTAATTACTATGTAAATTAAATGATACCGATGCAGTGGGAAGTACACTCCAATAATTATTTTCATCTGCCGTATCGGTCGATAAAAGTTTTAAATCATAGTTGGTAAACTCACCGCTAATACCGACACTCGCATATATCTTTTGCGAAACACGGAGACCTCCCGATAGATATCCTGAATATACGCGCTCACGATAATCCAGATATTGATCCATCAATGTTTCCGAGGATGGAGTGTACTTAGATTTATCGTTTGTTTCGCCCATATTTGCTTTAACTCCAGCGTTTAATGCCCACTTGTCATAAGTGTCTTTCTTCTGGAAATCGGCCTTTACGATATGCTGTGCGCCCTTGGGTTTAGAGGTTAACTCATACATATATGTGGGCCTATCGGAATAGATAGATGTGTTTTTATTTTGTGTATCCTCGCCCGCGTCAATATAACCATAAGACAGCTTTAATTTATAGGGGAGAGAGTCGCTTGTTTCATATTCTATATTTCCTGAAATATTCCATCTGGTACCACTAAATGTTGCGTTATAATGCGTTTTATCTTTAAACATATCATGTGCATTCGTTTCTAATGTCTTATCCCATTTTCTTGTAAACGCATAGATATTTGTATTTATGCGGTGTCCGCGATACACATCCCAGGACATATTCATATTTGTAACAGTAGCCCACGGTCTTTCCGCTGTAATCTGGTTATTAATAATATAACTATTGCTTTCTCCATAGTAGGTACTATCGTATACTTCGGACTTATCCACATTTACTTCAGTTGTAAATGAAAAATTCAAATAGAAATTTTTCTTCATAATCATCGTAAAGAATGATCCTTGAGCCTCTCCCGGCCATCCTGCGTCTTTATAGTTACCATAGTTACCATCCATGCTACCAACGTACCCGTCAATAAAGCTCTTCTTGGTTTTGATATTGATAATTGCATTCCCGGCATCACCATCATGCTCCGCTCTTTTGTTGGGAATTAAAACCAACTGGTCAAGAGCCTCAACAGGGATAGCTTTTAAGATATCAAATGATAGGTTTTGCTTCCTGCCATCAATTTGTAACTCAACCTGTTTTCCATTTAAAAGTATCTCCTTGCGTTGCTCATTAACAAAAACGCCAGGCAATTTTCGTAGTACATCTACTCCGCGAACAGTGCTCTTGTCAGAAAAACTCTCTACGTCAACAACAATGTCTCCATTTCTATATTGCAAGGGAACACGTTCCGCTTGGATTTTTACTTCGTCAAGGTAATATGGATGAGGACGCATGTGTACATTAATGTTTGAATGATTTCTCCTCGCGAGGAATAATGAATCAGTTGCAAATGCAAGATGTCTGGTCTCTAGTAAAATAGAATCACCATTACTTTCAAAATAGAGAACAAAACATCCAAGTGAGTCTGTCGTTGTATAATTAAGGATGGAGCTATTCGTTTGTGAGAAGGCAATAACAGAAGCATTACTAATTGCTTGATTGTCTTTACATGTTACTTTTCCTTGTATTTTACTTTCTTGACTAAAACAATATTGTAAATTATATATTATGCATAGAAAAAGTAATAGAATCTTAGTTGTGAATGGCATGGTTTAAAAGGTTATAGTAATGGAATTTCCTCATGTAAGAGATTATGCAAATATATGTGAAAAATAGCATAAAATACATGTTGTATTTAAGAATTATAATAGATCAATTACATGATCCATGTTGTCCTTTAAAATTTGGCTACCAATACTGCAGTCTCATAATTGTAATAAAATGATAGGAGTGAAGTTATTTAAAGCTTTCAGAATCCTGCAGAATTGTGGGATAATACAATAAATCTCATCAAAAACAAATTGCAAGATTGAATAGTGTTCAATAATAAAACATCATAAGAATCAGGGTGTAAATAGATAAATATTTAAAATTATTGTATGATTGTAGTTTGTTTTGTATATAATTCACATAACTTTACATATTGATAGTACTGTACTCTAGAGGATAAAGAATTCTTTCTCTAAAGTGTAGCGGTAAGAAATATAAAATTGAATCAAATAAAAAAGAATGAGTTATGGCAAATGAACTAGACGAACTGAACGGACCAGTAAATGAAAAAGGAAACGATGTAAATGTAATTCAGAAACAACTTCCTATAACGGTAGGTATTGAATCAACACTATTTGAAATAGGCATTTGGGTTGTAGGTTTCTTACTTTCATTCGTTCTCTTCCTTGCATATAATAATGTATTTGTTTGGCTGCTATCCATAGTGCTAGGCTGTATCTATATTTTCGCAAAGATTAAGGCGAGAAACTATTTATTCCAGCTTCAACAGGACATTCAATCTAAGGCTTCCTCTATAGACAATTACTTAGAGCAGCGAGTAGTAATTCTACAAAATGTGGTTGGTATTGTCAATAAAGCTATTGATTTAGATAAAGATGTAATGAAATCCGTTGCTGCATTCCGTGGCGGCATGTCGCCCGATGGAAATAATCGTAATCAATTTGCCTCAAATTTAGAAGCAACGTTTAATACTCTCGTTCCGCATATCGAGGCTTATCCGGAGTTAAAAGCGCACGCATCAATCGCAGATGCCATGCGTCAAAATTCCTATCTTCAAAAAGAAATTACTGCGGCGCGCGAACTATATAATGACACTGTTTTACGATGGAATACGGTTATTTATGAATGGCCAGTAAAGAAAATAGTTGCGGCAAGAGCAGGTTACACTACAAAAATACCATTCTCGGCAAGCAATACAATAAAAGAGCAGGCAAGGGGCGTATTTTTTTAATTAACACCTTATTGATTTATTATGAATTTCGAAGATATAAATGAACCTGTATCTCTATACGAAAAGCAATATAAAGAGAAACATGCACAGAACACGCTAGAGCATTTTGAGAATCTATTAAAAACGTCAAAAATTGACCTGCAGAGTAATAAGATACTAGTCTTTGAGATTGATAAATTGAAAGAAAAAGTCGCTAATCTTAATAAGAAATTGTCAAGACATAAGCTATTAAGAATTATTACTATCATTACCTTCATTGGTATCCTCATTGGCGGCTATGTTCTTTTACAACCGATCCTCATGCGCTATGCAGAGAATAATATAATTCAATATCTCATCATAGCAACAGGGATGGGCGTGTTTGGTCTTTTAGTCTTCGCAATTATAAAAGTATTGAAGAGTTTATCTGGGAAAATAAATAATTTTAAACAATACATAGAAGATAATGAAAAGATAATCAACCTAAAAACAAATGAAGCATGGGAGCAATTAAGACCATTAAATGCTCTCTTTGAATGGGACACAATTAGCCAATTGGTAATGAAAACCATACCTGCTTTTACGTTAGATAAGTATTTCTCAAACGCTCGTTTAGAGCAATTAGTAAATCACTTTGGATTAGCGGGCGAATCCCATCAGGACAATTCTATGTTAAGTTGTCAAAGCGGATCTTTAAATGGTAATCCGTTCGTAATGTGCGAAAGCAAAACTTTTGAATGGGGAGTAAAGCAATATACGGGTTCATTAAGAATTTCATGGAGAGCGCAAGAGCCGTATACTGACTCGAATGGGAGAATGAGTAGCCGTACGGTTACAAAAACACAAACCATATATGCAACAATAGAGAGGCCTGTCCCCGTGTATGATATTGAAAAATTCTTGATTTACGGTAATGAGGCAGCGCCCGATTTATCTTTTAGCAGAGTACCTTCTAAATTATCCGGCAATAAAGGATCATTGTCTTCAAAACGATTAAAGGAAGCAATGAAAAGACATGCAAAGAATGTCCGTAAGAACGACGCCTACACATCTGTTGCCAATAAAGAGTTCGATACCACATTTGCTGCTAAGGACCGGGACAACGAGGTGCAGTTCCGCCTACTTTTCACTGCACTTGGGCAAAAAGAGATGCTTAACCTACTTACAGATAAGAACGTCGGGTTTGGTGACGACTTTATGTTTAGGAAACAGAACATGATTAATGTTGTACAGCCATTGCATCTATTGGATATGGATTTATCATGCTCCCCATCACATTTTCATAGCTATGATTTCGACACCGTGAAAAAAGCATTTATCGAATACAGCAATCAGTATTTTAAGCACTTCTATTTCGCTTTCTCTCCAATATTCGCCATTCCTTTGTACCAACAACATCGCTCGGATATCGATATTTATAAAGATGTTTACAGTCAAGGAGTCTCTACATGGGATTGTGAAAGTATAGTAAATACATATGGCGAGGCCAAATTTATGCATCCTGAGAGTATAACGGATAATATTTTAAAAGTAGAAATGAATCCTACATCAACGGAAACCATTGTTGACGTTACTGCACACGGATTTAGAGGCGAAGAGAGGTTAGATTATATATCTAAGCTTGGTGGTGATGGACGCTATCATAATGTTCCCGTAGAATGGATAGAGTATATTCCAGTCAAAAAAGTTTCGCCACTAATTCTAAAAGAGGTTGGCAACTACAACAGGCAAGAATACATCGATAATATCCACAACTCCAAAGAATGGAAAGAATTTTATACTGCGCGAAATATAAGTTTCGCGAATACAAGTTTTCATAAATCAATCATCTCATTTATACCGGAATAAAAGGTATAACGAGATGACTACGTCAATTAGTTACTACATTCTTAAATACGAATGCAATATTGGATATTGCTTTATATTTTAGATAATTATAATAATTGCTATTTGTAATGTAGAGTATTATTGCTTCAGTAAGTTTCAATGTAGTGAGCGTATATAATACAATTAAGCCCCGATGCATAGATTGCGTCGGGGCTTAATTGTATCTTTCCTTATTCAAGGAGAGTGGTGGGATATTATTTTACTTTACGTATAAATACCGCTCCGTTTGAGTTGTTACCTAAATCGCCACGTACCTTTGCTTCAATGTAGAAAGGAGTTCCGGCTTCGAAGTTGGTAACTTCAATAGTGTAGATGTTGTCCTTGTTGGATCCACCTGTATAACCTACGTGAGTGTCTGTTCCTACAAGTTCGTCGCGTTTATATAGTTTAACCTCTTCGATGTCTAACTTATATTCGCCCGATGTGAACCAGAAGGATATCTCAAATACGCCGTTTCCGGAGATTTTACCAGTAGCTTCGAATTTCCATGTAGCAAATTCTTTACCGCTAATCTTAGCAGGAGTCCACTCGGCAGTTAATTCGCCATACTCTTTAAATTTACCGTATTTGCTTTCTCTGTATAGAGGAAGCGATACTTTGCCCGATTCTGTTACCGTGCTAGCGCGGAACATCTCTTTTTCGGCAACGGTTACCGGTCCTGTGTACACGTCAGAGTGTGCGTGAGGGTATGATCCGTCAGTTGTGTAAACAATTTTACTGTTAGCAACCGAAGGGGATAGGGTAAAGGTAACACCGTTAGCATCCTCTTTCATCTCATCCAAGTTAGGCTCCGGACAACGGTAGTGGCAATTTTTACGCTCTAATTTAGCGTATTGTCCTTTCATACGGTTTGCAAAATCATTGTAATCGCGAAGAGACTCTTGAGTCCATCCTACTTCCGATAAAGCAAGTACGCGAGGGAATGAAAGATACTCCGCGTAGTTCTCCGAGCGGTTTTCGTTTAGTGCGTCAATCTCTTGCAAATGTGTACCGTGAATCAACTGATCACTCCAGTAGCAACCGTGCACACCTATCGTTTGGTTATTTTGGTTGTATTGTTCCACTTTTAGTGAGTAACATTTCTCTAAAGAGATTGGAGGCATCCATGTTGCTGCTTGTGGTTCGCCTTTTTTGTTACTTTCTGGAAAATCGAAATAAGTAAATCCGGCAGGGGCTAACAACGCCATGTGTCCTTTGTCAATGGCTTGTTTGGCATAGTTTAAGTTGGTCCACACCATGCTCACCACTTGGTTTTTCAAGTCGCCACGTTGCACCACTTCATGCCATCCCACTACTGTTTTATTGTATTTCTTAAGCATTTCGCATACTCTGTCAGTTAGGTAGCCTTGTAATTGAGCTGTTGATTTAAGACCTTGCTCTTGGCGTACTTTTTGACATTTAGGACATTTTTCCCAATGTGTGTATACAGCCTCGTCACCACCAATGTGGAAATACTTTGAAGGGAAAAGAGCTACCGTTTCCGCAAATACATCCTCTAGGAATTGGAATGAGCTTTCTTTTCCAACACAAAGCAAATCACGACTGATAAAGTGTTTGTTAGGAAGAATCTCTTGAGTTTCTCTACAGCTTAACCAAGGATAAGCCACCACAGCCGATAGCATGTGGGCAGGGAATGCAATTTCCGGGATAATTTCCACATTGCGTAGTTGTCCGTAAGCAACCATCTCGCGTACGTCATCCTGAGTATAGAAACCACCAATTCTGTCCGGACCAGTTGTAGTCCATGCTCCTTTTTTTGTAAGTTCTGGGTATTTTTTTATTTCCAGACGCCAACCTGAATCGTCTATAAGGTGTAAGTGTAGATAATTCATTTTGTACATTGCCATCATGTCAATGTATTTCATTACAAATTCCTTTGGATAGAAGTAACGAGCAACATCGAGCATCATACCTCTCCAAGGATAGGCAGGCGCATCCTCTACTTGAACTGCGGGAATGTTCCATTCCACATTCTTAACAATTACCGGACTGTAAATAGCCGATGGTAATAATTGAAGTAAGGATTGGATACCGTAAAAAGCTCCAGCATTACCGGCAGCGTATATATTTACTTGTTTTGATGTAACATCCAAACGATAAGCTTCCGCGCCTTTAACTAATACTGTATCGCGAATAATATTTATGGCATTGCGTTTTGCGCCACCCTTTTTAACGGCAAGTTCCATGCCTGTTGATTGTGCGATAATTTCGCTTAGGTAATTCGCTTCGGCTTCAAACTCCGGAGAGTAAACAATAGCCTTTTGTGCTGTCACAGCAAACGGTGCACCATCGCTTTGCACTAACGTTTGCGGTTTAGGTACAATTTGGATTTCCTGCGCAAAAGAGCAAATCCCTGTCAGCGTTAAAACGCAGGCTAAGAATAAGGTTCTTATTTGTAACATAATCATAATAATTTAGGATCCTATAAATAGAATCCGGATTGTAATAAAGATAGTCTATCAGTTGTTTAGCTGTTGAGTGCATAAAGATATCAATTTTTTTAAATATCCTTTGGCTTTAACGCAAAAATAGTTAAACGTTAAGATGGAACAATCTTAAATTACTTTGTAAGTGGTGTTGAGTTGAGAATAAATTTAACACCTAAAGTCATCGTTGCATCGCCCTATCGTAGTAAAAATGTACTAGCCGATGCGTGCTCCTTGCATTGGTGCCTCTTAAGGGTTTCGACTAGGTTACGACTAGGTTTCGACTAGGTTAGTACTACTATTGGGGGTGCTTAGTAGTACTAACCTAGTCGAAAGGTAGTCGAAACCTAATGGAAACCCTTAAGCGGATATAATGTCAATTCCTGAAAATTCTTTACTTGATAAAATGTAAACTTATGTTAGGAAAAGGAGAATACAAAAAAGATTACAGTATAGAAGAGAAAGTAGAAATAGTTCGTCAGCGCATGTTTCACGAAATAAGTTTTGATGGA
>JBOGCH010000010.1:0-50258 GCA_051656645.1 Marinifilaceae bacterium
AAGAACACCGGAGCTATCCAATATAATACACGAACAGAGATAGGTTGTTCCAACCACACGCTGTAGTCAAAAAGTACATAGGTGTAAGCTCTGTATTTAAACAACAACACCGCGACTATAGTAATCAAAACATAGGATAACTTAGTCCATCTGCTTATGAGTAACAGTATCATAGCTATTAACGCTTGCCAAAAAAGGGCAACAGGCACCGCAAGAAGCCAAGAATTATACATATTATAGTTAAACACGTTCAATGGGTTAAACCAAAAGAGATCTAATCCCATACTTAAGGCATAGATATTCCCCACAACATTGACTGTCAAAATAGTATATAGAATGTACACTCCAAAATAAAAACCCCACACCAATAATAAGAACGATATAAATTGCTCTAAGAAAGACACCGGTATCGAAAGTATCAATTGCCTTGATCCTTTTCGACAAAACGGATTTGTTATGTTTAACGAGGCTGTGGTTAAATAGAAATACACCACATTGAAACTATTAAAAAGTATTTCATTTATTGAGGATTGCATATCCAACGTTTTAACCTTCAAGCAAAACCATAAGAGGAAACTAAAATAGATAACTCCTATACCTATATATAGTAATAGTAATTGATCCATTCTGTTCCATTTCCATAATAACCTTGAGTAAGCCCATACGCGGCGAAAACTAAAACCCTGTTCCATAATAATAGCTTTATAGTTGGGTAGAGTTATTAACTCTGTTAATAACTCTATTTATCTCCTTATAACTTGCTAATACTCCATTAAATAACAATTCAAAATCTACGTAGCTTTCTTCGTTATTGACATTCTCCACAATAACAGCTTCACCTCCCGGAACAGGCTCTACGTATAAAAGAGGCTCTGTAATGGGCGTTCCGCGATTTACGGTTTTGAGCAGTAACGCATCCTGTATTGCATTTAACGACTGATTGAATAATACCTTACCACTATCCACCACTACAACGCTATCAATGAGCTGTTCCAAATCCCTAACCTGATGCGTTGAAATGATTATACTACTATTTTCATCCAACGATGATGCCACTACCCGCCGAAATACACTCTTTGAAGGAATATCCAATCCATTTGTAGGCTCGTCCATAACAAGGAGAGAAACACGCGTAGACAAAGCGAAGGCAATGAAAAACTTTTTCTTCTGCCCATAAGAGAAACGATCCAGACGTTTATTACCCTCTACTGCGAACTCGGTGATAATACGGTTAAACAGTTCGTGATCAAAACGCGGATAGAAAGGTGAAAAACAATCAACATACCCTTTTAGGGTTAATGGGGGCAGGTATAGTTCCTCCGGTACAAAATAAATTTCACGCATAATGTCGGGCCTTCTGTCCATTGTGGGCACCCCATTCATGGTTACTTTACCTTGCTGCGGAAATAATAAACCACACATCAATTTTAGCAAAGTGGACTTTCCTGCTCCATTCTTACCCAACAAACCATATATATGTCCACTTTTGATGTCCAAATTCAACCCGAAAAACAATTCGTTGTGGCGGGTATAAGCAAAACTTAAATCTTCTATATGCATCATAGTGTTCTATTTTAGTAATACACTACAAATGTATGGAATCTAAATGGATAACCAATACTGTACCCTAATCTTTTTTTATTTAGGTTCTATGCGCTTAATATACTAAGGCTGTAATAGTAACGTATGTTGCTTGCACCTCCGCGCAGAGTCTAAACTCCATCTTTAGGGTCTCTCCCTGTTTGCGCTCTGGTATCGCCCTGCTTACTCCCTATCAAATAGGTATTAACTTCGTATCAAGTTCGTGTTATGTTCGTGTCAATAGACTCGAAGTTAATGCGAACTTGATACGAAGTTAATACGAACTTGATAGGGAGCGAACAGAGAGAGACCAGAGCGCAAACAGAGAGATATTAAGGCGTGGTGTAATAGAGGATGTAAGAAAAGTGATAGCACAATACAAACAAGTTGTGCGAATCTTACTACTTGCAATGGAATATAAACACATAACCGAAGATTGTATGTGACATACAGAATGAAGCAATAACAAGTGCTAGTGTTAAACTAGACGTATGTATACAGAGAGATACAGAAAAGACACTGACTATACTACGATGTATTTAGTATATAATACAGCAAATCCGGAGGAATGTGTCCTCCGGATTTTCGCTTCATGTATGTTAGGTTAGATGTCCAACAAGCCTGTTAGTAGAGTGGGCTTGTCAGTTGTGATCATATCAACATTAAGGTCGATAAGCTTACGCATATCTTTTTCGTGATTTACTGTCCAGCAGTTTACCGTCATTCCCAAGTCATGTGCTTGTGTCACCCATTCCGGGTTAGACAATAACTCTTTATAGGGGTAATCAATTCCCGTGGCGCCAAATGCTTTTGCCTCGGCTGGCGTTATACCACCTTTTACGTAACTACGACTTGTGTAAGGCGCTTGGGCTGCTAATTCCTCAATTACCGATTTACTAAAAGAGATATATTCCACCTGATCCACAAGATTAACCTGCTCAACCAGTTCAAGTACTCGGCGAGCAACATAGCGTGAGCGCTGAGGCGAACTGTGCTTTTTTATTTCGAGTATTAATTTCATATCGGGATAATGTCTCCCAATTTGTAAATATTGCTCAAGCGTAGGGATTTCTTCTCCGTTAGCCAGATAATAATGTTTTAGCGCGTTCCATGTACTTTTCTCAATGGGAGGCACCCCTATCTTTAACCGGCTGTCATGATGAACCACCGGTACGTCATCCTCCGTAAGCCACACATCAAATTCAGAACCGTACACACCCAACTCTCCGGCATATTTTAAGGAGGAGATGGAGTTTTGCTCTGCTCCCTCTACTTCCCAATGTCCGCGATGGGCAATTACTTTGATCTGTTTTTGTACTACCATAAGGATTTCTGTGTTTAGTATTTTAGGTGTTATACTTTAAAAATAAAGACAAGGTTAGGATTTTGTTTTATTTTTTGCGTAGGTCCCCAGGATGGAAGGTTACATAACAAATAATTAATTTGTAAAATAAAGTTAAAGTTATTTTTGCAAAATATTATTGTTCAGCTGTTTAATTATTTTGTAATAATTTTCGTGTAAAAAAAGTTGCCCATAGTTTTGCAGAATTGAAAAATGGCTCTATCTTTGTATCGCAATCAAATAACACGGGCGGTTAGCTCAGTTGGTTCAGAGCATCTGGTTTACACCCAGAGGGTCGGGGGTTCGAATCCCTCACCGCCCACCAACTACAAAGAGAGTTCAGAAATGAGCTCTCTTTTTTTTGTTTACGTCTGTTTGCACAAGTGAACATCTATTAGTAGTTTTGTTCCTATCCGTAAATAATTAAAATTATCTCCATGAAATTAATAAAACTGTTTTTCTCCCTACTTTTAGGCGTATGCATTTTAGGGGCGTGCCAAGACGACGAGAATGTATTTCAAATTACACACAAAGTAAACATTATTTCCAATACCGGTAACTTTGACGTACATGTTGGAGATACGCTCTATTTGAAAGCGGATATCGGCACAATACACGATTATGAGATTGAGTGGCAGCTAGAGGGACATGATCCATTTAATTTTCCCGTATTCTCCTTTGTAGCTAACGTACCTGGCGAATACAAAGTGCAATTGACTGCCATGATTAACGGGGAGAAGCTGCAAGCATCGGAGATGATTACTGCTACGGCAAAACCTCTGCCCGATCCTTATTTAAACGGAACCTTTGTACTTAGTGAAGGTGTAAACGGACAGGTGGTAAGTAAATTGGCTTTTATTACCGATGCCGGCGTGATTACCGACAGTATTTATTTTAAAGCTAATGCCGGCTTTCTAGGTAATTTAGCGCAGGATTTATATATAAATGGAGGAAATGTATATATTATATCACAGTTGGGTGAATATGCCGATAAGAGTATTGCATCCGACGGCGCTTTTTTGACTGTGGCTAACGCAGGAACAATGGTAAAGGTGGCTACCTACAAGGACGAACTTGCAGCGCTAGAACTACCTACTCACGTTGCGGTTAAAAGTGCCGATAATATTTATTTGCGCGACTCTAAGGGAGTTTGGCATTTCAACCCATCGGGGAATGGCCTAACATTTATAGAAGGAAGCGAAGGTGCTCAACAAAACCGCATGGTAATTGCTAATAATAAGGTTTATGTTCCGTGCGGGACCAAGGTTCTTGTTATTGAAACTACCACGAATACTATTGAAGGTACAATTGAGCTGCCTTATTTCTGTGCGGGAATAGTAAAATCGACAAATAGCATTTTATGGATTGGTTGTGGCGATGATACAAATGGAAATATTTTAAAGGTAAAGACTGCCGATAACAGCATTGAGGCAACGCATGTTATGCCAAGAGGGATAAATGCAGAGTTTACTTCTACTCCGGCAATTGCAGCAAAAGGCGATATTATTTATTACACCAATCCGGGTGCTTATGATGGATCGGAATTCCATGTTTATATCCATGATTTTACTACCGAGGAGAATATGCAGGTTGGCGATGCAAGCGCCTTAGTTGAAGACATTAGTGTTATTTACAATGGTATTGGAGTGCACCCAAGAACAGGTAACCTGTTTATGAACTTGCTAAAAGGATGGGGAGCAGCATATAGCACCAATCATATTGCCGAGTTTAATTTTATAAATAACAGTATGGCGTTAAAAACAGACTATAAGAATTACACTTCTATGCCGGCCGGCTTTTTCTTTACCGGAGCGTTTTAACTGTATCTATTGCTATAGGTAACCTAGTTCCCACGCGGATTAGATTAAAATTATAACAGTGATACGTATTAAAATCCACGACGAAAGACGCTAGGACATTTGTGGCTAGAACGCAGCTATTTTTGTAAGTAAAATATGACTTAGCCAAGGAGTAGCTACTAGCTTAGCATTTACATAAACACGCTAGTGTTGAATAAAATAAAAGAGCCCGGAATGTTCCGGGCTCTTTTGTTTATAGGTAAAAGCTATTAAGCTTGTTTACTCATTTGTAACTCTCTCTTCCATGTAAGTGCAGAGAAGAAAATTGAAAGAAAACAGGCTGCAATCAATACGTAGAATCCGCCAGTCCATCCCCAATGGTCAACAATGTAACCTAATGCAATGTTAGCAAAAACGGCTCCACCAAGGTATCCGAATAAACCGGTAAATCCGGCAGCTGTACCCGCCGCTTGCTTAGGCACTAAGTCCAACGCCTGAACTCCAATGAGCATTACCGGACCATAAATCAAGAATCCAATCATGATTAATGCCGCAATGTCCAACCACTCACGTCCCGGAGGATTTAGCCAGTAAATAAATACAGCAACGCATACTAACGCCATGAATACAATAATTGACGGCGCACGGCGGCCATTAAATACTTTATCCGATATCCATCCGCAAAGTAGTGTTCCAGGAATACCTGCATATTCATATGCAAAGTAAGCCCATCCCACTTGGGTAAGATCCATATTTTTAGCCTCCTGTAAGTAAGTAGGTGCCCAGTCTAACACTCCGTAACGTACAAGGTAGATAAACGCATTTGCAAAGGCTGCTAGCCATAACATTTTATTGTTAAACACATAGTCAACAAAAATTTGTTTTGCTGTTAAAGTCTCTTTAGCATCCTCTTTATAAGCAACACTACCATCGTGCTTGTACTCTTCAATTGCCGGTAAACCGCATGATTGCGGTGTATCCCTAATTAATAGCCAAGCAACAAATGCCAAAACAAGTGCTACAATGGAAGGAAAAAAGAACTTAGACTGCCAAATTCCGAATATCCATACGCCTAATACTGCCAATGGACCAATAAGACCACCTCCAACATTGTGCGCAACATTCCAGAAAGACATTTTTACTCCCCTCTCCTTTTGTGAGAACCAGTGTACCATAACACGTCCGCAAGGAGGCCATCCCATTCCTTGTACCCATCCGTTAATAAATAACAGGGCAAACATCATACCTATGCTACTAATTGCAAACGGGAATGCACCCATTACAATCATCACAACGGCAGATAGCACCAGTCCGATAGGTAAAAACTTACGCGCGTCGGAGCGGTCGGAAACGTTACCCATAACAAACTTACTAATACCATAGGCAATAGAAATGGCAGAAAGTGCAAGTCCTAGGTCCCCTTTTGAATATCCCATCTCAACAAGATCGGGCATTGCTAAAGAGAAGTTCTTACGAACAAGATAGTATCCGGCATAACCGATAAAGATTCCCCAAAAAACCTGCCACCGCAGTTTTTTATAGGTGTTATCAATTTTATCAGCCGGCATGAGTGGCTTTGGTCCCGGAGGACGTAAAAACTTTAACATATTAATAATTTTTAAATAATAAGTATTCGACTTACTAAGTTAGTACTTTTTTAAAACTGATACTGAATTTTCGCAGCTAAAGTTCCAAGATCTTTATCAAGAAGATAATAACTATTTAAGTGGGTATAGTTATAGTTTACTTTAAATACTAGATTCTCTAGTAAAGAGTAATTTACACCTACCGTAAAACTATTAATACGTCCTCCACCAATACCACTACCTTCTTTTCCAACGGCTGCGTCTTTATAGAATTTACCATCAAAATAGGTATTTCCTTTTGTATCGTTTAAATCGGTAAAATCATAGCGTGCCATTACTTGTAACGAACCTCTTCTAGGTAAGTTCATAAATCCCTCAACATAATTATAAGTATTGGCTGGTCCTAATATTGTCCATGCAACTTGTGCATAGCATCCATTAAAACGCAAGGTTGAGGCATCGCCATACCACTCCTTCATACATGCAATGTCAGTACAACTAAATTCTCCTCCTAATTGTTGCTCCAACTCATATTTATAGTCACGTCTACGGTGAATAGTCATGCCAATGTATTCCGCTTGTAGGTAAAAACGTCTATACACTTTAATCAATTCCGCGCCATAGCGATATACACCCCAACTGTTAGCTATTTGTGCATTAAGGAAGTTTATATCATCGACATTTGAACCTATTGTTGATTGTAGATAGGTGTATCGGTTATATTTATCCTTTCCGTCTTTAAAGCCATTGGCACTTGGACGACGGAAGTTAAAAGAACCACCCACAGAGAGTGTGTTATCGTCATAAGGCGTAAATCTATATAAAGCACGTGCAGAAACTCCCCATCCTTTATCTCCAGGTATTTTCTCTGTTGCTACTTTTTGACTAAAGAAACCAGCCTCTGCCCAAAACGGCTCAGTGTAATATCTAAACGTTGCACCAACGCTTCTTCCGGTTCCCATAGCTGAAACTGTTGGCGATTTTAAAATGAACCAAGAGTCAAAGCTACTTTGAATATTTCCTGCAGAGAAAGGCTCAGCGTAATTACCGGCTTTAACAAACCAATTACGTCCACCATGCCAGCGTATGTACATATCCTTCATTGCCACATCGTTATAGGCAAAATCAACATCGAACTTCGTGTCAAAGTCCTTAAATGTACTAAATGCTCTTAAGCGTGCCTCGCTAATTGCAATACCGGATGCTCTGTCAATATAGTCATCAAAATAGTATGCGCCTTCAATAGCAACGCGGCCACCTATACGGAAACTAGCATCTTTTTGCTTGTTTGTCCACGTAACCATTCCATCCTCCATAAATGCTTTCATTTGCTCTTTGGCATCTTGGGCAAATAGAAGTGTTGTTGAAAATAGCAGTGCTGTAACTAAAGTATATTTCTTCATAGTATGCCAAATTAATTGTTAGTAGTTGTTGTAGAAGCTTTTACTGTATAGCCAAGATCATTCAGAACATCCTCTGCCTGATTGTGCGGATATTGTTGCATCTTTTTGTTTATCTGCAAGTTATCAGGGAATCCAGTTCCTGCATTGGAGATTACATATTGTGGCTGTTCCTTTAAGACATGTTGGAAGAATCCCATTGTCATTCCCGTTTTGTTTGTAAACCAACCATCGGTTAAACATTTGCCAACTCCTAGGCTACTTGTATACCATATGCCAGAGTATTTATTCATTTGCTCCTCCGTGTCGAACGAATATGCGTGTATTTGCATTCCTGCTCTACGTGTTAAATCGGCCATCCATGGATCAAGTAAATTAGGGTAATTGTTAGGTGCTCCAGAGATACTAGGTCCCGAAATGATTGCACCATTTCTAATTCCATAGTTTAACCATTCTGCATAAGATTGAGGTCCTGAATTGTTCATCTCCGAACCTGATGTATTATCCGGATTTAACCACAATAGGAAGTTGATTGGAATAAGCGGATTGGTAAACTCTTGGTGAAGTTTCGTTAACGACTCCTTAGAAAAAGTTTGAAGAATTACACGGAATTTGGTTGCACCCATAGTACTACCCCCGGCAATAGTATCAACATTCATTAAATTAGTGCCATACCATTTCTCACTAATAAGCACTTCCTTCAGTTTTGCCTCAATTCCAGGGAATTGCCATGGCTCCTTTGTTTCCGGATAGACTCCCGGTCTATTACCGTTATCCGCCTCATCCTCTACATATAAAGGGATATAGGTTGTATCTGTTCCATTAGCTACTTTATCCCATTCGCGCTCACCACTTGGATAGGTTTTGCGTTTAATTTTCTTACCCATAGCAATTTGTATCACATCCTCAAACAAAAGTATTCCTTGATTTACAAAGGTTTCTCTTGCGCGTTGAGGACTCTCGTAGTTAAACCAAGAACCTGCATCAAGGCTCATCAGTTCGGCTAAAGTAAAAGTATTAGCCGGTTGGTTTTCCCTACCTGGGAACTTTTCGGCTACATTGGAGGTACGACTAAAGTTATCATCATGCAACGCTATTAAATAGCCGTCTTTAGTCATTTGCAAATCCAGCTCCAAATAATCGGCGCCCATGTTTCGTGCCCACCTCATGGCAGCCTCAGTCTCCTCCGGAGCCCAATAGGTTGTGCCTCTGTGTGCTATTACCACATTTCTAGGTAGTTCCTGTACTAATTTCTTCTGTTCTGCAGTCATCTCTACCAACTTTACTTTAGTGGCAAGATGCTCATTGGAGTTGTCGACATCATCTATACATGACATAATTCCTGAACTAAAAATGAATAGACCAACAATAGATAGCATAAGTCTTGAGTTTGAAATCTTTTTGTGTGTTACCATCGCATTAATATTATTGATTTAGGTTATTTATCAACAAGAAATAAGCGCTGCCATTATTATACGCAGTTGCTTGTATTACTTACAACACTTTGCCACTTATTAACATAGTGTTCAATGTTATATTTACGCTCTAACCCGATACCGCTAATATGACGTATTTTCCCCGTTATTGCCCGGTCACCCCACGGTTTATCATGAAGTCCAAAGCACCAACTAATGCCTGTGTAGCTATTAGCATCGTTACCGTCTATAGCGTATCTGTTATTAAGCATTATGAGGATTTCAAAAGCCTCCTCGGGCGTTGTACTCCACTCTATAATCTTTTTACCCCAATACATACGCATGGTTTTGTGCATATAGCCGGTTTGGAGTAATTCAGACATCGCCGCATTCCAAAATTTATCATTGGTCTGTGCATGCTCTAAATCTGTGATGGAGTAATGTTCCTTTCGTATATCGAAGATATGGTCCTCCAGTGTCTTTCTACACCATGAAGGGAGTGTATGGAATTTGTCGTAGTATTGATTATAATACACATAGTTGTGTGCCAATTCTCTCTTTACAAGTAAGTTTTCAAGGAATTCTTCCCCCTCGCCCGATTGCAATATATTATAATATAAATAAAGTGGCGAGATAAAGCCGTAATGCAGATATGCACTCATCCTTGAGGCAGCTAATGAGGCAGGATTATCATAATTCTGATTATAATCGGGTAAGGTACGCATCAAGAAACGTTGAAAAAGCGCATGCGCCTCTTTTTCTCCTCCGCGCTGATCTATTGCCTGTGACTCTCCCTTTAATTTTACTATCTGCGTCACGTCATTAACTACAGCGTTATTCCTAACCATCTGTTCTATGCCATTATACGTTTTGACATGTAATAAAGGAATCTCTAAATGAATATCATCAAGAAAGTAATTTAAATGCTCCAAGAGCTTAGGCTTAATGGTATTCATTGACCACTCTTGTTTCTGCGAGGTAGTCTCAATAGGAATAATCAGGTTATCTTCTATTTGCGTCACTCTAACTCTAGCTGCCAGCATGAGCCAAGATACGGCTTCCCGTTTTGCACGTAAATAACCCATATCTATAACTACTTCTTTAGCCTCATCAAGAAGCGGACAAATTGTAGCGTCAAGAGCTCCTGAAAGAATTCGATATTCAAATCCATGCTTTGTTGAGGCTTCGGCAATATCCATTAGCCCGTCTACAAGAAAACTAAAATGCCTGTAGCTTATTTCCGAATCCTGCGTATCAATTCTATAAACTACAAGTAATGGTAACTTGCTACGGTTTGCTTCTTCGATGGCATAAATAAGTGCCAAATTATGGAAAGTCCTTATGGACGATTGCATCCAGTAAAGTACACACTTTCCGTCGTGTTTCGGTGGATAATCATTAAGAATCCTAATCCGCTCTTTTCTCATATAACAGTATTTAGGCAACTCTTCACAGAGTAGTATTTTATTCTAACATTTTGTAGTTACTTTATTGTTATACTGTTTTTTTGAGATAAAGTTGTAATTGAATACAATACTTAATACTTATATGAAATGAAAAAGGCGAGATAACTCTCGTAGTCATCTCGCCTTTTGAATATTTAGGTTATTTATCTCTGCCTAAAACTATACATGTCCTTGGTCGCACATTGCATCGGCAACTTTAATAAATCCGCCGATATTTGCTCCCGATACATAATCAATTTTATCACCTTTACGTCCGTACTGAACACAAGTATCGTGAATTTCCTTCATGATATGCGATAATTTTGCATCCACCTCTTCAGCTGTCCAGCTATAACGCATTGAGTTTTGACTCATTTCTAAGCCCGAAACTGCAACACCTCCAGCATTAGCAGCTTTTCCAGGTGCGAAAGAAGCATGCTCATTGATGTATTTAACAGCTTCAGCAGTACATCCCATATTAGATGTCTCAACTACCATTTTACAACCGTTAGCAACAAGCATTTTAGCATCTTCCTCATTCAACTCATTTTGAATTGCACAAGGGAATGCGATATCACATTTTACTTCCCAAGGACGTTTTCCTGCAACAAATTTAGCACCAAAACGCTCTGCATAAGGAGCAACAACGTCATTGTTACTAGCGCGTAGCTCTAATAAGAACTCAACTTTTTCCATATCCATTCCTTTCTCGTCATAGATATATCCATCAGGACCAGAAACTGTAACAACTTTAGCTCCTAACTGAACTAGTTTTAAAGCAGCACCCCATGCAACGTTACCAAATCCTGAAAGAGCAACTACTTTACCTTTAATGTCCTCTCCTTTTTCAGCTAACATGTGTTGTGCAAAATATACTGATCCGAAACCTGTAGCTTCCGGACGCACACGCGAACCACCAAATTCTCTTGGTTTTCCTGTCAATACGCCTGTAAACTCGTTACGTAATCTTTTATATTGTCCGTATAAGAATCCAATTTCACGAGCACCTACACCTATATCTCCTGCAGGAACGTCAGTGTCAGCACCAATATGGCGACTTAATTCTGTCATAAAGCTTTGGCAGAAACGCATTACTTCGTTATCCGATTTTCCTTTAGGGTTAAAATCCGATCCTCCTTTACCACCACCCATAGGCAATGTTGTTAAAGAGTTTTTGAATGTTTGCTCAAAACCTAAGAATTTTAATCCACCAAGTGTTACAGATGGGTGGAAACGTAAACCTCCTTTGTAAGGTCCAATAGCACTATTAAATTGTACGCGGAAACCACGGTTTATTTGTACTTCACCTTTATCATCAATCCATGGCACACGGAACATAATTACACGCTCCGGCTCAACCATCTTTTCAAGAATCTTGTTCGCTTTGTAGCGAGGGTTAGCTTGATAAGTATCCCATACAGTCTCAATTACCTCTTCTACTGCTTGGTGAAATTCTCCTTCACCTACTGTACGTGCTTTAAGAGCATCAATGAATTCTTTAATTTCAGGTTTCATTTGTTTTATGTTTTTAATGTTTAGGTCACAGAAACAAACCAAATGTGCAGCTATCCTTCCGGCACTAGAATGCTTGTTAGATGTGAACAATGTTTTTATTATTTTTAATGTTCTCCTTGTAAACGTTTGCTTTGATATCTCAAACGTTTACAGAGCCAAAAATATTCAATAATTTACATTTGCAAAATTTTTTGCCGTTAAATTTTAATTAATATCACACATATTGCTTTTAAATCATTAATGAACAAGCTTTTTCACCTATAAATTGAAACCTAAAATTCACTACTAATGCCTATAGGACACAAAAAAAGCGGGACAATGGTCATACCATCGTCCCGCTTTATATTGAATTCCGTATATATTATTTACGGATTGAAGTTACTCCTGGAAGTTCTTTTCCTTCAATGTACTCAAGTAATGCTCCACCACCTGTTGATACGTAGCTTACTTTTTCAGCCATTCCAAATTTGTTGATAGCTGCAACTGAGTCACCACCACCAATTAAAGAGAAAGCACCTTTTTCAGTAGCTTTAACAATAGCTTCAGCTACTGCTTTTGTACCAGCTTCGAATTTTTCCATTTCAAATACACCTACAGGACCATTCCATAGGATGCTTTTAGAATCTTCAATTACTTTAGCAAAGATATCGCGAGTTTTTGGACCAATATCAAGACCTTCCCATCCTGCAGGAATATCCATTGGATCGCAAATCTGAGTGTTAGCGTCATTGCTGAAACCATCAGCAACAATTGCATCCTCAGCAAGTACAAGATTTACACCTTGCTCTTTTGCTTTCTGCATAATTTCAAGTGCTAAATCAAGTTTATCCATCTCACAGATAGAGTCACCTACATTACCACCCATTGCTTTTTTGAAAGTATAAGTCATACCACCTGCAAGAATCATGTTATCAACACGTCCCATAAGGTTTTCAATGATCTCAATTTTAGAAGATACTTTACTTCCACCCATGATTGCTGTAAATGGACGAGCAGGATCTTTCATACATTTGTCTACGCTATCAAGCTCACCTTGCATTACATAACCAAACATTTTGTCTGTTGGGAAATATTGTGCAATAACAGCAGTTGAAGCATGTGCACGGTGTGCAGTACCAAATGCATCGTTAATCCAACAGTCAGCTAATTTCGCTAATTCACCTGCGAAGTTAGCATCTCCAGCCTCTTCTTCTTTGTGGAAACGTAAGTTTTCAAGCATTAAAACCTCACCTGGTTTAAGTGCCGATGCTAATTCTACAGCTTCTCCACCTACACAGTCTTTTGCAAATTTCACGTGTACACCAAGTAGTTCTTCCAAATGCGCAACGATGTGTTTTAAAGAGTATTTCTCCTCAGCACCTTTTGGACGTCCAAAGTGCGACATTAAAATAACAGAACCACCGCCTGCCAATACTTTTTTAATTGTTGGCACTGCAGCACGCATACGCGTATCATCAGTAATTTCAAACTTGTCATTTAAAGGCACATTGAAATCCACACGGATTAACGCTTTCTTCCCTGCAAAATTGTAAGTGTCAATTGTCTGCATAATGATATTAATTTATAAGTATATAATTTTGTTTCAAGATTTTCCATTCTTATTCAGTTGATAAATTTACGCCTTTTTCACCGTACAGCAAAACTTTTTAGGCACTATCAACGCAATAAAGAGCACAAACGATTGAGAGAATTTACTCCTCCCAAACACTATCCGTATTCTTTAATTCCGGGAATTTTCCAATGCGGAACTGTGGGCTTTTTACACCCTTACGTCTTTGATCTAAGTAATCCTTCATTACACGCAAAGCCAATCCGCCAAGTAACACAATGGCTACTAAGTTTATCATTGTCATAATGGCCATAGCAACATCGGCTAAATTCCATACTAAGTCCAAACCGGCAATAGCTCCGCCAAACACCATGAAGGCAACACAAAAACGATACACGTTAAGTACCCAACGCTTATTGGTAAGGAAATATAAGTTAGTTTCGCAATATGAATAGTTTCCCACAATTGAACTAAAGGCAAAGAATAAGATAGAAATTGAGATAAACTGACCGCCTACCCAGCCAATTTCATTACTCAAAGCCATTTGTGTCAATTCAATTCCTCTAACACTACCATCAATTGGAACACCGGATAAAAGGATAATGAAAGCTGTACAAGTACAAATTATTAACGTATCCGTAAATACACTCAATGCCTGTATAAATCCCTGCTTTGCGGGGTGACTAACAGTTGCTGTAGCCGCAGCATTGGGTGCAGAACCCATACCGGCCTCATTAGAGAACAATCCTCTACGTATTCCCTGCATTAATGCGGCACCAACGCCACCCGCTGCAACTTGTTCAAAACCAAAGGCATTGGCAAATATTGAACCTATCACTTCCGGAAGGATAGTAATATGTGTAAGCAATATATAGATAGATACAAGTATATAAACAATGGCCATTATTGGCACTAAAACCGTTGATACTAATGCTACACGGTGAATACCTCCAAAAATTACTATCAAAGTAAAAATTGCTAAAGTTATCCCTACATACAACGGGTCAAAATCATACAACGCTGACCACGCTGCAGAGATTGTATTGGCCTGTACTGAATTAAATACCAAACCAAAAGTAATGATAATAATTACAGCAAAAAGAATACCCATCCAACGTGCTTTAAGCCCTTTGGTGATATAAAATGCAGGACCTCCAATAAAGTTTCCTGTTCCTTTTTCCTTATATACCTGTGCTAAGGTTGACTCAATGAATGCAGAAGCCGAACCTATTAAAGCAATTAACCACATCCAAAATACGGCACCCGGACCTCCCAAAGCTACCGCAGTTGCAATTCCTGCCATATTCCCGGTTCCAACACGCGAAGCTGTAGCAATACAGAATGCTTGGAAGGACGATACATTAGAGTCCTTGTTGTTGGTAGAAGCAATACCCTCCCCCAACAGCGAAAACATTTCGCGAATATTTCTAAACTGTACAAACCGCGAACGGAATGTAAAATACAAACCTATTACCACCAATGGGATAATAAGCATATAGGTCCAAATAAAATCATTAAGGTATACTACCCAATTGTTTATCAAATCTGTCATAGCATTCTAAATTTTAGGTTATTTACGTGATACACACATCTTTGTTTAACGTTTACTCTTAAAAAAGCGTTTAACAATCTCTCCACACTCCTCAGCCAAAATACCACTTATAACCTCTGTGCGCTTATGCAACACAGGCGGGGATAAACGCGAAAAACCGCGCTGCTCGTCACCCGCTCCAAACACTAATCGCCCCAATTGCGACCAGGCCAACGCTCCGGCACACATTACGCAAGGTTCCAGCGTAACATAAAGCGTACAGTCGGTCAGATATTTTCCACCTCGTGCTTCCGATGCCGCCGTTATGGCAAGCAGTTCGGCATGAGCTGTTACATCGTTTAAGCGTTCCGTCATATTATGGCTACGCGCCACAATATGCCCACGGCACACAACTATTGCGCCAACAGGAATCTCTCCCATGTCGGCAGCCCGCTCCGCTTCGCGCAGAGCAAGCTTCATATAATATTCGTCATCAAAAACTATAGACACTCCGTTTTCTCCTCCACCTCGCCTCCTATGCGTATAAACTCACGCCAATACTCAGGGAACGATTTTGTTACCACTTCACTCTCACAAACCGAAAGCGCTACATCGGCAAAAACTACCGGCGCAAACGCCATGGCCATACGGTGATCATCGTATGTACTTATTTCTATCTCTTCCTCTCTCTCCTTTGTTGCTCCATTCCACCACAATGTCGTAGCATCTGCTTCAAGAACATAGCCCAGTTTTCCCAGTTCGCACTGCAATGCAGCTACACGATCACACTCCTTGATTCGTAAAGTTTCTATACCTGTAAAACGGAAGGGAACACCTCGCATACAACATGCTACGGCAAAACCCGGCACTAAATCCGGCATAGTACAAAAATCCTGTTCAAGCAAGTTTACAACAGCTGTATCACTATATGTCAAAACAGCTCCCTGCTCCTCAAAAGCTGTAAGTACACCTAGTTTACGCCAAACTGCCCACTGTGCAGCATCGCCTTGCACAGATTCCTCCCGGATATCGGTAAGAACAATAGTCCCACCTTTAGCAATAGCGATACTCTCAAAAAAATAAGAAGCAGCACTCCAATCCGGTTCTACCTTATAAGTTTTGCATTCATAGCCTCCCGGAGCAATGGAAACCTCCCCGGCAACATCCGTATTTACTTTAGCGCCAAAATAACGCATCAGTGACACCGTCATGTCTATATAAGTTTGTGATACTATTTTTCCATCTAAGCGCAATGTTAATCCTTCTGCCATACATGGGGCTATTAACATCAACGCACTCACATATTGACTACTAATTGAAGCCGGTACCGTAAGAGTTCCACCTTTCAAATACTGCCCCTCAATATGTAATGGCGGATATCCCTCATTACCGGCATAACTCACCTTGGCACCAAGAGCATTAAGAGCTTCCACAAGTACCTTAATGGGACGCTGCTGCATACGCTCAGAACCCGTAATGTCCCATACGCCGCAAGTACGCGCTAAGAATGCCGTTAAAAAACGCATTGCCGTTCCTGCATGTCCAACATTAAAGCTACTGTCATTACTATTTAATATACGCACCATTACATCCGTATCATCACATTTAGCCACATTGCGAATATCACAGTCATTCTCGGCCAATGCACTAATAATAAGTACTCTATTGGAAATACTCTTTGAAGCGGGTAACTCCACTGTTCCATAAGGTGCTACTACTGCACTCGTTAAATCTAAAGTACTCATACATTCAAAGATTTTAAAGCTTCAACAATCTCTTCACGTGTACAAATGTTGTCTATATAAAATTCACCGGGCTCCAAAAGGAGTGTAAAATTAATACCCCGATCATCGTTCTTCTTATCATGAGTCATATAATCGCACAACACCTCTGCATCTATCGGCATAGGATAGGCCGGATAATGTTCCAATATATATTTACGCACTCGGTTATACCACCCTTCCGGAAAATCCAATTTCATCACTGACAAACGCAACTCCACAATGAGTCCCAATGCCACCGCCATACCATGGCTCACTGGCTTATTAACAGCAAAAGCTGCACTTTCCAACGCATGTGCAACAGTGTGGCCAAGATTTAGTGCTTTACGTATACCCTCTTCGCGCGGATCCTCCTCTACAATAGCAGCTTTAACCTCTACCGAGCGTCTAATTAGCTCCAAATTGTGTGCAGACCCTATATCGCCAAGTCGCATATTCAACACTTCATTCACCTCATCTGTGGACGATAATAATGCATGTTTCAACATCTCGCCATAACCGGAAAGAATCTCTTCTGCCGACAATGTTTTGAGAAAACAATTATCAATAAACACTTTATATGGTAAAGAGAAAACTCCTATCTCATTTTTCAAATCCAAGAAATTTACGCCTGTTTTTCCACCCACAGAGGCATCCACTTGCGCTAACAGCGTAGTTGGAATATTAACGAAAGTCATTCCCCGCTTAAAACACGAAGCGGCAAAACCACCCATATCCGTAATAACTCCGCCTCCTACATTAATCATTAGTGCATGTCTCGTGGCACCATGCGTTACCAAAAACTCCCATATGCGAGCAACGGTTTCCATATTTTTTTGTAATTCGCCCGAGGGGATTACCATAACATGGTTGGGTAACAAACCGCATTCATAAAAATAAGGAAAACAAGATTTATGTCCATTCTCATCTAAAAGCATAAAACAATGCTCCGCTCCGTATTTATGCACCAATTTACGCACCTCAGAGCCGACATGCTGTGTAAAAATAATGTTACCCATAATTGCAGGTTTAAAATAGTTATGGAACAGCCCTCTTGATAGGCTGCTCGTTTTTCATTGAATTAGTTTGTAGGCATGCGCAAAATATGAAATGCGCATATATAGTCAAAGATAATTAAAAAAATTATAACACAAAACTCTCGCTTACTCTGCAGCATCCTATCTATCCTCATTAAACTCCCTATGTATATCCCTATAGAGATATACATGGGATATCTATGGGATATAGATGGGATATAGATAGTATAGAGAGGACTACCGGGAAAGGCATGCTAAAGTACCATCAAAAGTGATATGAATCATCTTTACACTACTATCTAATTCATTAAATAAGTATCAAACAAATAAAATATGTTTTTCGTATGTAACTTATATTACTTAAATTCATTAACTTTTGTGAATATATGAATTAATAATTTATATTTGTGTTTTATTCTGTTATAGTTTATTTAATAGTACACTCTGATTAATAAAATTAATAAATATGAACCTTAAACAAATTATTAGTATCAGCCTTTTTGTATTTTCATCAAATGTAATGGCACAAAACAATCTTCCCGTTGGAGTTGCCAATTTTACCGAATTGACTGATACGAAAACGTTTGATAATGAAGAAACATGGAACAATAAGGTAAAAGCACCAGTTTGGAGCTGGGGGGATACAGACACTCGCTATAAAAAGTTAAATGTCCCAACTATTAATAGTACCAAAAGCTTAACACTGAAAGCATGGCGAGGAGAGCGCATAAATGCGCAGGCATTGGTGTGGAGTAATACTGCATTAGAGGATATATGCGTTACGGTTAGCCCTATGCGCAATGGAAAATATACAATACCTGCTGAGGACATATCCACACATTTTGTGCGTTATGTAATGACAGATGAGCTTAATAAAGACGGACGCGGGGGATGTGGCCACAGACCTGACCGCCGAGTTTGGGATTCATCGATTGTGGCCGATATTCTTGACAATAATGATGTTTGGGAGCTTAAAGCCCGCAGCGTACAACCCGTGTGGGTTACTATTGACGTTCCTAGCAATGCAAAACCAGGAACATACAACACAGTACTTACACTTAATAGCAGCAACGCCAAGCCTATGAAATTACATATGGCTGTGCAAGTTTTAAACCGCGAGCTACCGGCTCCTAAAGATTGGAAATTTTTTCTTGATTTGTGGCAAAATCCATATTCTGTTGCAAGAGTGTACGATGTACCACTTTGGAGCGATGCGCATTTCGCAGCTATGT
Organism: Marinifilaceae bacterium; assembly: GCA_051656645.1. Taxonomy (GTDB): domain Bacteria; phylum Bacteroidota; class Bacteroidia; order Bacteroidales; family Marinifilaceae; genus JBOGCH01. The sequence continues at coordinate 19,193 of JBOGCH010000010.1, forward strand.
ATCCAACCATGAAACAACTTGCCAATGCTGGCCAAAAAGTAATTACAGCTACCATTATGGAGCGTCCATGGGCAGGCCAAACCGAGGATGCCTTTCATAGTATGGTTTACAGAATGAAGAATATTGACGGAAGTTGGACATTTGACTATACCGTTTTTGATAAGTATATATCATGGATGATGGATAGCGTGGGGATTACACAACAAATTAATTGTTATAGTATGATTCCATGGGCTTTGTCATTTGCCTATTTTGATCAGGCAAGTAACACAACTAAAGTCCTAAAAGCAAAACCAGGCGAAGCTGCATATCAGGACTATTGGGGTGCATTTCTCGTTGATTTTTCTCGTCATTTACGTGAAAAAGGATGGTTTGACCGAACAATGATTGCTATGGACGAACGTCCAATGGATGCCATGCGCAAAGCCATTAAGGTTATAAGAGATGCCGATCCGGAATATAAAATAGCATTAGCAGGACACTATCATGAAGAACTAAATAATGATATTGACGATTACTGTATTGCTTTTGGACACAATTATCCGGATGGCGTAAAAGAAGCACGCGCTGCAAAAGGCAAAACAAGTACTGTATACACTTGTTGTACAGAACCTAAACCTAATTTATTTACATTTTCTGATCCGGCCGAAGGTGTTTGGTTAGGTTGGCATGTTGCAGCCGGAGATTACGACGGTTATTTGCGATGGGCATACAATAGCTGGACAAAAAATCCGTTGGAAGACTCGCGTTTTCGCAGTTTTGCGGCGGGCGACTGTTATTTGGTATATCCCGGTGGACGCAGCAGTATACGTATGGAACGCTTAGTTGAAGGTATACAGGATTGGGAAAAGATCCAAATTTTGAAGGAAGAGTACACAAAAACTAAACAAACTGCAAAGCTTAAGCACCTTAACGATGTGGTAAATAAATTTACATTGGAACATCTAAATAAGGAAGGGGCCACTAAGATGGTAAAAGATGCACGCAAAATTCTAAACAATTAATAACTATAAGTCTAACCACTACACTAATTCTTTAAATAATAATTTAATTATGACGAAAAAGCTTATTTTTTTATTCCTCTCCGCCATTGCCATGTGGAGTTGTAAGTCGGACATTGAACAAGAAACAATTAAAGAGCCGATAACAATTAGTTTTGACCGCGATACCGTGATATTCACAGCATCTAATGACTCTCGAAGCGTAAACCTTACATGCAACTCTGCTGAAGAATTACAATTAAAAGCATCGGATAGTAGTTGGTGTGTTGGGCGTTTCATTACTCAAAAACGTATTGAGACTAAAGTACAAAGAAACACTAATATCAATGAACGTTGGAGTAAAATTACTGTATTTAACAACGAAGTTAGCAAGGATATCCATGTGTATCAAATGGGTACTGCTCCAGCTGTCATGATAACTCCACAAGAGGTTGCTGACATTACGTGCGACACTGCTTTAATAAACATACGCGTTGTTGCTAACATTGAATTTGAAGTGAAGATTCCTGCCGATGCCAATTGGGTTACAGTTGCGTCACAAAGTGATACATTAGTACAAATTAAAGTAGGCGCTAATGTTAATCAAAAAGCAAGAGAGGTTATCATTGATTTTCAACAAGTAAATAACGGTTTAGCTAAACGTTCATTAACTTTAAAACAAAAGCCTTATTCTTATGTTCCGAGTGTTCCGGAAGGATTACCAGAAGACACAAAGATTAAAGTATCAGGTGTTACAACATCTAGTTACCAAGGTGATGGACCAGCTAGTAATTGTATTGATGGTAACATGAATACAACTTATCACTCTAATTGGTCAAATAGCTCTCCAAACTATTTCCCTATCGACTTAGTTTTTAACTTTACTGAAGGTCAAGAACAAATTGACTACCTTATATATTATCCACGCTCTAACGGTAGTAACGGAAACTTTAAAGAAGTTGAAGTTTGGTACCAACGAGAAGGAGACAGTCAACTTATTAAATATGGAGAGTATGATTTTGGCGGAAGTGGAAGTGCATCACAGGTATCATTTAAAAATATTCCAAGTAACACACGTAGTGGCGAAACTGTAAACGGATTGATTAAACCTAAACAAGTTAAATTTGTAATTAAGTCAGGTACAAATAATTTTGCGTCCTGCGCAGAGATGGAGTTCTATAAGCGCACTGACATTATTGATATCTTTACAGATGGTTCATACTCTGAACTTAAAAAGGAGGTTACAGAAGATCAGATTGCAGCTATTGAAAATCAATCAATTCGTAACATCGCAACTGCTTTATATAATAACGTATATCCTAAGGAGTACCGTATTACAAAATATGAAGCAATACTTAGTCCTGCTCAACTTGCTGCAGATTTAAGAATTGGACAAGCACACAGTAGATATGAAGGAGTAACCGGAATGTACCTTGAGGCTGGAGAACACACTGTATTTGTAAGTGACTTAAATGGTAAATCAATTACGTTACTTTTACCAAACTGGATGAGAAAACCGCAGGTAGAAGGCGAAGGTGATTGGAGTTTACATTGCCAACGTATTGCACTAAGAGAAGGTGTAAACACAATTAACGTCAATGTTTCTACAAATGCTTACATCTCATACTACGACTATAATCCTGCAGCTTGTAAGCCTATTACAGTACACTTTGCTACAGGACAAGTAAACGGATACTTTGATGTTAGTAAACACAATAATACAGACTGGAATAGACTTCTAAATAGTGCTCCAAGTCCAATGATGGATATGTTAGGCAAACATGTTCAGGTTGCTTACCCTATTGAATTCTTCAAGAAATATGCAAGTAGTAGAGGTGTTGAGCTTATTAGCAACTACGATAGGATGATTAACAATATGTATAAGTTAATGGGCCTAGAGAAGTACAATAAGATGCCTAAAAACAGACTCCTTTCACGTGTAAACTTCCATTATTACATGTTCCGTGATGGTGATGGCGTTGCTTATTTAGGAAATAATGGAACAATGAATATGGTGGTTAACCCAGATAACGTAATTAAGGGTGATCCATGTTGGGGATTTAGTCACGAAGCAGGTCACGGTTTACAAATGCAACCGCAAATGACATGGGGAGGTATGACTGAGGTAAGTAATAATATTTACTCACTATACTCAACAACAATGGAAGGCAACCAAAGTCGACTTGACGAGTACAATACATATGCTAAAGGATTAGAAGAAATTGTTAATAACCCTAATCGTAAATCCTATCTACATAATGGAGATGTTTTCTGTAGACTTATTCCACTATGGCAATTGCATTTATACTTTACTCGCAATGGTCATCCTGATTTTTATGGTGATGTTATGGAATCTCTTCGTAACAAACCTCATGCAGGAACAGGAAATAACTCAATCAACAATCAATTTCAATTTATTGAAACAGTTTGTGATGTAGTACAGTTAGATTTAACTGAGTTTTTCGAGAAATGGGGCTATTTCTGGGTAGGAAGCATTGCTGTGGGAGACTATGGAAGCTACAATTTCACTATAACTGAAGAAATGGTGAATAGTACTAAAACATATATATCAAAATATCCAAAACCAGAGGATGACATTACATTGACAAGAGACTAAACATAAAAGGAGGCTATCGTTGATAGCCTCCTTTTATTATAAACTTTCTTTTATCTTTTTAGATAATCCCGCCACTACTAAATTATAAGAATCTGTGATCCATTCTTTTATAAGCTGATCTGATGCATCGCTCTCCAAGTTGATTCCATTCCAATGCCGCTTATTCATATGATAGGCAGGAACAACGGCATTATACTCAAGACGCAGCTCTTGCGCTTTTTCTGGATTACATTTTACTAACACTGTTTCAAAGGGATACAGTGTGGTTAGTAAAAACATTTTATTCCCAACCTTAAATACCAATGTTTCCTCATCAAAAGGCATACATTCAGTAGCTCCTTTAAAGGATAAGCAGAACTCTCTTAATTCTTCAATGTTCATTTAAAACTTTCTCTTTTTGCTTCGTTAGCTTCAACACGGGTCATTATCATGGTTAACGCTCCGTCACCAACAACGTTACATGCTGTACCAAAGCTATCCTGTAATGCAAATACGGTTAATAAAAGCGCTGTGCCGGTGGCATCAAATCCTAGAATTGAGATTACAATACCCATTGATGCAATTACCGTACCTCCCGGTACTCCAGGAGCTCCTACTGCAAATATACCTAATAAAAATATAAATAAAACCATTGTTCCCACAGATGGTAGCGTTCCATACAACATTAAAGAAACTGTCATTACAAAGAATACCTCTGTTAGTATAGATCCGCAAAGGTGAATGTTTGAGAAAAGTGGTATGGAAAAATCGACTACTTTTTTATCAAGAACAGGACTTTTCTCGGCTGCTTCCAAGGAAACAGGAAGCGTCGCTGCCGATGACATTGTACCAACCGCTGTAAAATAAGGCGGAAAGTAATAACGTATTACCTGCCATGGCGATTTGCGCAATACAGCTCCACCAATAAGGTACAAGATTACTAACCAAACGAAATGGGCTGCAAGTACAATAAGTAATACATTAAAAAATACAGGCAATTGGCGAGTTAGTGTACCCTCATAGCTTAATGCGCAGAAGTTTGCTGCAATAAACAGTGGAAGTATAGGTATTAATATGCGGTTAATAAGTTGAAGTACTATTTTCTGAAATCCATCCAGTATGTTAGTAAATAACTCTGATTTTGTCCATACAGTTGCAACCCCAATCATTAACGCAAGTACTAATGCACTCATTACACTCATAACCTGAGGAATGTCCAACTTAAATACTAAAGGAGGTAGCGCCCTACCCGCTTCTTCTGCTGCAGGAATAGACATGTGAGGTAAAATGGTATATCCCAATATCATGGACATAAATGCAGCGCATATTGAAGATAGGTATGCAATACATAAAGCCCATCCTAAAAGCTTAGAGGCATTAGCACCCATTTTTGCAATTGAGGAACTAATAAAAGATAGGATAATTAATGGAACCATGAAGAATACGAATTGTCCCAACATATATTTTAGTGAAACAATAACATTCATAAATCCTTCACCAACAAATCGACCGGCGATTAAACCTATGACAACACCCATTATTAATTTAAATAGTGTTGACGACATTACTTTCTTTACCATAATGCTGATGTTAAGTTAGTTATATAGTAGTTAGAAGCCTAAAGCCTCGACCAATTTAATGTTTATTTTTCTATTCTTTCCACGAAATGGAAAACAATGTATATGAATAGCAGGATTAAAGTTCATTTCTATAATAGCATAATTACCAACTCCTGCCGGTTCATAGATATCCGGTATCATCATATCAACCCCGGTAATCTTAGCTCCTACCGCGCGTGCTGCATTTACAGCAATCGCTTTGTACGTATGGCTTACCTCATCGGTAAAATCGATGGAGTCTCCTCCTGTACTAATATTGGAATTCTCACGTAAGTAGACGGTAACTCCTTTCTCCGGTACAGAATCAAAGGTAAGCTCTTGCATGGCCAAAAACATCTCCTCCTCTTTGCCTAATCTTAACTTCTCCAATGGCGTTACATACCCTTTGCCTCGTCTTGGATCCTTATTCTTCTCCTCCACTAATGTACGTATACTTTTATAACCATCCCCAACTACATTGGCAGGTACTCGGTGCAACACGCCAACAACTTCGTTGTTCAAAACAAAGAAACGATACTCCCTACCTGAAACAAATTCCTCAATAAGCACGGTATCATCGTTAGCAAACGCTATCTCTAACGCTTCTCTATAGGCCGATTCTATCGTATTATCTTTAATAATTGTTATACCTATTCCAAAGTTGGTAGATTTAGGCTTAATAACTATAGCCTCCCCTTCAAAATGTTTAAAATCGTCCATTGCCAAATTAATATCCACATACTCTCGGCCGCGAGGTACATTTATATTTTCATGCTCCAAGACTTTTTTCGTAACCACTTTGTTTTCCATTACGCAAATGGTAGCATATCCATCCAATGATGTTTTAGTAGCTTGTTGTACGTACTGAATATTTCTATCTGTATATAATTTCAAGAAATTCTCTTTCCTATCCAATATATCAAAGAACACACCCCTGCAAACTGCTGCTCGTAGTAGTAGTTGTGTTGACATTTCCATGTCCTCATAACCGTGGAAACGGAACGCCTGCTGCTGAGAGACCTCACGGTATAAACGCGCACGCTCCATGTGGAAAGCCATGAAGTTATTATTTTGTGTAGCCCTAAAGATTATCATACCGGAACGTTCGTCAGGATTTGCCAATAAATAACGGAAATAATCCAATTCGCTCTTTAATACAGGATTATTCCATACTCCATATTCGGCTAGTTTTAATTCCATGTCCGAAAGTAATTTCTCAGCCTCTTCCACAACTGTAACTCCCGTTGAAATATCTTCTGGGAACGAGCGTTTTTCACAACGTCCGAAACATGAAACATAGTCTTGCTTACGGGTAGCAATATATTGCTCTCTTGCATCAAAAGGGTGAGTCTCATCGCATACCAAAGCGTACATTAGCATTAAATGAGTAAAATACAAAGCATGGGGAGATACTCCGCTGCGCGTTAAGGGGTCCAAATCCTGTAGTCTAATCTCCAAGTAGGAAGGAGCTCCACCATCCTTAGGGAGGAATTTAATTCGTAAAGGCAAATAGAGTTCTTTTATACTATGTAAACGCCCCTCCTCTACAAATTCGTTAATTTGTTTACGATAACTTTCTATAGATGTGTAATCTAGTACAAACTCCTCTTTATTGCGGTAGCCCAATGGGCCTGTACGTAAACTTATACCTTCTCCACATTTCATTTTCTGTGGTAAGCCAGTTTCTAAAGAGGTTACCCTAAAGTTACGTTCGGCAACCGGCGTTTCTCCAAACAACCACACCATGAGCCATCTATGGCGCATAAATCCTCTCACCATTTTCAAATAAACTTCCTCACGTAGTTCGCCCATTGTACGTTTTTCTTTGTAGGCATGAAACAACATAGAGAAGAATTTATCGGATAGCGATACATTGAAATGTATGCCCGAGATGAGCTGCCGTTGCTTTCCATAAATACGCGCAATCGCTTCTCTATATTCTTCCAACTCTTTGTCCTCATCATTGTATTGTGCAATTGGTATTTTATCCTCATCGGGCAATAAAGGAGGCAGACTTTGTGGCCATAATAACTCATCGCCAATATTGTCGGACACAATATCATGCAGTGTCTCTATGAAATCCAATGCTTGTGGTATAGAGGCCATAGGAGGAGTAATCATCTCCACTTGACTCTCAGAGAAATCGGTAGTAATGTACGGGTTTTGCGTCTTATCGCCAAAAATAGCAGGATGCGGCGTTAAAGCCAACTGTCCGTCGGGCGTAACACGTACATTCTCTTTTTCTAAACCAAATACACCTTCCTGTAAAAGTTCATTATGCGCTTTTAAGAGTGAGTTTATCATAACTATTGTAATTTATATTTATCATCTATCGGAGCTACTTCTGCAGCCATGCGTTTAAGCTCCCTATAACGGAAGCGATACAGTGCAGCGGCCACTATTCCTTTAACCATGCTAGTTATTGAAATACTCCACCACACTCCTTCTAGTCCCAATCCGGTTTTATGCCCCAAGTAAAGTGCCAACGGAATTCTTAACGATGTAAACACAACGCTTATTGTTGCCGAGTACTGCGTAAGTCCTTGCCCATTATAGGTTCCTCCGGTCACCATTTCAAGGCACATAAAGAGTTGAGACAATCCAACTATCACTAAATACGAAGCTCCTATCTCAACAGTTTCTAAATCAGAAACAAACAGACCAATAAGTTGGGTTGGGAATGCTAAAAAAAGTATGGTTGTTAGTCCACCTACAATACTCACTATTTTTAGAGCACTACGGTAAAGAATCTCAATACGTGCATATTGATGGGCACCAAAGGCTTGTCCTACCATAATAGATATGGATTGCTGCATACCACCCACAATCATAAATGTTATGGATTCTATCTGTAGTCCCAACTTCTGGGCAGCTATCGCCTCACTTCCCCAGCCCGCAATGATACGGCCAATAACAATGGCAATGGCCGTGAATAATACCCGCTGTACAGCTCCCGGAAATCCTATTCGGAGAATAGATGTAAATTCCTTGATATTTAGTCCTCTAAACTGAAAACGTATAAGCCTCTTTTTATAAATAACACCATAAAAATAAAATAGCGATGCTAAACGTGATAATACTGTTGCCCATGCAGCGCCTTCAACATCCATATTCAACAAAACAATAAAAAGCGGATCGAGAATCATATTTATTATATTGCCATATAGTACTGCGCGGAAGGAAAGCTTTGTTTTACCATGTGCATTGAGTATTGCTGTGAAAATGAGATTAATAAAGGAGATAATTACGCCTATTGAACTTATTTGTAAATAAAGAGTAGCGTTGTCATTTACCCACATGCTCTTCATGTCAAAGAACATAATTAACGGATAGGCACCTATAGCCAAGACTGCCGTATAGAATAGCCCTAAAACTACTGCCATAAGCATGCCAGATGAAGCATACTTGCGGCTTAAACTCTCATCTTTTGCTCCAACTGCCTGCGCTATCCGGACTGTTGCTCCAATGGATACAATACTCGAAAGCGCCCATCCCAGATTGATAAAAAACGTGGCACTACCCACAGCTGCAACGGCATCACTACCTATACGTCCCACCCAAAAAAGATCAATAATATTATACGCCATCTGCAATAATGACGACATAACAATAGGTAATGCCAATTTTATCAGCTTATGTGTGTCCGCATTGGGCTTGAAAAAGTTCATCTATTTCTTTTTGGGTAACTACGTAGAAGCGCCGAATTAGTTGTATCGCTAAACATGGACACAACACTTAATAATACAAATATCCGCAACAATACCATATTAGAATAAACTATATTATTGGTCATCTTTAGATTATCTTCAGAATGTGTACAGAAATTAACACCGCGAATTTGTTAAGGGCATTTGTATTTTGCAATATAATAGGTGTCTCAATAATCACAAATATAGTTTAAAGCTAGTGAAAAGCTTTTGACACTGCTAATTCTAATATGACATATTAAATGTAGGGAGTAATAACTACACACCGTTCTTATTACACCACCCAATTAAAAATTTTAAAAAATAAAAGATGAGAAAAACGTATTTAATGTTATTTGTATTACTAACTAGCATGTTTGCTAGTAGTTGTAGCAATGATGACAAAGAAACAGAACCAGAAGTGGTTGTAGATTTAGCTAAACAAGTTGAAGGAACCTATAAGGGCAATTTAATAGTAAATTTAGGAGGTGACACTCCTATGGATCCAATGATTCAAAAAATTATCTTAACAAAAACTAGCGAAGGACGCGTAACCCTAGCTCTTTATGATTTCGCCTTCCAAGGTCTATCATTAGGCGATATTATAATTCCGGACGTACCAGTAAAGAATGAAAATGGAAACACTACATTCTCTGCTAAAACAACTTTAACACTTATGGGTATGGAAGGTTTAGAGGTAGAAGCTAACGGAACTGTTAAGGATAAAAACCTTAAATCGGCTATCGTTGTTAAGAATGTACCTGTATTGAATACCGTAAATGTAGATTTTGACGGTAACAAAATGGCTGAAGACAATGAGAGCAAAGAAGCTTTGATTACTGCCTTAGAGATTAAGGATGAATTAGTAAATTCGATCAGCCTAGATAATACAAACCACTCCATTTGGATTACTGTTAACAAGGACGCAACAGACGAGCAATTAAAAGCTATTACACCTACCATAACACTATCCCCAAAGGCTACCATTACTCCAGCAGGCGCATGGGACCTAACAAAATCTTTTTCCATAATTGTAACAGCTGAAGATGGTATTCACAGTACAACGTATGAAGTAAACATACAACGCAGCTTATTCTATGCATTTGAGGATTGGTCAATAGATGCCGCAAATAAATCGCCACTAATTGCCGGATGGGCAACTTCTAATCCTGGTGCAGTATTCCTAAAAAGCTTCGCAGAAAACCCAAGTAATAAGCCAGCTTACGCATTTGAATATGAAGGTTGGGTAGCAGAGGAAGCACCTGGTGTAAATTCTTCAAAAGGACTACGTCTTACAACTGTACGTAGCCGTCTTGAAGATGTCCCAAGTATGGCCCCATCTGTAACTTCAGGAGGTGCATTTTTAGGAGCATTCGCACTAAATCCATTCGATCAACTTGCATCAACTCGCTTCGGTATCCCATTCACAGGCAAACCTACTCAAGTTACCGGTAAATACACATACAAAGCTGGTGAGTTTTTCTACGATGAAAAAACAAACGTGGTGGAAGGCCAAAAAGACAAAGGATCAGTAGTTGTTGTATTATTCGATGTAACGGACGATGAAAAAGCAGTATTAACCGGTAAGGACTTAGCAACATCTGACAGAATTGTAGCTATTGGTACTATGCTATTCGAGGACAACGGTACGTTTAAAGACTTTACAATAAATCTAGATTATAAAAAAGAATATAATCCAGCTAATAAATACAAATTTACAATTGCATTCTCATCAAGTTATTTAGGCGACCAATATAAAGGTGGTGGCTTAAGTCAGCTTGTAGTTGACGATGTTGAAGTTTTTGTAGAATAATCTTTGACCCCCTCTTAAAAAAAGCAACGTGTGACGTCTCCCTAAAAGGAGCACTCACACGTTTCTTCAATCTTACCGGGCACGTATCACCATTTTACCTCCTAGGATCCCTAGCCCGGAAAATATATTTACGCAATATCTTCACAAAAGGTTGCTATAACAGCTCCTATATCATAAAAGCCTTCACTCTCCTTCATATTCATACCTACTCCTCCTCGCCCACATTCCCTTATCATTTAACTTATTACACCATTTTCCGTACAATAAATAGTTTTATAAAATTACAAGGTATGGATAACGACAGTAATAACCCTATAGGGCAAGACAGTAATAAACGAGAAAAAAAATTAGAGAAGAAATTAAATAAAGACGAGGCTATTATTGAAGAGTATAAGGAGAAGAAACACTCCAAAAGACGTATCCTTCTGTATTTAATTTTTCTAGTAGCCGGCATTGTTATTATTGCCTTTTGGTGGATACACTACAAAGCCTACATCACTACAACCGACGCCTATTTGGCATCTGAGCGGATAAATGTGGGCAGTGAGATGCTAGGGAATATTGACAAACTCTATGTAAGTGAACAAAGCAAAGTACAGATTGGCGACACCTTGTTTACAATTAAAGACGACAACGGTTGGCAAGAATTTGTGGTATCACCAATACAAGGAGATGTTGCAAAAGTATGGCTACTAAAAGGCGACCTCGTAAAAAAGGGCCAAACAGTGCTTACCCTTAATGAGCATGGGCCTATATGGGTTAATGTATTCCTTGAGGAAACAAAATTAAGCGATATATACTTAAATCAAGAAGTAGACATTCAGCTTATGGCCTATCCGGAATTAGAAATAAAAGGACGCATATTTTATATTGGCAAAAACACGGCCTCTCAATTTACATTAATTGCCCCAAGCAATGCTGCCGGTAATTATACGCGTGTCACCCAACGTATTCCTATTAGGGTTTCCATAGAGTCTATCTCTAACGATAAGATGTATACTCACGGCGTCCATCTTGTCTCGGGCTTATCGGCCAAAGTACTAATTAAACGTACAAAAACTAAATCCAAATGAGTTATAACACCGCAAATCCGCGTTACAAATGGCTGGTACTTATAAATGTTATGATAGGTACCTTCATGGTAATGCTGGACGCAACTGTGGTAAACACGGCTCTAACCACGATAATGTCCGATTTGGGTTGTGCTATTGATCAAGCCGAGTGGATACTTACAGGTTACATGCTAGCCATATCCATAATTCTACCCATTACATCATGGCTCAATGACCGTATTGGAATAAAGAACTTGTTTATATTCTCTATTTCCGTATTTACATTGGGTTCCTTTATGTGCGGTAACTCCTCCTCCATTGACTCCTTAGTCTTTTGGCGCATATTTCAAGGCGCAGGAAGCGGAGTAGTTTTACCGGCCGGCCTTATTATTATTACCAATGTGTTTCCACGTGAACTTCGCAGTTTGGCTATGGGTATATGGGCCATCTCAACAGCTGCCTCAATATCCTTTGGTCCATTAATTGGCGGCCTTTTAGTGGATACCGTAGGTTGGAATGCTATTTTCTTCCTAAATGTCCCTATTGGTTTATTTTGTATCTTCTTTTCGTACAAAGTCCAGGAAAAGGTTGTACGTTTTGTAAAAAACCGATTCGATATTATTGGCTTTATAACAATTTCATTGTTTCTACCCGTTTTTCTACTTGCGCTTGCAAGAGTTTCATCGGCCATGAATACGCAAGGATGGAATGACCCCGTAGTTGTGCTGTGTTTGTGGATATCCGGAATCAGTTTGCTAACGTTTATCTTTGTAGAGCAACAAATTAAACATCCGTTAATTGATTTATCGGTATTTAAAAATAGGAATTTTAGTTTCTCAAATTCCGTAATTTTTATTTTCGGAATGGGTATTTATGGTAGCTCATTTCTTATTCCTCTATATGTTCAAACATCTTTAGGATATAGCGCCATTGATACTGGGTTACTTTTTCTGCCTGTGGGATTATTACAAGTATTAGTGTCACCCTTGGCCGGCTACTTAGCACAAAGATATGATTCAAGATGGGTTATATTAACCGGTGGAGTTATCCTATCAATTAGTTATTATATGGGCGGCTTTTTTACGCCCGAGACTCCGCATCGTTATATCCTATTATCACTTTGCGTGCGTGGCGTTGGCGCTGGCATTATGCTACCGCCATTAATAAATGTTTCTCTAATTACATTAAAGCAAGAGCTAATGGCTCAAGGCAGTACAATTACAAACATGCTAAGACAAATGGGAGGAAGCGTTGGTGTTGCTATATTTAGCTACATACTAACACAACGGAGGGCATTTCATGCAACCCGTTTTTCTGAATCGGTAGATTATTCGGGAGCCGCTTATCAAACATTTATCCAACAAAACGCAAATACCTTATCTCAAGGGAGTCTTGCCGGCAATACAAGCATAGAACAGTTAAGTAATAGCATTATTCTAGATAACATAAACAATGCAGCATTTATACAAGGTGTAGACGATGCCTTTATTATTGGCCTATTTATTTCCATATTATCCCTAGTCTTTGTATTTGCATTGCGCTACGGGAAAAAAGAGAAAGCAAAGCAGGAACGTATGGAAACAGAGATTACAAAAGGTAAAGCTTTAGCGCATCGCAATTCTAAGTAAAAGCATAAAGAACATTGTCAACATAAAAAACCCTTTTGGTTTCAGTGAACCAAAAGGGTTTTTAAGTCTTTATTTATTAGTACTCCGTTGAGAATGTTGAGGCCGGTAGGCCTTCGCTATTCACCAAATTAGCACGAGTGTAAGGTTGCCAAGCATATCGTACTCGGCTAGGATTTTTTATTTGTGTATTCCAAACCTTAATTCGGTTATCTTCTATTTCTACTTGTGCCGGCATAAAACAACCATTTTCATCGGCTACCTCGAAACCGCGCAACGGCTTTCCGTCAGAAGTAGTCATTCCCATTGCATGGTCAAAATATACATAGGCAGCACCCTTAACAATATCCATACACTGGTACGCAGGACCCGAAGGTGTAACTTGTTTTCCATAAGTATTATTCAAGGCCAAACGAGCTAAACGCTCCCCTACCTCCTTCTTAGCACGCGGATGGACATCCAGAGAGTCGCCTCTATCGCTACAAACAGCCATCCCGGTATTTGGAATACTTTGCGCTAAACGGCGTTGGCTATCGCGGAAGTGCGGCCATGACGGACGATTATGTCCCGAAAGCTGCACAAAGTAAATTGGTAGCTCCTCATTCCAATAGCTGCGCCACGATTTTGCGAGTAAATTAAATAACTGCTCATGTAACTCAACATTATTGGCGTTAGACTCTCCTTGATACCAGATAATACCCTTGATTGGAAAATTTGCAAGTGGCTTTATCCCCGATTCAAATAAATAGCAAGGCTCAAAAGGGTGACGTTGAAGAGGTTTTGCATTTGCGCCTATATTCTGCGCACCACGCTCTCTTACCCAAGGTTGAATCATACTGTTTTTAGTCCAGTTATATAGTATATCCGTCATCTCATGCTCCAATGTATAACGGTCTATCCATGCTTCTGTAGGCGATCCGCCAATAGCGTTAACAATAATACCAACAGGTACATTCAAACTGTCCTTTAACATCTTAGCATAAGCAAATGCAATAGCAGAGGTTTGCTCAGCCGTTGTAGCATTACATTCCTGCCATCCCTTAGTTGTATAGTAATCAAGCTGATTAACTGCTTTAAGTGCTTCCGCATCCCACGTAGTTGAGTTGGTTTCGCGCTTAGGCTTCATGTCAAATATCCTAACTTGTGGTTGTGTCGCTGCCCATGCTGCAAGTTCCTTATGTTCCTTACATTGGTTTACGCGCCACGCCATATTACTTTGTCCGGAACAAACCCAAACCTCACCCGCTAAAATATTCTTGTATGTAAGCTTCTTCGTTTTGGTCGATATTGCTAATGTATAGGGTCCTCCGGCTTTTAACGGTGCAAGAGTTATTTGCCATTGCCCTGTTGCATTTGCTACGGCTGTATGCTTTTGCGAAGCAATAGTAACTTGTACCTTTTCTCCGGCATTAGCAGTTCCGTTAATTGTCAATGGTTTTTCACGTTGAAGAACCATATTATCCGTATACACGTCGGCCATTTTAAGACCTCCGTAGTTACCCGTTATTGCTCCATATACAGTATTAGCAATTATCCCTGCGCCCTCTGCATTGGGATGAAGCGCATCCGGCAACAAATCTGGACGTTGGTACAAGCCCTCATGAAGACTAATTAGTCCTGTTCCGGCAGCTTGAGATACTTTAACTATTTCATCCTGCATCTGCCAAAACCAATCCCTAGTACCCGCTTTGAAACGAGAATGTTGATGAAATATTGGTGTCATACGGCAAATCCACACTTTGCATGATGGATTAAGCGTACGGAAAGTATCAATTAGCGCCATATAATTAGGCAAAAACTCATCTCTAAAGTTAGGCCAGTTTCTTGGATCTGTATCATTTAACCCTAAGTGAATAATCACCCAATCCGGTTTAAATGCTACTGCATCCTTATATTCTTGTTGTTCAATGTAGGGACGATGTCCTTTGTTTAACAACGTGGCTCCACTTTTTCCAAAGTTACGCACATCAAATTCTTTCCCTAATAGGCGTTGTAATTGTGACGGGTAAGAGCATGAATCTCTACCTTCAACTCCCATTCCGTATGTTACACTGTCGCCAACGCAAGCAACTTTAATTTGCGCATTCCCAACCAACCCTATAAATGGCAGCAAGACGCTTAAAATGCTGATAATAATTCTTTTCATTGTAGTTAGATAGATAAAATAATTTATGTAATAGCAAAAGTAAGAAAGTTTATTTAAAAATCCACACCTTCCAAACAAGCAACAAAGTACACACTAGATGGTATTTTTAAATATTTACCACACAATTGCAAGATATATGCAATTTTGCATCCAAAAATTACAATCAAAGGAAAATCAATTCATATCCCTAAAAATCAATTTAAATTATATAACAAACCATTCATACATTTTTGTAATTTGTACACTGCATCTCAAATTTCTTATCAAGAATTTACTATAATAATTTGATTTACAATCTCTATAATATATTACTTTTCAGTTAACATAGAGACACTCACCAAATTTATGCTATACTAAACAAACACAATTGTCCTATCTCCTTGTATGCCGCTCCGTATTTCATTCAGGTTTCATTCAGCTTTCATTCAGGTTTCATTCAGGTTTGGGGTGCTATACCTGAATGAAACCTGAATGAAACCTGAATGAAACCACAATGAAACCTGAATGTGATGTAAGGAGGGTATAAAGCAAATAAGGAGGATAAAACCAGTGTATAATACTCAAAAAATGAAATATTATAATAGGGTTAAATTGATAACTGTTTTTTAGATTTTCACGTAGGATTATTTACCGGTTTATACCGCAAGTAATGAATGAAACTTTGTTTAAATTAAATAACGTTTTACATAAAACTCATATGAAAATAGATATACGCTACGGATTTGGATAAAATAAACAAACTTAGTTTTTAATTCACCTATGTAGTATTGAGTTAAATAACTTAGTATATGGTTAATTCACAACTATATATTCTAGTGGAAATTAAATGTATATTATATTTGCAAACGTTAGCGTAATAATCATCTAAATAACATACTATGAAACGACTTAAATTAGGATTACTTCCAAAGATTATCATTGCCATTATTGCAGGTATTGGCTGTGGTCTTATTTTCCCGGAGTGGACAATTCGTATTTTTGTAACTTTTAACTCCATATTTGGTAATTACCTTGGCTTTATTATCCCTCTTTTGATTCTTGGACTAGTTGCTCCTGGAATTGCAGATTTAGGAAAAGGCGCCGGCAGATTATTAGTAATCACGGCCTTAATTGCTTACGGTTTTACAATAAGTACCGGTTTCATGACTTATTTCAGTTGCGATTGGATTTATCCATCCCTACTAAAATCAGTTCCTAATATTGACGCTGTCGAGGACGTTTCGAGGACGTTTGCACCCTACTTCACTGTAGAAATGCCTCCCATTATGGGTGTTATGAGTGCACTTGTTGCTGCATTTGCAATTGGACTTGGCGCCGCATTTATTAAGGGACAAACATTAAAAAATGGGTTGAATGATTTTAAAGATATCATATATCGCTTAATTACCTATTCAATCATCCCGTTATTACCTATTTATATTTTTGGTATCTTTATGAATATTGCTGCATCCGGCCAAGTAGCAGGTGTTGTTGATATTTTCTCTAAGATTATCGGTCTGATTTTTGTAATGACAATTGTGTTACTTATTATCCAATTCTCAATTGCCGGTATTGTTGCCAAAAAGAATCCGTTTAAGCTGTTTAAGCGTATGATTCCGGCTTATATGACTGCGCTTGGAACACAATCCTCTGCAGCCACTATACCTGTTACACTTCAACAGACAATAAAAAATGATGTAGATGAAGAATTAGCCGATTTCGTAATTCCATTATGTGCTACAATTCACTTATCCGGTAGTACTATGAAGATTGTTGCTTGCGCCATGGCAATTATGCTAATGAGCGGTGGAACCGCAAGTTTTGGATTAATGGCCGGATTTATTCTAATGCTTGGCATCACAATGGTTGCTGCGCCTGGAGTACCCGGAGGAGCTATTATGGCGGCCTTAGGTTTGCTTGAAACCATGTTAGGTTTTGATGCAACGGCTCAAGGATTAATGGTTGCACTTTACATTGCAATGGATAGTTTTGGTACTGCTACAAATGTTACCGGCGATGGAGCTATTGCAGTTATTGTAGATAGAATTTATAAAAAATAGCTATATCATAATTCTTTTTTTGTTTACTTTGTCGCGGTGTTCTCGAATGCCGCGACTTTTTATATCTATCCTTTACGTTCCTAATATGATTAGTATTAAAGAAGAAATAATAAACAAATCCTTTTATCAATTTGTAAACAGAGGCTTCAAAGCTTGCTCTCTGAAACATTTAGAGCAAGCAACCGGATTTACAAAAGGAGCTTTGTATTATTATTTTAAGAATAAGGAAGAAATTCTTAAAGCTGGAATAGAAAAATACCTATCTATATTTACCTTGGTACCTGAAAAGGATTTCTCTAAAATTAATAGTTTGCGAGAATACATAAGTAAAATGATAGAAAGGAAAGCCCAGTGTAGTAGTGAATTGCACAAGCGCTTTGATTTTTTCATTCTTGAACCTCTGTTTTTTCAGTTGGTACTTGAAGTTACTCCACAATTTCCACACTTCCGCGAAGCAATTACGCGCATAGCTGCTATACGCCTAGAGCAATGGAAAAGTATAATAAACAAAGCGCAACATAGTGGGGAGATTATTGCCCATATAGATAGAGAAATATTGGCACGGAATTTCTTGTCGGTATCCACAAGTATGGTAAATGTTGATTTGGCAACCCCACAACTAGGTATCTCTCTGAAAGACATGCACAGACAATTTGATCAGTATTACAATCTTATTAAGAAATGAGTATTTCAACCAAACAACGAATAATAGAAATATCCTTTTTGCTTTTTTTGCGAAAAGGATTTAAGGCTGTAACGTTGGAGGATATTGAAAGGGAAACTCAAATTACAAGGGGAACATTTTATTATCATTTTATTGATAAAACTGAAGTTGTAAAAGAGGGTATTGAGCAATACTACCGTATGATGAACAACCGAGTTGCGCAAGAATTTGCTGAAATGCACTCTTTAAGAGATTGTGTAGACTTAATGATTGGAAAGTTGCATAATATTGAAAACTACACTGCGCGTAGTTTTGATACAGAGATTCCTGAAGTTCTGTGTTTAGCCCTTATTGCCGAGGTGATATCCATATACCCGGAGTTTAGAGAAGTTGTACATCGCTCAAAGCACATACGCCTTAATAGGTTAGAAGATTTAATCAATCAAGCCATTTTAAATAAGGAGTTAAGAGAGGATATCGATGCAGCAGTTTTAGCACAGAATTTTCTGAATATTGGTGTATGTGTTATCAATTATCTTGTACTACACCATGATATTGCTGAGGCTATTTCCTCAGTCAAGGCGCAATATGATCAACTATATGAGCTAGCTAAAGCCAATTAAAATTATTATGGATGGAAATGGTGTTACATTTTCATTGCTATAATCTTTAATAATTTATACATTTGTTATGATTAAGTAATATCATATAAACAATACCAAATCTATTATGATAACTATACTGAACAGCATGCAAATCCGAAGGTATTTTCTACTATTCCTTTCTTTCGTACTATTTTCCTTATCGGTTAATGCTCAAGATACTATAACGAACTGCTCTGAAGCTGACACGCTATATAAAGAACGTCCATTTATTGGCGTTGTAAATACGCATAGTCCCTCAACTCCATGGTCTGAAAACATGGTTGATGCACTGTTAGCGTCACCAATTATTAGCTCTCAGCAAATTAGTTTATCTGTTGAACATATGCATATGCAGGTAATGAGTTCCATGAATGAGATTCATTTATTTAAACAACAGACATTGATTCGTTTTGATAATTCAAGGGATGAATTACGAATGCTATTCTTTATTGGTGTTGATGCCTTTATTTTCTTTGAGGAAGAATTACGAACCATTTGGAAGGATATTCCTGTTGTAGTAGCTTCACTAGAGGACCATATTGAGCCAACAGAATATTATATAAACAAAACCGTTGCTCCAAGAGACCAATGGATTCCGCTACACGATCAGAAGATACACTCCAACGTAGCATTTATATATCATCCACAATTTTTTAAAGAGAACGTGGAAATGATGTTAAAGATGCTACCTCAACTTCAAACTTTAACCTTCATGTCAAGTTGGCAACATTCAAGTGCTGTATGCCGAGAATTGCTTGGGGAGGTTATGCAGGAATACTTTCCACAAATAGAATTTAAGAACTTTATTGAGGGTGAATTACAGTCTGATGAAGTAATAGCAACATTGCATAACTACGATGCAAACCTTAATGGAGTACTTTATTTTTCATGGCAACAACGAAGAAATCCCGATGGATATGTTCGTCTTGTTTCCCAGGCATATAAGTTTATCAGCAAAATGACAAAACAACCCATTTTCAATGCCATTGACATTGGTATTGAAAATGGTGGAATGATGGGTGGTTATATTCCTAAAGCAGAAAAACTAAACAGTAACTTAGTGTACATAGTACACAACATGCTAAAAGGAGTTCATGCAGATGAGCTTAGAAACCTATACACAACCAAACCCGAATACGTATTTAATTACGCCAATTTTGTTGACAACAATCTCCCTACGCATCTAATTCCGCCTAATGCAACCATATACAATAAGCCTGAAACTATTTTGCAGAAATATGGAATGCATATTTTAGCATTAATAGCCATTGTTATTATAGTATTACTCATAGTATATACGCGTTCTTTATTGGCGCAACGCCGGTCGACAAATGAACGCATAAATCTGCTAAACAAACACTTATATTTGTTTAACAATATGCCTATTCCGTTTCTTTCAATTAAGATTATCTACGATACAAATGGGAAAATTGATGACTACGAGTTTGCCGAATACAATCCGGCATTTGCAAATTTATTTCCATCCATCAAGAAATTTATTGGCAAACGCGGACGTGAAATAGCACACCCAGATTGGAAGGCATTTATTGAACGTATTGCTCAAGCCCTGGACTCAGACGCCAACATCTCACACACAATACATAATAAAGTTATTAATCGTACATTCACCGAGATAATTAAGCAATCATCTCGGGAGTATATTGGGATATTTTTCCTAGATAATACCGAGTTGTATCAAGCTATTGAGAAAGCAAAAGCTGCAAATCAATTAAAATCGGCATTCCTTGCAAATATGAGTCATGAAATACGTACTCCGCTAAATGCCATTGTTGGATTCTCCGAATTAATATTATCATCAACAGACAAAGAGGAGCAGCAAGAATTTGGTCGCATTATTGAAACCAACAGCGAACTATTGCTTAATCTTATCAATGATATCTTAGATTTATCTAAGATTGAAGCCGGATATCTGGATTTAACAAGTTCTGATTTCGACGTTGTACAATTATTCCATGAACTGTATATGTTATTCAGTTTCCGCGTAAAAGAAGATGTAACGCTAATTACGTCCCTCCCATATGAACGTTGCGTGGTACATTGGGATAAGAAACGTTTAACTCAATTAGTAACTAACTTTATGACCAATGCTATTAAGTTTACTCGCAAGGGCTCAATAAAGATGGGATTTAAGATTAAGGATAATGGAATATACGCTTACGTTACTGATACTGGAATTGGTATCAAGGATTGCGACAAACCAAGAATATTTGAAAGGTTTGAGAAGATAGATGCTTTCGCACAAGGTACAGGTCTAGGGATGGCTATATGTCAAGCTATAGCCGATAATTGTAATGGAGAGATTGGATTTGAATCAACATACGGTGAAGGAAGTACATTTTGGGTATGGATTCCGTGTCAAATTCATGAAACGAGCTACACTACAGATATACTACCTGAGGATACAACCAATACAACCGATGTAAAACATAGACGAAAACTGAATATACTAATTGCTGAGGACAATGATAGTAACTTTCTACTTATCTCTAACTTATTAAATGCATTTACCATAACTAGAGCAAAGAATGGCTTAGAAGCCGTTGAGAAGTTTAAACAGCATCCATTTGATATTATATTAATGGACATAAAAATGCCTATTATGGATGGTCTAGAAGCAACACAAATTATTAGAATGGCAAATTCAAAGATCCCCATTATTGCCGTTACTGCCAATGCATTTGATGTGGACAAAACTAATGCAATCAATGCAGGATGTAATGATTTTATTACCAAACCGATTAACAAAGAGAAACTACTATTTGTTGTTGATAAATATGCCGATTATATTGAGTTATTAAAATGTAAGATATAGAACTATCCGATATGTTCGATTAGAAAGCCCATCTTTTATTAGATGGGCTTTCTTTGTATAAGGAAATATTATTCCATAACGCATATTGAGTATAATATGAAGCGCGGCATGTAAACTAAAAAACAAGGCCAATTTTTAAACCATCTGCGCGCATATTCGCTAATTAGTTCACTGTGATTTAGTATCTATTCGTTCCATAAATAGTCTCTTAGAAACCATATAATAGTATTAACAAACAAATAGAGATATCCAAAGCAATTAATAGAATATCATTAACCAAAATATAATCTATAACGTACAATCAATATTAATTCTTGAAAAATACGATTGTTGATACGCATTCACATTCAAAAAAAAGATTAAATATAAAGTTTTGACCTCGGAAATTAATCTCATTTTATAAATTTCATAGCTATTTTAGAACGAGTAATACATAGCCAAAGTACTTATATCCTGGCATATAATAACAATAACGACACAGTATTATATGTTTTGAGATATTGAGATTAAATTTTAAAAGAAATGATACCTTTTGATTGTAATATTATTAAAAATATATTCCTTTGTATATATACTATTAGATAACAACCATATGAATAGTGTTATTATCTTTCGTTTTCAACGCATTACAGCAACAATAGAAGACGGACAATTAAAATAAGAATAATTATCTTTATAAATCGAAGTACTATGGGCGCAATTCAAAGAATTTTACAGTACATTGGCTATAAAGGAATCAGTAAGTATAAATTTTACAAAACTACAGGTTTCTCCAATGGATTCCTTGATAAGGGGAATAATCTCGGTTCAGATAAGTGTGAACGCGTTTTAGTTTGTTATCCGGATCTTAATCCAATTTGGTTAATTACCGGAAAAGGCGAAATGCTAGGCACAACTCAAACCAAAGAAGAAGTTGTTATTAATAACAATACAATTTCTCAAAAAGAGTATTCTCAATTGGAAGATTATTTAATGATGCAATTAAAAGACAAAGAATTACAAGTGTCATTATTAAGAGAAACAATCGGTGCTTTAAAACAAGAAAATCATAGATTACGTCAGGCAGAGCATACTCCGCATCACATGGTGGAGTCTATATTAGATAATTGCCAATAAATATAAAACATAGCTATCTTTTTAAGGTAGCTATGTTTTTATTTATAACATTATTATCTCCTAGAACTATCTGGGTATAGAATACATTCGCGCTAAATAGAGCGTATTATTTTATATCCAACACGTTATTTTTATGCGTTTTAAACCACAATAATTTGTACTTTTACCTCAATTTTAATATCAAAACTTAAACATGAGTAAAAGAAGCTATATTTATCTTATAATTTTTCTACTTCCATTACTTATTGGTCGTGACTTCACTCCTAATAATGAATTACGTTATTTATCAATAGCCAATGAAGCCATTAGCAATGGCTCATTATTTACCTTTACGCACAATGGAGAGATATATGCGGATAAACCACCGTTATACCTTTGGATTGTTATGCTTGGAAAATGGCTTTTTGGACACCACGCCATGTGGTGGTTATCCATGTTCTCTTTTATCCCGGCACTTATTACAATTAACGTGATGGATAAATGGGTTTCGCCACTTATTCTTGTCAGATCGCGCAAGGCAGCAGGATACGCACTTATTACAACGGGCATGTTTTTAGGTGCTGCAATTGTAATACGCATGGATATGTTAATGATAATGTTTATTACCATGTCCCTGAAACGTTTTTATAATATATACCGGAATGACTATACTCGATGGGACGAGTGGTTACTTCCCATTTATATATTCTTGGCTCTTTTTACCAAAGGGCCGGTAGGCATACTCCTACCGTTACTAGTAATGATTGTTTTCCTTACAATTAAACACCAATTCAAGACGTTCTTCACAAAATACATGGGCTGGAAACAGTGGCTCATCCTTTTATCGTTATGCGGACTTTGGTTCCTAGCAGTTGCTCTAGAAGGTGGTTATGAGTATCTACATAATTTACTGTTTAAACAAACTGTAGGACGTGCCGTTGAAGGTTTCCACCATAAAGAACCTTGGTGGTATTATGGTGTGCACATTTGGACGGTATGGATACCATGGAGTCTTTTTTATGGAGCAGCTATCTTAATAGCTTTCTACAAAAAATATCTTCACCATGATCTTGAACAATTATTCGCAACGGTAATACTTACAACCATTGTAATGTTGTCCTTTTCCTCGAGTAAACTATCCATATATTTGTTGCCAATGATACCATTTGCAACCTATTTGGCAGTTCTTCTTTGTAGACGTATAGAACACAAATATCTATACTGGACAGTTATGATTCCATCTGCTATAATGGCGTTAGCCTTGCCCGCTGCACTAATTGCCTGGTACTTATATATTCAAGGGCATGCTCCTGTAGAAATAGAAATTAACGATATTCCATGGGCAATTCCCTTTGCTATTGTAATACTTACCTATTTCGGAGTTTTAGCTTTAGTCTATTTGAGAGGATTAAACCTGTATAAGGGTATTAAACTAATGAGTACAGGTATCGTATGCACGATCTTCGTAGCCTCGCTAAATATTAATGCAATTAATCCATACATAGGCTTCCGCTCATTAGCTAATACAGGGAAGAATCTGGCATTTCAATATGGAATTCATCAATATGGATTCTATCGTTTTCGCGCAGGAGAAGATATGCAAGTATATCTTAACAGCCCTGTTGAGAAACTAACCTTAGAACAGGTCTATTTAAGAAGAGACAGAGGAGATATGATACTGTTTTTACGCAATAAAGACATTCATCGTACGCCTGAACTACAAGACATTATTGCATCACACAAACAAATTAATGTAGGACAATATACTATTGTGGTATTTGAGAATACGCACATCCCACTTAGTGACACCGGATTAGATAAAAACATGAATCAATCATAACATGCGGTACATACTAACACTACTACTCATAACATATTCAGCATTAACGTTAAATGCCACTGTGCACAATGTACAGCAACAAATTGTAGACGCACTTATTATAAGCGGCTATGAGAATGTTTCTATCGTTCATTGTACTGAATGTACTGCCGTGACTATTGATATCAATCAATACAAATGCAAAAGGGATGGCGTTTCCAATGCATTAAGCATTATTAAAAATATAGCGCCTAATGACAACATTGTATTGGTTATACTTAGAAATGGTATTCCATATGTACAGATACCTGTAAACAATTATACATCGGCAAGCTACACACTCCCTAAAGGGTTTATACAGCAGCAACGAAAACCTATAAACAGGAATATAGGTAAGGTTGACTTCGTATTTTTTCCACAAATAGGGATTAGAAACCAAAAGTTTCATAAAGTATATGACGTTGTTGTCAATATTAATCCTGCTATTGAAGTTGTTCCCTGGAAAGGAGCATTAATCACTGCTGAAGTGATTATACCCGTAGTAAATCAATATGGACCTACTTATGACGAGATCCGTCCAGGCATATTGACTCTATCTCAACGATTTCGATTTGAGAATATCTTTGGGAATTTTACAATAGGTAATTTTAATCAAAATAGATGGGGTGCTGATTTATATCTATTCCGACCATTTAAAACTCCGGCATTGAACAGATTTGCTCTTTCTGGCCGCCTTGGTTTTACAGGATATAGCCAATTCTTTGAAGGGGAATGGAATGGAAGCTTACCCGATTTATGGACGGGATCAATAGGCCTACATTATTTTAACAAGCGCTATAATAGTGAGCTCATTGTTAGAGCAATTAGTTACATCGATACGGACAAAGGTATACGTGCAGACATAATACGCCATTTCAAACATGTATCCATTGGCCTGTATGCCATGCGCAATAACGCAAACAGCATTGATGGAGGCTTCCATTTTGCCATTATGTTACCTCCTTACAAAACAAAGAAACATAGAGCAGTTAATGTAAACACAACCGATTATTTCGATTTTGAGTTACAAGCTGCCGGATTATTTAAGCAAGGAAAAGAATATAAAACTTCTCGACGAATGTTTCCGGCACAAGAACAATGGAATCCTTGGTCACTTACTAACTTTAGCTTATGAAAAAATATATATTAGGTCTTTTCGTCATGCTATTCATGATGCATATACCGGCATTTTCACAATTATCTCTTGGAAGTACGGGAGGATTAATGGCTCCTACCGCACAAATGCAAGAAAGTGGAACCGTTATGATTGGTTCTAATTTCATTGACCAAGCTTATCTGCCTAATACATTTCATTATAACACCTATAATTACTATGTTAATGCCACCCTTTTCTCCTTCTTTGAATTTGCATATACATGTACTTTCTTTAGAGGGTGTGAGCACTTTGTTCCCCACAAAGAAGGAAAGGTTGTAAATCAGGACAGACAATTCTCTGCCCGTTTTCGGCTTCTCAGAGAGCGTAAATATTTACCTGCCATTGTAATAGGTTCAAATGATTTATACTCACAAACGGGAGGTGGACAGATTTTCCATAATGATAAAGGCAATAAATATTTCAGTCGATTTTACATTGCATTAGGAAAAGAATTTAATGCAAAACATATAGGAAAATTTACAACAAATATTGCTTACAATTATTCATCAAAGGATATTAGCTTTAAAGATCTAAGTATTTCTGCCTCCTATCAACCAATATTTGCACATTGGATAAACATTATAGGTGAGTTTTACGATAATAAGGGATTTTATGGGCTACAAATTACACCCATCAAATACTTAATTGCAACAATTACAGTCAAAAACAAGTATGATATTACAACAGGACTAACACTAAGAATTAATCTAAAAAAATAATAATTAAAATTTATTATTTATGTTTGTATAATATATGTAACACTAAACAAATAATCTATGTCAAAATTAAACTACTTATTATTGGGCGCAACGTTTGTTGCAGGTATTTTGGGATCATCTTGTTCTCAGAAATCAAACAACGATGTTGATAAAGTAAAGGAACCTATCTACATGAGTTCTGTTAAAGTTGTTGATATAAACACATCAGCTAGTTTAGAGAATGCTGTATTTAAAGGGTATGACAATGTCACCTATAAAGATAAATATTACAGTTTTCTTGTGCCAAAAGAAGGAGGATATGCCATTCCTACTTCAAGAGATGAGTATAAACCTACGTTAACATCTCTAGATTTTACTAAAGGAGAACCAGGACAAACCATCGTTGCCAATGCAAAAACGGTGATGCAACCTATTCTTATAGAACAAGATTTCACTACAACCCAAGGAGACCTTAATGGTACAACAGGAGGTTTAGTAGATTTAACGCCTATTGAAGGTAATGTTACAGATGGAGTACTACCTATTAATGCAACTGTGGAAATCAGTGAAGGTACCGTAATTACCGATAACAATGGTAATGTGATTGACGAACTACCTATGATGGCAAGCGTAAGTAGTAAGATTGTCACTATGGACAATGCACTTTCGCTAATCAACGCAGAATTTACGCCAAGTGGTACTGTATTTTCTTCTCCACTACAAATTACATTTAATAACCCATTTGGAGAAAATGTACTTGAAGGCTTAACTCTATTCTATCTAGGCGAAGAAGCTTGGGAAGAAGCATCTATTCCTCAAGTTAAATATGAAAATGGACAGTACGTTGCTCAGGTTGAACACTTCAGTAACTACAGCATTAGTGTTTCTCCAGCCGTTACTACTAGTAATCCGGAACCAATTGTAAAGAAAGAAGTTGTTGTTAACTACAAGAATACAATTAAAAATCCGACTCATGATGTAGAATTACTGCAAGGAACAAAGATCATTGTTTCAGCTGAACAGGCACTACAAGATGCTGGTATTGTTGCTAATGACGAATTATTAGCTGTACTAGACTTCCAATTAAAAAGCCAAGGAGCTACACCTGACTATGAAACAACTACTGAGAAAATCGAGTTAGGAATAACTGAACTTCCACAAGACTATTGTACTACTGTTACAACTAAACATATCTTTACAGATACAAAATATACATATACCATTAATGGAAAATATGTTACAGTAGTTGTACAAAACTGCGTAACAACTGTTTCTGCAACAAATCCAATCCTTTATGATGGACATCACCATAGCGACGGAACTGGTGCAGGCGGTGGAACAGGAGGTAATTTATAATCCATCCTCTTAAATATACAGAATAAATAAAGTGGAGAGCATTGCTCTCCACTTTATTTATTCTGTATATTTTGATGAGATAGTATCAAAAATATCCCATAACTCTGCTTTCGTATTTGTCTGCAGCATCTTAATGCGTAAATCCCTGAAATCAGGTAATCCTTTAAACATTGCAGCCATATGTCTGCGCATATGTAGAATTCCACGTACTTCATCTATCCAGTCCATAGAAAGCTCTATTTGCTGTTTTAGGATATCAATCTGCTCTGCTACACCCGGCTCCGGAAGTAGCTCACCGGTCTCCATATAGTGTCTAATGCGTTTAAAAATCCATGGCTTTCCAATTGTAGCGCGTCCAATCATCACACCATCTACCCCATACTTCTCAAATGCCTCAACAGCACCTTGTGGCGTAGTAATATCACCATTTCCTAAAATAGGAATGTGGATACGTGGATTACTCTTAACCTCTGCTATCGGAGCCCAATCCGCTTCGCCCTTATACATTTGCGCACGCGTACGTCCATGAATGGCCAATGCCTGTATACCAACATCTTGAAGACGTTCTGCAACATCGGCAATCACTATATTGTCTGAGTCCCAACCCAAGCGTGTTTTTGCTGTTACAGGAACATTTACGGCTTTTACAACCTCTTTCGCCATTTCAATCATTAATGGTATATCGCGCAACATCCCAGCTCCTGCTCCTTTTTGAGCAACACGCTTTACAGGACAACCAAAGTTGATATCAATAAAGTCTGGCTTTACCTCCTCTACAATCTTTGCAGCCTCAACCATAGAGTCTATGAAACGACCATAAATTTGTATTGTCACAGGTCGTTCACTCGGATCAATGGTAAGTTTCTTTAATGACTTACTTACCGATCGGACTAAGGCATCGGCAGAGACAAACTCAGAGTATAACCAATCGGCCCCATATTGTTTGCAAAATTTCCTGAATGGAGGATTCGTTACATCTTCCATCGGTGCTAATATCAATGGTCTATCCGCTATTTCAACACCCGCTATATTCATTTTATATCTTTATTAAACTATTTGTATCCTATTCTTTAAAACTCAACGAACCAAAAAACATTCCTTTAAGCTCTTCCAACTGTGCGCGGTGACGTGTGCGCCCGCCTATCGTCATTTGGAACACTACTCCATCTCGGAATATAAATCGCTTAAAATAAGTCATTTCCTGTCTGTTACTTATCACCGTATACTCAATTTCCTTAACAAGCATATCGTTAAATGGTACTGTTTGCTCCTTTTTTAAAATTGCAGTAGGTATCTCTAACGATCCTGCTTTCATTTCCTCATACAAACGCGCAGTTGTTTCGCCGGTAATTTGTATTCCACCCTGAGCAAAATCAGAGCACACAATGCCCATTACTGCAATGTTATTTTTAGTTTGATATACTACAACAGGTATCTTTCCGCTAAATCTGCTCACTTTCTCCGGTTTATTAGGAGCTGAAAAAGCAATTTTATATTTGTCGTCCTCTACGCGTTGCCAATTATTAGCACGTTGGCCAAACACTGTCAGCACAGACAGGACACAAAATACCAAACATATTAGTACTTTCTTCATAGCTTTAAACCATTTTGTCTGTCAATAGATGCCTGATGTATTAGCTGATATATTTTTTTAAGCATATCCTGCTCCAAACCTCGTTTCTTTCCCTGCACCAAAACCCTATTTAAAATAGTGTCCCAACGCTTGGCCTGCAGTATGGAGATATTACAACGCTGCTTGCATTTACCTATTTCTTCAACCAAATTCATACGTTCCTCCAATAAATCAAGCAACTCTTCGTCTACTTGATCCACTCTAGCACGTAATTCCTCTATACTACGTATAAAGTCAGGGTTATCACTATCACACTCCGGCACACTCAACATTCCCACCATAGCATTTAAGTCACTCGGTGTTAGCTGCTGAGGAGCATCACTAAGTGCTACTTGCGGATTACAATGCGATTCTATCATTAAACCATCAAAGCCTAAATTCATAGCTTTTTGCGATAGCTCAAATAAATACTCGCGTTTACCGGCAATATGGCTCGGATCACAAAACATTGGGATTTCCGGACATCTACGGTGAAGTTCAATAGCCAACTCCCATTGCGGTTGGTTGCGGTACACCATCTCACCATAGGCAGAGAAACCACGATGTATTGCACCTAATTTAGTAACACCTGCACCATTTAAACGCTCCAATGCGCCATACCATAGGTCTACATCGGGATTTACAGGATTTTTGACTAAAACAGGGATATCAACCCCTTTTAAAGCGTCAGCAATTTCCTGCATAGTAAAAGGGCTTGCCGTTGTTCTAGCACCTATCCACACAAGATCCATGCCCGCCTTAAGCGCCGCTTCCAAATGTGATGCATTAGCAACCTCTGTTGCTATTTTTAAACCAAATTGCTCGCGGGCTTCTTGCATCCACTCTAAACCAATTTCTCCTACTCCCTCAAAAGATCCGGGACGTGTACGTGGTTTCCAAATACCGGCACGCAAAACTTCTATTCCGTCACTCTTTAATTGCTGTGCTGTTGTCAAAAGTTGCTCCCGTGATTCTGCACTGCAAGGACCTGCAATGATATAGGGTTTTGCACAATTGGAAAATAAATTCCATTCTGCTATATGCGTAATTCTTAATGTCATAAATGATTCATTTTATGTACAAAGATACATTCCATTTTGCACAAATGGAAACTATTCATCTAACCGTATGTTGTAATTATGGAAAATATGTTAAACGAAAGAGACTGCGCGGTGAGGGAGCGGTAACGTACTTCGAGACTTAAGTATGTATGGTTGTCAGTGCGGTAGTAGAACGTCCCGAACGTTATCCAACTCGTAGCTCATCCGTCAGTGAATATGGTTTAGTTCATGTATTAACTCAACTATGAAATCAATGTAAGTATCTTGATTTCCTCTGCAAAGATATGCATTTATGCGTTTTTGACAAATCCGAATGCATAAATGTTGCATTTTTATTCATATTACCTTCGTGGTGTTAAATTCTTAACAACACTATTCTTTGTCAATGTTATAAACGTGCCACTTAAAGATGCTAATGTGGTTTCCTGATTTGTGTTTACTTGAATTGATTATTAATTTGTTATCGAATCTAAATTTTTCTGTTATTCCTGTACTGTATTTACAATACATTTTTTCAATCAATTCTTTACTAACTTTGATAAGCTTAACTACGA
>JBOGCH010000011.1:0-60332 GCA_051656645.1 Marinifilaceae bacterium
TATTGTATATATTCAGGGGCGCGAGACATATAATAAATAAATGGACTACTTTGAAGAATTAGTAGCAATAGCTTCTTGTGCCATTTTCTGTCCGGAAAGGACAAACGGTAATATAACCTCATTAGCACCTGCGCGCTTCATTTTGGTTTCGTAACTTGAAGTATATGCCTTACTAATAATTTTAATTTCTTTATTTAATCCTCTTGCTGTAATTACAATGTATAAGTTCTCACTATCGGAACTTATGGTAGTAATAAGGACACCGGCAGTAGCAATCCCCGCTTTCTTTAACACATCGTCCTTAGTAGCATCGCCATGGATAAAGTACATGTTTCTGCGATACTCATACTCACTTTTGTTCTCATCATTATCTACAATTACAATTTGTAAATTTGGATTCTGATGCAGAAGCTCATCGGCTACCTGCTGTCCATTCAGGCCGTAGCCACATACAATAATGTGATTGCTTAGTTTTTCCATCTTTCTTTTTATTTTTCTTTCAAGTTGATCTGCTTTTGCTTTTCCTGTTACAATATATGTTGTGGTGTATGTTACTAAATAACTTACATACAGCATACATACAAGCATTACGATAATGGTAAATAACTCACCATCATTGGAGAGTGGTTGTGGCTCACCGTATCCAACTGTCGTTAGTGTGATTATTGTCATAAACAATCCGTTCATGAAACTGTAATCATCAATCAACATATATCCAAAGGTGGAACCAAACGTAAGCACTATAAATAAGAGTGCGCCAACAGTTATCGGATTTTTAAGCCATTTGTACTTGTCCATGATTTTTGATTTGAATTAATCAATCGTTCTTAAACTCATTGATAAAAACGTAATGTGCCCATTATTTGTTATAATAAGATGAATATGTTTTATTAAACTATGGTTTTGGGGAATTACCGCGAAGAGGAACTATTGGGCCATATAGTATTACTACAATACCTCCTATAATTAAAATTACAGTTGCAACAAGCAATACCAATACTCCCCCTCCAAAACTCATTAACGGAGGTATTATAAAAGTTGCTATAATTGCACCTAGTTTACCTATAGCTGAAGCTACGCCATCGCCAGAAGCACGCATTTCTGCAGCATACACGCGGCTTGGCAATACAAACGTTACCATGTGAGGACCAACATTTAGGGCTATTTCAAAAACGAAAAAACCTACTAGGAGTAACCACATATCCCAATGGAATAAGTAGCCCAGCATAACTATTAATAATCCAAAAGCGCTAACAAAGAAACCTATAGCCTCATTCCGTATTGGATTTACTTTGTTAATTATGGATATTCCCACAATAAATCCCATTAAAACTGCCAAGTTTATATAGAGTGTAAACTCCAGCGCTTCCATTAATTGGATAAATGGAGTATTACCTGCGTGAACTGCTCCTATGGTAAGTAAAAGCGTAGGCGTAAAGATCCCTATGCCATAAACGCCCATTCCCTCACATGCCCACGGTATTCCAGTTAGTATTATTTTTGCCTTATTCTCTTTGGTAAATAGTTGTTTCCAACTCATATCCTTTACAACCTTAGCTTTTGCACGGTTGGGATCAAAGCACACCTTTTTGCCAAGAAATAGGCGGGCACTTTTTTGAGCCTCATCAACTCGTCCCTGTAGAGCAAGCCACTTAGGACTCTCTTTAAAAGGTAAACGTGCAAGGAAATTGATTACAGAAACTGCAGCTATGAAAAGGAATAATTTATTCCATATATATGGATTATTCTCAGCCTTAAGAATAAAGTATCCCAGTATAATCATAATAACATTTCCAACAACCGACGTACATTTGGCAACAGCAAGCATTGTGCGTTTCCATCTGTCTGGCATAAGCTCTGAGATATAAGCTGGCCCAATGGCATAACCTCCCCCTATTCCCAAACCTATTAAAAAAAGGTTTATTGCAAGCAACGTTAAGCTTTGAGAGTAAATTATCCATAATGCTCCGCCCAGTATAATTAAGGGACACAATTTAAAGAAACGGGCATAACCATATCTATCGCCCAAATTACCAAACAATAAAGAACCCGCCATTATTCCGGAAAGGCCACATGAAAAAATAAATCCTTGCAACCAGGACGAAAGCTCCGGATGGTGAATTATTGAAATTAGAGGTGCTATTATACTTATAATAATGGCTAATACTCCGCCAAGAAATTGACCTACCGATGCGATAGCCACAATGCGGATATGCCTCCACGAAAGAGGCATATCGTCTATATTAATGGTATTTATTTCTTCGGTTTTAGGCATTTACCCGTTTTGAAGTATTTTATGATTGTCAAGCTTTAAGTGTGGCCATAGAAATAACCAAGTTGCAATACAGAAAGGCCCTGTTAGCGTTGCAATTCCCCATGGTTCAAAGAATGCATACATGGCAGCCTGAATAAAGAATGTTGCCACTGTTCCCACACATGTCCAAATAAATACACGCCAGTTTACCTGATAAAAAGTACAACCTAGGGCTATCGCCGTCAATACAGGACAATACCCGTACATTCCGTTAGCAACATCCCAACCGTTGGCCTGAAACAGTATGGCACATGCCAGTCCCAACAAAGAACCTATCATTGCCCAAAGAGCCGACCAAATATTATTTATTGCCAAACCAATAATGAAAAGAAGCCCAGCAATCCAACTATTTATAAGAAAAACCTGCGAAATTCCTTTAAGCCAATAAATAACAAGCGACCCAAAACTAGCATCGAACGTTGTCGAAAAATCGCCTGGCAATGCAGGTGTAGCCATTCCGGCATCGGGTAATCCATGCAATACGCGCGCGGCAAGCAGTGTAAACCATCCCAATATTACAAAAGGAAATGTAAGAGAACTCACTTTATAAGGTGCCAGCAGATTATTCAATCCAACCATAACCCACGTACTAAAAAAGGACATAAAGACAAGTGTTAGCCACATGGTCCATGTATCAGCAATAAATGTGGGAATAGCGCATCCTACAAGTATTCCGCAAAATCCCCATAATCCGTCATTTCCCTTTTCGGGTGGGTATCCTAAAAGATATCCGGATAGTGTTGAGCACACAAGAGCAACAACTGCTCCCCATGCCACTTGCGGAACGCCACAAGTATAAGACCCAACAAAAATACCGGCTAAAAAGAATATTCCTGTCCAAGCGTTTCCTTGAAACATTACTTGTCCCGCACCTCTGAGTAATATTTGTATAAATCCAAACGAAAATACACTCGGAAGTCTAACTGTATTGGCCGAAGCTGATGTAGAATTTCCCTTTTTCATAAGTTAGTATTTTGAGATTAATATCATTATCCTCTATCGCCATGGAAACTCTCGCGGTAGTGGCTTTTGTTTTACTGCCATACGTACTGTTGCGCAGAAATCGCGAACTGCTTTGCGCACAGGTGGCGTTTCTTGGCCAAGTACCTTCATCAGTAATCCGCAATTATTGGGTAAATGAGTTATGCCAATTGCTAAATTCTCCGTCTTATTTAGTAAAGCTGCGGTTTTTTCATATATCTCAGCAATGGCATCCGGAGTAGTAAGTACTAAAACATTGGCAAAAACATCATAGTTATGCATGGTACCAATATTCCTTACCGACATGTCCTTAGGTGTCGCCACAAGTTTCTCTCTAAATAACGGAGTCCCATCTGGGCGAAATGCGCGTGTACAAATAGAGAGTAAATCATATACAAACAACTCTCCTCCTTTATAATATTTACGCCCTCCATTATATATCTCCGAGTAAAAGAGTGTCGCTGTATCAGCTATTGTTATGGTTGTATCCGTAACATATCTGCTATTCCTACACGGAATGGTAGGTTCTGGAAGGTACTCCAAATATGCACCATCCTCGAGCGTAAACTGTTGGGTCAAGCCCGAGAAGTTTAATTTCATCTCCGCAATCTTGGTTGCTGCACCTGTTGAAATATATGCACAGGCATCCTTTTTCACTGTAAAAAAGTTCTCATACCTATCACCATCCACATTAGGACCACCGGCAGATAGGATATATACGCACGGAAGTTCAGGCATTCCCTCATCAAAATAGAGCTCCTTTTGTATAATTTGCGGAAACCGTCTGTCCCAATGGCGCATAATGGATTTTCCGGTTTTATCCAATTCAAAAACCAAATCCACTTTACCCCTTTTACCGGGCGCTCCGCCATACATAGCCCTGGTTTTGGTCATGTATGGCATTGCTTCCTTGCATTGTGTAAAATCGTTCATGACTTTAACATTTCTTCTACGGCTTGTTCGGGAACTCTATCAAACAATGCCATATTTCTTATCATAGCTACCAACTCCTTAATATTTTCTCCTTTCATACAATTAGTGAAAATATATGGCTTACCTGGACGCATAACTTCTGTGTCGTGTTTCATTACCTCCAAACTTGCATTTACGTATGGTGCCAAGTCCGTTTTGTTTATCACAAGAATGTCCGAATAGGTAATACCCGGTCCGTCTTTACGCGGTATCTTCTCCCCGGCTGCAACATCTATTACATAAATAAAGAAATCTACCAGTGCTGGACTAAATGTCAAAGTTAAATTATCTCCTCCCGATTCGATTAATACCACATCGGCATCCGGAAATTTACTTTCCATCTCTTCAACCGCCGCAATATTCATTGAAGGATCCTCACGTACTGCCGTATGCGGACAAGCGCCTGTCTCAACACCAATAATCCGCTCCTCCGGTAAATACCCCTTCAACATTTTACGCACGTGCTTAGCATCCTCTGTAGTTACCACATCGTTGGTTATTATTAAGACATGAAGTCCAATTTCTAAAAGATAGGGCGTTATTGCTTCAATAAGTGCGGTTTTCCCTGAACCAACAGGTCCGCCAATTCCAATTCTACATGTATTACTCATATATTTCTTTTGTATTAATTCATAAACATTCTCATATTTCCTTTCTCGTGTATAGAGGCCAGCACATCCATCTCCGGTGCAAATGAAC
This sequence comes from Marinifilaceae bacterium, assembly GCA_051656645.1. GTDB lineage: Bacteria > Bacteroidota > Bacteroidia > Bacteroidales > Marinifilaceae > JBOGCH01. Next base: position 4,967 of record JBOGCH010000011.1, read on the forward strand.
GTATGTCATCAAATGTAAACTCCTTGATTGCGTCATACTGATGTTGGGCTTTCTCACATAAACGATACAATATAGCCTGCGTTTCATAATGTGATACCTTCACACATCTTAAGGCTGCATTCAACACCATATTTGCTGCACCGTAAATTATTGCCACAAACAAATCTTCCTCTGTCAAACCGTTATGTTCAAAAAATATTGCTTGGGCAACAGGATAAGTTCCCGGTGTTGCTTGCTTATTAATGTCCTCTAACCAAGCTTTCATTAAAGGTACACTCGTAATGTGTGTAGTAATTTCGGCCATCTTCTTGCCCATTCGGGTAAGCATCTGTCTGGCTTCCATATTCATTTTACACATAAATAGTTGCCTGTCAGCCTCGAGTATCGTTGCATAATCTCCTTTGGAAGCTGCCCTAAAAGCATTCAACGCCACAATGGCATCACTGTACAAAGATTGCTGAACAACTGTATCCGTATATTGCTCCAACGTTTTTGCATCAACAACTATTCCCTCAAAGGAAGCCGACTCCAATCCATTCGAGAAAGAAAATGTCCCCACCGGAAAAGCAGAATCTGCAAATTCCAGCAAGTGCATAAGCCGTGTAACATTATTCGCCATAGGTTTAAGTTTAGTGGTGTTTTTCATGGTGGTGATGGTCATGCGCATGGTCATCACAACAATGGTCATGATTATGTCCTGCCGATGAGCTGCAACAATGTGGATGACTATGTTTCTCGCCATTCTCATGCGTGTGCGTATTTCCATCCGCCACATCTAAATAGGAACGATCAAAATGCGATTTTGCGCTATGTTCATGCGTCAAATCCTGTGAACTACCACCAAACAACTCTCTAACTTCATGTGGCGCTAAATAAGGTAACACCTCTTGTCCTTCCACAAAGCTGTATGTTATATTTTCAAAACGGTGCGTACGCATTACGCTATCCATTACTTTTTTATCAACTGTTAGCGGTACATATAGTTTTGTACCCTTCACTATTGCAGGCCAGTGCTGATTTCCTAACGCATGACCTATTTCGATACCTTGGCGTAAAATATCCACTACATCTTTTGTTGTAATTCCGGCCAAATCAACAATCATAACCGGTTTTAATTCAATTCTAATAACAACCGCCACATTGTTATTAACATCATAGTCCAGTACATCTCCCGTTTCAACTTTTGTACCTCTTTTTAGGGCTATTCCGTATTCATTTCCGGATGCAGACTTGGCAATAAAACGGCTTTTTTGTGCTGTCCATTGGTCCAGATCAAGGTATTCAATTGTTGTATTTTTTAATTTCTCTGCCCAGGTCTGATTTGAAATCATGTTGCCAAGTACCTCTGAAAACATTCTCATAAATAAGTTATTAAGATAAAGGTTAATATAAAGTCAATACGTCTATACGTATTTTAAAATAGATAAGCAACCATAGGCAAATCAGTACGATTTGCCTATGGTAATTATTTTATAATGTATGCTAAACATTAGCTAAACCAATATAACTGTCCTAAACTAAACGATTTTGCCGGTGGTATATACGCTAGCTTACCATCAACGTACACATCAAATGTTTCCGGATTTACCTCAATGTTAGGTCGTCCTGTATTATACATCATGCTGTCCTTGCACGCCTGACGGGTGTTATGTACCGGATAAACAATTTGATCCAAACCATATTTTTCCTTAATACCCATATCATATCCTAACTTAGATACAAACGTGATACATGATTTAGCATTTGCTTTACCCTCTGCCCCAAACATTGGACGGTAGTACATTGGTTGTGGTGTTGGAAGCGATGCGTTAGGATCGCCCATATTAGCCCAGTTAATTAGGCCACCTTTGATAACCATTTTAGGTTTTGCTCCAAAGAAAGCCGGTTCCCATAGCACTAAATCGGCCATTTTTCCGCGCTCAATTGATCCAAGCACATCCGAGATTCCGTAACAAATTGCAGGGTTAATTGTTAGTTTCGATATATATCGTAAAACACGGAAGTTATCGTTCTCCTCACTATCCTCCGGTAATTTACCTCTCATTTGTTTCATAAAATCGGCCATTTGGAAAGTACGCATAAAGCTCTCTCCCACGCGTCCCATGGCTTGTGAATCCGATGAAACCATTGAAATTACACCCATATCATGAAGAATACTTTCTGCAGCTTGCGTTTCCGGACGAACACGACTCTCTGCAAAAGCAACATCCGATGGAATATTTGGATTTAGATTATGACAAACCATAATCATATCAAATAGCTCGGCTTGGGAGTTTATACCAAAAGGAAGTGTAGGGTTTGTTGAAGATGGTAACACATTTTGTAATGTTGCCACTTTCAATAAGTCCGGCGCGTGTCCACCACCTGCACCCTCCGTGTGGTATGTATGGATGGTACGTCCATCAATTGCAGCAATTGTATCCTCCACATAGCCCGATTCATTTAATGTATCCGAGTGGAGTGCTACTTGTACATCATACTCATCCGCAATACCCATTACCTGACGCAATGCCTCAGGCGTTGTTCCCCAGTCTTCATGAATTTTAAAACCACAAACACCAGCCTCAAGCTGTTCTATTAGTGGCACACGAGTTGAACAGTTACCTTTACCTAGGAATCCCCAGTTAATAGGCAAATTACTTACAGACTGCATAATGCGCTTAACATTCCACATACCCGAAGTAATAGTTGTTCCGTTACTACCATCAGTAGGACCAACTCCACCGCCAATAAGTGTAGTGATACCATTACTAATACAAGCATAAGCCTGTTGCGGACAAATCATGTGTACGTGTCCGTCAATAGCTGCAGGAGTACAAATTAAGTGCTCTCCGGAGATTGCATCTGTAGACGGCCCGGTACATAAGTTAACATCAACATTGTCCATAATGTTAGGGTTTCCCGATTTTCCGATACCGGCAATCTTTCCATCCTTAACACCTATATCTGCTTTAATAACCCCCAGTTTAGGGTCAATAATAGTTACATTGGTAATTACTAAATCTAACGATCCGCCTTTTGATGAAATTGTATTAGCCAATCCCATACCGTCTCGCATTAATTTTCCACCGCCGTACATATTCTCGTCGCCATATCCGCAATGGTCTTTCTCAATCTCTACGTACAGTTGGGTGTTACCTAAACGTATTTTATCTCCAACGGTTGGACCATAAAGGTCACTATATTCTTTTCTTGTAATTTGTGCCATAACCTATTTTTTTTCTTGTTTTTGTTTATCAGCGTGTTCTTGCTGATATTGTTCAAACTGTTTTTCTGCATCGGTCTCGGCAATCATTTTGAAGCCAAGTTTCTCTGCCATGCGCGTTGCATGTAAACGTTTAGGGTAATAAGTTGGCTCGTCTTCTGTTCCTGTATATCCGTTTACTAATCCATTAAATCCCATTACATATCTCTTACCGGCATAAGCTACTACTTCAACTTCGCGCTCATCGCCCGGCTCAAAACGTATTGCAGACGTTGACGGAATATTTAAATGACATCCAAACGCCAATGAACGATCAAACTCTAAATAACGATTCACTTCAAAAAAATGGAAATGCGACCCCACTTGCACCGGACGGTCACCGGTATTGTGTACAACGATTTTTGCAGTATATCTGCCTTCATTATAGTTTATAGGTTCATCCTTAAGAATCAAACCTCCCACCTTAACTTCTGTTTTAGGTGTAAAACCCGGAACTATAGCCTCTTTTTTCGAAGCATCCGCATTGTTAATATCTGCCATAATCGCTTATTTAATTGGTGAGTGAATACTGATAAGACGGCTACCGTCTGTAAATACTGCTTCGACCTGAATAAGAGATATCATATCAGCAACTCCCTCCATCACGTCATCTTTTGTTAAAACCTTTGTAGCATCAACCATAACTTCTTCTACAGTTTTGCCTTCACGGGCGCCTTCTAAAGCTGCAGCGCTAATTAACGCCACCGATTCAGGATGATTTAATTTAAGCCCTTTGTCTTTACGTCTCTGCGCAACTGCTGCCAGCGACAATAGCATTAGCTTGTCAATCTCTCTGGGTGTTAAATGCATTTTTCGTACGTTTAATAGTTAATAAATCAAGTTGATAAGGTTACACTAATACTTGTAATCTGCTTGTTTAGTACGCCTATTAACATCTTAAGTTTCATAGATTTGAGTATATGTAACCATCTAAAAGTGTTAAATCTGTTTTTGGTAATGTTAACGTATCACCAATTGTCCCCCTTACCTTTTTACCTGCCTATCCTTTTATACTACTAATGCTAGGAGCCGAGAAAAAGTAGAGGTAATCTACTCCATTAAACACACTCACCACTATGTGCAAGGTTAGCATCCTCATTCTTTATTAACACATAGTAAATAGCATTGTAATTCATAACAGGTTAATTGCAACTAGTATGTCCCGTGTGTGTTTCAGCTACCTTACGGCAAGGTTTCGACTAGGTTTCTACCACTATGCTACCCCAATAGTAGTCGAAACCTAGTCGTAACCTAGTCGAAACCTAGTCGAAACCCCTAACAAGCACCAAAGGAGGAAAGTGTACATTACAGCAGCAGAAAAGCAGAGATTCTGCCCAATAAATGTGTATTATGTATTAACAAGAACATATTATTGCTCTCCGTAATTTATTAAAGTTAGCGTCTAAAAGCACTGAGTAATTACAGACCACCGCTACGTGCATCCACCGTTATGTTGTTCTATTTTTGCTTATTACAGCGTAACATAAAGCTTTAATTTGCGTTAAGAATAACAACAAAGCATGTATCAGTCAGTTATTGTATGTGTGAATATAATCTACCAACACAATGTAACCGACCTGATTTATTGATAACACTAATGAACATCAACAAAAATGAGAAACTATATTTTAGTTTTTATTTTTTTGTCTATTCTAGTAGGTTGTAACTATCAAAAGACTGCAGAGAAATCGGTTGTAAGTAAAACAGTTACAGACGCATTAGGACGCAAAGTTAACATCCCGCTGAATGTACAGAAAGTTGTATGTATACGTCCCTCTGCACTGCGTTTAGTTGTTTACGCCGGAGGGGCCAATTTTATATGTGGTGTTGAGGAACACGAAACACGTGTTAATCAGTATACACATTCCACCGCAAATCCCAATTTACTAACAAAACCGATTATTGGCCCATCGCATGGGGGCGATCCGGAACTGATTATGTCAGTTCAGCCGGAAATTATTTTTATGTCCTCAACCACTATTAGCGATGCTAATCAATTACAAACACGTTTGGGAATTCCTGTCATTGCCCTTGAGTGTGGCGATTTGGATAAAAATAGAGATTTGTTCTGCAATTCATTACAATGCATTGGTCAAACCCTAGGAACTTCAACGCACGTTGACTCGGTAATAAATTTCATTGAACAGCAAGTTGCCGATTTAAATCATCGAGCCAAACAATGCACAAACCCTAAATCGGCCTACGTGGGAGGCCTATCCTTTAGGGGCCAAAAGGGCTTGGTATCTACCGATCCACACTATGCCGCATTTGAATATTTAGGTGTTAATAACGTTGCATCCGAGAGTGGAGCAACATTCTTCTCTGCAACCTCCGGGACAACCGTGGACTGGGAGAAACTTATTGATTGGAATCCGGACGTTATGTTTGTGGATTTAGCCGGATGGAATTTGATAAAAGAGGACTTCAAGACCAAACCCGATATTACATCGTTATTAAAGGCATACAGAAATAATGACATCTATATGTTATGGCCTAACAACAATAATCATTGCAATTTTGATGTTATGTTGGTAAACGCATGGTACATTGGAAAGGTATTGTGTCCCGAACAGTTTGAAGATATAGATATGAGAGAAAAAACGGACGAAATAATGACACACCTTGTTGGAGCCCCAATTGCCGAAACACTCATTGCCCGTTGGAAAGAGTTTTGTAATGTTTTTGAGGCTAAATTATGGAGCAAGACGTATTAACGGCGTATAAGCGCTATCGCGCACGTAACAGATTTTTTTTATGGATACTATTTTTTCTTTTAGTTGTTATAGCTGTAGCATCGTTAATTATTGGTTCTCACCAAATACATTACACTGACTTATGGCAGATGCTATGGGGAGAGGGAAGCGTTGTTAATAACCGAATTGTTTTAAATATTCGGCTACCACGTGTCATTGCCGCAATACTAACCGGTACTGTTTTATCTCTATCCGGTGCAGTTATGCAGATACTTTTACGCAATCCTTTGGCATCGCCCTATACGCTTGGCATATCCAATGCCTCCGCATTTGGTGCCGCATTTGGCATTGTGTTTTTAGGTGCGGGAGCCACAGCTGCCGGTAGTGCAGGGTGGTTTATTGCAACAAGCCCATATCTGGCAACGCTTTGCGCCTTTATTGGGAGTATGGTGGGCCTGGGTATTATTTTACTTATTATAAAAGTTAAACGCGCATCGGTGGAAACCATTATTCTCTCCGGCGTAATTATAAACTCACTGTTTGGGGCAGGTATTGCAGTAATGCAATATTTAGCAAATAGTATACAATTGGCAAGCATTGTTTTTTGGAATTTTGGCGATCTTGGACGTAGCGATTGGCACAAGCTCATTTTTTTGAGCGTTGTTCTACTACCATCATTTATCTATTTTCAACGTAAACGTTGGGATTATAAAATGCTATGTTCAGGCGATGACTATGCTAAAAGCATGGGTGTACATCCTGAGCGGTTAAGAATAAGTGGACTAATAATAACCTCACTATGTACGGCTGTAGCTGTTTCCTTTTTTGGAGTAATAGCATTTGTGGGCTTAGTTGTTCCACACATGGTACGTAAATGTATTGGAGAGAATGAAGAATTCCTAATACCGGGTTCGGCTTTGTTTGGCGGCCTATTTTTATTGTTATGTGACACGTTGGCACGTACGGTCCTGTCGCCAATAGTGCTTCCGGTAGGTATACTTACTTCATTTCTAGGCGTACCGCTGTTCCTGTTTTTACTAATTCGTAAACGCGTATGAAAAGTATTAATATAACCAATATAGATTTTGGATACTCGCCACAAAAGCTGACACTGAAGAACGTAAGTTTAGAGGCTTTAAAGGGCGATATGGTTGCCATTATTGGTCAAAACGGATCCGGTAAGAGCACACTGTTAAAGTGCATAAATAAGATTCTAAAAGTTAAGCACGGCACAATAGAGATAAATGGGGTAGCTATTAAACAAATCTCAGACAATAAACTAGCACACACCATTGCCTACATTCCACAATCAACACCGGAGATACAAGGTGTAAGTGTTTTCGATACTGTTTTATTGGGTAGAAAACCATACATTAATAGCTCACCGCATGAGCACGATCTTGAAGTGGTTAGCACATTATTACAGAGATTAAATTTAACGGATATTGCCATGCGCAACATTAACACCTTAAGTGGTGGTCAGCAACAGCGCGTTTATATTGCGCGCGCTTTGGCACAGGAACCTTCTATTTTATTACTGGATGAGCCAATAGCCAATCTTGATATTAATCACCAAATGAAGGTGATGCAGCTACTTAAAGAGCTTACCACCGAAGGGATAACTGTTATTATTACCATACACGATGTCAATATTGCTGCACGCTTTTGCAACAAAGCGTTAATGCTTAAAAATGGAGAGGTTTTTGCATCGGGGACACAATCCGTATACACCTCGGAGAACATTGAATATTTATATGATATCGGTGTAGATGTTATACAGCATAATGATAGTATTTGCATTATTCCAAGAAATAATTAAACCTAAATATTAATCACATAATACACAAAATTATGATTGTCTTAGACCCAATAGGTTTTGTACACAATAATTATGCAAACTCAACCGTACCTGAGTTTATAAAAAAAGATGTTTCGTGTATCGAAATCCTTCCGGAGTACGCAGAGGGATTACAAAATGTAAATGAAGCACAGTATCTGGACATGATTTTCTATTTCCACAAGGAAAAACGTACGGAACTAATAACGCGTGTCCGTACCGGAGAGATGAAAGGAGTCTTTGCTTCGCGCTCACCAAAACGTCCTAACCACTTGGGTGTTACTACCGTAAAAATTGTGAAAATAGAGGCCAATAAAATCTATGTTGAAGGTGCCGATGCCTTGGATGGGACTCCTGTTGTAGACTTAAAACATTGCGACACATCCCTTTTTCAACGCACAGAGGTACACGATGATCTAGCGCTGGCAGACCCGCGACTTGACATAATTCGCGAAATTCTCAACAATGATAAAAAAGCATTATTGGCACGAGCAGCACCTATGCATGGGCATGTATGTCCCGGTTTAGCTATAGGGATTGTGGGAGGTACTGAGTTAATGCGCCGATTATATGCAATGCATAGCAATCCGGATGGATACACACTTGTTGCCAACATGGCAAAATGTCCTCTGGACGGAGCTATATTTGTTACTGGATGCACTCCGGGACGCGGTAAACTAACCCTTGGAAATCCGGATGATATGAGTATCTCACTTGTCAATGCCGACGGACACGGCTGGAAGGCTACACTACGTAAAGATGCCAAGGAACAAATGGATACATTACTACCTAAGGAAGGTACAAAAGTTGAAAAAGGCATGGCATGCGCCGCACTGGATTACAATGTTTTATTTGATGTTGTTGAGGTGTAAACATAAAAAAGAGGGATGTTGAATCCCTCTTTTTTATATTGTAATGATCTTAGATCAAATTGTGTGCATTTAAGTATTCAGCAATCTGAATTGCATTTGTTGCAGCTCCTTTACGTAAGTTATCAGCAACAATCCACATATTTAATGTGTTTGGTTGAGAATGGTCACGACGGATACGTCCAACAAAAACCTCATCTTTATCGTGCGCATTGATAGGCATTGGATATACTTTATTAGCAATATCGTCCTCAACAATAACACCATCCGCTTTAGATAGGATATCAACCACTTCATTAATATCAAAATCCTCATTGAATTCAATGTTTACACTTTCAGAGTGTCCACCTACAACAGGAACGCGTACTGCTGTTGCAGTAACTTTGATTGAATCATCGCCCATAATTTTGCAAGTTTCCTTGATAAGCTTCATTTCCTCTTTTGTGTAACCGTTATCTGTAAAATCGTCACATTGAGCTAAACAGTTTTTATCAATAGTGTAAGGATAAACCATTTCTGGTGTTTCGCCTGCACGCTCAGCATCTAATTGGTTAACGGCGCGGATACCTGTACCAGTAATTGATTGGTACGTTGAAATTACCATACGCTTAATTCCATAACGATGGTGTAATGGAGCTACCGCTACAATCATTTGGATTGTTGAACAGTTTGGATTTGCAATAATTTTATCCTCAGCAGTTAAAGTGTTTGCGTTGATTTCAGGCACTACTAATTTTTTAGTAGGGTCCATACGCCATGCAGATGAGTTATCTACAACCGTGATTCCAGCTTCTGCGAATTTAGGAGCCCAGTCTAAAGATGTTTGTCCACCGGCTGAGAAAATTGCTACATTCGGCTTCATATCAATTGCAGTTTGCATTCCTACAACTTTATATTCTTGTCCTTTAAACTTAACAATCTTACCTACTGAACGTTCACTGGCAACAGGAATTAATTCTGTTACAGGAAAATTACGTTCTTCTAATACTTGCAACATTTTTCTGCCAACCAGACCAGTTGCACCTACTACAGCTACTTTCATTGTCCACTAAAAATTTAAATGATTAATAAAAGGCATCAACGCCACTCATTTCTGTATTCCACGATAGGGATTTGGTTTTCAACCATTTTGAGCATTACAAATATAATGAATAGCTTGAATTAAGAAAAATATACACACATATTTATCAAAATTTAATATATAGTGTTTAAATCTAAACAGATATTGTGCTTTTTCATCATGGACAAATCTACTTTCTTCAATCCACAGGCGTTGAAAGGTTGCGCCTCATCAGAGTCTGACAGGTAGTATCGTTGCTGATTTATATAGCCGGGATATAAAAGAGAGTTATGCGGTTGTAAGTGCTCACACTGCACGGATGCCATATCCATTAATGTGTGAAAGACGTTCGATGTAGATACGGCTTTAGGTAGATTCTCTTTTACTGCCGATATCTTGTTAGGAAAATGATTAATGAACTTTTCGGAGAACCATAACATAAACGGAATATGAACTTGATAATAGGTTGGATATGGCGAAGCATGAAGGAATCGCTTGCGGTCATCGTCCAACAAGTCCTCACCGTGATCCGCTGTATAAAGGAGAGCCGAGCATATATCCGACGCATGTAAATAGGTTAATAATGAATCCAATACATGGTCTGTGTAGCGTATAGAGTTATCATAACTGTTTATCAATGCCTCCCGCTCGGTAATTTTTATATTGCTAATTACATCGGGTTTAAAGTGAGCAAACTGTGTGGGGTAACGTTCCTCATATCGGAAATGCGAACCATAGGTGTGTAACACTATAAATAAATTCTCCGATGAGTGCTCAATATAATGGATACAACTATCCACCAAAGTCATATCAAATGCATTGCTTGTTATTAAATTCCCGGAGCGAATGTTTTTATGTATATGGGATGTTTCGGCAAAATAATCCGTGTAAGATCGATTGGGTGTCTGATTGGATAAAAATAAGGTAGTAAAACCAACCTCGTTCATTGCCGATATTATACTTTTACTTTTGTGCAAATTATTAATATTAGCTGCGTCAATATGGGATAATATCAACGGAACACTTTTATGCGTAGTATTAGATTGAGTTAAGGCATCTTGAAAATAGTACAAATTAGAGCGTCTTGATAAATTGGGATTCGTTTCACGTTGGTATCCGTTTAGTTGCCAATTATCTGCTCTAGACGCCTCGCCAATTACTAATATATACACTTCCCTATCACTTACACTATTTGCTTTACGGGCATGAAAATGGAACGAAGCTGAGCTTTCTGCATAGTTTTCGCTCTTGTCCCATTTATCCATTGCAATGTACACATTATTAAAAACATTGAACGGATAAACATCCTGACGTATGTAAAATGAGTCGGGATTAAATAACAATAAGAGTATAGCTACTCCCATCCCTATGGATGCATATTTGCATACATTTTGTCTAATCGACTCTGCTAAATAAATACGTTTACTCAATAAAAATATTGCAATTGCTATTACAGGAACATAAATAAACAACACCAATATGATGGCAGGCCACAAGTTGTTTAGTAATTCCGATGCTTCTGTCGCATTCGTAGTGGGCAAGTTTAGCAACATATCCACGGCAATTGGACACTCCCCAAATAGGTATAGAACCACCAATTGGAAACCACACAATGCATAGAAAGGAATTAAAAGCAATTGCATTACCCCCACTCTTCTAATAACCACAAAAAGCAAGGAGAATAGAGATAATGGTAATATTATGGAAATTATACTTTGAGTAAAAGTGTAGTTCTCTGTAAATAGAAAGATAAAATTGGGTATTAAATTAGCAAGCAGTAAAAATAATAACAGAAAACGTAAGATCAATTTATTCATAAACAGTAAGTTGTTAGTTTATTAGCACACCAACTCCATTGACAATTGGGCAATAGGGTTCTGTAGTAATACTAATGTTTATGAGGTAGACGAAATAACGTCCTCTTCGGTTTCAGTTATGTTACTATTTTGCTCATGCGCAATGTATTCTTGCGGTGTAAGTCCGGTATACTGTTTAAAAGCTCTATAAAAAGTGGCACGAGATGCAAAGCCACATGCAGCCGAATAACTATCCAATGACAATCTATTGGTTAACAAATTAGGTAACATATGGTCAATACGCATATTGTTTAACCAGTTATTTACATTCGTCCCTGCACAAGTATTAATAGCAATTGAGGTATATGTTTTATTTGAATTTCCCAAAGCAGCCAAATCGGCAAGTTTCAGATTACAATCCAAATACAACTCCTCTGTCTCTATTTTCCGTCTCAACTTTTCAAACAATTGTCGCATTGCATAGTCATCGTCCTTACTCATAATTTCATCCTCAGACTCATCTTCTAATTCGGTCTTTGCCTTTTGCTGTGCATTTTTTAAAATACGCTGATGATACTTGTGACGCTGGCGCTGATAGGAAATCCCCAGAAATAAGAATGCCATTACAATAAAAGCAAAGAACGTTGCATAGTTCAACTGCTTTAAAAGCTTATTCCTTTTGTTTACTTGTAACATATTCTCAGTTAACAGTCTTTCCTCCATGGAAGTAAAGTAACTCGGATTGGTTGACGACAACTGGAGCTCCTGTGCAATAATGCTCATCGTATTTTGGTGCCATATAATACGTTCAACAACAGCTAAATCGCCGTTATGAACGGTGGCCATAAGCATATAGTCATATATATGAAATATCTGCTCAATAAGCGATTGTACATAACCAGCTCGCAACATGTGTTGCGCTTTTACCTCCTCAACGTTGAAAATAGGGAAGTTATTCTCAAGCGTTAGCATGTCTTGATTCTTGTAATATTGCAATAATCGTGGAATTAACTCCTCTACTTTTTTTATATTATGCTTATCCAATTCCGCTTCTATACATTCCTGATACGTCATGAATATCACGGGCGGTACTGTTAAAGAGTTTACAGGTTTACGTTTATAAAAAGCATCCAAATAAGCTAATAGGTCCGCACGGAGCGTGTCTGCTACCCTGTGATTTCCGGTCAATCGATATGCACGTGCTATATACACGCTACGTTTCATATTATTATAATTCTCGGATGTATCCGCACTAGTAGCACGCCTGGAAAGTGCAATAATTGAGTCATACTGACCAATATCGGCCAGCATCTCATAATGAAGCTCTGATTGAGGATGGTATTGATTAAATATCTTTGTAGCAGCGGCATAATCCCCTTGAAAAGCAAGATTACGTACATAAGTTTTTATTAATGCAGAACGCTTATCCTCACGGTTACTGTCTGGTAATGTATCCAGAATATTTAGTGCATTTTCGATAAAACGACGGCCATACTCCGGATTTGAACGCATAAGTAGCCTCCCCATTAACTGGTTGGCATGGTAATATGAAACTGTATCCTTCGAATCAAAAAAACAGGTTATTGCCATCTCAAGGGATTCTATATTGACAACATACCTAGAAGTAAAATTAGGAATAACCTTATATAAATTCAAAAAACCTCTTTCGCGCACCGTAAGGGACTCATTCGCATCTAATTTCGTTATATGCGACAAATATTTATTTAATAGAGAGTCACAAGTATACCCTCTCTCCTTTATTAATAAGTTTTTATAACAACAAGCAATAACCAAGTTATAACTATTATCGAGCTTACGAGGTATTTTGTTTTTATTCACCTCCAACAACTCAATAACTTGTTCTGTATCTATTTTTAAGCGATTTAAAGAATCTAGATATTGAGGATGATCGCGATACACACTCAGTAGTTTTAGAGCTGTATTTAACTGTCTGTCCTCGGCAAAATCAATATTAAGTTGCAACTCATCACGCACAGTGATTAAATCACTATACGTAGTGGGTGGTAAACTTGTACATCCAATAATGCTTGTCAGAATTACAGCAATCCAAAAAACTATCCTCATATCTTAACTTTCAACTACCCTTAATTTCCTGATACAGTTTTTTTATGTTTTGAGTCATTATATCCCAAGCAAATCGCCCTTTCAGCATTTTGCAACGCTGTTCGTAATCGCTCTGTCGTTCATTAACATAAAAATCAACTATTGCGTCTGCAATCTCTTTGACTGCCGGCTCAACAACATACCCCGATTGTTTATCTTCTATAATCTCATGCAAGCCACCAACACGTGTCACTAACATAGCCTTATTAAAATGATATCCTATTTGTGCTACACCACTTTGCGTTGCACTTTTATAGGGTTGTACAATCAGATCAGATGCACAAAAATAAAGGTTTATTTCATTATTAGGGATATAATCACTCCTAATTAACACATTATTTTCTATGTCGAGCGTTTTAATTAACGCTTCATATTTCTCTTTATTACCATAGTACTCACCCGCTACTAATAATTTTAACGGCAAAGCGCGTAAACGCTCATCAGCCATGGCATTTAGTAATAAATCTAATCCCTTATAATCTCTTATAAAACCAAAGAATAGAATATACCTGTATTTATCGTCAAATTTTAAGCGCTCAAGTGCTTCTTGCCGAGGAATAATTTCCCCATAGTGGTCATAAATAGGATGTTCTGTGTAGCGCTTTATCGGATTTTTCACAAAACAATCTATATCCTTATACACATCGTGAGACATTGTAATATATCCGTCCACCCCACCTGTAAAGTAGCGCGTAAAACTATAATCGCCTATTCGCTTTTCATGTGGTATAATATTATCGGCAATACAAATTACCTTAGTATAACCGTTACTTCGCGCCAAGCGGCAAATACTGCCCAACGCAGGTCCCATAAAAGGGAGCCAATAACGCACCAAGATTAAGTCAGGGCGCATTCGTTTCAATTCGTTCCCTACTGTAATCCAATTCAAAGGGTTCACAGAGTTCACTTTCTCCACTATCTTAATACCTAAAGGAGCGGGATCGGTTGTTTTCTGGGTCTTACCCGGAAAAAGGATTGAAGGATATTGCAAAGAAAAACTATAAATAGTTACATCATCACCCTCACTTATTAGTTGTGTAGCCAAACGTTCATTTAACGCCGCTATCCCACCTCGCAAAGGGTGGGCCGGCCCTAATATAACTATCTTCATCAATCTTTCTTTTTAAAGAAACTTACAGTAGCGAAAACAATATAACCCAATAAAAGCACTAGTATGATACCCGAACATACATACGCAATAATAGATCCGTATATGTACGAATCCGGACGGAAAACAAAACGTACCTCATGTTCGCCTGCAGGGATATTCAATCCGCGCAACACATAGTTTGCTCTAAATATTGGTGTCTCTACGCCATCAATATAGGCTTTCCAACCTTTTGGATAATATATCTCACTAAACAATGCAACACCATCCTTTGTTGTTTTAACCTTATATTCCATAATATCCGGTCTATAACTTGTCAAAGTAATTGTAGCACTACTATCCTTGGATGCACTCTTCACAACATCCTTGAATTCTACACCAACAATGGCTGTTTCGTGCGGATTTATGGAACCCAATAAAGCAATCTCCTCATCGGCATTAGCAGCAGGTATAACATTCTCAACAAACCAACCATTTCCGTAAGCTTGAGTATTCACCAAAGCCGGAGCATTAGGATTTATAATAATATATTTACCATTAAGCATGCTAACCACAGGCATTGTATTAAACAGAGAATCCTCACTTACTCCATTCTGATATGCCTTAGCAAAAGCACTAATCTCACGTTGAATATATAAATCAATTAAATCCTGATAACGCTGCAGTTTGGCCGCACTATACCCGCCAATCAATTTATGGTGATATGCCGAGTGCGAATCATTAAAAGTATTTACCGCTAAATCCAATACTCTATAGTGAATATCTCCATCCTTTAAAATAAATTTGTCTACGGCACGTTGCTCAAAAGCACTATGAAAATTACGTTCCGTAACAAAATGATTATCGTTCAAATAACGTCTGTCTACACCCCACATGTCAAAAAGGATAGTAGCACCTAGAATAACATAAAGAAAACCTCGCTTAATCTTGCCGTTATAGGCCAAATAAATTGCAAAAGCAGTTACAACAACAATAATCAATGAACGGAAAGCATCTGTGCGTAGTAGCATTGCTCTATCGGCAGGCAACAACTGGCGCAACCATTCCGGATATTGCGCATCGCCCGGTGCAGTAAAGCTGCCGGCAATTGAAGGTACAAGTGCATATAACAAACATAAACCACCAACAACAATAAACGCTTTTTTCAAAGCATTCATCGCCACTTTCTTATCTATGTCTTTTGTCAATAAACGATTTAACGCATAAAAGCCCAACAACGGTAATGTTACTTGCAGCAATATCAAAATCATGGATGGCACGCGGAACTTACTGTACATTGGTACATAATTATAGAAGAACGTTGAAAACCATAGGAAATGTTTTCCCCAAGCCAGCAATATTGCAAGAAGCGTTATTCCAACAATCCACCACTTCATGCCTCCTTTAATTAAAAACAAGCCAAGCACAAACAAGAAAATAGTAACGGCACCCATATACATAGGTCCGGCAGTAAATGGTTGCGGTCCCCAATATAAAGGCAACTGTTGGACTATCTCGTCGGCATTTGGAGCTCCATTTTGTTTTAAAAACTTATAGGTCTCAGACTTTGTAGTTAATGCTCCACCCGATGAACCTCCATACATATTTGGGATAAGCAAGTTCATGGTCTCACCTACTCCATAGCTCCATGCTGTGGCATACTCTATGTCTAAACCGCTCTTACTTTGTTGTGTATTAGGATTAAGTTTATTAAGTTCCGATCCGCCACGCATTGTGTACTTTGAGTACTCATAAATTGGCCACAAGCGATGCACATTTGTTCCCACAGCTAACAATGCACCTACGCATAACAACAGCGTAGCCTTTGTTAAACGGGCAACTGTTTTGTCCTTAATGGACATAACTAACTCACTTATCCAATAAGCAAATAACATAAAGGCTAAATAATAAGTTACCTGCGGGTGATTTGCCATAATCTCTAAAGATAAAGCTGCTGCAAACCATAAAAAGCCCACAAACATATTCTTTCGCAACGTATACACCATAGCCGAGAACACCCAAGGCATATACATCATTGCCGTTAACTTAGTATTATGTCCAACTTGAATAATTTGGAAATTATATGCACAAAACGCAAATGCTATTGCTCCAACCAAACTCAACCATGGGTTAACACCAAACACAATGAGCAATACAAAAAAACCGGTAATACCAATAAATAGCTCCGACATTGGATGTGGCAATAACCTTAAAGGCTCGGTCGCATTATACACCAAGTTACCCGGAGTACGGTTAGTTATCGAAGTTGAAGGCATTCCGCTAAACATGGAATTGGTCCATACATTCACTGTGTCCGTCTGTTCAACATACTTATTCACCTCCTGTACCGCACCCAAGTAAGATGAGTGGTCGGACTGTGAAATTACCTTTCCCGAAAAGATGGGCGAAAAATAAACCAAAATCAAAACTATAAAAACCCCGATAGCCGTTAAGTAAGGAGTCAGCGTTTTTAAATTCAATGCCTTCATAAGTGATAATATTTACTGTGTATTACATTCATTTTTCAACAGCTCGCAATTTACAATTTTTATTTTAAATATTGTGATTTGATAACACATCCACTAAAAAGTAAAATAATAACGCAACGAGCCACCGCTATGTCAATCCTTTCGGCATCTATTGCAATACAAAATTTTGATTTTTATACTGCATTATCTAACTGAGCCCGATAAAAAAGAAAAACAAACCATCATACTCTCCAATATTTATTACGTGAGAAATATCTTTTAAATCCTAATTTCCGCCATACATCCGCTCCTAAGCCGCTTGTGGTTTCATTCAGGTTTCATTCAGCTTTCATTCAGGTTTCATTCAGGTTTGACCCTCCATACCTGAATGAAACCACAATGAAACCCGAATGAGAGTTGAATGAGATGCAGAGAACACGGAAACATCAACCTGTGTTAAACACATTGTTATAACTATAGCATTGGGCATTAATTGTATTTATTTTATATCTTGCATTCCTATTCAAACTTAGTTAGCTTATTTTAACACACTGCATGGAAAACGACTTTACTTTATTGGAAAAAGTCAAAAATGAGAATGATTGGAATGCATTTAAGGAGCTATTTTCTCGCTTCAATCAACAACTCTATTTGTATGCGCTTGGGATTGTAAAAAACAGACCTGAGGCTGAAGATATTGTACAAAATGCATTTATACAACTATGGGAAAAAAGAGCCTCGGTAAATATATCCGATAACTTCTCAGGCTATATCCACCGTGTTGTTCGTAATGCAGGATTTGATATATTGGAGCATAGAAAAGTTGAAAACCGCTATGCAGAACATGTAGATAAAGAATTAATCACCCATCCGGAATATTCCGAGCATGATGAACGCATTATCCTATTACAGAAAGCCATTGATAAGTTGCCCACTCAGTGCCGAGAGTTTTTTATAATGGGGTGTATTGAGGGATTAAGTTATCAGGACATTGCCAATAAAAAGGGTGTTTCTATTAACACCGTAAAAACCCAAATTAAGATAGGTTATAAAAAAATAAAGGAAGATATTGGATGTAATACACTTATTATCTGTGCATTAATTAACACAATACATAACTTATCCGATTAATTTTATTTTTTTTCCAAATCTTTTCACCCTATTTACACCTATTTCCCGTCTATTATTAAATAGCCGTCAACAAAAGTGAAAATGAAAATCGACAACATCCACAATATTATCAACGAATTGTTTGCCAAGAAAAGTGATTTCTCGGATAATCAACTCTACGCGGATATTCTGAACGTAGCTCCCGAAGACATTGAGGTAAACAGCAAAAAAATGTGGACTGTTATTGAAACTAAAGTACAACATGGTACACCAATAAAGAGATCTATCTTTTCTAAAACGCTACGAGTTGCAGCTGTTATTACTCCCCTTTTGATAAGTTCCATTACACTGTGGTATATTACTCAGAACAAACCGCAGATAAATAACGATATCGAAAAATACGACATCGTATTAACGCTTGGTTCCGGCGAGCAGATTAACCTGTCGGGGATTTCGGATTCTATAATTGGCAACACTATTCACATTGAAAAGGATAAAAGTTTAACCCTTACTAACAGGGAGGCACAACAAGAAGCTAATGAGTTAAACCGTATAAGCGTGCCTCGCATGACTGATTATAAGATAACACTAAGCGATGGAACCAAGGTGTGGCTTAACTCCGAAAGTAACTTTCACTTTCCGGCAACATTTGGACGCAATGAGCGACGTGTATATCTTGAAGGCGAAGCATATTTTGAAGTAACTAAAAATGAGAATTGCCCATTCATTGTTGAAACAGATTCAATGGCAATCAAGGTACTTGGCACAAGTTTTAATGTAAAAGCTTTTACAAACGAGACTATTAACACAACATTATTGACAGGAAAAGTGATGTGCTACTCTGCTAATTTTCAAGACAGCTTACTTTTAACTCCAAACGAACAAGCTTTTTTGAGTCAAGGCAAATTGGCAAAAAAGATTGTAGATGCAGATTTGGCAAAATCATGGCAAGAAGGTCTATTCCATTTTTCTGCTATGCCAATTAAGGACATTGCAAAACAACTTACTCGTTGGTACAATGTTGAGTTTATATTTGAGGAACCTGCACTTGAAAACTACCTGTTTACCGGACGCTTAAATAAAAACTATACTATAAATGAAGTTATTGCAATAGTATCTTCTACAACATCACTAAAATTTGAACAACATAACAACTATATAAAAGTTTACAGATAAGATATACACTACCTACAGCACCTAGATATTAACCTACAATTAACAAAAACCATAAAAATCATGAAAAATCAAGCCTTTCATTCGCGAGGCAGTGCTTCTCGCACCCTAATGGTTATGCTTTGCTTTTTTGTAATGCTACAAACATCTGTTTTTGGTATGCATAAAACACAAAGTATAACGCTCAAAACCTCAATGATGACAATTGAGAACGTTATTGGCGAACTAAAGAAACAAACTTCAATGGAGTTTTTTTACAGTCATAACGACATTGATGTTAACCGAAAAGTTACAATTGATGTTATCAATACGCCTCTTGAAACTGTATTAAAACAGCTGTTTGGCAACTCCATTCAATGGGAGTATGTAGACAATATGGTTGTTATTAAGCCCCGCACTGAAACTGCCACACAAAAAGAAACTGCCACAGAAATAAAAGGAAAGGTGACAGATATGTCCGGTTTCCCTTTACCGGGAGTAACTATCCATATAAAAGGTACTGCCGTGGGAACTACTACCAATGTGAAAGGCGAGTTTAAACTAGCCGTTAACAACCCGGAGGATATTACCTTTCAATTTAGGTTTGTTGGAATGCAATCTGTGGAGCGAAAATGGGAGCCGGGCAAGGATATGAACGTACAAATGCGCGAATCGCTTGAAAAAATTGCAGAAGTTGTTGTTACCGGCTACCAACGCATTGACAGGCGTGTATTGTCATCATCCGTATCGTCCATTAAGGGAGAGGATGTCATTCAAAGTAATGCCATTAGCATTGACAACATGCTACAAGGTAAAATCCCAGGTTTACAGGTACTTAATTCTACATCTACTCCGGGAGCTGCTACAAAAGTACGTATACGTGGTGCATCTACAATTTCCGGAAACAGAGAGCCTTTATGGGTTGTTGATGGTATAATCCTTGACGATCCGGTTTCTATTGCAACAGAGGAGCTAAACAACTTAGACAATGTGAATATTATAGGAAATGCCATTCAGGGGCTTAACCCTATGGATATTGAAAGTATTGATGTACTTAAGGATGCCTCTGCAACCGCAATATATGGAGTTAGAGCTGCAAATGGCGTTATTGTAATTACCACAAAGAAGGGTAAACGCGGGGATACACGCGTAAACTACTCAGGAACTTTTTCAATGACAGAACGACCAAGCTATGACAAGTTACACCGTATGAATTCTAAAGAACGCATTGACGTTTCGAAGGAAATCGAGGCTCGCGGATTACAATATAGTTATATGCCTGCAGCCGTGGGATATGAGGGATTACTATACGATTTGTATGATAGACGCATTACTTATGACGATTTCCTGGATAAGGTAAAAATTCTTGAGGAAAATAATACGGACTGGTTTGATATCCTATACAGAAATTCATTTTCGCATAAACACAATTTATCTCTATCGGGAGCGACGGATAAAATGAATTACTATTTCTCTGCTGCCTATGTATCAGAACAGGCTAATGTAAAAGGTACAGGCGTAGAACAATATAACGTAATGGGAAAAATGCAATTTAATATTACTCCGAAATTTACAGCAACAGCACAAATTAGGGGTTCTATTATTGACAAGGACTATTTACACTCGTCAGTTTCACCTTATGATTATGCTTACAATACATCTAGAGCAATCCCTGCGTTTAATCCGGACGGTAGCTATGCATACTATAACCGAGAAATGGGATATAATGAGAATATGCTACAGTATAACATATTAAATGAAATAGATAACTCCGAACGAAGCATACAAACAAGTCAATTAAACTTCAATGCAAATGCCGAATGGAAAATATTAAAAGGTTTACGCTTAACCGGACATTTTTCCATGAACGATTCACATACGGAGGACAGAGAATGGTTCTCAGACAAAAGTTATCAGGCCGCGAAACTAAGGAGATTAGATTATGGCGTTGAATTTCCCGATAATGACGTATGGAGTCAACAAATGTGTAAACTGCCTTATGGTGGAGAGCTTAAAACAGGAAATACACGTAGCAGAGGATATACAGCGAGAGGTCAAATTGATTACAATTTGAACAAAGGTTACCATAACATGACTTTGGTTGCAGGGACAGAAGCACGTTCCACAAAATATACAGGTTTAAAGTCAACACAGTGGGGTTACATGCCAGACCGTGGAGAGAAGTTTATTAACATAGACCCAATAATGTGGCCAATGTACAATAAAATGCTCATCGCATCGCCGGATGTTGTTACTAACAGATTGTCCAATTACTTGTCATGGTTTGGTATTGCGACATACTCCTACAAATCCAGATATATTATTAATGGAAATATCCGCGCGGATGGTTCAAATAAATTTGGACAAGATAAAAGTGTCCGTTTTTTACCTATCTGGTCCGTATCGGCACGCTGGAGTATGCACAATGAGAGTTTCTTAAAGAATGTGGAATGGTTAAATGATTTTTCATTTAAAGGCTCATACGGTATTCAAGGAAATGTATCGGACGACCAGACTCCAAATTTAATAATGAACACAGGGGCATTGGATCAACTTTCGGGCGAATATATTACAACACTGGCTAAACTCCCTAATCCGTTTTTAAAATGGGAAAAGACTAAATCATATAATGTTGCTTTGGATTGGGCTATATTAGGGAATAGACTTTCCGGTACTGTGGAATATTATTACAAGAAAGGACATGACCAGATTGTATCCGTGGAGGTAGCCTCCACCAATGGTAGCAGCTATATGAGCTTAAATGCCGGCGACATTATGAATAAAGGATATGAACTTATTGTAAATGCTGTTCCAGTAAAATCCCCAAGTTTTATGTGGTCCTTATCCATTAATGGAGGAAAAAACATTAATAAAGTAACTCGAGGCGGTATGATTTCGGAGTATACTTATGAGCAGTATACAAACGGAAGTGCAATTATTAAAGGACATGCAATTAACTCATTCTTCTCATACAAATATAATGGTTTGGATGAAGCAGGTTTACCAACCTTCGCAGATACAGAGGAGACTGACGGCTCCACACGCAAAGAAATGTTTGAAAAGGTTTTTAGCTATTCAGGAAATAGAGTTCCGGACATTCAAGGAGGTTTTTCCAATAGCTTTAATTATAAAGGTTTTACATTGAGTGCGTTCTTCTCATACAGTGTAGGCTCTAAAATAAGATTAAATAATTTGTATAGTAATAGTGGACAAAGGCTTCCTAACCCGCAACAAAACATGACCTCTGAGTTTGTTAACCGTTGGCGCAAGGCAGGAGATGAGAGCTTTACGGACATTCCAACCCTGTCTACAGAGCAGCTAAACATGAAAGCCGGCACACTCACCAAACGTAAACATGACATTGCCAATAACGGTTGGCAAATGTATAACCAAAGTGATTTGCGAGTTGTAACAGGGAATTTTTTACGTTTACGAAGTTTAAGTCTGCGTTATTCATTTAAGCCTGAAGCATGTAAGACTATGCACTTGACAGGTGCAAATATAGGAATTGAAGGAAATAACCTGTGGCTTGTGGCCTCTAAGAAATTAAATGGGCAGGATCCCGAACAAGTATCGTTTGGCGGGATTGGAGGAACAACTCCACCGGTTTCAACTTATTCATTGGTTCTTAATGTAACGTTTTAAAGGAGGTAAATATGAAAAGACTATTATATATAATGTTGTTATTTCTAACGGGGATGTCATGTTCGGATTTTCTTGAAGAGGTTTCGAGTGACCAAATAGTTCCTAAAAAAGTTAGCGATTACAAGGAGTTCTTATTTGGCGAAATATACAATATGCGTAACAGTAATATGTATCATATTTGGCTGGATATAATGACAGACGATTGTGAAGAGTTTGCAAAAAAGGCGACACTGGGATCGGATACTCGTGTATCAGGTTACGGATACTATACTTGGCAAAGAGATCCGGAATTGGATATGACCGGAACACTAAATGATGACCGGGCATGGGCTCGTTATTATCATGAGATTCTTGTTGCCAATATGGTTTTATATGATGTAGACAATGTAACGGGTAGCGAATTGGAACGAGATCAGGTAAAGGCAGAAGCATATATGATACGTGCATATGCTTACTATATGTTAGTAAACCTATATGGAGAGCCTTTTGACCCGGCAACAGCGTCAAGTGCCAAAGGTGTTCCTATTAACGAATTGGTTGGTTCGGGAAATAAGAATTATGAGCGGGCTTCAGTTGCTGATATATATAAAATTATACGTACTGACATTGACCATGCATTACTGCATTTTGAAAAATCGGGAGGTGGAAATACCGTTTTCCGATGGAATAAAACAGCTGCAAATGTTTTTGCATCGCGTGTGGCCCTTTACATGCAAGACTGGAGCGCTACCATTGAGTTTGCTAATAAGGCGCTAGCTGCAAATGGAAATTTGTGGGATCTAAATACTAAAAAAGGTGCAGGAAGTATTTCATCTGCTGAATACTTTTTTAGCTCAAATAATAAAGAAATACTATTTACCTATGGTAACTACTACATTAACTACTTTGCCACAGGAGCAAAAGGAGCATTTCCTGTTTCTACATCGCTAAAGGCCATATATAAAAGTGGCGATTTACGATATGGTGCAAGTGACGGTGCTTTTATCCGTAACCAAGGTAGTACGTTTATGGGAGGCGGAAAAAGATATTTACCTTATAAATATTATGAAACAAGCTACACCTCAAGACACGGATTTGCAATACGTACTGCAGAAGCCTACCTAAACAGAGCCGAAGCATATGTAAATATTGCAGGTAAGGAGGAGGAAGCCGCAGCAGATTTAAACACGCTACGGGTGGCCCGCTTTACTCCGGCAACATATTCGGATATTGTTTACGAAGACAGGGACGACTTACTTAGCCAGGTGAAGACTGAGCGTCGCAGAGAGTTATGTTTTGAACAACACAGATGGTTTGATTTAAGACGCTGGGACAGACCACGAATAGAGCACACGTTTACACCGGATTTCAGTAACTTGAATGAAAAGGTTGTTTATGTATTAGAGGAGAACGATGTGGCCTATACGCTACCTATTCCAAATAGCGTACTCATTATGGATCCGCTAACAGAAAACATTGACCGTCCGGAAAGAGAACCATTAAAAGATAAATAACCATTTAATTATCAATTATGAAACTATATATATTGACTATTGCACTGTGCATGACATTGGGCATAGCCGGATGTTATGACGAAGAAACCGTTACTTCGGAACGCGGAGAGCCTAAATATGAAATTACAGACAGTGATGATGTAATTGAACATGAGCGTTATTTGTTGTGGAAAAATACGGGTGTATATCTGCTCTACAATTACGACGATGTTGATTACAAGTGGAATATTGCCGGTATTTCTACAAACATATTGTTCCCGGTTACTGACCGCAAGGTATTAGAAATGAGTATGAATTATATTACAACCACATTAACGGGATATTATAATGACGCTTTTATGAGAAAGTATTTTCCCATAAAGATTCTTTTATCTCAACGCATTGATCATGAGAGTTACGGGGTTGACCCCTATGTAGATCGCATTGCCGCAAGTGGTAGAAACTATTTAGCTATAGGACTACAACGTACTGATACCTTAGCCACCGTTATGAATAATAATGAGTTGATGTTAAGATGTCGCGGTGATATTCAAGGAAAATTGTGGGCAGATATTATTTACGACAATGGACTCATTGCTTTTCCTAATCAGTTCTTTGCTATTAGCGAAGAACTATACGGAGTATCGCTTGAAGCTGACAAGGATAATAGGGACAAGGAAGGTTATGTGCAAGGACTTGGCTTCTGGGAATATGACCAAACATATATAGGGACCGACTATATGCTTCCAAGCAGGAATAAGGATATCTATGATTTTATATCTAGAATGACCTCAATGACCGAGGACGAAATCGAAGCCTTAATGACCAAGTCCGAGAAACTGCGTACCAAATACACTATTCTACGTGAATACATTAAGAGTACAACAGGTATTGATTTACAAGAAATTGGCAATCAAAACGGATTAGTTTCCAATGAGCAATAGAGAAAGATAATTAAACGAGTAGAAATTAATTCATACATTATGAAAAGAACAATTAGCATGATGATGCTTGCATGGTGCACCATGCAGGTATCCGGACAATCATCGCTTGCAGCCCTTGTAAAGGATGCCAACGCTAAAAAGGACACTGAAGCGACTGAGAAACCGGTGGAGAAACAGAATTATGATAAGGTAATTACAAAGGATGCCATTAGTACAAAAGGAGTAATGAATATTCATAAAGTAAAGAATACTTATTACTTAGAGATTCCCATGGAACTGATGGGACATCCACTATTACTTGCCGGCCGAGTATCTGAAACGAGTAATAACAAAGATGTTATTGCAGGACAGATGCCGCAAGATCCGATAGTAGTGGAGTGGAGCTGCGATGAGAACAAGGTTTACTTACATAATGGAACGCAAAAAGCTATTTGCGATTCAACCGAAAGTATTTATAAGGGTTTTACCATAAATCATATTAAACCTGTCATCTCTGCATTTCCAATTAAATGCTTTACAAAGGATTCATCGGGTGTAATCATTGATGCATCTAAGTTTTTCTGTGCGGACGAACGCCATTTATCGCCATTTATCCCATCGGGTCCATTTGATGCATTGTTTGGCTTTTCAAGAATGAAAGGCTCTTTTAAGTCGGATTTATCAGGCGTTGTAGAAGCAAAAGCATTTGAGAAGAATATAGCCGTAAAAACCCGCATGGTTTACACTGTAAATAATGAGCCATTTACAGCCCTTGTTACAATGTCTATGATAAAATTAGACAAAGAGCCAATGCGCCCACGTATTGCTGATAGCAGACTTGGTTTTTTTACTGATAGAAAAACAGTCTATTCTGAGAATAAGGACCGCTCTGAACGCATTGCTTATATTAATCGTTGGCGCATGGAGCCCAAAGAAGAGGATATTGCAAAATGGAAAAAAGGTGAACTTGTTGAACCAGCAAAACCTATTGTTTGGTATATTGATAATGCATTCCCGGACAAGTGGAGACCATGGCTAAAAGAAGGTATTGAGGATTGGCAAATGGCTTTTGAAGAAATTGGATTTAAGAATGCAATAGTTGCCATGGATTACCCTGAAAATGATCCGGAATTTGATCCGGATGATATTCGTTATTCATGTCTTAGATATTCGGCAATACAGACAGCAAATGCTATGGGTCCTTCTTGGACTGATCCACGAAGTGGAGAGATTATTCAAGGATCTGTCTATTTCTACCATGATGTATTAAAACTACTTCATAACTGGCGTTTCATACAAACCGCTGCCGTTGATCCCAAAGCCAGACAAGAGGTGTACGACATGGAGGTTATGGGACCTTTGTTACGATATCTAATTGTGCATGAAATTGGACATACATTGGGATTAATGCATAATATGCGAGGATCCTACGCTTATGCTGTCGATTCATTACGCTCACCACAATTTCTAGAGAAATATGGGACAACTTCGTCTATTATGGATTACGCACGTTTCAATTACGTTGCGCAGCCGGAAGATGGTGTAACCAATTTCTTACCCCCACGTCTTGGCTTATATGACTACTATATTATTAAATGGGGATATAAACCAATTCTTGAAGCACAAACAGCACAAGAGGAAGTTGCGATACTTAACGCTTGGATTGATGAGAAGAAAGGAGATCCTATCTATTTATACGGTGAACAGGAAATTCTACAAACAGTTGATCCGGCATCACAATCTGAGTCACTTGGTGATGATGCGGTTAAAGCAAGTAACTATGGTATTAAAAACCTAAAACGTATCACTGAAAACTTACTAACATGGACGGCAAACGAAGGAAACGATTATGATTATACTCAGAGCATGTACCAGGAAATTATGCGTCAGTTTAATCGATACATAGGGCATGTTGAAGGCTATATAGGCGGAAACTTCCTTTATAAAAATGTGCATGGAGATAATCAAAAAGCCTTTATTCCAGTTCCTAAGGAGAAGCAACAAGAAGCATTGGCATTTGTTATCAACTCCTTACGCGAATATCCGGAATGGATTCTTGACAAAAACATCACGGAGAAATTACGACCGGGCAACGATAAAATTTACGACTACATTGCTAACCAAACAAGAAATTTGGTTTCGGGAACTGTGTTCCCGAAAATAGGATATACTGCCAAAGGAGCAACTGAGGAGGAACGTTACGCTCCCGCAGAATACCTGGAAGATCTATTTGATTTAGTATGGAATTCAGAAAATAAGAAAGAGCTTACACGTGCAGATAAAGTTATACAATACGCCTATTTACACGCACTAGTAGGAACTCTGGACTTGTATGATAATGTAGCCGTTGCCCCTAAAAAGAGTATTACCATAGATGATGACATGATACCATGCGCCCTTATGGAAATTAAATATGCGGAGGAACGAGCATTAAGCCCGCAAACAAAGGAATCGGACTTAAAGATTATTGGAAAGACTGTGTATTATTCACAATTGATGAAAGTAAAGTCCATTTTGAATAAACGTAGTAAAACTGCTAGAAAAGCAGATAGAGAACACTACAATTATCTCAACTACGAGTTAATGAAAGCACTGAATAAGTGATAATAGAAAACCGGTTATTCCCTAGGGAGTAACCGGTTTTTATATCTTAACTAGCTAACTTTACAGAATAAAGTGATCGCTAATTGATTTGTGCTCATAAACATCTTTGATTGTTTCAGCAAACATATCGGCAACAGAAATCACCTTAATCTTTGCGCTTTGTTGTTTCAAAGGAATTGAATCTGTAACAATTACCTCTTCCAACAATGAATTCTCAATACGGTCATAAGCTGGTCCTGAAAGTACCGCGTGTGTTGCAACTGCGCGTACA
The DNA here is from genome assembly GCA_051656645.1 of Marinifilaceae bacterium. Classification (GTDB taxonomy): domain Bacteria; phylum Bacteroidota; class Bacteroidia; order Bacteroidales; family Marinifilaceae; genus JBOGCH01. Next base: position 33,322 of record JBOGCH010000011.1, read on the forward strand.
GAAAGGGCTCCACGCTCTTTAAGCATATTGGCTGCCTTACAAATAGTTCCGGCAGTATCAATCATATCGTCTACTAATACAATATTCTTTCCTTCAACATCACCAATCACCTTCATCTCAGCAACCTCATTCGGTCTTTCGCGAGTTTTGTGACAAATGATAAGTCCTGAATCGAAATGCTTAGCCCATGAGTTAGCACGTTTTGAACCACCAATGTCAGGTGAAGCAATAGCAAGATTCTCTAATTGAAGAGAACGAATGTATGGAGCTAAAACTGTCGATCCATATAAATGGTCTACAGGCACATCAAAGAATCCTTGAATCTGATCTGCGTGCAAATCCATTGTCATAATACGATCTACACCTGCAGCCTGAAGAATGTTAGCTGTTAATTTAGCACCAATAGCTACACGTGGACGGTCTTTACGATCTTGACGAGCAAAACCAAAATAAGGCATTACAGCACATACTTTGTATGCAGAAGCACGTTTTGCCGCATCTATCATCATCAACAACTCCATCATGTTGTCGCTAGGCGGGAATGTCGATTGAACAATAAATACATGCTGACCACGGATAGTTTCGTCATACGCGGCTGTGAATTCACCGTCACTGAAACGTAAGAAGGTTTTTTTACCAAGTTCTAAACCCAGTGATTTTGCAATGTTACTTGCGATGTATTCGCTGTTCTCACCACAAAAAATCTTAACTTCGGAAAGATTTGACATAATTATTTTGAATTGTATTTTTATTTCCGCTTGCAAAAATAAAACTTTTAATCCGTATATTGAAACTTTAATGTGGTTCAATAGAGCGGGTTAAGTGATTTTTATCTTTATAATTATTCTTTAAACACTATTTCACAATCTAGGCAATGGTTTTTAAAGCATAATCCAAACGTCTCAATGCTTCTTCTTTACCTAAAACTGCTACAATCTCGTGCATATCAGGGCCCTTCATTTCGCCTACCATGGCTAAACGTAATGGCATCATTACTTTACCAAAGCCAATGCCTTGTTCTGTAATCCAACCTGCCAATATATTATGAATATTGTCTGCAGAAAAGTCAGCAATCCCCTCAATAACATCATAAACACGACGCATTAAATCGGGAGTCTCATCTTTCCAACATTTCTTTATTCCTTTTTCATCAAAGGTCGATGGTGCATGGAAAAAGAACATTCCATCATTGTAAATATCCTTAACAAAAGTAGCACGCTCTTTTAACAATGAGCTTATTTTTACTAAAGTCTCATCACTACAGTTCACGCCTTCCTTAGCAACAACCTCTTTTAGTAACGTTGCAATCTCTGCATCGCTACGCATATTTAAGTATTTATGGTTAAACCAACGGGTCTTCTCCGGATCAAATTTAGACCCCGATTTACCTACGCGCTCCAATGAGAACAATGCTGTCATCTCCTCAATAGTCATAATCTCTTGGTCGTTACCCGGATTCCATCCCAATAATGCTAACATATTGATAAATGCATCTGGGAAATATCCATCCTCTTTATATCCATGCCATACTTCGCCCGTTTGTGGATCTGTAAATTGCATTGGAAATACTGGGAATCCCATTTTGTTACCATCACGCTTACTTAACTTACCATTTCCAATAGGTTTTAGAATCAATGGTAAATGCGCAAACTGAGGCATTGTGTCTTGCCATCCAAAAGCGCGATACAACAACACGTGTAAAGGCATTGACGGTAACCACTCCTCACCACGAATAACGTGTGTAATTTTCATTAAATGGTCATCAACAATGTTTGCCAAGTGATATGTTGGCATTCCGTCCGATTTGTATAATACTTTATCATCCAAAAGCGATGTATTAAACTGCACCTCGCCACGGATTATATCTGTTAAATGTAACTCCTCATTATCAGGCATTTTAAAGCGAATAACGTATGGTGTACCTGCATTTAACAACGCTGCAACCTCATCAGCACTCATAGACAATGAGTTCTTTAAAGATGTACGAGATTTCGCATTATAGATAAAAGTTTCTCCACGTTGCTCACATGCCGAACGATACGCATCTAACTCCTCTGCAGTGTCAAATGAATAGTATGCATTACCATTCTCTATCAATTGCATTGCGTAATCCTTGTAAAGTGCCTTACGCTCGCTTTGACGATAAGGTCCATATTCGCCACCAAATCCAACACCTTCGTCAAAAGTAAGTCCACACCATTTTAACGATTCGATAATGTACTCTTCTGCTCCTTCAACATAACGAGTTTGATCTGTATCTTCGATACGAAGAATAAAATCGCCACCATGGCGACGGGCAAACATATAGTTAAAAAGGGCTGTACGTACACCACCCAAATGTAATGCACCGGTAGGGCTTGGTGCAAAGCGGACTCTTACTTTTCTTTCCATGATATATTAAACAGTGATATATTGTATTTTTATATATAAATCAAATAACAAGTAACCGATATATGTACACAGTTACTTGTTATTATATTTTATTCTTCAACACTATTATTGACATCTTTTTGATTGTCAATAATGTTTCTTAGCATCTCTTTTGCGCACTCTATACCGCGTTTTATCGCAGTTTCTTTAGAGGCTATGTTACTGATAAGCGGTTCTGCATGGTTTAGTGGAGAGTCCGGAGAATCGGTCAAAAGATATACCGTATATTTTCCATTCTTCCCATTTTTGTGCTTACTCACCAAGCCTAACCAAATATCTACAGAATTCTTTCCAAGATAAATAGTACGTTTTACTTTATACATAATACAGTTATTTGTTATCTTCCGGTTTATTTTTATTTCCATAAAAGTTTAGCAGTGAAACCGCTACCGCTAAACATATAATCCCCGCAATGTTTATATAAACAGGCGTACGATTTGAAGCTGTCATTACCGAAAATATACTAGACAACATCAACAAAAATGCTGTAGTTACTATTAAAAGACGTACTGCTTTCATATTTCAGTTATTATATTTATTTCTCTTCCTCGAATTTAATTCTATTCTTTACCGGATTGGCATAGATATCCAAATAAATTGAGTTTAGCATTGACATATTACCTTCAAGTTTATCCAACTTTGAACGCATCATAGAAATAAACTTTTGCTTTTCCTCATCGGTATATTTGTCAGCAAAACGATTTGTCGAATTAGCTAAATCAAAAGCGATGTAGTTATTAGGCCACAACTTAAAATTACTATGAATTTTTTTGTCAATCAATTGAGTCAATGCCTCTACGCGCTCTCCATTCGAAGGATACGATTTATCAATTAACTCTATCTCCTCGTCAGTAATTGGCTCCACATGGAAGTTTACACGCCCTTTATAAGAAATCATTCCCATAAGCATGCTCTTCATATCATCATCTGGAGTTTTTACATACTCACTCACAGATTTCATATATAGCTCATATGTTTTCAAATCATCACATGGTTCCCACTCATATGAAATTGCTGTTGGGACAATATTAAGCTCCTTGAAATTTAAAGCAAAATTACTATCACCACTCATACGCAACATCTTAAGTAGGCTGTTTTGAGTTCGGTCATCACCGTTTTTAGTACGTCCCTCGCGTTGAGCAATCCATACTGAATTGTGCGTTTCCGTAATTACGTGACGCAAATATTTTGAACGTAGAGCAGAACTTTCAAGCATCTGTCTAACAGCAATATCTCGTTCAATTACAAAACATGAGTTCAGCTTCACCACATCTGTAACCCACTCATTAATAAGCAAATTACTACCAATTGCGGCACGTGTATAACGTAGTCCGTTTTGGCGCAAAATGTAATTCAATATCGCAGAATCAAGAATTATGTCTCGATGATTGGACATAAATACATACGATTTATCCGGATCTATTCTATCAAGATTCTCTACAGTTACACCATCTGTAGAATTCTGAATTAGGCGCTCCGTAAATGGTCCGAAAAATCTGGCCTGAAATTCATCACGTGTTTTTATCCCCTGCAAAAGCGCTTGCAATTGCTCCTTGGGAATTGATGCCATTTTTCCAAAGGTTTCAATAAAACCTTCAGAATTAACTAATCTCTCCACTGCTTCCGCAATTTCCTCCCCGTGATAAGGTCTGATACTATTATATTCGGTATCCGATATCATAATTTTATTTTTTCATTTTATTCACACAAAATTTGCATGAATAGTATATAAATAATCTGCGCAAAGATAACATAAATAGCGCGTAATGCCATAGTTCAAGTTAAATATATTACATATATATTAAATTATAATATTATTAACCTATTCATTTACAATGCAATGCGCCCTATCTCGTCTCTTGAAATGATACGTAAACGTCTACCCTTAGTTGCAATTAAACCCATGGTTTTAAACTCGGATAACAAACGTATTACGGTTTCTGTAGCAGTTCCTATTAAATCTGCTAATTCTTCACGTGATAAAGTGATATTCAACACGCCATCATCATCTACACCAAAATCATTTATCAACGTACATAGAGCTTCAGCCAAACGTGCTTTCACGTTCTTCTGAGCCATATCTTTCAAATAGCTGTTCGAGTCTCCTAACTCTTTACAAGTAATTTGCATCAACTGATAGGTAAAAGGCGCACTACTCAACAATAAATGCTGTAAAGCATTCGCCGATATATACAGCAACACCACATCGCTCATAGCCTCCACACTTGTACATGCCGGCTCTTTTCTTATCAGTGATCGGAAACCGAACAAATCGCCATCCTTTTCAAACTTTATAATTTGTTGCTTTCCCTCTTTGCCTGTATTATAAATCTTGACAATACCGGCATGCACAAAATAGCACCCTTTTATGGCATGTCCTTCTCTATAAATAACATCATCCTTCTTGTATACTCTTATACAATCATTACCTAAAAGCTCCTTCGCCTGATGCAGTGTTACACCCGGAAACTTGTTAATAAAATGCTGATAATACACCAAAGAATCATTCTCTGTCATAACAATCAATTATTTATTATCCAATTTCACCAGCTCCTCAACTGCTGCAAGAACGGACGCTTTATCCATTCCGCATTCGGCAAACAATTCGCTTATTGTACCATGTTCTACAAATCTGTCAGGAATTCCTATGCGCTTCACCACAACATGCTCAACATTCTGCTCGGCAACATATTCAGCAACTGCACTTCCCAAACCTCCTTCAATGGTTCCATCTTCAAGCGTAATAATGCGCTTATATGTTTTCAACACATCGCTCAACATTTCAGTATCCAATGGTTTCAGAAAACGCATATTATACACCCCAACACTATGTTCACTTGCCTTAGCCACGTCCATAGCAAGTTGAGACATAGTCCCAATGGCAACAATTGCAACATCCTTGCCCTCACGCAAACAAACACCTTTACCAATCTCCATTGGCTTAAATGGCGTGCGCCACTCTTCCATAAAGCCCTCTCCACGCGGATAACGTATTACAAATGGACCTTGTCCCGGCAACTGCGCGGTATACATCATATCCCGTAATTCCTCCTCATCCATCGGAGCAGCTATTGTTAAGCCCGGAACGCATCTAAAATAAGCCAAATCATATGCACCATGGTGTGTTGCTCCGTCCGCACCCACAAGTCCGCCTCTATCCAAACAAAACACAACATTCAAGCGCTGCAACGCAACATCATGAATTACCTGATCATAGGCACGCTGCATAAACGACGAATAAATATTACAAAACGGCACCAAACCTCGTGCAGCCAATCCAGCTGAGAAAGTCACCGCATGTTGCTCGGCAATACCTACATCAAAACATCGTGTAGGCATCTCCGCCATCATAATATTTAGCGAACAGCCCGTTGGCATTGCTGGAGTTATACCCACAATTTTATCGTTTGCCTTTGCCAGCTCCAAAATTGTTTCTCCAAACACATCTTGAAACTTAACTCTTTTCTTATTCTTTTCCGGAATAAGCTCTCCGGTCTCGGCATTAAACTTGCCCGGAGCATGCCAAACGGTTTTTTCTAGTTCGGCCTTTTTAAAGCCTTTCCCTTTCACCGTTTTAACATGTAACACTTTAGGTCCCGGAATATGTGCCATATCCTGTATTATACGCGATAAATGCACAACATCATGTCCATCCACAGGACCAAAATAGCGCAATCCCATTGCTTCAAACAAGTTACTCTTTTTGAGCAATAGCGACTTAACGCTAGAATCTATATTTTGAAAAAATGAACGAGTACCCGGCTGCACTTTATTTAAATGCCCCAAGAAATCCCATACATCATTTTTTATCTTATTATATGTTTTAGACGTCGTAATATCCAACAAATAATCCTTAAAGCCACCCACATTGGGGTCTATAGCCATGTCATTATCGTTAAGTATCACCAATAAATTTGCATCATACACCCCCGCATTATTCAACGCCTCAAAAGCCATACCACCTGTCATGGAACCATCGCCAATTACAGCAACTGTCTGGCGGTCATTTTCGCCATTCATCTTAGCAGCAATTGCCATTCCCAGGGCAGCAGATATGGACGTCGATGAGTGTCCTGTACCAAAAGCATCATATTCGCTTTCACTAATACGAGGAAATCCGCTTATTCCGCCATACAAACGCCTTGTCTTAAAAGCCTCACGTCTACCTGTAAGTATTTTATGGGCATAAGCCTGATGGCCCACATCCCACACTAAATTGTCATAAGGAGTATTCAACGCATAATGCAAAGCCACTGTAAGCTCCACAACACCCAAACTGGAACCTAAGTGTCCCGGGTTTTGCGCACACTCCTCAATAATATAATCCCTCACCTCTTCACACAATAGCGGTAAGTCGGTATCAGGCAAATGCTTAATATCGGCAGGCGAGTCTATATTGTTTAAAATTTTTCTCATAGATGCACAACGGTCCCAATCTTCTCCCCGCTCATCAATTTCTTTAAGTTACCTTCTTTATCCATATTAAACACAACTATCGGTAAGTTATTTTCCTTACACATTGCAGTTGCAGTTAAATCCATAACCTTTAATCCTCGATTAAAAATCTCATCGTATGTAATTGTATCAAACTTCACAGCAGTCTCATCCTTTTCCGGATCCGCAGTATAAATACCATCTACACGTGTACCTTTTAACATTGCATCCGCCTCAATCTCAATTGCACGCAAGCTACTTCCGGTATCTGTTGTAAAATATGGATTTCCTGTTCCTGCGCTAAAAATAGTCACATAACCTTCCTCTAAATACTCTACAGCCTTATGTTTAGAGTAAAACTCTCCAATAGGTTCCATACGGATTGCTGTCAACACGCGGTTTTTACAACCTTCGTTATCAAGCGCAGAGCTTAAAGCCAATGCATTTATCACAGTGGCAAGCATTCCCATACTGTCACCTTTAACTCTATCAAAACCCTTTGAGGTTCCACTTAAACCACGGAAAATATTTCCTCCACCAATCACAATACCCACTTGGATACCCATTTCAACAATTTCACGTACTTGACGTGCGTAACTTTCTACGCAGTTCACATCAATACCATATCGTTGAGCTCCCATTAGAGACTCTCCGCTTAATTTTAGTAGAATTCTTTTATATTGCATACGCTATCGTAATTTAGTACTTTATATTCTAAACAAATAAACAGACAAAGGTAACTATTTTACACACAATGCGCATAGACTACCTAATAAATTCAATGCTTTTATTTTGTCATTCTAGAATTTTGTCGTGACATTCGTTATTCTATTTATAACGAATGTCAACATTATGTAAGCCTCGAAACTTTTATAACTAGGTCATATAGAAAAGTGAGTAATTCTATATCATTACTCATTCCTTCAACCATCATTACTAAATCTCGCCACTCCATTGGGAAAGAATTGCTTGACACATCGTAATCCAGTAAACTGAATATGACTCTTCTAAATATGTCATATATAATACTAGGCCACCAACCTCCTCATACAAAAGCTTCATCGTTATGCCCTTACTGTTTAAGAAAATAAAAACATTTCCAAGTAGAACGCTAGCCTCCGATAAGCCAAACTCATGTTTTCTTACAATGAAAACATGAGTCTACATGTGTCGCATTTAATCAAAAGTCTTTAATAGATAACACACATTGTGATAACATGCATCAGTGAAGGTCCTGTCAAATAAAGTAAATCTTCTATTTTCTTTGTTTTATAGGGATGAACAGCTATTTTTCCTGTATAAAAATGACTACAAAGGAAGTTGTTATTGCATTTTCACGACAAAAAGAAAATATTAAGACCAAATTGCGGATTATCAAAAGCAAGTTCCTCAGCTCACAACAAAAGTTTGAGAGTTGAATGTGCACATAAACTCACTTATTGTAGCCATTAAAAAAGAAGGAGGATATTAGCGATCATAAGCGTAAAAATAAAGTATCAACAAAACTTAATGCCAATATTTCAGAAAAATTCCAACAGAGCATTTTTATACTGGGACTTACGTAAATATTATAAAAATCAACTTAAATCCTTACTCGCATATTAAAGATAGAGTTTTTTATTGATATCTACAATTTAATTACTTAAGTAATCCTCTTATCATCAAGTTTGACGAAGAACCTATTTGCTGCATTATATCACAATATTAAAAATTATATTATTTATCAGAATACATATATCACACTAGCATTTTTCATTCACAATTACACATATTTTATTTTAATGTTATATTTTTGCATTTATTTAAAATATAAAATATGAAAGAGAACCTTTGTACATTAGTTATTGGCTTATTCGCTATCATTTTCTCATCTTGTGACAAAGAGGATACTTCTCTATGTAATAAAGAGCATTCTAATGATGTAAAGAGCGAATATTACGTAAAATATTCCATATCGAGTGGTGCGTCGCAATATTTTATTAATAGTTTTTCCGTCACCACAGATATTGGGAAGAGAATATATAATGATAGAGTGAAAAGTTGGACACAAATATACGGCCCAGTAGAAAAGGGGTTTGAAGCACAAGTAGATGCGTCTGGAGCATCTACAACAAGTGTTGAAATATATATATGTAAGGATAATGGTTCATTTGCATTAAAAGCAACAGGTGGTTCATCAGCATCATATACAATAGATTTTTAGCAACAAATCAATAAGTTCGTTTGTATCATGAACATGTAATATGGAGAATAATACAGGTTACATTCCTCATATTATATGTTCTATGGTCTCTATAAAAGTATATTAGAAGGCAAGACAACTTTCACTAAAGCTATTAATCCTATTAGTTCCATAAGAATAAAGATAAAAAAGTCTATCGCCTATACCCACTAAATATCGGGTGAGCCACTATGTACCACCAACCACTGCAAGTGGCTAAAAACAAAAAACGTCCCTCGAATTTCTTCGAAGGACGTTCTCAATCTAAGAGGTCGGTAGCAGATTCGAACTGCTGTATACGGTTTTGCAGACCGGTGCCTGACCACTCGGCCAACCGACCATTTCTCTCAATTGCACTGCAAAGGTAACCATAATTTTTAAACCTCCAAACTTTATGACAATTATTTTTCAATTGTCACACTTGTTGCACCAATTTTTCCACCTAGCGGAGGGTTCATTTTAGATATCTTCACTCTAGCATATTCTAAGTTATTAAAGCTGGCGTACAACGCGTTAAGCATTCTGTTTGCAACATGTTCCAACAAATTGGAGCGCTCCATCATTTGTTCAGAAATAATTTCATAAGCGCGCTGATAATTTAAGGCATCAACCACATCATCTGTCACCGAAGCCTTGTCACAGTTATAGTGCATTGTTACATTTACAACGAATTTATTACCCACAATTTGTTCGGCTTCAAAACAACCGTGATAGGCAAAAAATTCCATTTGCTCTATCTCTATTATACTTTTCATATGTTTAGTCTTTATCAAAAAAATTATAGGACAAAGATAGAGAAATATATTTGTTGAACGGAGTATTGGCTATTGATTAAATTCCAATGGCTTGCGCTGCCCTTTAGCCGTCATCACCTCGCTGTACCCTTTTGAAATGAGTATACCCATATCCCTATTTTTCTTCGTCTCCACATTGCATTTCCCATTTACAATAACAATTTGTCCATTGTGTCTACAGGTAATTTCCTCATAGCCGGCATTCCCCACAATTACTCTAAACACGTCCAATTCTCGCAACATTACGCGCATATCCGCAGCTGTTACTGGCACATGCTGCTTATTAGAGAAAGCCATACCCCGATAGCGCAATGGTCCCATAGCCCCAAACAACAGCTGAGCCTTGTTACTTTCCCACTCTCTATGATTGGGCTTCAAACCCAACATGCCCTTTATTTCAACATTTATTTGTTCAATACTCATGCCGCTCCGTACAACGGTTTTACTCAATCCGGCATGAACATATAAATCTCTACCTATAATTTCAATACTGTTTTTTGAACGTATCCATTTGCCTAAAACACTATTCTCCCCCCATAACTCCTCATAGTTCATCTCCAAACGTTCGGACAAACGGGAGTACTTATCGTCAATAATTGAGGTTACACCTCTAAGTACCATGGATTCATTATCGCCAAGAATAAAGTGAACTTTTCCACCTGCCTCCATGGCCTCTTGCTCTAATCGGTAAATGTACCAACACAGAGGTACTATGTCCTTTCCTTTGCCAAGAACATCCCCCAGAATCACCAAATGATTACCACGCCAGCTCCAACGCAATGAATCGTTTACAATTCCCGCTTGTTTTAAATTAGTCACAAAGTCATGAAAATCGCCTTCCAGATCCGAGACTACAAAGAGCTTACGTGGCTGTGGATAGCGCACCGCCGGTTCTATTATATTTCCAAGCGTAACCTTAAAATTGTATTTTCCATCCTGCGTGCTTATTCGTATTGCACTCTTCCCTGCCTGGAAAGCTTGCTCCACCAAATGCAATGAACCCGTATTATCCACTCGGATAATATGCATACGTCCCTCCGTACGTAGCAATACGTACGGGCCGTCAGCCTCAGTCACAGAGCCGGTGTTTGTTGTTTTATCAACTACAACAACTCCTGCTGCGACTTTTGTCACATTAAAAAATGCGACAGCGGATAAGAATAGAAAAATACGCCAATTCATACGCCTGTGTCAATTACCTATTCTCCATGCAATACAGGCTCACGGCCCTCTCGTCAAGCCATGTACACGCTGCATCTGTTACATTATACGTTCATATGTCATCATTGTTTAATCTATACAATAATTACAATATGAATATTCATACAATAAAAATTAAAAAACAAGAACTACAACCACAATTTTCATATAAAAATATAATAAACATATAGTTAGCGGCTATTTTCTCGCAAAATGTTAAGGAGTTTTATTTTGGGCTGTAACACCATGAAATACTTATCAGTTTAAGAAAACAAAAACGTTATACTTTATTCATTGAGTCATGAAAGTACATATAGAACATTCGGCACAGCGAGGACATTTTAATCACGGTTGGCTAAACACCTACCACACTTTCAGCTTCGCGGACTACTATAATCTAAAACGCATGCATTTTGGTGCCTTGAGGGTATTTAACGATGACTACATTGCTCCAAACGTTGGCTTTGACGCTCATGACCATAAGGACATGGAGATAGTAACAATTCCACTCTACGGGATGTTACTACACAAAGACAGTCAAGGAAATGAGGAAACCATTGAGCCCGATGAAATTCAAGTTATGCGTGCGGGACGTGGCATTACGCATAGTGAATACAATGCCAGTAAAAATGAATTAGTACACCTACTACAAATTTGGATTTATCCACGCCATAAAGCCGCCGAACCGTTCTATGCCAAGTACAACCTCGCAGAGATTATTAAACCACAACATCTGTCCACATTCATCTCTCCGCAAGGACCAATAAGTATTGACCAATACGCATGGTTTACTCGTGGCAAGCTTTACCAACCTGGCGAATATCCATACCATTTTAAAGGCAATAAGCACCAAACCGGTCTCTTTATGTTTGTTATTGACGGTATGGTAATGGTGGGACAAGATGAGTTGCGACGTGGTGACTCCATACAAATTGTGGACACCGACCGCATTGATTTACTGGTAATCAATGCTGCAGACGTGCTTTTAATTGAGGTTGCACTTGATTTTAGAACACCAAAACATTAACTCCAATCATTCTAAAAACGCATTACAATTTCTATATACTCCCCTTGTTTTTACTGTTTAAACAAAACAGACACAAAACAAGGGGACCTTTATTTACATGTAATCCCTCCCCACCCTCTCTTCACAGCCCCTCCACATCCTCATCACATCTGCATAAGGTTTTCTACTGCTTTTCTACAGGTTTTCTACTGGTTTTCTACTGGTAACATATACCCATACCTGTAGAAAACCTATAGAAAACCTGTAGCGCTGCTGAAGTATACCCGGGGAGGAGGCGAGGAAGATACGAGGGGGCTATTATGGAGCATACACTATGTTCCCCATGCTTTGCATTTAGGTTTATGCTAATGTGGATATCCAAGCGGGAGGATTTGGTACGGATTGGAGAATATAAAATACCATCCCGGAGCGTCCGGGATGGTATTTTGGCTATTTAGTATGTCAAATTGATTGGATCAAAAAAAAGCGAGATTATATAATCTCGCCTTGTGCTGTTATTTTTATTTTCACATCGGGTGTTCCCGCTTGTTCCAATTCTATTAAGTAGTAATCTCCTTGTGGTGTTTCAACAAAGTCCATATCGTCAATACTCATTCCTGCATATTCCGAATTATTCAATGCTGTTTGCACCTCTGCCGGAAGCGTTTTTACCTCCCAAGTTGTCGATAACCAGTCATAAGCTTCGGTTAAACTAACCTCTTTTTCAATACCTTGATCTATAATCTCAACTTCGATTATACGACGTTCCTTTTCAACGTCAACAATACGTGCCGATGGGTATTTTTCAGTTATAAACTCCTGGATACGTACCATATCTACATTTGCAGGCATATGCTCGTCGTTGTCATTATCGGCAACCTCTTTAATCAGTACGCCATCCTCAGCAAAATATAGGTCCATTTCGGCATCACCCTGCTCAACATCGATAACGTACACGGTTTCAATATCCTTACGTTGTAGCTTATCAACATCATCCACCTTCCACGATGCATAATTCGATGCATTAAATGCGTCTTTAACCGTCTGTGGCAATGCATTGAAAGATATGTCTGTTTCGGTTAAGCTCCAATCTCCATCGGATAGAAACCATACGGATAATTCCTCATTGTTTTGAGTAAACTCCGCTTCATAGTATCCTCCTTTTTGCTTCCACTCAACACGTGACAAACCGGGATACATAGCGTTTAATGATTCACGTACTGCTATGGGTACATTGACATTATTATCATTACCATCGTTTTTATCGCAACTTTGTAACGCAATAACTCCCATTGCGGCAACTAATAAAAAGTTTCTTATCTTTTTCATATCTCTTTCTTTATGTATAATTTGTTTTCAATAAGCACTACATAATTTTTATAATGAAACCATCTACGATAAAGTTATGTGTGCGGTTAACTCTTATTTGTATCTGTTTTATATAACCGTTATTTATTTAGCAATACACACACCACGTTGTATGCTGTAATTGTATTCTATAAATATCCACGAGACTATACACCACGTTTAATTAATTATCAATCTCTATTAAGTTGAAACGATGATCAAATTTTAGCTCTGTATTATTACATAATTCAATTTCATAATACTTAGCACCACGCTCAATTTTCACAACCCGCGTATCGTTAAATTTGTTTTTTACAAAAGCCAAAATGGAATTTGGAATAATAGCACTTGGCACCTCGCTTTTTTTACAACTCACCTCTTTCCACTCACCACGCTTATTAAACTCTAGCTTCACACCATTATCAAAGTAAACATCGTAATTTGCATCAAATAAATCATCGTCAAGTTTACATAACACCACTGATTGTTTCCCGAAGTTTTGTTTTACAAACGTCTTTATTTTTGAAGGCATTTGCTCAAAGGGTACTGTAATATCGTTGTCGGCCTTTGCCATAAATGAAAATGTACCAACACATGCACACACCAATAATAATTTCTTTATCATCCTATTTTGTTTTTAGCTGTTTATACTTTGCGTATTAATTACACTACAAAGTTGAGACACAAAACTGAAAACATTTAGGAATTTTGGACTGTACAGCAGAAAAAAAGAAATATCATCGTTTTTTTCTTGTCGACACTTCGAATTTGTGCATTCCGTCGCTATAAGTATAACCAATATGGAGATGCTGCAGCTTACAAATGGATGCTACAAGAGCTAAACCTAATCCCGTTGATCCTTCTTTTTTAGTTCCTTGGTAGAAACGTTCAAAAATGCGATGTGTGTCCAAAGGGCCATTTATTGCCGTATTGGTTACGGTTAATCCGCCCGATGTGGTAACTATGTTAATTACACCTTGCGGTCTGTTGTGTACATAAGCGTTGCGAAGCAGGTTGCTTATTAGAATTTCGGCAAGTGTTACGTTCATGTGTACAAGAAGTGTTTCCTCTGTGCGTTGCTCAACACGGATGTCCATATGCTCAAACATTTCGGAGTAATCCTCTAAATATCTTGTAATAATGTGATTTATATTTACATCCTGACTCTCCGTAAATTGTCCATTATCAATCTTAGATAGCAGAAGTAATGACTTGTTCATTCGTGTAAGATACTCTAGGGTTTGATATGTTTTGGCAAGCTCTTCGAGTTGCGTTACAGATAACGATTCATCCTCCATGAGTATCTCCAATCTGTTGCGACAAATGGCAATAGGTGTTTGCATTTCGTGGGACGCGTTGCCGATAAATTCACGTTGCTGTTCAAAAAGTTTTTCTGTACGATTGGTGTAACGAATAACAGCATCATTGACTTTTTTAAACTCTGTTATGTCGGTTTTTATGTTTAATACTTTGTTTTTTTGTCCCGTTTTATAGTTATCCAACCAATGTAGCAGCTTATAAAATGGTTGCATACTCCTAAAAAACACCCATGAAACTATAACCATTAGTAACACTAACAGGCTTATATATAATACAATTATCCAATATAGGATTGATTCACGTAAGTCTTTTTTCTCGATGGTTGGGGTAAACACTTTTAATTCATAGGGGACGTTTTGAGCAATAAACTGCGTTGTTAGCATACGCGCAGGTTCCGTCTCGTCCATAGAAGTAAGCACAATGGTTGTGTCCTTTAGTGTTACACCCTCCATAATGGCAAAATTCTCCAAAGGTAGAAGTATGTATTGATTGTTGCTACCATTGTCGCCAATACGCGATTCTCTACCCTCTTTTACGCGCTCTATAATGTTCTCGGCGTAATTTTCGAGTTGGTCATCTACCTCATCATTCACCTCATCCATAATGGCCACATAGAAACCTATTGCCCACACGCCAAGAAGCAGAGTAAACACTATGAATAAACGTATTAGTAACTTATAAATTAATTTCATTAGCTTGTTATTTGTTATTGAAATGGACGCAACAATCGGGCAGTGCAGTACGGTTACTCTATAATGAATTTATACCCTACGCCATACACCGCCTTTATTTGTGCGGTGGCACCCGCATCCGTAAGTTTTTTGCGGAGATTTTTTATTTGGGCATAGATAAAATCAAAACTATCTGCCTGATCAATATGATCACCCCACACGGCCTCTGCCAAAGCTCCCTTATTAACCAGTCTACCCGGTCTACCGGCAAAATAATGCAGAATATCATACTCCTTTCGGTTCAACTCTATGGGTGTATTATTTATAAATACCTCAAAACTATCGGGAACAAGGCGCACGTTGCCTACAACTATATCCTTAGCGCCATCCTGTTTATTGCGACGTATAACACTCTTTATTCGCGCATTTAGCTCGGCCAAGTGGAACGGTTTTGATAAATAGTCATCGGCACCCAAATCGAGACCTACTACTTTATCCTCCAGTGAGTCCTTAGCAGAAAGAATTATAACATTCTCGCTTCTTTCCATTTGCTTTAATTCCTTAAGCAGTGTTAACCCATTACCATCCGGGAGCATAATATCCAAAAGGATAATATCATAATCGTACCCCTCAATTTTATCCATTGCCTCTCTATAGGTAGCTGCTGTTGCCACAATGTAGCGCTCCTGTTGCAACCAATGTTGCATCATTTCTCGTAGTTGAGGCTCATCTTCAACAATTAATATCTTCATAAAAATGTGAATTGTATTTTCCGTAAGTTACAATATTAGATAGAGATACTGAAATAAAACTGAAATGTTATAAGCTATATGTAAGTTAAGAGGGAATTGCCGTTTATTATTCTCCGAATAATATGTAATTTCGTAGTTAAATAGAATTATATATGACTCAACACTCCAACTCTCCGCGACAACTTCCATGGGTTCCCATGCTCATTACCATGTGCATTACTTTTGGGTTACTAACCATTGTTAATAACGTGGTGAAACCTCCAATTTTATTACTAGAGCGCATTGTTGAGGGAGGCGGATGGATACAAGTGGGAGTGGCTACATTGCTAAGTGGCTTTTTTTATGCGCTAATGGCAAACCGTAAGGAACGTAGCAAATGGCGTATACGTTTATGGTTACTTTTTTCGGTGGTTTTCTTTACTCAACTCCTATTGGGAATTACGGTGGATACACTATTCTTGATGAGTGGTAAATTACATTTTCCTATTCCCGCTTTAATTCCTCTAGGCGCACTCTACAGAGGAGAAATAGGGTTTATGCCTATTCTGTTCTTTGTTACTATACTTCTTTCATCGGGTGCATGGTGTAGCCAACTATGTTACTTTGGTGTGTATGATGCTATTGCGGCAGGCAAACCGCATAAAAAGAATGGTTTAACATTGTCCTACGGAATGAGGCGTAATATACGAATGACAATATTAAGCTTGTTTATTGTTGTAGTTATAGTGATGCGATATTTTGATTACAGTGCCTTAGTAGCGACAATATTGGCCGCCATTGTGGGCGTTGTAGGCATTGCTATTATTTTGTTGGCAAGTAGAGGGCGAGGGGTGATGTTACACTGCTCCAGCTACTGTCCTGCCGGTACATTGGTTACGTATTTGAAAAAGATATCGCCTTGGGGTTTTGAAATTAACAGCAATTGCACACACTGCATGGCATGTACGCGCAGTTGCCGCTATGATGCACTTACTCCACGTAGCATTAAAGAACAACGTATTGCCAATCACTGCACGCTATGCGGCGATTGTTTAACTGCGTGTAGACATAGTGCGCTGGAATATAAGTTTATGGGGATGCGCGCAGCATGGGCAGAGAAAGCGTGGTTAGTTACCACGATTTCCCTGTATACTTGCTTTCTGTTTATTGCTCGGATATAGAGTAATAGCGTACCCAATCTATATGCATTTCCACAGGTAATTGATTTGGATTTACTTGGCCTACCCATGCGCCTCCAAGTTGCATGTCCATGAGCAGATAGAATGGCTCATCAGTAAACGGATATTGGCCTTCACTCTCTAATGCCGGAATACGGGGGTAGATAAACGTTAATTGTCCGTTTACATAAAAAGAAAGTTTGTCCTTTGTAATGTCCACAGCATAGGTATTGTAATTATTTATGGCAATAGGAGCCGTACCATGGTTTTTAGGTTTTTCAGTTTTTCCCAAAGTATAGGTATAGTGCGTATGCACGGTTTGGTAAACAAATTTATCATAGTTCAAGTGCTCCATAATGTCAATTTCTCCGCCGTTAGGCCATTTGGCTTTTTCAGGCAACATCCATAAAGCAGGCCAAGCGCCCTGTGCACTGTTGAAACGAGCACTTATTTCAATGCGCCCGGTGGTAAATAGCTTTTTGTCCTTAGTGTAGACGCCCCCGGTGAGATAACGTGCCGTATCGGCTGTTTGCGTTGTGTTGCAGATACCACGCAATATTAAATTTCCATTGGCAACAGCATAAAGTGAGTCATAAGAGGACATGTAGTTATTCCAATCGCTCCTTCCTCTTGGTATTTTACTCCAAACGGCGGTATCCAGTTGAGTACTGTTAAAATTCTCTTCCCACACTAACGTATAAGTTTGGGCTTGTACACACAGCATTGTACACAAGGTAATTAAGGTAAGTAAATAGTATTTCATAGAATCATCAATTATTATTGCAATAAAGATAATTATATGAATTTATTTAACAAAAATGGAGCGTTTCTTTAGTGTGTCAAAAAGCTGATCCTTATAACTATCTGAAATAGGAATGTAGGTATCTCCAAATACTATTCTATTACGTTCAATTACCGTTATCTTATCTAGACGTACAATAAAGGATCTGTGTACGCGTATAAATTGTTGAGAAGGAAGCTGCTCCTCGAGTGATTTCATACTCATTAACGATACAATTTTTTTATGTGGAGGTTCCATAAATATTTGCACGTAGTCCTTTAATCCTTCAATATAAAGAATGTTAGCCAAGTCCACTTGGATTAATTTATAATCTGCTTTAATAAAGATACTTTCTTGCGCAGTAGGTACCTCCGGCTGTGCTGATTTACGGATCAATTCATACCAATGCAGCGCTTTATTTGCTGCAGCAAGGAAATCAGCATAACTTATTGGCTTGAGCAGATAGTCGAGGGCATTTACTCTATAACTATCTAAAGCGTATTGATCAAATGCCGTGGTAAAGATTATACGCGTGTCACTTTTAATCATTGCAGATAGCTCTAAACCGTTTAGCTCGGGCATTTGAATATCCAGAAACAGTAAATCTACCGACTCTCTATTTAAATTATCAAGCGCCGTGATGGCATTATTATACGTACCTTTCAATTCCAGAAAAGGAGTCTTCTTTACATAACTTTCAAGTAAACTAACTGCCAACGGCTCATCATCTATTATTACACAACTTAGTTTCATTGTTCATTGGGTTTAGGTTTATTGCTAGCGATATATAGAAGTGATCCTCGTCGACACCATAATTTAGAATATGATGGTGTGGATAGAGTAATACCAATCGTTTTTTTAGATTTATAAGTCCTATACCCGAACCGCTTTTGTCCTTATCAACAGCTTTGGGATAGTTACTATTTGTAATATTGCACAATAAATTTCCTTTCTCTTCCACGATGCTAATAGTTATAAAACTGTCCTTTCCATTACTAACGCCATGCTTAAACGCATTCTCTATTAACGATATAAACAATAGCGGAGCTATGAGCTCACCGGGTGAGGAGATGGCAATATGCGTATCCAAGCGAACATCCGGAGACAAACGTATACGCATAAGCTCAACGTAATTACGGACAAAATCCATATCCTTTTCAAGTGGAACTAGGGATTTACTACTTTCATACAACACATAACGTAGCAGCCTACTCAATTCATGTACAGTATGCTGGGCTTGCTCCTGGTTTATGGCTATTAAACTGTATATATTATTTAGCGTATTGAATAAGAAATGGGGATTGAGCTGATTCTTGAGATTTTGAATTTCCATCTCTGTACGCGTTTGTTCCAACTCTCTACGCTGCGTGTCGGATTTATACCAACTATCTGTCATTTTAATAGCAACACTTAATGCCGCCACGAGGGCATACAAAAGGCTATTAAAGCAAAAGAAAGCTATTATGTCCTTTACTTCTCGAGTTTTCTCACCAATACCTATAGGAGCAGGCAGCGTGTGCATTGCCAAATGCACTAAGAGCATTACGCCAAGAATAAGTACTATATTGGTTATAAAAAAGCGAGTACGTTGCCGCGTAAATAGATATTTATTGATTAGAAATAAGAAGTTGGTGTAAAAAATCACCATAAAAGAGACAATCATAATTAAGGAGCGCAGATAACTCTCGGGCGTTACCGCTTCTCTTCCTCTACCTGTAAAAAATAGAGGTATACCCAATAAAATCACCCATGTTACTATGTGTATGACAAAAGCCATACGTTTAAAAGGGTGAGGTCCTATTTTATCATTTATATTATTCATTGACACAAAGATAGGTAAAAAGGGCGTAAAGCGGAGGTAAGTCCTATGCTTTAGCCCATATGTAGTTATTATTCATAACGGATAGCTTCTATCGGATCCAATTCAGATGCTTTTTTAGCAGGATACCATCCAAAGAATATTCCCGTTAGGGTACATACCGCAAAAGACAATATTACGCTCCACGGTTGAATAAAGATTGGGAAACGCGCAACTGTATTTACAAGGATCGCCGCAAGGACTCCTAGAAGTACACCTATTATTCCGCCAGTTACACTAATTAATACTGACTCAATTAAAAACTGCGCTAAGATATCGCGTCCCTTGGCTCCAATACTCATACGTAGTCCAATTTCTCGAGTACGTTCCGTTACCGATACATACATAATGTTCATAATACCAATACCTCCCACCAAAAGCGATATTCCGGCAACGGCAGCTAAAAGTACGGTCATCATATCGGTTGTACTTGTAAGCATAGTACTTAGTTCTTTTTGACTCCTAACATTAAAGTTATCTGCATCCGTCTCTTTGAGCTTATGGTTGCGACGTAGTATCTCGGTTATTTCATCAATGGCATTGTCCGTATACTCTTCCTTCAAAGCTGAACAAGTTATTCCCTGCAAGTGAGTAATGGCAAGTATCTTTTTTTGTACCGTGGTAAAGGGAGCAAGAATCAAATCGTCCTGGTCCATTCCCATCGTATTGTATCCTTTACTCTCAAGGACACCAACAATTCTAAACGGCAATTTCTTGAAGCGAATAACTTTCCCTATTGGGTTTTCGCCATTAGGAAAAAGATTCTCTACTACCGTCTTTCCCACAACGCATACTTTATTGGCCGTGCTAATGTCTTGCTCTGTAAACATATCGCCATCGGCAAGGTTATAACAACGTATGTCTAAATAGTCGGGGGTAATGCCATACATGGAGGTTGGCGCATTATTTGGTCCAAATACAGCCTGCCCCGAACTATTTACTGTTGGAGATATTGCCGATATATATCGCGCCTCCTCAAGTATATTTTCATAATCCTCAATCTTTAATGTTTCCATAGCCGATGCATCTTGACGTACACCTCCTCGCATGTCAGCACCGGGCTGAATCATAATCATATTGGAACCCATTTGACTTATCTCATTCTGGATACTACGCTTTGATCCCTGACCAATAGCAAGCATCGTTATTACGGATGCCACACCTATTATTATGCCCAACATGGTTAAAAAACCACGCATCTTGTTATTGGCCAATGCGCGTAATGCTATTTTAAAAAGATTTCCGCCATTCATATCTTATTGTTTTACTGTTTTATCTTTAATCCTGTTGTTTGGGTAACGCTGCAAGCGCTATACGCGCATCATGTATATGCGTATTTACAGTATCGGATATTACCTTCCCATCTTTTAGCATAATGTTACGACTACTATATAGGGCAATCTCTGGATTGTGCGTAACAAAGATGATGGTTCGCCCCTCAGCATGCAGTTTCTGAAATAATACCAATATCTCAAAGCTGGTACGTGAATCCAAATTACCGGTAGCTTCGTCCGCAAGTATTACGGCAGGATCATTGACCAATGCACGAGCAATAGCAACACGTTGCATTTGCCCGCCGGACATTTGGTTGCTTTTATGGTTTAATCTGTCTCCAAGCCCCACATCCATAAGTGCGCCTATAGCTTTTTCTCTGCGTTGCTCAGCGCTAAAATCAGGATTGTACATTAAAGGTAATTCCACATTCTCAATGGCTGTTGTTTTAGCCAACAGGTTATAGTTTTGAAATACAAAACCAATTTTCCTATTACGTAATGTTGCACGCGCATTTTTGCCCATACTACGCACGGAAATTCCATCCAAATAGTACTCGCCTAATGTTGGCGTATCTAAACATCCAAGCGTGTTGAGCAAAGTACTTTTACCGGAACCAGAGGTACCCATTATGGTTACAAATTCGCCTTCATGAATTGTAAAGGAAACACCCCGAAGAGCATGTACCGTCTCCTCACCTATTTGGAAGTCGCGCTTTATATTTTCAAGTTTTATTATCTCTTTCATTATTTCCCGGTTTTCTTGTTAGCACCCGGATGACTTGGCATAAATGGACTACGCTCTCCCGACTGAGGTTGTGGCAATTGAGCAGCCATTGTATTCACGTCAACCACTACTTCTTCCCCTTCACTAAGGCCATCCACTATCTCAATCATGCTAGCATTGCCTGTACCTACAGTTATCGCTTTAGCCATTACCTCATTTCCGTTCTTAACCCACACCACTCGTTTACCAGCCGGCGTTTTGTCGGTATTACTTTTTACAGTTAAACCTAATTGTTGCAACGTCTCGTTATCTGGAACAAAACGCAATGTTTTATGAGGGATGGTTAACACATCATTGCGCTCCAAAGTATAAATAGTTACATTAGCCGTTAATCGGGGTATAAGTTTTAAATCGGGATTTTGTGCACCAATAACAACCTCATAAGTTACAACACTGGATGAAGAAGTGGTGGCCGAACTACCCGAAGAACTACTCACACCTAATCTTATTTGTGTTACAACACCTTGAAATTCATCGTTTGGAAAGGCATCAACGGTAAACGTTACGCGTTGTCCCTCTTTTACATTGCCTATATCGGCCTCGTCAACATCGGCAATAACCTGCATTTGTGTCATGTCACGCGCAATGGTAAATAAAGTAGGTGTTTCAAAACCCGCTGCTACTGTTTGTCCCTCTTCCACAGCACGATTAATTATTACGCCGTCAATGGGACTTGTTATGGTTGCATACTCCAAATTACGTCTCACTTTTACCATTGCCGCTTCACTTTGTTCATAGGCAGCTTTGGCTTTTTCATACTGGTAAGTTGCTGTTTCATACTCGTAGTCACTAATCAACTGTTTCTCGAACAACATCTTGCTGCGCGCATAATTTTTTTGTTGGTATTGGTATTCTGTTCTATTTCCGGCAAGCTGTGCATTTGCCGATTTAAGTTCTGCCTGCAAGTTAATTTTATCCATCTCCGCAATCAATTGCCCTGCCTTCACAACATCATTGTAATCAACATACAGTTTAGAAACTATGCCGGATACCTGCGTACCAACCTCTACTTCCGTTACCGGCTCTACAGTCCCTGTTGCCGTTACACTATTTGTTATCGAGTTTTTAGATACCTTATCCGTTTGTAAACTCATCTTAGGTTGTGTAGGCTTATTTCCTAATATAAAATATACTCCTGTTGCTGCGGCTATTAATGCAATTGCAATTATTATAATCTTCTTCATTATCTATTACTATTATTCGTTTAAAACTGTGTATCTACCGGTTTTCCTTGATATATATTCAACAGCTGCATATTCATCACTGTCATGTATTTCGCCTGGATTACCTGTTGTTGAGCATTCAGAAAATTAGACTTCTCCGTTAGCAATTCTATAATATTCTTCATTCCCATATTAAATTGCTCCTCCGTTAAGCTATAACTTTGAGAAACATATTTAAGTCTCTCCAACGCCGATATATACTGGTTCTGAGATGAAGTAACATCCAGATAACTATTTTCAACCTCCTTAAGCACTTGTTTCTCCTTGGTTTGTAAATCAAGTTGGGCCGTTTGGATGGCATATTTTGCTTTGTTGGTAGCTGTCCTATTACTTCTGTTGCTGAAAATTGGAATAGAAACATTCAATGAAATATTCTCATTCAAACCCGTTTTAAATTGCTTAGGCACATCGAATTCAGATGTACTTAGATGTCCAGTTCCGATACCTGCACCTAAGGATACTGAAGGAATAAAGCCCGCTCGAGTACTTTGCAATTGTAATTCGCTCGTTTTTACTGATAACTTACCTATTTCTATCTGTGGCAATGCCGTAAGCGAAGCTGCATAGATAGTCTCCTTCTCTGGTAAAGAAGCTAATACCGTTGCTTCGTTAATATCTGGCACACTTACCTCAATATTATCCGTTATGTCCAATTCCAACAACTGCTTTAACTGAAGCTTATAATTAGCTAACTCATTTTGTGCCTGTACAAGCTGGTACTTATCTGTATGGTATTGGCTCTCCAACTGTGCATAATCAACACGCGAGATGGAACCTGCCTCATTTAATGCCTTTCCGCGTTGCATTTGCGCGTATGACGTCTCTACCGTATTCTCATTTATCTTAACCGACTCAGTTGCATACATCACCTGCATGTAAACTTGCACAATAGAGACTCTTATGTTATTGGCACTCTCCTCTACCGACAGCTCATTAATTTCATTCATAACTTTGCTTTGCTTCAGTGCCAACCGCTGACGTCCTCCATTATATAATGTCCAATTGGCGTTAGCTCCATAATTTCCTGCATATGAACTTTTATCACCCATCTCGGTATAGGGAGTATTACTAAATCCTTGTGATACAGAAGCCGATAGAGAAGGAAACATTTCGTACTTTGCTTGCAGCATATCCTCCTTCCCGGACAACTCATCTACTCTACTTTTTTGCATTTGTATATTATGCTCTAATGCATAATTCAGACAACTTTGCAGTGTCCACACGCCTGTACTGTCTTGCGCTCTACATTGAATAGCAGCTAAGAAGCACAGTGTTGCTAAACAGAACCTCTTCATAATATTTTGTTTTATCAGTTTTCTACAACAAAAATATTATTGCCACCATCCGCAAGCAAATGGAATAGAAATAGAGCACTATTCTCTCGACAAACGCTCCATTTTTCTCGATAGAATAAAAAAAGTAGTTACCTACAGAACAACGCTGCAGATAACTACCCTAAGTAATATTGTATTTCAATATAAATTATATCCCCGTATTACAACATCGCGTTATAAGAGATATCTAACCAAAAACCCATTTAGCAACTTTAGCACTCATTTTAAAACACACAGCTACAATAAACCATGAAATTAAGAATACGATAACTGCCGAAATTGGTATGCGTAAAGACACAGGCAAAGAAAGTGCATCGCTAATAGTATATCCGATACCTACAATGAAATAATGAATTAAATAAATACCCAAACCACACTTTGCAATGTTAGCAAAGAGACTAACGCAAAATTGCGATGTAATATTAATGCATCTAGCCAATAAGAAAACAGCAATGGTCATGACGCATACATTCGGCGAACAGTATAAGAAAAATAACTCCATCTGTGCCTCCGTACAATCCGCATTTGCAGTAATTGCCTTAAAGCCGAAATACGTAATTAAATAGCCAACAATAAACATTGGTACTGCTATGAATAGTGTTTTTCCCAATTTCCATCGTTCAATATCAGTATATAAATAATGCCCCAACAACAGATAACCATTAAATCCGGCAAAATAATAAAAAGTACCAAAGCCATTCCATGCACAAACACCCAATAAATCCTGCGTAAAAAATGCGTAAGCATAGGGTAAAAATAGTGTTATTCCCCACGTATATAAAAAGAAACGCTTTTGCGCCGCACTTGCCTTCTCAATCCAAGCCGAAAAGAAAGGCATATACAGATACAAACCCAACAACATATACAAATACCACATCGGTACAGTATAAACATTAAACTTAAAGGGAATTAAAAGAATATTATCCAAAGCACTCATAAATGTTTGTGAAGCATCGGACGACGCATATGCGAAAACACTAGAAATAGTTGTCGACGGATATCCCAGAACGCCGGTTATCCACGGAAACAAATTATATAATACAGACCACAGCACAAAAGGAACTGCTAATCTAAGTAATCGTTTTTTATAAAACTCTCCTTGCAATTGTTTCACCGGCAACAACAGTAATCCAGTAATCATTACAAACAGTGGCACACAAGGACGCATAAACGAACCGTATAAGGCTCCAAAGAAATTATAATCAGGATTAGCTCTCGCCTCAGGCGATACATTAAATGGATCAGCACAATGAATACAAATGACCATAAATATTGCGATGAAACGCAATACATCCAACCATACTATGCGATTGGACAAAATGTTGTTACTCTGTTTTTGCATATTATTTTATTTTATTCACTATGCAAAAATAAAAGCAATACAACCAACTCTTTTTTAATTAGTTTAAGAAAGTTTCCTCAAAGCACATAAAGTAACCTGAGACATTCCCAGATAGGAGGCAACATAACCTAAATTTACACGAAGTAATAAATCCGAATGATTATTAATAAAATCCCTATATCTTTCCTCTGCCGACAAATGGTATCTAAATATCAACCTTTTCTCCATCTCCACAAAAGCCTTCTGGTATGCCTTACGCATCCAATTTGCAATTTCAATATACTCATCGCACAAAGATTCCAAATCACCAATTGTTATTACGTACAACAACGAATCCTCTAGTACTTGCACTGTTTCCGTTTCATACCCCTCAACATCGCCATGAACACTTTTGGTTGAATAGACCATGCCACCTTCTGCACTAAACCAAGAAGTAACCTCCTTACCATTTATTATAGTAAAAGCACGAGCAATACCTTGCTCAATGAAATAGATATTTTCATCTTTCCTTGAAGGATCAATCAAGAATCCTCTTTTCGGCACCGAAACAGGTCGCAATCTGAGCTTCAAAACTTCCAACACTTCGTCCGAGATCAACCTCGTTTTCATTATAGTCTCAACTATATTTTCCATGCACATTTCTATTTGATGCTAAAATAATAATTATAAAGCACATTAACTAACACACACTGCAACAGAAAATACCCCACAAACTAGTAAGACTATTAACAATCATCGTACATAGCGCCAATGGTACTGCCGCAAGGTGATTATACGTCACAACACCATATAACGAAAAGAAGGTTGAAACTTGCGTTCAGTAATTCGGCGTCGACCTACATCGTATCTCCTTGGCACCTTGCGCCAAGTGCTACGCACACAAACCATCGGCGACGTGATTATAGCGCCGATGGTACTGCCGCAAGGTGAAAGCTGGACACAAAAAAAAAGCCAGCGAATTTCTTCACTGGCTTTGCTAATTCGGCGTCGACCTACTCTCCCACCTTGCGGCAGTACCATCGGCGCTATGGAGCTTAACTTCTCTGTTCGGAATGGGAAGAGGTGGATCCTCCATGCTATAGA
>JBOGCH010000012.1:0-105487 GCA_051656645.1 Marinifilaceae bacterium
ACTGCCGCAAGGTGGGAGAGTAGGTCGACGCCGAATTACTGAGAAGGTTGAAACGCAAGTTTCAACCTTCTTTTCGTTATATGGTATTGTGATGTATAATCACCTTGCGGCAGTACCATCGGCGCTATAATCACGACGCCGATGGTTTGTGTGCGTAGCATTGGCGCAAGGTGCCAAGGAGATACGATGTAGGTCGACGCCGAATTACCGAGAGAGTTGGAACGTAAGTTTCGACTCTCTTTTTTTATGGCGATACATAATCTTGCGGCTCAACTATTCCCATAAAAAATATAATTTGTTATACAAATAGCTTAATCTTATTGCTATATGTATTAAAAACGTATGAAATATAAAAAAAAGTATATAGATTTGAAGTTCTAACACCATTTATAACTAAAATACATGCCTAAACGCGATACTGCCGATTTTGATTCGTTCTTTTTAGATAAGTACGATAGATACTATCAATATGCCTTTTATTTAGTACAAGACAATTTAGTTGCAGAGGATATCGTACAAGAAGTATTCGTGAAGGTTTGGGAGCGATGGAGTTCACTTGCTTCTGAAAATAATTTACATGGCTATGTAGTATCTATGATTAAGCATAAGTGTCTTAATCATTTGAGACATGTGCGTATTAAGGAAGATTACATTGGCAACTATGAGGTAGAGCTTCATGAAGATGTATTTCACGAGGAGATGGAGTGTATAAAAATTCTGCTTAATCAACTCCCTGAAAAGCGTCGTCAGGTTTTGTTGCTGAGTATTTGGGAAGAAAAGAGTTATAAGGAGATTGCTCAACAGTGTGATATCACGGTAAATACGGTTAAGGACCATATAAAAAAAGCTTATGCTTTTTTGAGGGAAAATGCTAAGGTATTGTCTCCAAATTTGCTTTATCTTTTGGTAATTATGAAAAAAAGATAAAATAATTAAATATAAAACCACCCTATTCCTTTTTTGAAGTGTTCTGTAATAAATGATTATACTTATGGAACATATTCAAGACATAGTTTTTAGATATCTACAAGGCAATAAACTATCTCCAGAGGAGAGTGATTGCCTCAATACGTGGCTGCTTGATGATGTTAATAAGCAGGAGTTTACCAGTATGCAGAGAGTCCATGTTATGGTAAAGTGTTCGAGAATACAGGGTACCAGATCTAAAGAGGACGTGTTGAAGCATATCAAAAACAAACACAGATCTCACAGACTCATTATTGTTTTTGGCGCTATTGCAGCAATTTGTTGTCTATTGGTGGGTATTTATGTTTTGTTTATAGATCATATGGCTCCTATGGAAGATAGTCCATTATACGCAAATCAAGTTACATTGACACTTTCTAGTGGTCATCATATTTCGCTTGACGAGCTTGACGCTGATGTAGCTGACTTAGTTGCTCAAGATGCGGTAGTTGAGTGGAAACAAGGTGATGAGCTTAATTATAAAAATAGTTCACCTCATGTTGCAGATGCGTATCATACTTTAACAATTCCAGTGGGTTGTGAATACCGGTTGGTGTTACAGGATGGAACTCAAGTGTGGTTAAATGCTAATACGGAATTTCGTTATCCGATAAGTTTTGTAGGTGCAAGTCGTGAGGTATATGTGAAAGGTGAAGCTTATTTTGATGTAGTGAGAGACACTACCCGCCCATTCCTTGTTCATTGTGGTGATGTTACAACACGAGTGTTAGGAACCTCCTTCAATGTACGTAATTATGCAGATAGACCACAAACTACTACTCTAGTTTCAGGAAGCGTTGAAACACATTATAATAATAAAGTATTTCTGATTAAACCGGGAGAACAGTTTGTTTGTGACGGTCAGTCGTGTTCTGTTAATCAGGTTAATGTGGATCCAATAATAGCATGGCGATATGGTAATTTCATGGTTAAAGAATGCCGACTAGATGAATTACTGGGTGAGGTTGCAAGATGGTATGATTTGAAGTTATTTTACCAAAATGCTGCACTCAAGGATTTAATCTATACAGCAACATTTAGTCGCTCTTTAGAGCCGGAAGTATTAATAGACATTCTTGGGAAGACCAGAAAAGCGAGATTTACGCTTAAGGACAAAACATTAATAATTAGCCAGTAACTAAATCTTAAACTTTATATAAAAAGCATCCCGAAAAGACTCCTACCTCTTTCCGGGATGGAATGTTAGACTCTTAAAAAAATGGATGTAGAATCTAAATGACAAATTTATGAAAAAAACAGAGAAAAAGTAATTTGGATTATTATGAGGATGAAACTAATGCTCATAGCAATTATTATCAGTGCAACTGCGCTGAAAGCAACCGTCCGGGCGCAACATGAACGTTTAGATGTAAAGATGGATGGGACACTGATAGAGTTGTTTGAAACCCTGGAGAAGAAAACAAATTTGAAGTTTGTTTTTAATCACGATGATGTAAAAAACGAAACAGTAAAATTTGATGTTAAGAAATGCACCGTAAAGGAGATTTTAGATCAGTCTATTTCTGATAAAATCTTGCACTATGAGATTGTCAATGAAAATGTAATAGTTTACAAAAAGGAAATAAGGCCTTCAGTTCCTCAAAGTGAAAGCAAAACAGTGCAAATTAAAGGAAATGTAAAAGATAAACGTGGAGAAGCCTTGCCGGGGGTTGGAGTCTTAGTAAAAGGTACGTCGATAGGTGTAGCTACCGATATTGATGGTAATTATGTACTTGAAATTGGTAAGGTTAAGGATTTAAAGTTAATATTCTCTTTCGTTGGTATGAAACCACAAGAGATTTTAGTAGGGAATAAGCAGGTGATTGACGTAGTCTTGGAGGATGATGCTGCGCAATTAGAGGATGTGGTTGTAACAGGTTTCTTCACGAAGAATAAAAATAGTTTTACGGGTTCGGTAAAAACGTTATCTGTTGAAGAGTTGAAAACAGTGTCTAACACGAATTTGATTAGTGCAATTGCTATGATGACACCGGGGTTAAAATTAATGGAGAGTAATGAGTATGGGTCTGACCCTAACCGTTTGCCTGAAATTGTAATTCGTGGAACATCGTCTCTTACTACAGAGGCTGATGAGTCGGCTAATCAGCCTATAATAATATTGGATGGAGTAGAGATTTCTTTACGCGATCTTTATGATATTGATATTAACGATATTGAACGTGTCGATGTACTAAAAGACGCTTCGGCAACTGCTCTCTATGGTGAAAAAGCTGCGAATGGAGTGTTAATTATAGAGAGGAAAAGAGTATTAAATGACAAGATAAGAGTTAGTTATAATTTAGATGGATCGATAGATGTTCCAGATTTACGCTCCTATGATTATTTGAATGCAAGTGATAAATTGGAATTTGAGCGTCTTGCTAATTTATATAATTTTGAACTTAAGGATGATTTTGAAAATTACAATGAGAAAAAGCTAAGAATCTCAAAAGGTGTAGATACCGATTGGATGGCGAAAGCATTACGGACAGGTTTTTCGGTTAACAATTCATTGGGAGTGAGCGGAAGAGGTAATGGGATGACCTATAGATTAAATGCCAATGTAAGAAATATAAAAGGGGTGATGAAGGAGGATTATAGGAACTCCTATGGTCTATCTTTATTTTTATCCTATCATGTAGACAAGAAATTGACTGTATCGTTGCAAAGTACTTACAATGAAACCAAGTCCAAAAATAGTCCCTTTGGTAGTTTTGCAGATTATGTAATTATGAATCCGTATGATGAGCCTTTTGATCAATATGGAGAAGTCATAAAGGAATTGTCTTGGAAAATGGCCAATCCCCTATATGAAGCTCAATGTGGAAATTTTTTCAAACAAGAGGAGCACGCCTTCAGTAATAGTTTATCACTACGATGGGATGTTGTGAAAAACTTTTATGTTACAGCAAAGGGTAGTATATCCACAGGGGGACTTAAATCGGAGGATTATATCTCTCCTACGTCAAATAAATTTAAGGATATAGGTAATCTAAGGGAAAAAGGTAGTCTGGCAGTAAATCATACAAAATCATTAGACTACTCAGGTAATGTAGTAATAAATTATGCTCAACCTATTGGAGATAATAGCATGTTGAGTCTGCACCTAGGAGGTGATATTTATAAGGACAGGACATTACAAGATGGATACAAAGGGATTGGTTTTTATAAACCGGAATTACACTCACCGGGATTTGCTGCCGGATTTCCAGAAGGTTCTTTTCCTAACGGATCAGAGAATATAAGTACACGTCTAGGTTTCTTTGGGAATATGAACTTTATTCTTCATGATAAATATTTTGTAGATGGTTCATTACGACGTTCCGGTTCGTCAAAATTTGGAGCTAATAATAGATATGCTCCCTTTTGGTCTGTAGGTGCGGGATGGAATATACACAACGAAATGTTTTGTAAGCGCGATTGGTTAAATACGCTTCGTCTAAGATATTCTTACGGTGTTACCGGTAATATATCTTTTTCTCCATACCAAGCTATCACAACTTACAACTATACAAGTGAGTATTTCTATCTACACGGTATAGGAACAATTCCAAAGTCAATGGGAAATAAGGATTTAACATGGCAGTCAACCCGAATGCATAATATTGGTCTTAGCGTAGAGTTGTTTAATAATAGACTTAGCGGAACAATAGATTATTACATTAAAACGACTGATGACATGCTGGTGGATTTGACCATCCCCCCCTCAGTGGGACAAAACAGCGTGAAGCATAATCTAGGCAAAATGCAGAATAAAGGAATTGAGTTCGATGTTACAGCTTTATTAATACGACATAAAAATTGGAGGGCTTCTGTTAAGTTTAATGGTGCAGTGAATAGGAATAAGATGCTTGCCATAAGTAATGCTTTAGATAAGCAGAACGATAACTCAAATAAGGATGAGTCAGTGTCTCCAAAACTGTTATACAGAGAAGGTTTTTCTACAACAGCTATATATGCTGTACGGTCAGCAGGAATTAATCCCGCAACTGGTCAAGAAGTCTTTATCAAACGCAATGGAACTTATACTCTTGAATATGATGCTCATGATAAGGTAGTTGTAGGTGATACAGAACCCGACATTGAAGGTGCAATCTTTCCGTCAATAAGTTTTAAAGGATGGCAACTTAATATAGCAATGCGGTACAGGTTTGGCGGGCAGTTATATAATGCAACTAGAGCCGCAAATGTTGAGAACATAAATCCACAAAATAATGTTGACAGAAGAGCATTTGATGAAAGATGGAAAAATGTAAATGATATTCCACCATATCTAGATATCGCGAATGCTGATAGTAGAAGATTTATTCATACAAGTCGATTCGTTGAAGACGATAATACACTAGAAATTAAAAGAATTGAGATTGCATATGAGTTTAACTCGTCTTGGCTAAGTCGCGCAGGCTTTAAACGTTTACGGTTAGGTGCTGGTGCGAATGATCCTTTCCGATTGTCAACAATCAAGCTTGAACGAGGGACTATGTATCCATTTAGTCGAGGCTTTTCATTTTCCATAAGTCCGACATTCTAATAACAATTAAATGTGAAAATATGAAGCTTAAATATTTATTCTCAATCTTGTTGATAGTATCTTCATTAACTCAATCATGTGATGATTTCTTAAATGTAAATCCTGAGGGTGAAGTAACCAATGATGATCTTTTTAAAACATATGTAGGTTTTGAGGAATCACTATACGGTGTATATGCTTATCTAGCTACGCCATCGCTATATGGACAAAATCTAACGCACAAAGTTAATGACGTTGTTGGTCAGTATTTCATAGGCAGATGGGATAAAGATCCTACATTCAAATTAGCCGTTTATAATTATATGCACCAAGATACGCGTGTAATATTTGATAATATATGGAATGAGATGTATAAAAATATATCGCATGTCAATAACATATTGATAAACCTTGAAACAAAACAGCCAGATGAAATGCGTTTATATAACATATATAAGGCCGAGGCTCTTGGGTTAAGAGCGTTTATGCATTTTGAACTATTACGTTTATTCTGTGATAATTACTCAACAAATCCAGATGCTACCGGTATTCCTTATTATACTACATATTCATTTGAAATAGCCCCATTTGAAAAAGCATCAATTACTTATAAAAAGATAATTGAGGATTTAGTAGCTGCTGAAACGCTATTAACTGACAATGGAGAATATTTTGATAAAGCGGATCCACAGGCAGGTGCATTTATTCTAAATAGAGAAATACATATGAATTTGTATGCCATTCAGGCAATCTTAGCAAGAGTCTATTGGACAATGAACGATATGGTTAAAGCAAAGGATTATGCATTAAAAGTAATTGAATCAGGTGTATTTCAACTTGAGGAAAAAACGGGGATAGAAGATTTAATGAATGGTGTTATATCTGAGAAAGAAACAGTGTGGGGACTTTATTCGGAGCGTTGGCCTGAAACTACGCGAGTAGATATGTATGCGACCTCCTCAACCTCTTTAGATACGAAGGGAGAACATGAGGATATGTATGCAATTGATTTGGATGGTGTAGACTATCGTTGGGAAGGATGGTTTAAAACAAATAGTGAATGGGAATCAACTGGGCTACGCTGTATGAAAACAGCAGATAGATATAAAATACGACAACAAAAACGACCTGTGCCTAAGTTATCAGGCCTTAATATGATTAGATTACCTGAAATGTATTATATCGTGTCTGAATACTATGTCATTGAGAATGATCAGGATATGGCACGTAAATACTTTGACAAGGTATTAAGGTCTAGAGGTTTAAAAGGTTTTGCAGATAGATCGGATTTAATTGTGCGTTTAAATAATATCAACGCAGAAAGACGGAAGGAATTTATTGGTGAGGGACTTTACTTTCATGTTATGAAGCGCTACATGATGGACGCTTACGATACAAGAACTGATCAGTTATTCCGTGCCTCTTCAGCAATTTATAATTTCCCAATACCTGAAGATGAATATGCATATAGACAATAAATCATATAGTATGAAAAATAGAAGTAAATATAAAAGGATAATCCTATTAGTAGGAATTATAATATCATTATATAGTTGTAATGAAAACAGCTATTTGCTATACGATGGCGATCAAATAAATCAAATATATATAGCGCAGGACTCTGTTGGCTTTGTTTATGGACCGCGTCCAGATAAGGATGTTGATGTAATGATTCCTGTAAAACTAATTGGAATGGTTAATCAAAATGCAGATGAAGCATTTGAGATAGAAGTGGATGAATTTGAATCAACAGCTATATTGGGAAACCATATAACTTTATCCGAAACTCCACGCTTTGGTAAAGACTCAACCATTGCAACGTTAAAGTTCAACGTAAACAAAAGCAATCTAGTAAAGAATGTTACATACACATTGTATTTTAAAATCAAGCAAACGGATAAATTCAAACCAACCAATGATAAAATATGTACATTAACTTTTGGCGATACTTATATTGATCAACCTGCATGGTGGTTGCCAGATCGATTGGGAACTTATACTCAGGAGAAGTTAGTGCTCTTTATAGAATATTTTAAAGATACCCAGGAAGCTACTCCAGTGATTTATGATGCAATAGTATTGAGATGGGGAGAGTATTTGGATAATGTTGAGCACAATAGATTTCAATATCTATTAACCACTTATACTTATACCTCCTATTTTAGACAATACATCTACACAAGAATGTATGAATATTATTTAGAAACGGGTGATGAGTTATATGCCATTCCTAATCCTGAGTTAGGTGAATATTTATAAAAAAGTAATCGGTATGATAAGATTTAATATAATAATAGCATTACTCCTGTTAGCTATAGCAGGATGTTATGACGATACGTCGTCCTTAGCAAGTAAGGAAATTATTGAAATACAGATAAATGCTCAAA
Source organism: Marinifilaceae bacterium (assembly GCA_051656645.1). Classification (GTDB taxonomy): domain Bacteria; phylum Bacteroidota; class Bacteroidia; order Bacteroidales; family Marinifilaceae; genus JBOGCH01. The sequence goes on from JBOGCH010000012.1 coordinate 7,864, forward strand.
AGGGAGACAGTATAAATCTTTATTTTAATGATACGCTTCGTATTCCAATAAAACTAGAGGCGGACACAGATAAACTAACGTACGAATGGGGAATTGGTCAATATCAAGTTTCCTCGGATGGAGAGTCAAAAACTGTTTACAAAAAAATCTCGGAAGAGAAGGACTTGGAATATATACCTAAGTCTTTAGGACACTACCATTTGCGTCAAATTGTAACAAGTGTCGATGGAAGTGCAATAAAGTACTATCATGTCTTTGTAAATTCACCTTTTGAAGAGGGATACCTTATTCTTGGACGTCAAGAGAATGGTAAAGGAAGCATCTCTTTTCTCAAAACCTTAACGCCGGAGGAAGTTGCTATGGGAATGGAACCAACCTTTGTAACAGATGCCTATTCCTATGCAAATGATGGAGAGGAGCTGTATGTCGATCCTGTTGATTGTGATAAGGTGGAAAACTATTTGTATATATTACATAGGGAAACCGGTAAGTTGGTCCAAATTGATGCAAAGACATTCCAAAAAGTATTTGAGTATGACTTTAACTATTATGAAGGAAACTTTAAACCTTCAAGAATGGCTGCGTATGATGGTAAATACTGTAGAGATTTCTATGTCCCATCCATAAATGGTGGTGTATGTATGGTTCAAACCATGGAACAATTTATTTTTCCATATAAGGAGTTACCTAAAGGATACACTTTTGTCGATGTAAATGATAGACCAAGTTATTTTAGTAGTGTAAACAAGGTTTATATAGGACGTAAGGATTCAGATAAAAATAATGTGGTTTGTTGGAATGCAGCAGATGGAGATAGGGTATTTGCAATGCGCACTTGCAATGATTATTTTCAGAATAGAGAAATTCTAGGCATGTTTCAAACGGAGCATAGTGATGGCAATGATGTTTACACCCTTAATAGAGATGGGGGCCAAATAAAAGTTACGGCCATTCATAGGTATATGATTAATCTTTCTACTGGAGATGTGCCATGGATTCTTTTTGAACGGGTAATTGACAACCCTAGTGTTATAACTGAGAATACGTGTTACTTAACCAACGACTTCTATTACTGTGTCTTTATCACTCATCAGAACAAAGTATTTAGATGGTTCTACAATCAACCTAACTCTAATATTGGACAAACACCTTTCGTATCACTTCCGGATGGGGAAGAAATATGCTCAATCTCTCATTATACTCGCAATAGAGGCGATGCCGCTTACCAGGATCATAGTGTTCAAAAAGAATTCTTTGTAGCTACTTATAATGCTAATAGAGTGGGTGAATTAAAAGGATCCTTATATGTTTTTGATGCTGATACAGGCGAGTTAAAATTAAAGCATGAAGGAATTTCCCACAAACCGATTGACGTGATGTATAAAATCAAGTAATCACTAATTATGCCATTATGAAAAAAAATATATTATTCTTATTTATTCTATTTTTAGGCTTCTCTTGCTCAGACTTTCTTGAGGGAGATACACTTGATCCTGTTGTCGAAAAAGAACAAGAAAACAAAGGTGTCACAGTTCAAAATACGAGTTTGTATTTTGATGCAACAGGTGTACCTGCTGGACTTTCTCTCAGATCAATTGAAGGCAGTTGGACGCTTGAGGCGGATAAATCTTGCGACTGGATTAATGAAATTACACCATCTAGCGGTGCTGCAGGAAATGCTATTGTGGCTATTTCTCTTAAAGAAAATGCATCTATGGAGGATAGAGAGTCCATTTTAGTTCTACGCCATGAAGGAGGAGATACTTTGCATGTGCTTTTACATCAATACACCTATGAAACGAAATACAGTCGAAAAACAGATAGTTTAGCACTATTAGCGCTGTATAAGTCTTTGGATAAGTATGAAGCTTGGAGAACACCCTGGGATGAGAAAAAAAACATAACTACGTGGAATGGACTAACCTTTGAAGAGATACGTGGTGAGCAACGTGTTGTAGGGATACGAATAATGGAATGGAATCAACAGGGTGAAGTTCCTAAGGAAATTGGCAATTTAAAGGAACTACGTAGTCTTTCAATTCAGGGAGGCTATATTCAAGGTAAAGTTCCGGATGCAATCACATCTCTACGTAAATTGGAAAGTTTTAATATTGCCTATGGTTCATCAACGGTATGGTATGTACCAACTACCACAAAAAATATGCTTTCCTTAAAGGAGTTTCGAAGTGGACAAATCCGAATTGCCTCCTCAACTCTTACTAATCTTTATGATTTACCCAACGTGGAAACAATAGCATTGTCCGTCTTAGACGGGGAACTGCCGGATGGAATAAGTAAAATGGAACATCTTAAAGAGCTTAACTTAAGCATGTCTGGAGTTACCCAATTACCGGACGATTTAGGCAATGTAACATCATTAGAGATTATCAATCTAAGTAACTGTGGAAAGTTACGAGAAATACCCGTAACGCTTTCCAATGCAACTAATTTGAAAGTGGTAAAACTAAATGGATGCCCTGGTGTTATGGAGCTACCGGAAACCATGGGACAAATAAACACTTTGGAGGAATTAAATTTGTCAGGATGCGGTATTGCTACTTTACCTGAAAATATTACGGGATGGAAGAATCTTTTACTTCTAAACATTGAAAGATGCAATAACTTATTATCATTACCTGAAAACATTGGTGAACTACCTAAGCTAAAGCAATTTCAATTCTCAAATTGTTCCTCACTGCAGTCACTTCCGGAGTCAATAGTTAAATTGCCTATAGAGAATTTGAACTTATCAAATTGTAGCTCTTTAAGTACTTTACCGGAAAATATGGGGGAATTAAGTCAACTTACGGAGATTAATCTTTCCGGTTGTAGTTCACTGTCCTTGTTGCCTGAGTCATTTGGACAATTGGCTAATTTAAAAAAGATTACATTTAGTACAGAGAATGAATTACAACTTCCTAGTAGCTTTGGGAATTTGGTAGCCTTAGAAACTATAAATGGTGGAAAATATGGAACTGGCCCTGGGGTAGTTGCCGATCTAAGTTTGTTTTCTACTCTAACATCTCTAAAGGTTTTAAATCTGTCTTCAAATCACGTAACAGGATCGTTGAGCAATCTTAAGGATTTAGTGAAGTTACAAGATGTTAATTTATCAAACACGAAGATTGATAAAAATGTCGATTTTAGTGCCTTTATAACTCCGCAGTTAAATACAATTATCCTTTCTGGAAATGGTTTACAAGGAACTCTTAACGGTATAACGCTAGGTGCTAATTTAACTCGTATTCAGTTGGATGATAATGAGCTTTCTGGAAATTTGCCGGAAGATATAACGAACTGCATCAAATTAACCACTTTGAATTTGACTAATAATAACATAACAGGGAATATTCCTGATAGTTATGCTTCTGAGACTATGAAATGGACTTGGGCAGGTCTTTTACTAAAAAATAACTGTATGTCAGGTAAAATTAGTACTACAGTACAAAACAGTTCTTTTTGGAAACAACGTTGGTATCCTGATAACAACATTCTTCCACAAAAAGAAGGATTCGGTTTAGAGTTATAGTATTAATTTAGGTGTGCGATGTGTAAATATCGCACACCTAATATATATAGGGATAAAAGGTATCTCTCTATATATAATTGCAATTATTAATTGAATGAGCAATTAGTATACTGTTAAGCAAAATGACAAAGTGAAAACTGAATAAATAATATTAGTATCTAGTTGTATACAAGTAAAAATTACGAAATGAAATTATTAACTACCATTCTCATAATTACCTTATTTTGTTCATGTATGAGTGAGCAGAATAATAAGAGCGCAACACTACATGGTGAAGTTGCCGGAATAAGAGGTGTCAAGGATATTGCAATACAGTTTCCTAATGCACACCGTGATGATAACATACATAAAACACATGTAACTGCAGATAGTATTTTAAATTTTACAATAAATGCCGATACTACAAGGATGGTTGTTGTACGTATTGGATATCATTCAATACCTTTATATCTAGAGGCACAAAACTATACGCTGAAACGTCAAGAGGGTAATCTGTATTTCGTTTCAGAAACGGAGAATTCTTTACAAAATCAATTAAATGATTATCTAATAAAGATAAAACGAAGAGATTCCCTCTATAATCTTATGCATGAGGAATTTGCTCAGATTACAAGTGAAGATGAGAAACTAGATTTTCATAAAAAAATGAACCGTAAGTTTCAAGAAAGAGTGGATTATACAATACAAAATATAGCAAAATTTCAAAACACAGAAATTGCTACATATATAGCACATAGTAATTTGTATTTATGGGATATTGACTTTCTGAATTTTACTGCTGCAATAAAAGCCTTAGGAGCTGCTCCGGTAGGTGAGAGGATGTTAGTCAATATAAATTCTAAATATGATGCTGCTAAGCAGAAACAATTAACGGGTGCTGCCCCATCATTCAATTTATTATGTACTAAAGGAAATAACTATTCGTTGAATTCATTTAAAGGCAAATATTTATTAATTGATTTTTGGGCTTCTTGGTGTGCGCCATGCAGGTTAAAAAACAAGGAATTAAATAAGCAGTACAGTGAGTTAAGTAAGTTGAATTTAAATATAGTTTCAATCTCTTTAGACGATAATAAGAATAATTGGCTGAAGGCTGTGAAGGAGGATGATATAAAATGGCTACAGTTATGTGATTTAAATGGTTTTAAAAATAGTACAGTTCGGAAAGAGTATAAAGTTGAGAATGTACCAACAATCTATTTAATATCGCCGCAAGGTGAAATTATTAGTAAAAATCCATCGATTGATGAAGTGAAGGAAATAATAGCAAGTCGCTGACTTTAGGTTGTGAGCACCTTTCTATAGTGTTTGTAATATGTCATATATAGAGCAATATTGCGAAGTTATGGAGAGATGTTCGCAATATTTTTTGTATCAATATCTAAAAATGAGAATCAATGAATATAAGGTTAGTATTTGTTTTAGTACTATTTTTTCTGTCAGTAGCGCTAACTGGACAGTCTAAAAATATTTTATTAAAGAATGGGAATGTTGTTAACGTTAAATCAGGAGAAATATTAAGGCAAACGGATATACTTATTGCTAATGAAAAGATAATAAATGTTGGTAAAAGTATTAGATATAATAAGAGGAATACACATATAGTCGATTTAACGAATAAGTATGTAATACCAGGTTTAATAGATGCTCACGTTCATATGGGTAACGATCCTAATGAAGAGTACGGAAGTAATAAATTAAATTGCGACTATATGCTGAGACATGGTATTACATCTGTACGTGATGGCGGTGGAGATGCAAGAATATTGAAAAAACTAAAAGACTCCATTGATGCAGGAATTTATGTCGGTCCAAATATATATTATTCAGCATTTCTAGGTGGTAGTTCCTATTTTAAGGATAATGACCGAGAATCTATTATGACAAAAGACTGGCCTTCTCAATATGCTCCATGGATGCAGCAAATTTTACCGGAATCTAATCTTGATAGTGTAATGACAGTAATAAAGCAATGGGGAATAACGGGTATAAAGATTTATGGAGGGTTTGACTATGCCATGGTAGAAAAAATGGTTAACTGTGCCAATAAACATGGTTTAGAAACATGGGGACATGCAACATTGATGCCTGCAAAACCGTCGGAAATGGCCAAAGCCGGAGTAAAGGTGTTGTCGCATGCGTATTTGCTAGAATGGGAGCAGATTGATGAGCTTAAAGATGATATGATGGCTTGTTATGGGTTATATTATAATAAACTTAATCATGAAGATTTGCATATGGATTCCTTTATTGCTCTAATGAAAAAGAACGATTTGATATTTGATCCAACGCTTTACTTATGTAAGCAAAACGGTATGGATTGGTCCTTTGAGGTTGTGAGAAAATTAAATGCGGCGGGTGTGAGAATTTGTGCCGGAACGGATTATATTAACGATGTAAGCAGAAATAATCCATACCTAATTGATGAACTGGGTATTTATGTCAACAATTGTGGATTAACGCTTTTACAGGCTTTACAGGCTGCAACAATTAATGGAGCTGATGTTTTGGGATTATCTAAACAAAAAGGGGTAATTAAAAAGGGCTATGATGCTGATTTAGTTGTTTTGGATGATAATCCGCTTAAAACATTGGAAGCATTGTCTAAAATTAATACCGTAATAAAAGGGGGTATTATTCTCGAAGCAAAATAATAGAGAATATGCCTTCTTATGCATATTATTACAATACGCAGAGTATGTGCCATAAACGACACATGCTCTGCGTATTGTAATGATATTGTATATTATATTGTTAGATAACAATTACCGGATCTAGCTGTTGTGCTTTTTCTGCGCATTGTTGTAAGTTTGCGTTTACAGCATTTACTTGTTCTAGTTGTTCGGCAGTGAACTGATTGGCAGTGATGCCTTCATTTACTTTATCTCTTAATTTATGAACAACGCTGATAAGTTGATTGATATTTCGGAGGTTCAAAGCGTCTAGTTTCGCCTTGTCGCCTGCAGTTAATTGCAAGGAAAGTAAGTTTACATATTCCTCATATTTGTTGATAATAATTTCCCAATTCATAGGATTGTGTAGAGGGACTATGTCAATGCCTTTGATAACTGCTTGCGTTGTGGATTCAAATATTGTTGTACGCTCGTTATTTGGAAGTTCAAAGTTTGCAAAAGTAAAATATTGTTGGGAGTTTACTGGTTTTTTGATGAACTCGTTGAAGATATTAAACTGATCTTCTTTAGCAAATACCAAGTTTCCTTTATATATATCTTGGCCCTTGCTGTCTTGCAATTGCATTGTGGGATTCCAACACAGAACCATACAGGAGTCCGGATTCATAACGTTGTTAATGTTAAATAAGACTGATATATAGATATCGGCATCGTTAATTTGTTGAATCATATATTTCTCTGGTAATACATATAGGTATTTAGCCGCATTGCCTTGAAAAGTTATTTTATTACCGTCAATGACTGCACTATGATTTTTGCATGAAGATACAATGCTAATTATTACAAATAGTAATAGGTATTTAAAATTTCTCATTTCTTAATATCGTTAAGCTAGTTAATAGTACAGCTTTTACGTATAAGTAAATGCAGATGTAGGTAAAATAAAGTTAAAATAAAATAAATAGTATCTTTTGTAACCAACTTGATAATTACATAGCAGGCTCTTGTGTCCCTGTTAAGGGTATCGACTAGGTTACGGCAAGGTATCGACTAGGTTTCGACTACTATGACACCCCAATACTAGTCGAAACCTAGTCGTAACCTAGTCGATACCTAGTAGAAACCCACAAGAGGAATGCACCTGGCATCAAACCATTTTTTGGCGAATTTTTGTTGAGAGAATATTTCGTAGCAGGTGTTTTAAACTCCTTTTTGAGTTGCTGCTAGTGTCAGTTTATTGCTCTGTTTTGATATATCCATTCAAATATAGGGATTAAGGAGGGGAATATTTTGGCTAAACAGGACGGAATGGCAGATATGTCTAACCAAAACACCTCCTCAATACCCTCCTCTGTTTGTGGTTGGATGTGGTTAATGTTTTTGGCACGCATTTCAAACCAGTGGCTTTGTTTTAGTCGCCATTCGTTTTGGTAAGGATAAATGTGATAGGTGGAAGGGAGTGGGGTAACAATTTCAATGTCTTTTACACCACACTCTTCTTCGACTTCGCGGATGGCACAATCCGGAATTTCCTCGTTTAACTCCACATGTCCCTTAGGTAAGTCCAACATTCCCATACGCATAATGGCTAATACGCTGTTTTGGTCTATGACGGCTCCACCGGCGGCATGCACAAACGTAAATAGGGATTTGAAGTGAGTAAATAGAGTTTCTGCGTTTGTGTGGTAAATAATAATATTGAATGAATGTTTTTGTTCAATATTGTCATAAACCAGTGTGCGCATTTCTTGTACATTGGTAAAAATGTGTATATCCTCGCTCTTTTTGATTAAATTGCGGTCATCTGTGAGCAAAAAGGAGCTCTCTTTAAAAAATACTTTGTACATTTGTCTTCTGCAAAGTGAATGATATTATTAATAATACAAAAATAGTAAATATATGAACACAGTAGCAGAAAAAGTGGCTTCCTATTTATTGGATATTAAAGCTATCAAATTAGCCCCACAAGAACCTTTTACATGGGCATCAGGATGGAAATCGCCAATCTATTGCGATAATCGTAAAACCTTATCTTATCCAGAAGTACGTAGTTATATTAAAGAGCAGTTTGCTGCAATGGTACGCGAAAAGTATCCACAAGCGGACGTTGTTGCAGGTGTTGCTACTGGAGCAATTGCACAAGGTGCTTTAGTTGCCGATGTATTGGGCTTACCATTCATTTATGTACGTTCGTCAGCTAAGGATCACGGATTGGCTAACCTTATTGAAGGTGAGTACAAACCGGGACAAAAAGTAGTAGTTATTGAGGATTTAATTTCTACCGGAGGTTCAAGTCTTAAAGCTGTTGAGGCTTTACGTGAGGCTGGATGCGAAGTGTTGGGAATGTGTGCTATCTTCACTTATGGATTTAAGAAAGCGGAAGAGAATTTCGCAAAAGCTGGTTGTGAATTGAGTACATTGAGTAATTACGATGCTTTGATAGACAATGCGCTTTCAACAGGTTACGTACAAGAGGATCAGGTAGAGAAATTAAAAGAGTGGCGTTTGAGCCCTGAAACTTATAAATAATAAGCATGTCGACAACAAAGATAGAGAGCGAAATAGTAAAGGTTGACGCCGCTGTTGCGTCTGTGTACGGATTCCTTTCGGACTTTGAGAAGATAGGTAAAGTGGTAGAGCAGGTTAAGAATGCACCTATGCCGGATAATGCGGATGTTAAAAAGATGTCCGAGATGGTGAAAGGTGTTCGTTTTGACGGTGATACCTGCTATGTTTTGCTTGACAAAATTGGCGAATTAGGAATTTCTATTGTTGAGCGTGAGGAGAACAAAATGGTTAAATTGAAAGAAAACGGAGCGTTGCCTTTTGATTTTACACTTTGGATTCAAGTAATTGAAAAAGGTCCTTACGATACACGTATGAAGATTACCTTACATGCCGAATTAAACATGATGATGAAGATGATGCTGAAAGGTAAACTTTCTAAGGGTGTTAACAGTATGGCCGAAGGATTGGCTAAATTGCCATATGCTTCTTTAAACGCGCTTTAACGGCCCCAACTATCTTTATCGAGACTACGATATTGGATTGCTTCCGCGATGTGTCGCGGAAGCAATTTTTTTTCGCCCTCTAGGTCGGCAATAGTTCGCGATAATTTAAGAATACGGTCATATGCACGCGCAGAAAGTCCGCGTTGCTGCATGGCCATGCGTAGAAGTGCGGTGCTTGGTTCGTCTAGTTGGCAGTATTGTTTCATTAATGCTGAGGTCATTTGTGCGTTGGAGTGGATGGTGGGATAATCTTTAAATCGTTCCTGTTGAATTGCTCGCGCCGCCATAACTCGTTGGCGTATGATGTTGCTATTTTCACTGTCCTCTTGACTTGTAATTTTATCTAATTCGACGGGAATAACTTCTACGTGCATGTCTATGCGATCCATGAGTGGACCGGACAATCGAGAGAGATACTTTTGCACGGCTCCGCCGGGACAATTACATTCGCGAGATGGATGATTGTAATATCCGCAAGGGCAGGGATTCATTGAGGCAACAAGCATAATATTTGCTGGAAAATCCACAGACATACGTGCGCGACTAATGGAAATGCGACGATCCTCCAGGGGTTGTCTCATCACCTCTAATACGGTGCGTTTAAATTCGGGCAATTCGTCCAAGAATAAAACACCATTGTGGGCCAGAGAGATCTCGCCCGGTCTCGGGTATGACCCGCCGCCAATTAAAGCGATGTCAGAAACCGTGTGGTGGGGGGAACGGAATGGACGTGTTGCTACCAGCGCTTCTCCCGGTGGAAGTATGCCACATACGGAGTGGATGCGTGTAGTTTCCAAGGATTCCTCCTTTGTCATAGGTGGCAGGATTGAAGGTAAACGGCGTGCCAACATGGTTTTACCGGCTCCAGGGGGGCCAATAAGAATTATGTTATGATTCCCTCCGGCTGCTATCTCGAATGCCCGCTTAACTTTTTCTTGTCCTCTTACATCTTTAAAATCGAATCCGTTTAAATAGTCGGGTATGGTTATCTCCGGTTGAATATATTTGGTGGGAGGAACTTGCGTAGTGCCTTCCAAAAACTCACAGACTTCTTTTATGTTTGTGAAGCCATACACATCAATATCGTCAACCATTGATGCTTCGTTAGCATTTTGTATAGGCAGAATGATACGTTTAAAACCTTCCTGTTTTGCACTAATGGCAATGGAAAGCGCGCCTTTAATGGGGATTAGAGAACCATCCAGTGAAAGTTCGCCAACAATAATGGCCTCTTGGAATAGGGTTGAGTTAAAGTGCTCATTAGCTAACAGAATACCAATAGCTAGGGGTAAGTCAAATGCGGAACCTTCCTTCTTTAAATCGGCAGGGGCCATATTGATAATTGTTTTTTTATTGGGAATGCATAATCCCATTTCACGTAGAGCAGAGTCAATACGGTCTTTACTTTCTCTAACTGCATTATCCGGCAATCCGACAAGAACGAATTTCATTCCCCATGTAATATTGACCTCAATGGTAATGGTAGTTGCGTTAATGCCGTTAACGGCGCTGCTAAATAGTTTGATAAGCATGATGTTAACTGTTTTGTATTGATTTAGTAATATACCCTAAAAAGAATGGCTCTGTTTCATTGAGTCGTAAAATAATGACAATTTTTATTGACTTAATGTGAATATCCACGTACATTTGTGAAAATTGAATATCCATTCGAAAATAACATAACGATAGTATGAAAGAATTTATAAAAATGGTTTTTGCCTCAATTGTAGGTGTAGGCATGGTATGTTTAATAGGCTTTTTTTGTTTAGTAATGCTGGTTAGCGGTGTTATGATGTTGCAAAACAAAACAATAACAGTGTCACCTAATAGTATCCTAAAAATAGATTTAAATAGAGAGTTGGTGGATAGAGCCTCAGAGGATCCACTTACCAATTTTAATTATATCTCATTAAAGCCTCGTAAAGAAATAGGACTGAATGCTATTTTAAAGAGTTTAAATAGTGCAGCCTCGGACAATAATATTCGTGGTATATACATGGATTTATCGGACATTATGGGCAATTATGGGGCTTTGGCATCTGTGGAGGAGATAAGAAAAGCTATTTTGCAATTTAAGGAGAGTGGAAAGTTTGTGTATTGTTACTCTAATCTAGGATATTCTCAGAAGAGTTATTATTTAGCTTCTGTTGCAGATAAAATATTTGTAAATCCGGAGAGTTCGCTGAGTCTTGAGGGTATGAGTAGTAGTATCTCTTTTTATAAAAATACGTTGTCAAAGCTTGGTATTGAGCCACAGATTGTAAAAGTGGGTAAATTCAAGTCGGCAGTAGAGCCTTTTATTGAGGATAAGATGAGTGAAGCAAATAGAACACAAGTAAAACAGTATTTGACTTCGTCCTGGAATACATTAATTGGCGGAATAGCAACAGCTAGATCAATAGAGATTGAGAAAATAAATGAAATAACAAATAACTTCCGTTTTTATACTTCGAACGAATTTACAGAAATGGGATTTTTTGACCAAGTTGTTTATGAGGATCAGATGTTGCATTTTATGGCAAACCAGGTTGAGATTGACAATATTGAGGATTTAAAATTTGTTTCGATTACTGATTACTCGAAGACGCTAGCTGCTCCTAATGTTAAGAATACGGACAAACAAATAGCAGTGGTATATGCACAGGGAGAAATAGGATTGGAGCAAACGGATAATAGCATAGGTCCGGAATTGGTGAATACATTAAGAAAAGTACGTTTTGACGATGATGTTGAAGCTGTGGTACTACGTGTAAACTCCCCGGGTGGAAGTGCTTTGGTTTCGGAGCTAATTTGGAGAGAGGTGGAGTTAATTACACAAAAAAAGCCGGTAGTTGTTTCAATGGGTAATGTTGCTGCTTCGGGCGGATATTATATTTCGTGTGCAGCAAATAAAATTATGGCCGATGCTACGACATTAACAGGTTCCATTGGTATATTTGGCATGTTTTTTAGTGGAGAAGATTTAATAAAAAATAAGTTAGGCATTAATGTTGATGTTGTAAAAACAAATGAGCATAGTGATTTTGGCGGTAGCTATCCACTACCTTTGCCAATTAGCTCCCGACAATTGACAGCCTATGAGCATAATGTACTACAACAGTATGTGGAACGTGGCTATGAAACGTTCTTATCGCGAGTAATGGCAGGACGTAATATGCGCCGTTCTCAATTAGATTCCATTGCTCAAGGACGTGTATGGACGGGAGCCGATGCATTGGCTATTGGTTTAGTTGATGAGATTGGCGGATTGGATGACGCAATAAAGGCTGCAGCGTCACTTGCCGGTACAACCAATTATGGCGTGTCTGAATATCCAAAGATGAAGAGTACGATTGAGGATTTGTTGTCTGAGTTTACTACAGAAATTAAAATAGGGATGATGAAGAACGAATTGGGCGATTTTTATGTAACGTGGGATAGAGCCAAGAATATTGTGAAGAATCAAGGTATTATGGCCAGAATTCCTTATGATTTAAATTTTTAGTAGAATAGATTAGTAAGTATTTAAATGACAAAATTATTTTTAGTTCCATTTAGTCTAATGTATGGATTTGCAGTGGGTGTGCGCAACATGCTGTTTAATGTCCATATACTTTCCTCCAAACGTTTTGAAACGCCAATTATAACCATTGGTAATTTAACAGTGGGAGGAACTGGAAAAACGCCACATACAGAATATATTGTTGAGCATTTGAATAAAAAATATAGAGTAGCTACATTGAGTAGAGGTTATAAGCGCAAGAGTTCCGGTTTTGTGATTGCGCAAGAGGATATGAAAGCGGAGCATATTGGTGACGAGCCGTTACAAATAAAACGCAAGTTTCCCAATGTCACGGTGGCATGTGATGCGGACAGAGTACATGGTATTGAGGAATTACGCCGTTTGCCCGAAAACTATCCTGAAGTAATAGTGCTTGATGATGCTTTTCAACACAGATATGTGCGTGCAGATAAAACAATTCTTCTTGTGGACTATACGCGTCCTATTTATGAGGATTCGTTGTTGCCCTTGGGGCGTTTGCGCGAACCTGCCTCTGCACGTAAACGCGCGGATTATATTGTGGTGACAAAATGTCCGAAGGAGTTGTCACCCATTGAACAGCGTATTATTTCAAAGCATTTAGACATTAAGGCTTATCAGAAACTGTTCTTTTCCTATATGAGTTATGGAAAACCTCGCAGTTTGAATGGCGAAACTGCTATTGGAATTCTAGGTAATGATCCGGCAGTGCTTTGTGTGACAGGTATTGCTAATCCGATACCTTATCATGAATATTTAAAGGAACATGTAAGTAAGTTAATATTGATGGATTATCCGGATCATCACCACTTTACTGCGCGCGATATTAAAAAGATAGAAAGTAAATTTGCCGCGATGGAGGAGGAGAATAAGATAATCTTAACCACAGAGAAGGATGCAATGCGACTAAAGGATATGAACTTACCGGAGAGTATTGCAGACAGAATATATTATATTCCTATTGTACCTGAGTTTATTGAAAGCGAAAACAATTTAATAGAATGTTTAGATGACTATATTAGACGAAATAAAAAGCAGTGTTAATTACTTGCGGGAGCGTTTAGGAAAAGATACTTTTCCTGTAGGAATTGTATTGGGAACAGGTTTTGGCGATGTGGTGGAGGAGATGGAAATAGAGGAGACAATACCCTATACAGATATTCCTTGCTTTCCAAAATCGTCTGTTGCGGGACATAAAGGGAATTTATTGGCCGGCACAATTGCTGGGCAATCTGTTTTAGTAATGCAAGGTCGTTTCCATTTTTATGAAGGACACTCTATGAGCGAGGTAACACACGGTATTCGTGTAATGAAGATGTTAGGTGTTGATACGTTGTTGCTGACCAATGCTGCAGGAGGAGTAAATACAGGCTATAGGATGGGCGATATTATGGTACTGAACGACCATATAAACTTATTGCCAGAGCATCCGTTAAGGGGGGAGAATATGAATTCCTTTGGTCCTCGTTTTCCGGGAATGAGCGATGCCTATGATGCAAATTTGCGAAGTATTGCGATTGACGAAGCGATAAAGGCCAATTTGCCCGTTAATGAAGGCGTATATGCAGCGTTGCAAGGGCCGTCATACGAAACTAAGGCAGAGTATAAATGGTTACGTATTATAGGTGCTGATGCTGTAGGAATGTCCACTGTACCTGAAGTTATAGTGGCCCGACATTGTGATATACGTTGTTTGGGAATTTCGTTGATAACAAATAGCACGGCAACGGAGGCCGAAATAGCCACAACACACGGTGAAGTTTTAAGTGTTGGAGAGATGCGAAAAAAACAGTTAAAACAACTTTTAAAACGTATAATTGCGAGATTATAAATGCTTTGATGAAAAAAGTTAGTAAAATCTTTGTGATTTTTGTTGAATAGTATATCTTTGCAACCCGATAATGGTAGCGAATAATATTATAAAATTCATATACAATGAAAGCAGGCATACACCCAGAAAATTACAGATTAGTAGCGTTTAAAGATATGTCTAACGGAACGACTACATTAATCAAGTCAACAGCAGCAACTAAAGAAACTGTAGAAATTGACGGAGTTGAGTACCCAGTAGTAAAAATGGAGATCTCTAACACTTCTCACCCTTTCTATACAGGTAAAGTGAAATTAGTTGACACAGCAGGACGTGTTGATAAATTCATGAACAGATATAAATCGCACATGGATAACAGAAAGAAGTAATTCTTTTCAACCGCTAAGATAAGAAATGAAGCCGCCTTGAGCGGCTTTTTTCTTTTTGTGGCATAGGTTTTGCCTAATAGATATCAACCTTGTACATAGGCGTTTCGTATGACATATTGTCACCGAATGTCAGGGTGAAAATTATTCAGAAATAACGAAGAAGGAGAATTATAATGGATACAATGAATATTAAGGCGGTACTATTGGATGATATTATTGATGAATCGTCAGATTTTTTGCCGATTCTCGGTGACGAGCGTGAGATGGAAAAGGATGAGGAGCTGGAGATGCCCGATGTACTTCCGATTTTGCCATTAAAAAATACAGTACTATTTCCTGGAGTTATAATCCCAATAAATATTGGGCGCGAAAGATCGTTGACACTTATACGCACAGCGTATAAGGACGGATCGTTAATTGGCGTAATAACACAAAAGGACTCGAATGTTGAGATACCTTTAAAAGAGGATTTGTACGAGGTGGGAACTGTTGCAGCTATCTTGAAAATATTAGAAATGCCTGACGGTACAACCACAGCAATTATTCAAGGAAAGAAGCGTTTTACGCTTACAGATGTCCTTGATACGGAACCTTACCACATTGGGACAATTTCGCCTAAAGTGGAACAGCAAATGCCTAGAGAGGATGAGGAATATAATGCAATAGGGGAATCCTTACGTGATTTGGCTTCGAAGATTGTAAAATATTCAAGTCAAATTCCTAATGAGGCAGGTTTTGCTATAAAGAATATTGAGAGCATGATGTTCTTAATTAACTTTATTTCATCGAACTCGGATGTTGATTATCAAACAAAACAGGAGCTTCTTGAGATTGATGATTTGAAGAAACGCGCAATTAAATTGCTCGAAATATTGAGTAAGCAAGTAAGCTTGCTTGAGTTGAAATATGAAATACAAAAGAAAGTAAAAAGCGATTTAGATAAACAACAACGTGAATACTTTCTGCATCAGCAAATAAAAACCATCCAAGACGAGTTGGGAGGAAATCCGAGCGAGGAGGAAATTAGAGAGCTTGAAAAGTTATCTAAGAAAAAGAAATGGAGTCCTAAGGTTCGTGATGTGTTTAAAAAGGAGATAGGCAAACTACGCAGATTAAATCCGGCTGCTCCTGATTATTCCGTGCAGTTAAATTATTTGCGTGAGATGCTGGAGTTACCTTGGAATGTTTACAGTAAAGATAACTTGGATTTGAAGCATGCTATGGACGTTTTGGATGCAGATCATTACGGAATGGAAAAGGTAAAGGAGCGTATACTTGAGTATATAGCTGTATTGAAACTTAAAGCGAACATGAAATCGCCAATCCTTTGTCTGTACGGACCTCCGGGAGTTGGTAAAACATCTTTGGGAAAATCGATAGCAAAAGCATTGGGACGTGACTTTGTGCGCATGTCTTTAGGTGGTTTACATGATGAGTCGGAAATACGTGGACACCGTCGTACCTATATTGGTGCAATGCCTGGACGTATTTTGCAAAATATAAAAAAGGCTGGAACATCGAATCCGGTATTTATTTTGGACGAAATTGATAAAGTAGGGAACGACTTTAGAGGAGACCCTCAATCGGCTTTATTGGAGGTATTGGATCCTGAGCAGAATGAGAATTTCCATGATAATTTCCTAGATATAGATTATGACCTTTCTAAGGTTATGTTTATAGCTACTGCCAATGATTTAAGCACCATTGCGCCACCATTGCGTGACCGTATGGAAATTATTGAGTTGAGCGGTTATTTGATTGAGGAGAAGCGTGAAATTGTAAAACGTCATCTTATTCCGAAACAAATGGATGCCCATGGATTACATGAAGGACACTTTACGATTAGTGATGATGTGATTGACTTCATAATTGGCCGTTACACGCGCGAAAGTGGTGTACGTAACTTAGATATGCAAATAGCTAAGATAATGCGCCAGGTGGCTCGACACGTAGCGATGGACGATACTTATAATGCCGTAATTGATAAAGAACGAGTAGAAGAGTTTTTAGGAGCTCCAATATTCTCTCATGATGAATACCAAGGTAATGAATATACCGGAGTAGTTACCGGATTAGCTTGGACGAGTGTAGGGGGTGAAATTCTTTTTGTAGAGTCGAGCTTAAGTAATGGTAAAGGGCAATTGACAATGACCGGAAATCTGGGTGAAGTAATGAAGGAGTCGGCTACCATTGCGTTAGAGTATATCAAGTCGCATGCAGATAAATTTGGTATTGATCCGAAGATATTTGACCAAAAGAATATCCACGTTCACGTACCGGCGGGGGCTGTTCCTAAGGATGGACCATCGGCAGGTATAACCATGGTAACTTCGTTGGTTTCGTCATTAACCGGGCGGAAAGTAAAACCTGCCATCGCAATGACAGGAGAGATTACTTTACGTGGTAAAGTATTGCCTGTAGGCGGTATTAGAGAGAAGATACTTGCAGCTAAACGCGCTGGAATTAAAGAGATAATCCTTTGTCAAGAGAATAAAAAGGATATCAATGAAATTAAACCGGAATATATTAGCGGCTTAACTTTCCACTACGTGGATAAGATTGAGGAAGTTGTTCATATTGCTTTAGAACAATAAGAACATCATAAATAAAAACGAGGATTGGCAGGACTGTTATTAATGGTCCTGCCAATCCTTTTTTTATTATAAAATTTTGCATAGAAAAAAATATATTAACGACTAATGAGTTTAAATGTTAATTCTTTGAACAATTGTTGATAACGAGGCGTTTAATAAGCTGTTGATTAGATTAATTATATGGACTTTATGTTAACCTAAAATATATTAATAAGGAGGATTTATTATGACAGCACCGTTACAAGGTATCAAAGTGATTGACTGGACACAAGTACAGTCTGGACCATCATGTACTCAAATGCTAGCATGGTTAGGAGCAGATGTTATTAAAATAGAGAGAGTGGGACTAGGAGATCCAACACGTTCGGAGTTGTTAGATATTCCGGGGTTAGATGGACTTTATTTCTTGCAATTAAACAGTGGGAAACGTTCATTGGAGTTGAATGTAAAAACACCTGAGGGTAAGGAAATATTAACAAAGTTGCTAAAAGAAGCAGATGTCTTTGTAGAGAATTTACACCCGGGAGCTGTAGATGAGTTAGGTTTCTCGTGGGAAGAAGTTCATAAACTTAACCCACGCTTGATTTATGGGACTATCAAAGGATTTAACGAGGATTCAAAGTTTGCTAGTGTCAAAGCTTTTGAGCCTGTAGCTCAATGTGCCGGTGGTGCGGCCTCTACAACAGGATGGTGGGATGGAGAATATAACGTTCCAACGCAATCCGGAGCAGCACTTGGAGATAGTAATACGGGTATGCACTTGGTAATTGGATTACTTGCGGCAATACTGCAACGAGAAAAAACTGGCGAGGGATGTTACGTACAACAGTCAATGCAGGACGCAGTATTGAATTTATGTAGAATTAAATTGAGAGATCAGTTAATCCTTGAACATACGGGAGTATTAAAGCATCTTCCAGAATATCCCAATGGTAAATTCGGCAATACGGTTCCACGTGCAGGAAACGTAGAGGGTGGCCAGGTACTAGGCTGGTGTTATCGTTGCAAAGGTTGGGAAACAGATCCTAATGCTTTTGTATATATAGTTTTACAAAATGAGGAGAAACCTTTTGCAGAAGCATGCCAAGCTTTAGGAAAGCCAGAATGGATTACGGACCCTAAGTTCAATACTCCTGCGGCTCGTAATGAGGTAAAAGAGGAGATTTACAAGGCAATTGAGGCTTATACAATAACAAAAGATAAATATGAGGTAGTTACAACCTTGGGTAAAGCTGGTGTTCCTTGTGGACCAGTATTAAGTATGTATGAAATTGCCCGAGATGAATCATTGCGTAAATGTGGTACTATTGTCGAGGTAGATCAACCTAAACGCGGAAAATTTTTAACAATTGGCTGTCCTCCTAAATTGTCAAGCTTTACGCCAGAGATTAAAGCTGCGCCTCTTTTAGGTGCAAATACTGACGAGGTTTTAGCTGAGTTAGGTTATACCAAGGATGAAATAGCACAATTAAGAAATAATCATATTGTGAGTAAATAATACTATTAGACTTGTTGTGGTAATCGGGCCTGATTGCCACAACAAGTAAATTGTAGACAATGTAACACAAGATAATATATAACTCACATGACTGATATACAAACACAAGATCAAAATCTTACAGATGGTATGCACATAATGGTTGAAGCTCTTAAACGCAATGGAGTTGAGACTATATATGGCGTAGTAGGAATACCAGTAACGGATTTAGCACGCGAAGCTCAAAAACAGGGTATTCGTTATATAGGTTTTAGGCATGAACAGTCGGCAGGAAATGCTGCTGCTATTACGGGATATTTAACAAAGAAACCCGGAATATGTTTAACGGTCTCTGCTCCCGGTTTCTTAAACGGATTAATCGCATTAGCTAATGCAACGACTAATGGTTTTCCGATGATACAGATAAGCGGCTCAAGTGATCGTGCTATTATCGACTTGCAACAAGGAGATTATGAGGAGATGGACCAAATGAACATAGCAAAACCTTTTGTTAAGGCTGCATTTAGAATCAATAAGCCCGAGGATATTGCTACCGGATTGGCGCGTGCTATTAGGTGTGCTATTTCGGGGCGCCCTGGTGGGGTTTATTTAGATTTGACAACAGCGCTATTGAGTTCAGTAATGGACAAGGATGAGGCGGAGAAAACTTTATTTACACCAGTAGATCCTGCTCCTACATTAATACCGTCGCAAACATCAATAACTAAAGCGTTGGAGTTACTCTCGGAAGCTAAAAAGCCCTTAATAATATTAGGGAAAGGTGCAGCCTATGCTCAGGCAGATGCAAGTATTAAAGCATTTATAGAGAAAACAGGAATACCTTTTCTTCCAATGTCAATGGCTAAGGGATTACTACCCGATAACCATACGCAATGCGCGGCAGCGGCGAGAGGTTTTGTTTTAGAAAATGCCGATGTCGTAATGTTAGTTGGTGCTCGTTTAAATTGGCTACTTGGGCATGGTAAAGGCAAGCATTGGAGTCCGGATGTACGTTTTATCCAGTTAGATATTGACCCGAAAGAATTTGACAGTAACCGAGCGATTGAAGCGCCTGTTGCCGGAGATATCTTTTCAAGTATGGAACTTCTTGTAACAGCACTTTCCAATCAGCCTGTAAAAGTTGCTTCAGAATGGACTAACGATATAGACAAAGCTAAAGTAATAAATGTGCAAAAAATGGAGGAGAAGCTAAGTAATGTAACTTCTCCGATGAACTTTTTTAGCGCATTGAAGGCCATTCGTGATGTAATGGATGTGCACAAAGATGTTTATTTAGTTAATGAAGGAGCTAATACACTTGATGATACTCGTAATGTAATTAATATGTATCAACCTCGTAAACGCTTGGATAGCGGAACGTGGGGAGTAATGGGTATCGGAATGGGATACGCCATTGGAGCTGCAATAACAAGTGGTAAACCTGTAGTTGCTATAGACGGTGACAGCGCCTTTGGATTTAGCGGCATGGAAATAGAGACCATTTGTCGTTTTAACTTACCTATTACAGTGGTAATACTCAATAATGGAGGTATTTATAAAGGGGATAGTCCTAACCTTGGAGGTGGTTCAGATCCTTCGCCAACAACACTGATGCCTAATGCACAGTATGATAAAATGATAGAGGCATTTGGTGGAGTACCTTATAATGTTACGAATGAGGATGAGTTGCGTAAAGCACTATCTGATGCAATAAATTCTCAAAAACCAACATTGATTAATTGTGTTATTGATCCTTCGGTGGGCACAGAAAGTGGACATATTGGTAATTTGAATCCAAAATTGAACGTTAAATTATAATTTAAACTAACACTCCATGCATTATGTTTGATATAATCTTTAAGGATATAATTCCTATTTTTGTCATAATGCTTCTTGGATTTTTTTCCGGGAAGGCAAAAGCTTTTGCATATGGTGACGCACGTATATTTAACAAGTTTGTGTTAAACTATGCTTTGCCAGCAGCATTATTTGTATCCATAGTAAAGGCCGATAGACACATGATCTTTGAAGACCTAAAACTTACTATCGTAAGTTTAGTGATGATTGTGGCTGTATTTATGTGGTCCTATTTTTCTTGTCTCAAATTTTTTAAGCATACACGAGCAGAATCGGCCGTATGTGCTTTGATTGCTGGGTCGCCAACTATTGGTTTCCTTGGTTTTGCTGTTTTGGATCCAATTTTTGGAGAAACTGCGAATACCGGACTTGTTGTTGCTATCGTAGCAATTGTGGTTAATGCGGTAACAATACCCATAGGATTAGCTCTGATGAACCCTGGAGGAAGTAAGGACGCTGCAGTGAAGACGGATGAGACGCAACATTTAAATTTGTACAGACGAGTTATCGCTTGGGCACGTCCTCACCCTGTGATTAATGCATTATTACAACCAGTGGCCTGGACGCCTATATTGGCAGTGATATTTGTATTATGTGGAGTAAAATTTCCAACTATTCTTGAGCCAAACTTTACATTAATTGATAAGGCTAACGCAGGTGTTGCAGTTTATGCAGCTGGTTTAACACTATCCGGATTGAAGTTCCAATTTGATTGGGAAATTTGCTATAATACAATTGTAAAATTAATAATAATGCCTGGAGTTTTATTGTTAGTGGGATTACTTATTAAAATGGATCCAGAGAAATTGCAAATGCTTGTACTTGCTGGAGCACTTCCACCGGCATTTTCGGGAATTATTATAAGTAGCCGTTTCCAAGTTTATGTACGGACAGGTACATCTTCTTTAGCTGTAAGTGTGTTATTATTCATGGCTGCAGCACCTTTCTGGATCTGGTTGACAAGATTAATAACAAGTTAGCATCATAAAATATGGCTGTTAATAAGCAAATTATAGATGGTTGTACAGCAGCTACTCATATTGCGTATGCAATGTCAGATATTGCTACGATATACCCTATTTCTCCTGCATCAGATATGGGAGAGACTGCCGATAAATGGGCTAATGCGGGACGCTTAAATTTGATGGGACAACCAATGGCAATACATGAAATGCAATCGGAGGCTGGAGCAGCTGGTGCCGTGCACGGATGTTTGTCAGGCGGAGCGTTAACAACAACGTTCACAGCGTCGCAAGGATTGTTGCTTATGATACCTAATATGTATAAAATTGCCGGTGAGCTTTTGCCGGCAGTTTTTCATGTAACGGCACGATCTCTTTCTGCTCATGCACTTTCCATATTTGGAGATCATCAGGACGTTATGGCATGTCGGCAAACGGGATTTGCGTTTTTAGCTTCGTCCACAGTCCAAGAATGCATGGATCTTGGCCTAGTTGCGCATTTAGCCGCAATTGAAGGTTCTGTTCCTTTCTGTCATTTTTTTGATGGTTGGCGAACATCAAGTGAAATGGACACAGTTTCAATGATTAATTATGAAGAAATCCGCCCCCTAGTAAACTGGGAAAAGGTGGCAGCATTTCGTAGTAAAGCAATGAACCCAGAACATCCTGACATTCGAGGTACAGCTCAGAATCCCGATGTATATTTTCAAAACAGAGAAGCTGCAAACTTGCATTACACTCAACTCCCTCAAATAGTGGAAGAGAGTATGAAAAAAGTAGGACAACAAACTGGGCGAAAATATTATCTCTTTGATTATGTAGGACATCCGCAGGCCACTAGTATTATCATAATTATGGGTTCAGGAGGCAATGTAGTCGAAGAGGTTGTTAACCATTTAGTTTCTCAAGGAGAGAAAGTGGGATTAATAAAAGTCCGATTATTTCGTCCTTTTTCTGTACACCATTTCATAAATGCGCTTCCTGTGTCAGTGGAGAAAATATCTGTAATGGATCGTACCAAGGAACCCGGATCGCAAGGTGAACCGCTCTTCCTAGATATTTGCACAGCTGTGCATACGCAGGGTAAGAGGTTACAGGTATATGGTGGAAGATATGGGTTGAGTTCCAAGGATCTGACACCGGCAATGGTGAATGCGGTATTTCAAAACATGAAAAGTAGTAACCCAAAAACAACCTTTACAGTAGGAATTACGGACGATGTTTCAAATCTCTCATTATCCGTAGAAACTTTTACTTCTACTGTTCCTGATGGTACTGTAGAGTGTAAGTTTTATGGGCTCGGATCTGACGGGACGGTAGGCGCCAACAAGCAAGCTGCATATATAATTGGCAATAATACCAATAAACATGCACAAGCATACTTTGCCTATGATTCGAAAAAATCTGAGGGCTATACGGTCTCTCATCTACGTTTTGGAGATAGTCCTATTCAATCCTCCTATCAAATATTGCAGGCCGATTATATAGCGTGTCATAAAAACACGTTTGTAAATCGTTTCAATGTCATTGAAAGTATTAAAAAGAATGGGATTTTTGTTCTAAATTCTCCATGGACGCTAGAAGAAATGGAGCATGAGTTGCCTGCTACATTACGTGCAAGTATTGCCAAGAGTAATGTACGTTTCTTTAATATTGATGCTGTAAAAATAGCAACATCCGTAGGACTTGGTGGACGTATTAACATGATTATGCAAACCGTTTTCTTTAAATTGACCAATGTAATGAATTTTGAAAAAGCCATTACTCAATTAAAGGAGAATGTAAAACAAATCTATGCTAAGAAGGGGAGTGATGTGGTACAAATGAATTTAAAAGCAATAGATGATACCATAGAGGAGCTAGTGGAAATAAAGTATCCGTCAACATGGATAAATGCGTTACAGGACGTCCAATTAACGCCTAATATCCCTGATTTTGTATCGCAAATTGCAAAACCAATATTAGCATTGGAAGGAGACTCAATCCCTGTGTCGTTACTACCTCCTAATGGTATAATGCCAATGGGAACAACAGCGTATGAGAAACGAGGTGTAGCAATTAATATACCTCAATGGAATGCCGATGTATGTATTGAATGTTGTCAATGTTCCTTTGTATGTCCACATGCGGCTATAAGACCAACGTTGGCTGTCGCTACGGAATTAGTAAATGCACCTAAAAGTTTTGTTACAACAAATGCTACGGGCGATGAATTATTTAAAGACATGCAATTCCGTATACAAGTGTACCCAGAAGATTGTTTAGGTTGTGGCTCGTGTGTTGAAGTATGTCCTGCCGGTGCACTAACGCTTCAACCATTTAGCGAACGTAAGGAGATTGAAAAAACGAATCTTCAGTTTGCACAATCTTCCATATGTCTAAAAGACAATCTAATTCCCCGAGACACTATCAAAGGCTCTCAATTGCAACAGCCATTGTTTGAATTCTCGGGTGCATGTGCGGGATGTGGAGAGACACCGTATATAAAATTATTGACACAACTCTTTGGAGAGCGTATGATTATTGCAAATGCTACAGGATGTAGTTCTATATATGGGGCAAGTATGCCGAGCATGCCATACACTGTTAATAAGAATAGTTGTGGACCGGCATGGGGAAATTCTCTTTTTGAAGATGCTGCCGAATATGGATATGGTATTGCAATGAGTATAAAACAACGTCGAGAATTGTTAGTCCAAAATGTAGAGAAACTTATAAATGATGCTTCTACATCGCAAGAATTGAAGGATAAACTTACGCAGTGGCAAACATCAGTCAATGAGGATACTCTTTCTATGCAGTATGGCAAAGAGCTGCTAGTTGCACTTAATGCCACTAAACAACAATCGTCACTCCACACTGATATCATTAGTAATGGTGACATGTTAGGAAAGAAAACGGTATGGGTAGTGGGAGGTGACGGATGGGCTTATGATATTGGGTTTGGTGGGTTAGACCATGTCCTTGCTTCTGGGGAGAACGTAAACATGCTCGTCCTTGACACAGAATGCTATTCCAATACAGGAGGCCAAACATCTAAAGCCACTCCAATAGGAGCCATAGCTAAATTCTCTTCGGCCGGAAAAAGAACCAATCGTAAGGAGCTTGGAAGAATGATGATGACGTATGGTAATGTTTACGTTGCTTCCATTGCCCTTGGAGCCGATAAGCAACAAGCTATAAATGCATTACTAGAGGCTGAAGCATATAATGGACCTTCTATTGTAATTGCTTATTGTCCATGTATTAATCATGGATTACGTAAAGGTATGGGAACAAGTATAACAGAGGAAGCGCGTGCTGTTAACTGTGGATATTGGCCGTTGTATCGCTATAATCCACAGTCGCAGAATGTTGGACAATCTCCATTAAAAATTGATTATAAACATCCCGATGGTACAATGCCTAATTTCTTAGACGGAGAAGATAGATATGCATATCTAAAAGAGATAATGCCTGATGAGGCTAATGTCCTACGCACAGAGCTTGAAAAGGAGTGCGACAGAGACTATCAGTTATTATCCAAACCCGATTATTCCTAAGCGTCTATCAAAGCGCCAATAAGTATATGTTAACTATTTGCTTATTGGCGTAATTATTCTGCATTTATTGTTTCATATATGTTTCCTATACTCATTAGGAGAAACTCCCACTCGTAGTTTAAAGAACCGCGAAAAATGTTGTGGATATTGAAAACCTAGTTCATATGCAATTTCGCTTATGCTTAGCTCTTTGTGTGCTATAAAATTCTTGGCACGTTCAATTACTTGTAAGTGAATAAATTCTTGAGCAGATTTTCCTGTTTCTTTTTTTATTAAATCCCCAAAGTAATTTGGTGACAAACAGAACTTATCCGCAAAGTATTTAACGGAGGGTAATCCCTTCTGTTGGGCTACAGAAGTTTGCCAATATTCGGAAATTAGCAATTCAAACTTCAGTAAAATATCTTTGTTCGCGTCTTCACGTGTTGTAAATTGCCTGTCGTAGAAACGTAAACAATAGTTTAGCAGTAATTCGATATTTGTAACTATAATCAATCTACTGTGTTTGTCGATGGGGCGTTCTAGTTCGTCTTTAATTTTCTTCAAACATTCAAGGAATAACTGCCGTTCCCGCTCGGACAGATGTAGTGCTTCTAGTGATGAGTATGAAAAATAGCCATACCTATTAATTGTGTCTGCAAGTGGTGTACGGCGTATGAGATCGGGATGAAATAATATACCGTAAACTTTCGGTCTAAATTCGTCTATTGGTGTTGAAACCTCAACAACTTGTCCTGGAGCAAAACAAACCACAGTTCCTTCTTGGTAATCATACGCACGCCTGCCATATTTTATGGCACAGTTAACACCTTCCTTTAAGAAAAGAGCGTATAGCCCATAGTCCATTTCAATATTATTAACGCCTCTTTGAGCCTCCGTAAGGTCAATAATCGTAATTAACGGATGTAATGTTTCTATGCCGTAAAGTTGATTGTATTGATCAACGCTATGTAGTTTAATTTTTTCCATGGCACAAATATATTCTCTTTTATAGTGTAATTACTTTCTGTATAGTAAAAACCGTAATATGGGTATAAACCTCAGTAATTTGATTTAATAGGTAACCCTTCACATAGTATACTTTTGCTAGGTAACTAAAAAGTAAATGCATGACACGAAATTTGATTGTACTAGCAATGGCCGCGGCAACACTTCCACAGGGATGTAGCAACAATACGTTTAACACTGATGTACAAGAGCACTACACCTTTGCAATGAGCGAAAAAGTAGAGAAACAGAAAGTTGAATTTAAAAATAGATACGGTATAACTCTAGTCGCTGATGTGTATATACCCAAAGCGCAAAATAGCCAACCTCTAAATGCAATTGCAGTTTGCGGACCGTTTGGTGCAGTAAAAGAGCAAACAGCAGGTGTATATGCGCAAACAATGGCAGAAAATGGCTTCTTAACTCTTGCATTCGACCCCTCCTACACAGGAGAGAGTGGAGGTGAACCTCGTTTTGTTGCATCGCCTGATATTAATACCGAGGATTTTTGTGCAGCTATCGATTATTTGATAACGCGTAACGATGTCCACTCGGAGCGCATAGGCATTATTGGTATATGTGGTTGGGGTGGAATGGCGCTAAATGCTGCAGCAATGGACACACGCATAAAGGCTACAGCTACAATTACCATGTATGACATGAGTAGAGTTAATGCCAACGGCTACAATGATATCATGGGTATTGAGGATAGATACGAACTAAAGAAGCAATTAAACGAACAACGCACAAAGGATGCGCAGCAAGGCTCGTTTCTCCGTGCCGGAGGTGTACTTGATCCTCTTCCTACCGATGCGCCTCAGTTTCTAAAGGACTATCATGCATACTACAAAACATCAAGAGGATATCATCCGCGTTCGCTAAATTCAAATGATGGATGGAATGTTACCTCGGCGTTATCCTTTATCAATATGCCACTATTAGCTTATAGTAAAGAAATTAAAAGTGCAGTTTTAATGATACATGGAGAGCATGCGCATTCTCGTTATTTTAGTGAGGATGCATTTAAAAATCTAATAGGAGAAAACAAACAATTGCTCATTGTTCCTCGAGCTTCACATGTGGATTTATATGACAATGTGGCAGGCATTATCCCTTATAATGCTCTGGTTCAGTTTTTTCGCAGTATGGAATGAAAAAGGAGAATATATCTCTATGTATGTTTTAAAAACTATACATAGAGATATATTCATAGTTATAAATATCTTGAATCTGCAGATAAGATACGTTTCAACGAATTACAAATACTAGAAACTATTTCACTCTACTTTTAATCGTCTCACACTGCACATAAAGAATGTACTGTATAAAGTATTAGAAATAGTCAATTGCAATATGCGTAGTACATTCTTATTTGTAGACATTACATTGTCAACTCGTTAAAGTACCTCTCAATTAAACGGGGTAATGCATAAATTGAAATATCCTGTTCCTCTATCAGTATCTCTGAATTGTTTAGTATAGGGTTAACCGCAATCTCTATACTACATATGGTGGAGTATATTGTTTGGTGTGAGAGTTGATGTTTAGGTTGCTTATAATAGCCGCGTAGAACAATATTATGTTTGGCAAAACGTTTAAACAATGGAGTATTCATAAATTCCTCTAGAGTAAGTTCTTTGTCCGTTTCAATTAACGGAAGTTGATACAAGCCTTGCCATATATCTTTCTCAGTGCGTTGTTCAATAATGAGTTGTTTATTCACAGAACAATGTATAAAATGGAGAAAGCGAGGACGAACCTTCGTTTTACCTTGTTTTACAGGCAAGGAACTTATTGTATTTGCCTGTAGCGCAAGACAACAGTTACTGAGCGGACAACGGTTGCATTGCGGAGCTTTTGGCGTACATATTGTGGCACCTAGCTCCATTGTTGCCTGGTTAAAGAGGGCTGCTTGTTCGGTGTCTATTAACTGCTGAGCTAGTGCACTGAAGTATTTTTGTCCTTTTAGAGTATCAATGGGAATATCTATATTGAAAATACGGGATAGTATTCTATACACATTGCCATCAACAGCCGCATAGGGCAAGTTATATGCAAAGGAAGCAATAGCTGCCGATGTGTATGGGCCAATCCCTTTTAGTGCCGCAATTTCCTTATGTGTATTTGGAAACACACCTCCATGTTGTTCCATAATCTGTTTGGCACAGGTCATTAAATTACGTGCTCGGCTGTAATAGCCCAATCCTTGCCACAAACGCATAACAACATCCTCAGGCGCTTGTGCAAGAGCCTCTATAGAGGGGAGAGACGTTATAAATCGGTTGTAATAGTCTAGTCCCTGACTAACTCGCGTTTGTTGCAATATAATCTCAGATATCCATATAAAATACGGATTTGTAGTTTCGCGCCATGGTAACTCTCGTTTATTAATGTTGTACCACGCAAGTAAGGGACGGCTAAAGAAGGTATTGTCAGTTATCTCTGTTGTGCTCATAATGCCAAAGATAATGCTAAGAACGCATTGCCAAAAATGAATTGTGGTAATTTAACCTCCATTATAAACATAAAGCGGTTGCCGTGTAAAGGCAACCGCTTTTCGCTTATTGTTTTTTTATAGGAGTCAATACAATATTAAAATTGTAATCATCATAAGGAAGTTGATACTCTTTTAAAGGCCATGCTCCCCAACTGTTTATACATCCCACACCCATTTGTTTGTAATCAAATGATAGGGTAGTTAAGTTGCGCGGTTTCAAATCGCCGCTGTGGCGTTGCGCTTTGTCAAGTCCATCATCAAGATCCTCTTGTAAATAGTTAATTGCCGACGCGGAGAATGGCGCATCAGAACGAAGCATAAGTCCGCGACCGTCAATATCGGTAATCTTCCACCATCGAATATCAGTTTTATTTCCCGATTCTTGTGGACGAACATAAGGATAATACTGATCCTTAACCAACTGCTGATAGCGTCCCACTTTTTCACTGTACTTGCGGTCAGAGTAACTTTCAACAGGTCCACGTCCATAGTAATCTATACGGTCAATAGCTCCCGGCATCACCATCTGCATACCATATCGGAATAAGTGAGGTTTGTTTTTACTGTTTTTATCAACCGTAAGCGCCTCATTAATCTTAATTTCTCCCTCACCATTAATATCATAGGTCATAGTAAGCGTAGCTGCCAACTTTGGTAAGTTGTACACAGCTACAACGTGAGTAACACCGTTTTCCTGCGTAGCATCATAGCTTTTTAACTTCATCTCCGGTTTGTTCCAATCTCTGAAACGTTTCTGTAATCCGGCTCCAAAATCATTGTCATTAGGCGCACGCCAAAAGTTTGGTTGCAAAGAATATCCTTGTTCAAGCATTTCGCGTCCAAACATATTAATGCCGGTAATCCAACCTGTACGTCGGTCAAACGTAACAGTTCCGTTCTCAGTAGTAACAAGTGTATGCACTAAGTCTTGGTATAGCGAACTCCTTTTATCACTACTGCTAAGTTCAGTACCATAGGCCGTATACGGTGCAATCTCCATTTGATTTTCTGCAAGCTTGTGACCGGCAGCCATAAGCTGTTTTGCTTTTTTCAAACGGAATGCAACGTTAAGGAAAACCTCGCCTTGTGTTGGAATGCTACTCTCATCATAGCCCAATGCCACTGTTGCAGTTTGTTGTGGCGCAACATCAAGGTTGCTTACAACTCCCTGTTCAATAATCTCACCATTAGCAACCAATTGCCATTCTGCGTAACAATCGGACAAATTAGTAAAGAAGTTCTCATTGTAAATATCTACAAGTCCTTTACGTAAATCCTTCGGTTTAGCCCAAACATTTTGATAAAAATACTTAACCTCATGCATATGTGGATTTACTACGCGGTCTGGAGATATAAGCCCATTACAGTTAAAGTTATTATCACTTCCGTCAAATGCATTATAATCGCCTCCGTATGTATATATCATATCTCCATTGGCATTATAACCACGCAAACCTTGGTCAACATAATCCCATATAAAACCACCCTGAAGTTTTGGATATTTACGGATTAAATCCCAATATTCCTTAAATCCTCCTTGAGAGTTCCCCATGGCATGCGCATACTCGCATTGAATTAACGGACGCATGTCATTGCTTTTCGCATAGTTTTCCATGCCATCAAGTCCCATATACATCGGACAATAAATATCCGTATGAGCTGCTCTTCCGGCGCGTTCATACTGTACGGGACGAGTAGTATCAATAGCTTTTATCGCATTATACGCCGTTACAAAGTTTGGTCCGTCGCCGGCTTCGTTTCCTAATGACCAGAATATAATGGACGGATGGTTTTTAAATGCTTGGACCATGCGCTCATTACGCTCCACATGGGCTTTCTCAAAGTTCTTAACTTTAGCAAGAGTTTTATCTCCATAGCCCATACCGTGTGACTCTAGGTTAGCTTCACATACAACGTAAATACCATACTCGTCGCAAAGGTTATACCATTCTGGATCATTCGGATAGTGGCTTGTTCGTACAGCATTAAGGTTATTCTCCTTCATAATCCGAATATCTTCCACCATACGTTCTCGGCTAACAACGTAGCCTCCAAGCGGGTCTAATTCATGGCGGTCAGCTCCTTTAATTAACACCGGTTGTCCGTTAACAAGTACGGTACCATTTGTTTTGTCCATTTCAATAACACGGAATCCAACGCGTTGAGGTATTACCTCAATAACCTTTCCACGTCCATCTTTATGAGTCAAGGTAAGAGTGTAAAGATATGGATCCTCCGCACTCCATTTACGTGGACTCAGTACCTCTATAGAAGTCTGAGTGGGCTTTTTGCTTGCTGTTATTTTTTTCTCGGCAACGGCGTTTCCATTAGCATCGGTTAAAACCATTTCAATGGTTCCATTGCCTTGAGATAGGTTGGTAGTTACATTTAATGCTCCGTCTTGATACTGCTTGTCAAGAGTTGGCGTAATAAATAAATCGTCAATATGTTGCGGATTGCGCGCATAGATATAAACATCACGGCCTATACCGGATAAGCGCCAAAAATCCTGGTCCTCCAAGTAGCTACCATCACACCAACGGTAAACTTGCATTGCAATAAGATTTTTACCCGGTTTTAAGTAGGGAGTAATATCAAACTCGGCAGCCATTTTGCTATCCTCGCTGTAACCTACATATTTGCCATTAACCCAAACATATAAGTTAGAGGTTGCCGATCCTACATGTAAGTATACCTGTTGTCCCTTCCAGTTGGCCGGCAGGTCAAAGGTACGTCGATAAGAACCTACATTATTATTCTCTGTTTCAATATGTGGAGGCTTTGATTGGAATTGATTTGACCATGCATAACCTACATTTTTATATACAGGATCTCCGTATCCGTTCAGTTCCCACATTCCGGGAACAGGAAAATCTACCCAATGTTGGTCCTCGAATGTAGTTTTATAAAAATCAACAGGTCGTTCCGTCTGATTTTTAACCCAATTAAACTTCCATTTTCCGTTTAATGAAAGATAGTTGTCCGCTTGTTGTTTGTTTTGGATTTGTTGCCCTGGGAATGCAAAGTAACTTGCTCTGGTTTTAGCACGATTAATGGCGTTAACTTGTGGATTTAACCATTCCGGCTGTTGCGCCATTGAGGTTAGACATGCCATCAAGCTTACGCCTAAAAATACTCTCTTCATAATGTTTCTTAGCGTTAATTATTTTATTCTTCTTCAAAAATATAAAAAATATATAATTATTGCTATTTATGAAATAGTTATATAAAATAAATCCCTCTTGAACAAGTCTAAATTGCTCAAGAGGGATTGTTGTTATTTATAATCCGTTAGAAACAGTTTCTAAGAATCTCAATCACATTTTCACCTTTTCCCATTGTATAATAGTGTACTACATTTGAGCCGCGTGCAATAAGCTCCTTGGTTTGTTGAGTACACCATTCAACGCCTACCTGATAAATATCCTTATTGGTTTTACATTTTATCAATTCGGCCATTAATGCTTCCGGTAAATCCAGGCTGAATATGCTTGGCAGCATTTCAATATGTTTTAATGTTGAAATGGGCTTAAGTCCGGGGATAATAGGAACCGTAATTCCTGCTTCTCGGCAACGTTCAACAAAAGAGAAATATTTTTCGTTATCAAAAAACATTTGTGTCACAACGTAATCCGCACCTTCGTCAACCTTTTGTTTAAGGTTAGCAATATCCATTGATAAGTTTGGCGCTTCATAATGTTTCTCAGGATAGCCTGCTACGCCTATACAAAAGTTAGTAGGTAGTGGGTTTACCAGAGTTTCATCTCTATATATACCTTTATTCAGTTTATTGATTTGGCGTACCAATTCATAACTGTATTTATGCCCTCCATGCTCTGGAGTAAATATTTTCTCCCCGGGTAATGCGTCACCGCGAAGAGCCACAACATTCTCAATACCAAGGAAATTTAAATCAATCAGCTCATTCTCTATCCTATGGCGTGTTGTCCCCCCGCATATTACGTGAGGTACAACCTCCGCATCAAATCTTCGCATAATTGCAGCTGCTATAGCTACAGACCCCGGACGTTTAGTAACAGTTACCTTTTTTATGCTTCCATCCGGACGTTGACGGTATTCCATTTCGTCCCGGTGGCAAGTAATATTTAAAAACGGAGGTTTAAACTCCATCAAAGGTTCAATGGAGTTATGTAATTTGTTAATGTCGCTGCCCTTTAAAGGCGGTACCAATTCAAACGATGCGAATGGAGTTGTACGGCTGTTAAGTATATCTATTACTTTCATTATTGTCAGTGTGTGTAAGTGTTATTTTAAAAATCCAAGCAATCTTGTCATCTCTTCTTCTGTGAATGCTTTACGTTTTGCGTAATCATCCCATTGCTCATCGTTAATATTGTTTATGCTAAAATAGCGTCCTTCCGGATGCGGAATAAATAAACCGCAAATTGCTGTAGATGGTTGTATACCATAGCTTTCCGTTAAAGTTAATCCTAGTCTGTCTTCTACTTCCATAATGCGGAATACATCGCCTTTCAACGAATGGTCCGGACAAGATGAATATCCAAATGCAGGGCGTATCATAGGTTCATCTCCGGCTATGCGTTGATGTAAATGCTCGGCAAGTGCTTCTGTTAGTCGGGAAGCAATACTTGCGCGCAGTAATCGGCGGAAATCATCCTTCTCATTTTCAACTTTATCCTTCACGGCAAGTACAAATAAACCAATTGGTCGTACATCATCCTTAGCATAGAAGTCACTCAAGGAGTAGCAAGTTGTTTCGTCGCTTTGTTGACGTAGCATCTCCAAACTTTCACCATTACTTAAGCGGATGGTTTCATTCTCAGCAGTAGCGTCGAAGAAATTTACTGACACCAAAGCTTGGAATGAGTCCTCTTCAATAATGTGTTTCAGCTCTTGCTGAGCATCGTTATATAATTTAAGAGCCTCTTCGTTCTCTACTAACAACTTATCTAGGTGTCCTTTGAATCCCCAAAAATGTAGGAGAGGAGTCCAATCAATATGTTCCACCAAATCGCTTAAGCAGTAGTTAGCAGACAAAATAGGCTCTGTATTAATATTGGCTAACGGTGTCAAGGCTGTGGTACGTAAGCGTCGCTCGCGCGCAACTTCCAGCGGTAATAACACTCGGCTGCGTCCTTCATAGTGTTTGCGTAGTTTTTCCTGTTCCTCACGTACTGTTGCAGCATACTCAATTCTATGTCCTAACAGGCGTTTAATAATTCCAACAGTTTGGGATGCATCGCCTCCTTCAATTACAGGAGCACTGTATTTAGGGGCAATCTTAACCGCCGTATGTAGCTTAGACGTTGTAGCTCCGCCAACCAACAATGGTGTCGACATACCTTCGCGCTCCAATAGCTCAGCTAAATTCTCCATCTCCTTAAGCGATGGTGTAATTAATCCGCTCACGCCAATAATATCTGCTTGCCACTCTTTGGCTGCTTCAATAATCCGATTGTTGTCCACCATAACACCAAGGTCTAAAATTTCCAAGTTATTACAGTTAAGAACAATACTCACAATGTTTTTTCCAATATCGTGAACATCGCCTTTTGCAGTGGCAAGAACAACACGCGGTTTACGTTCTGTTGTGTTAGCGTTTATGTTGTGTTTTTCAATCTCCGGCTCAAGAATTTCAACCGCCTCTTTCATTATGCGTGCTGATTTTACTACTTGTGGTAAGAACATTTTTCCCGAACCGAAAAGCTCGCCTACGTGATCCATTCCTGCCATTAACGGACCTTCAATAATGTCCACCGGAGTAGCGTAATGTGCCAAAGCTTCGGCAATATCACCCGGTAAATAGTCACTTATCCCTTTAACCAAGGCATAGGATAAACGCTCAGCCAACGTACCTGTACGCCATGCGGCGGTCTCGGTTTTAGTTTCGCCACCCTGCTTGTTATTCTTAATCTCCTCGGCTAATGTTATAAGTTTATCTGTCGCTTCGGTGTCTCTATTTAAAATAACATCCTCGGCAAGTTTTAACAGCGTAGGTTCAATTGTATCATATACCTGTAGCATACCCGGATTAACAATGGCCATATCCATGCCTACTTGAATGGCGTGATATAGGAAAATAGAGTGCATAGCCTCACGTACCGGATTGTTTCCGCGGAAAGCAAAGGATAGGTTCGATACACCTCCAGAGCATTTTGCGCCTGGAAGGTTAAGTTTAATCCACTCAACGGCTTTGATAAAATCTACACCGTAGTTATTATGATCGGCAATACCCGTACCAACAGATAAAACATTAACGTCAAAAATAATATCTTCGGGCGCAAATCCAACCTGCTCTGTAAGCAGCGTATAGGCGCGCTGTGCAATCTCTATTTTGCGCTCAAAAGTAACGGCCTGTCCTTCTTCATCAAAAGCCATTACTACAACTGCAGCTCCAAGACTGTGAATCTCTTTCGCTTTTTTTATAAACTCCTCTTCACCCTCTTTTAAGGATATAGAGTTAACAATGGATTTACCTTGTGCATTTTTTAATCCGGCTATTAATGTGTCCCAATTGGATGAGTCAATCATTAAGGCTGCTTTTGCAACATCCGGTTCGTTATTAAGAATACGCACAAAAGCAACCATCTCTTTCTCGCTATCCAACATGGCATCGTCCATGTTGATATCGATAATTGAAGCGCCCTCCTCAATTTGTTGGCGTGCAATTGAGATGGCCTCTGCATATTTTTTTTCGCTAATCAGACGGGCAAATTTACGTGAACCGGCAACATTGGTTCTTTCTCCCACGTTAATAAAATTCTCCGATTTATCGATAGTCACGTTTTCTAATCCCGAAACACGTAACACACCGTCTCTTTGCGGAATTACGCGTGGTGTGTATTTACTTAGCTCTTCTTTTATGGCTTTTATGTGCGCAGGCGTAGTCCCGCAGCATCCTCCGGCAATGTTTAACAATCCGTCAGCAGCCATTTTGCCAAGACAAGCGGCTGTATACTCCGGTTTCTCATCATACTCGCCCATCTCGTTAGGCAATCCCGCATTTGGATAAATACTTACTGCGCATGGAACTTTTGCTGCAATTTCGGCAATAAACGGATACAAATCCGATGCACCGAATGAGCAGTTCAAGCCAAAACTTAACAGTGGGTAATGGGATATAGAGGTAAACAATGCATCAATACATTGTCCCGTTAGTGTTCGTCCGCTTTTATCATTAATTGTTGCCGACAGCATAAC
Source organism: Marinifilaceae bacterium (assembly GCA_051656645.1). Classification (GTDB taxonomy): domain Bacteria; phylum Bacteroidota; class Bacteroidia; order Bacteroidales; family Marinifilaceae; genus JBOGCH01. Next base: position 43,854 of record JBOGCH010000012.1, read on the forward strand.
AGGTACAATGTGTCCCAATTGTTCCTCAACCTTTGTAATAGCGTATAAAGCTGCTTTGGCATTGAGTGCGTCAAATACGGTTTCAAGGAGTAACAAATCAACTCCCGCATCGACTAATGCATATATCTGGTTGTAATAAGCGGTGGACAATGTGTCAAAATCTACTGGGCGATACTCCGGTTTCGTAATATCAGGCGCCAAAGAGAGTGTTTTACCCGTCGGACCAACACTTCCCGCTATGTATACCTTACGGCCCGCTTTTGCTATAGCTTGTTTAGCAATGGCTACACCGGCTCTGTTTAACTCATCAATGATGTCGCCACAACCATACTCCTCTTGTGAAAGGACATTGGAGTTAAAAGTATTGGTTTCAATAATATCAGCTCCTGCCGCAATGTACTCGCTGTGTATAGCTTCAATAATATGCGGAGCGGTAAGATTCAGTAAATCATTATTCCCCTTCAAGTTCTTAACGGAGGTGGCAAAGCGCGTACCGCGAAAATCTTGCTCAGTAAGCGCATATTTCTGAATACAGGTACCCATTGCCCCGTCCAGAATAAGTATATTTTGTTTTAATTCATTGTTTATCATATAGTCCAATCTTAGTGTTTCTAATCGTTCCCCTCTTTGTTTACACGCGTTAGCGCCACAGTTTCAGTTCAAAGCATCCGCTAACTGCCATCTTGTCGTCTTTAACTATTATTGCGGCCATGATCTCCGGAATTTCCCCAATCTGTTCCATGACAGAAGGGATATCCTCCGGTTGGTGAATGGCATTGGCAAAACGTGTTGCGTAACTATCGGCAAGTAATGTGTCTTTACACACAATCATTACTGCGTCAGCATTCCCAAAACTAAGTGACGGACCCACAGTCCCTGCCGATGTGCAGATACCTAAAGGTGCCTGTTCCGGTTTTATATTAAGCCCAATGCGCTGAGATAACGGCGATGTGCCTGCAAATACCGCAATATCTATGGAATGCTGTATGTCCGCATAAATATCTCCACCATTTTCTACCAATATCTCGTTTACTCCAAAACGTTGTTTTATGCCTGTTCCCACAAACGCTGCAAATGCTCCGGCCACTGCGCTCATAGGGCCTATTCCTGTTTTCTGAGCAACACTCTCCATCGCTTTTAGCATTGCGGGCGCATGGGCCAATGCCTTGTATGGTGTTAGTGCTGTTAAATATGCTTTATCTTTTAACAAATAGTTGTCCAGCATTACACGCTGTTGCTCTATGAGTGTTTGAGCAAAAATAGGCATTTGTTGCGTAAATTCACCCTTTGGAACAGCAATCCAAAGATCAATTTCTTTAAATTTAACTTCAAAATGATGCCAACGTCCGTCACTTGGTAAGTTACGATAGGTTCGCTCGTTATATTCAGGCATAAAATCAATAATTAGGATTCCGCAAATTCTATTTTAAACAGCTTTAATGGACATGCTTTTAGGCATAGTTTGCATCCTATACATTTCTCCGGGTTAAAGTTCAATTCCCAATCGGGTTTCCCAATGGTCAATGCGCGCGAAAAGCATGCCGATGTACAGCATCCGCAATTAATACAACGAGTTTTATCGTATGATATTTTACTCGACACCGGGTTTACCGCAACATCAAAGGATTGTAAATAGGCAACCCCTTGTTCCAAACTGATTGGGTCGGCCTCAAGCTCAACTAAAAGATTTCCTTCCTTTCCGGCTTGGATCTCAGCTTTTAGGATATTTATTCGTATATCGAATTTCTTTACCAAATCATAGGTTAAAGTACGGTCGGTAGAATCTACCGGAAATGTTAAGACAACTTTACGTTTCATAGTGTGCTAAATTTAAAATTACTTACTGTTTTTTGTTGATGGATCTACTTCCTGAAGTCCTTTTACCTCAGAATGTTGTGGGAATGTTATTACCGGTTCTGTTAAGGTAAATTCCCCTTTTTCAATCCACTCCTTCAATCTCCCTGCAATTTGTCGTGCTTTATATAGCGACGATAGTGGAGCAGTACGTATTTTATGACCGTCTATTGTAATTTCACCATTTCTTAGATCCGCGTAATTAGTGCGTCCTATAATTTTGTTACCGTCTCCGTAATCAATAACATTAGTCTCAATTTGTTCATTGCGAATGGAAACACGGCGGGCAATATCTTCGTCCAATACCGGTATAGGTACACCTATACCCACATACAGGCTATTTCCGTATTTCTCAAAGTGTGCGCCACGTAGAAACTCGCTGCTCATTTGTCTTAAATCGCCGGTTACTGCTATTGTTCGTGCGTTTCCTATTGGAACGCCAAACTCATTCACCGGTTTTGTTGTATTAAACTGAGTACCATTCCACGTAACGTAACCAACACCACCTCCTAGGAAAATACGCGTGCCAAGACCAATGGTGCGCATTTCAGGATCGTTGATAAGCGGCGATAGCTCGCCCGCTGAGCTGTAGGAAGCATTACGCAAACGCGGAAGTAATGTCCCCATATAAGTATATTTAATAGAATCGGTAGAGTTAGTTGCTACATTATAATTTTGGTAGCAATTGCGCGGGTTGTATAGATAAGCCTCGTTCACCGTGTCTAAGTTAACCACTGTTTTTATATGCTTACGCGGATAGCAATCCGTGCCTTTACCCCAAGCCTCAAGCGTAATATCCTTACCATTTACCAAATCCTCAATTAAATGAGCGCCGCCATAGGCAACTGAATTTGTGCTTGCCGCAGTTGCGCCAATATAAGTGTCCACAGCTGCTAGCGACTCACATACAGGAACGCCGTTAAGTTCAATCTTTTCCATACGGATTGCCGGCGAGGAGTGACCAAAGTTTACAAACGCACCCGACGAGCACATTGCGCCAAATGTTCCTGTTGTTACAACGTCTACTTTTTCTGCAATCTCCTTAGGAGATAATGTTTTAGCCAACTCAGAAACCTCCTCGGCTGTCAATACCACAACGGTACCGTTTTTTATCTTTTCGTTTATTTCCTGATATGTTTTGCTCATGGTAATATGTATTTAAAAGCTATATGTGTATTTACAAAGTGTAGTAACCACACAATGCGCAAAGCATTGAATATGGCTAAATGAGCGTACAAAGATTACAGCAACTTAGGTTGCGTAATAGTACAATAAAGTCGGGGAATGAAAAATATTAGCGCATGCCGCGCATATTCATGATAACCATGAATTGCATAGAAGTAGACACGTTATTACGTGATAATAAACTCGATGTGTAGTTATTGTGAAAATCTCTTCTTTTCATTTTTCTTTGTTTTAAATTATAATCCCCGAATATCCGGGACGAGTTTTGGCACCTTTCAGAATAGATCTGAGGTTGTCGGAGTGTCATCGAGCTCGTCTCTCAACTCCTCTTTATAATTCAAACAATCGTTTTGCGGATTGCATTGATAGTGACAAAGGAATAAAAAAAATATGATAAAACAAATACTTTAATCAAAAAACATTTATGTTGAAGTTTCTAAGGGAAAGAAATCATTTTTTGATAACTGATAACAATATACATTGCCTACTTTTTAATTCAAATTACTCAAAATTCAAATTGCTCCAGTAACAATTAAATTCCCGTGCAGGACAACGCAAAAATAGTAACACCTTAATCAATTCGCCATACAATCTCCAAATGGGCTTTTCACCTTCTTAGGGGTTTCTACTAGGTTTCGACTAAGTATCGACTAGGTTTCTACCACCAGGACCCCCCAATAGTAGTCGAAACCTAGTCGTAACCTAGTCGAAACCTAGTAGAAACCCTTAACAGGTTATGAGGCAATTTTAGGGGAATTTATTGGAAAATTTGGAGACATCTATTTTTACCAAATAGCCTGAGGGACAGTTTGGGATTATTAATTAATGTCTTTATTTTTAGCAATCTCAGTGTGTGGTGAATGGAGCAAACTGCCATGAGGATGATTATAGAACCAAAGTGTTTTAGATGTCAAATAAGCCATATCCCACGCGATAAGTGTTTTTTATTGAAAGATATTTATCCATTACAATGTATTTTCTTAGTGAAGTTATATAACGGCGTAAGTCGTGATGTCCATTTTCATTCTTAACATATCCAAATAGTTGATTCTCTAATTTTACGTTCGGAATTATCTTGTTTTTGTTATTAAACAAGATAACAAGCAACTTGGCTTCCATTGGTGACAATGATAATTGTTCGGATTCGTGCGTTAATTCGCGCGTGAGACTATTAAAATGGGTAGATGCAGATAACCGGAGTAGTTCGCCTGTCTTAGAGTTTTTATTTATATGTCTTAATAGCTTTACAATCATTACTTCCATATCGTCTCCCTTACAAATATAGTCATCAGCGCCTGCATCCAATGCATTATTTACTATCTGATAATCATTATGGGAAGAGTATAAAATGATTGGAATTTGTCCAATAGTTTTTCTTAGTAGTGGTAAGAGTTGTAGTCCGGACTGATTGGGTAGTTCCATGTCTAAAAGGATCAGCTCATATGTGTTGTTTTTTAATTGTTCAAGCATTTCATCTCCATTTGTAACCCAATCCACCATGATATTGGCTTTTAGTTTCATGATTAGGATTATATCCTGCGCTGCTTCTGCATCATCTTCTACATATAATATTCTATATTGGTACTCCATAATTTATTCTTACTTACTTAGAGGTAGAGAAATGATAAATTCACTACCTTCATTTAGTATACTATTTACTTTTATATCGCCCTTATGCGCGTTCATAACATTATGGACATAGTATAGTCCGACACCAAATCCACAAGCTTTTTTCGTTGCTTGAACACGATAATATTTGTCAAATATGCGATCCATATTTTCTGCGCTGATGCCGCAGCCATTATCTTTTATTGAAATAAAAAAGTGTGTTTGATTTTGGTGACATTGAATAACAACTTTTACCGAGTCATAAGCATACTTTATCGCATTATCCAATAAGTTCATAATACAACGAGATAAGTGTAACGGATCCCCTTTCAGGAATTTAACATTGGTGTTGTTTTCCAAGAGATAATTAATTTTCTTATTGTCATTGACTGTATTTTGTTTATGTTGAGTCAGTGTATTATCAATAAGTTGCTGAATGTCAATGTTGGTTATGTCAAGTTTAATCCCTTTTCCGGTAACTGCAACTCTGAGATAGAGATCAATAGATTTTATAAAATCATTTATTTGAGTGCTTTGTTCCTTTAGTATGGATTTCGCATCACTTATTTGATTATTATCAAGGAGGCAATCCACTAAAAAGAGTTTACGTTGAATGCCATTTAATGGACTTTTTAAGTCATGAAGATTGGATTCGGATAGATTTTTGTGGTATTCATTTAGTTGTTTCTCTGTAATGTAGGTGTAATAAATAACAAAGAACAATACAAAAATAATACATATTAAGAATATAATAACAGCTACCGAATTTTTGTTAAGCCTAATAAATCGATATTTGGAGAAATCTCCATGCAATGCAAGTGTATGCGGATTGAATACCCCTAACGTTGTATTTATCACAACAGATGAGGCTGCATTGTGTCTCGTAATCTGGTCTAAGGTGACGCCGTTATTATCATACAATACCAATTTATTTATAACCATCAGAGAATCTATATTCTCATGTAAATATTCGTCAATGCATGCAAGTTTCCACAATGAGGTATCTCTGATGTCATATGATGCCCTAAATAGCACCTGTTCTTTATAATTTGTATCAATACCTGTAATCTGATATTGAAATATACTGTCGTGTTTTGAGAAAAGAATCACAGATTGCTCATTATTATAACCGGCATAGCAATGTTTTTTGATTGATTTATTATTATAACTGGTAATTATTTTATTCAATAGCTTCTCAATGTTAAGACGATTTGTATTACATTCCTTAACATATAACTCGTTGATGAGAAATAATTGTTGTGCTATAATACATCCTACAAGAATTGTTAAAAATATGGTAATACGTGTTGCTTTCATGATTTTTATGCCTATGTGTAGCAAATATATTTAAATAAATTACAGTATTAATACATTTGTTGTAAGTAATAGTGGATTTTAATAAAATATATTGTAATGTTCTTTGCAACATATTTTGCAACATTTGTACATTGTTGTTTGATTTAATTAACTATATATTTGTGGGACAAACGTCACATAGTGAATTTTATATATACCCACAAAATAGACAATATGATTATAGTACGTTGTCCCAAACTGAGAAATCAATTATGGATAATTATCTATCCAATCAGTTTGATGTCGAAAAAGGGAATATAATTCTAAAAGTAAAATATAAACAAAAATAGATATTATCAATGTTTTTTGTAAGCCTCAGATAGCCTAGGTATAACATGTAGGTAGCTTAATATGGATTTCCTTATAAAGAAAGGAGATGAAAGAGTTCTCAATTCTGATGCAAGCTTTTTTAGATATTAATATAATAATAGAACTGATGAAGAGTATTTTGTATTTATTACACAATTGTATATTATTTTCTGTAGTGTTTTTCTGTTTGGCTGCCTGTAGCCAACAGAGTAGTAGTAGTATCTTTAAAATTTCAGATAAGAATGCAGATGTCTTCGATGCTGTTCAGTTGATTGATACAATAGAAGTATTGGATCTTTTATGTGGCGATGATTTTGTGTTGCCTAATGCAGACAAGGTGGTACAATTATCAAATAGGTTATTTCTATTTGATCAGAAAAATAGTATTATCGATGTATATAATCCTACTGATGGTAAGTTGTTGAGGCGTCTAAATAAAAAAGGACATAGTGCCAACGAATATATTGCGATAAGCGATATTGCTTTCAGTGATTCACTGATTTATCTGTTATGTCTAAATAAAATATTAATATTTGATCACGAATTAGAATATCGGAAGATTATTCGAATGCAAGATATCAAAGGATTAGAGTCAGTAATAGGTTTTAGAGATTTATATTTTTATAATCAAACACTCCTTTTATATAATGACAACGAAAAGAGTGTTTATCAGTTAGATTTGGCTGATTATTCTGTCAAACAAATTCTGACAGATGAGCGTTGTAATAAGTATGTTGGATATGCTGTTGCTAATCCAATATTTCATAAAATATCTGATAGTGTTGTGTTAATTGATATGGACGGTGGAGATATGATTTATAAATTTGAAAATAATAAGGTTAGCCCATGGGCACAATTGGATTACGAAGGTAAAGAGAAAGCTATGAATTATAACGTAAATACTGCATCAGATAAAAATGCTTTTTTGCCTACTCCTAAATATATTCGTCAAACGCTAGTTGTAGATTCGGTTTTATATCTTAATTATGTTGGAGGAGTTGTGCGTACAGATATTGCTGGTTCATCCTATCAGAATTATAAAATGTATGGTGATATTAATAAAGTGGAAGAATATTATGTTCCGTGGGATGCGGTGCAGGCAAATTGGGTATATGATTATTATGATGAAAAACATCAACTTAGTATGGAAACGTTTAAACAACGATATCCGGCAGCAACGATTGTCTTTAGTAATCGTTCCAACGAAGATGCAGGAAATGAATGCGCAACTTTATTAATATATAAAATGAGAAATTAATAGGGTTTGTCAATAAACAATCTAAATATAGTAAATGAAGAAAGATATTATGATTTACAACTAATGACGATTTTATATTTGCAATCTGCTCCGGGAAAACATGTAAACGATATCCGGTCTCCTGTTAACAATGTAACCTATTACATAAATATAATAGCGAGGAGAACTAATAGAAAGCTAAGAATTACCAATTAATCATTTAAACAATAATTTATGCATACAATTAGACTACTATTCTTCGTGTTTGTCCTAATAACATCATGTTCAAAAGATAAAAGAATCGAAATCGATGCAGAAAAGATTATACATATTAATCCTATGGTATTAGACACAGCGAGTATCAACAAACTAAACCATGAGATTAGTAATATTGTATACCTTCCTTTAGAAACCAATAAGGATTGTATAATTGGTGAGATTAGTAATATTATATATACTAAAGATTATATATTTATTCTTGATAAAATGAAGCAATGCATACATCAATTTGATAAGAATGGTAAATTCATTAAACATCTTGGTTCGCGCGGTAAGGCAAGAAATGAATTTATGCGTATACGCTCATTTTTTATAGATGAAGTATTATCTCAAATTGGCATTTACTGTGAAATGAAACAACAGATATTATTATATGATATCGAACATGGTAATTTCATTAACAGTAAACCAATCGGGTTACTTCTAGATAATATAATAAAACACGAGGATCAATATTATTTTTATTGCGGAAGATTACCTAATCAGGATTTCTTTAAAGGAACCTTTCCTTCACAATATCGACTTGTAAGTTTGGATAATGATTCTTCCTTTAATCATTATTTACGAACTGACTATAATCCCGAATTATTAAACACTTCATTAACATCTAATAGTGAAAGTTCTTTATATATATATCATGATTCAGTGCGAGTTATGGAACGATGCAATAGTACTATATTACAGATATTTGATAACAATATTAAAAATAAGTATTATGTTGATTTTGGAAAGTTGAGTCTCAATTGTGATTTTTATGACAATACGGAAATTATTAGTGAAAGCCTTTTAAAGCGTTTGGATAATAAAAAATACTGCAGGTTAAGTGAATTTATTGAGATTGACGATTATATTTATCTTGAATACTTGACTCAGAATAGGCTATTATCATCTATATACTCAAAGAAAACTAATGAAGTATTCAATTTTGGTGTGCTCTGGCTATCACCAGATGGCATTGGTATGCCAAGGATTATTAACAAGAAAGATAACTTCTTAATTGGCGTTTATGAGTCCGAAAATTTGTTGAGGATGATTGGAACAAATAAACATAAGTTAAATACTTCTTTAATGAACATTTACAACACTGTTCAGAAAACCGATAATCCTATACTATGTTTTGTACATTTTGATTAATTACTATAAAATATCATTAGTGTCTTATTAAAATCACGACGAATTAAAAATTAAATAAACTTGGCTTATTAAAATTGTATTGCTCTTTGTTATTTTGAAATATAGACTTGTCAATAAGTTTTTTAAGATAGGTTTTGTCGCTTAGTAATATGCTATTCATATGAAGAACTTCATCTATACTTCTATTAATTTGCATGTCTTATAGGATGAATCGAAGTGTAGAGTAATCAGATAATATTGATTCCGATAAGATCAGGGAAGTTTATGTTTTTTTTCCACGTTCTAACTGTGAATTAGGTACAAAACATATGAACCTTATAGTGTATCTTGAAATCTTGTACCTGTAAAATAGATAAAAGATGTATGATTTATGTCTGAGTTTCTCCATATCGAATATGGATGCTTGGATAATAATAAGGAACGAATATATTAATCAGTGTTTCAGTGTTATATAACTTGCGTACTTTTATTCTATATTCCATTTTCGAAATTTAGCTCAACAGATAAAGACAAATAATAGTTAATGAATCTAGAGTATAAGTACTTTTTTCAAGCTTTAGGGTTAGTTAATGGTAAGCCCCCGAGAGTCTGTGCAAAAACTACCCGTCTCAGAACTGTTAGTGTAGGGATTTACAATAATAAAATATGTTGAAGTATTGGGACATGGTAAAAGAGGTGTACGTTTGGGTATAAAAGGGCCGCGGAGAAAAGCAAGTGCGTGAATATGGCATTTATACAATGAAATGCTTAATGACTCAACAATTCTATATACATAGAGAAATATCATTAAATACAATAGCTTATCTCTTTTTAGATAGGCTATTTGTCTTGGTAACGAATTAACAGTAATTAGTATAGCCAAAAGCTATGATTTTGATTTTACGACAAAACAAAAACTAGATGACGATAACATTGTTTGATTCATGTATAAGTTTATATTGTACTTAATCTGTTAGTTTATTAGTTGGTTAATAGGAAGTTAAATATATATTCGTTTATTTTGAATAATATTAATATTATTAACATATAATATACAGATGAGAAAGACTATTACCTATTTATTTGTTTTGATTTTTGTCTGGGCTTGTAATAAGAATCCAGAAGAAGAGAAGTATAAAAATGCTTCTTTACCAGTGCATGTGCGAGTGGCTGATTTAATGGGCAAAATGACGCTTGAAGAGAAAATAGCGCAAATGAGACATATTCATGCCTATTCAATAGTTGAGAACGGAGAATTAAATACTGAGAAACTCAATGATATGCTTCAGGGTAGGAGTATGGGTTTCATTGAAGCAATTACGGTTCCGGGAAAGACTTGTTTAAAATTGATGAATCAACTTCAGGATTATATGCGGACTAATACTCGTTTGGGTATCCCCATTTTTACCGTAACTGAGTCCCTGCACGGATCAGTACACGATGGTTCAACAATTTTTCCCCAAGCTATTGCGTTAGGTAGTACTTTTAATACCGAACTTGCCTATGCAATGACAAGTGCAACAGCTAAGGAGTTGGCTGCACAAGGAATAAAGCAATCTTTAACGCCTGTATTGGATGTTTGCCGTGATTTACGCTGGGGAAGAGTTGAAGAATGTTTTGGAGAGGATGCTTTTCTAAATGCGCATATGGGGATTGCGCAAGTAAGAGGGTATTTGGATAATGGAATATCGCCTATGATAAAACATTTTGGAGCACATGGGCAACCGCAAGGAGGCTTAAATTTAGCGTCCGTGTCTTGTGGGCAAAGGGAGCTACTTTCTGTGCATCTAAAACCTTTTGAGATGGTGATAAAAGAAACTGCTCCGTGGGCAGTGATGTCGTCTTACAATTCGTGGAATAATGAACCTAACTCTTCTTCTGCTTATTTAATGACTCAATTATTACGTGATGAGTGGGGGTTTCAAGGGTACGTGTATTCCGATTGGGGAGCAATAGGTATGCTTAATTATTTTCATAGAACAGCGTTGAATAATGCAGATGCAGCAATTCAAGCGCTTACAGCGGGATTGGATGCAGAGGCATCCGATAATAGTTATATGGAGTTGCAGCAATTAGTAGAGAATGGGGATTTGGAAATGAAGTATATTGATAAAGCTGTTGAACGGATACTGACTGCGAAATTCGAAATGGGATTGTTTGAATATGAACTTCCTGTTGCTGACGATTATGATAATGTAGTACATTCAGCTAAGCATATTAGTCTTAGCCGTAGTATTGCAGAGGAATCGGTTATTTTATTGAGAAATGAGAATAATATTTTACCTCTTCAAGTTGAGAATATAAGATCGATAGCTTTGATAGGGCCAAATGCAAATCAAGTCCAATTTGGTGATTATACATGGAGTAGAGATAACAAGGATGGTGTTACATTGTTACAATCAATCCGAGAGCAGTACGGAGATAAAATAGAGATTAATTATGCTCAAGGTTGTGATTTAGTTTCGGATAATAAAGCGGGTTTTAACGAAGCTGTTAAAATAGCAAAGAAAAGTGACGTAAGTATAGTTGTTGTGGGGTCGGCCAGTGCGTCTTTGGCAAGAGATTATAGTAATGCAACTTGTGGAGAGGGGTTTGACCTTAATGACCTGACACTTACGGGAGTTCAGGAAAAATTGATACAAGCTGTCTACGAAACCGGCAAACCAGTCATTGTGGTGTTGCTTGCGGGTAAGCCGTTCGCGATGCCTTGGGTTAAAGAACATATTGAAGGAATATTGGTGCAATGGTATCCGGGAGAACAAGGTGGAAATGCTTTGGCGGATGTTTTGTTTGGAAGAATAAATCCCTCAGGTAAGTTAAACTACTCTTTTCCTAAAAGTGTAGGACATTTGCCGTGCTATTATAATTATTTACCTACAGATAAAGGTTTTTATCGTCAGCCTGGCAATGAGCAAAAACCGGGTAAAGATTACGTGTTTTCCTCGCCTGGAGCGTTATGGGCTTTTGGACATGGCTTGAGTTATACGCAGTTTGATTATTTAGATGCAACTTTGAATAAGGAGGATTACACGCTGACAGATACTATTCAGGTTGATGTAAAGATACTTAATTCGGGAAAACGTTGTGGTAAAGAAGTTGTTCAGATTTATGTTAGGGATATTGTTTCATCTGTTGCGACACCAATTCATAATCTAAAAGCTTTCAGAAAAGTTGCTATTGATTCAGGAAAGGAAGAAATAGTAACGTTGTCAATCCCGGTCCAAGAACTTGCCATATATGATAAAGAGATGAAGAAAGTTGTTGAACCTGGTGCCTTTGAATTGCAAATTGGTTCAGCATCTGATGATATTCGTATAAAAAAAGTAATAACGGTTGACGCTGCCAAGGAGAAGAAAATAGTTACGCTTAAAGATAGAAGTAGGAAGCAAATGGAGGATAAGTCTATTGCATCAAAAACGATAACAATTAAAGGAACCATTCGGGATGTACAAGCTAACCTACTAAAACGAATTAAAGTGAAAGTTGGCAATAGTCATGTATACACAGACGATAATGGGACTTATGCTATAAAGGCCCTATCTACCGATACTATTTATGTGGATGAGAAGCAATATAAACAAGAGATTATTCCAATAAAGGGAAAAGAACAAATAAATATTAGATTATTGAGCAAGTAATGTAACAGATTGATTTATAATATTATTTTATCTGTAGTATTACTGCGTAATTTTTTTTAATTATGAACAAAACATTATTTAAAGCGACAATTTTATTATTATGCATTGTGTTTTCATCTTCGGCTGTAATTAGCGCCCAAGAAAAATCATTGCAAGTTTCACGTAAAGATTTACAAATGCATGGTGCTTTAGTTCCTATGGTGAACAATATAAGCTATGGTGTAGGCAAAGGTTTTGCAATATCTAATTCGACCAAAATAAATATAGACACAGACGCATTGATGTTTGTAGCAAGGGAGTTACAAAATACAATATACCATTATTTTGATGTAAAGCCAGAGATAGTGACTAGTTCAAAGAGTAGGATAAGGTTAGTTCTTGACACGACAATTACTAATCCGGAAAGATATAAATTAATTGTTACTGATAAAGGAATAGAAATTATCGGTGCTACAACAAATGCGGTATTACATGGTGTAATGACAATGAGCCAGTTACTTGCAGGAGATGAAAAATATAGGTCAATAAATAAAATCCAACCGGTTTGTATTGATGATGAACCAAGATTTCCATTTAGAGCCTTAATGATAGATCCGGCACGTCACTTTTTGCCAGTTAATGATGTGAAATTTTATATTGATCAGATGCGAAAATACAAATTCAATGTATTACAATTGCATTTGACAGATGATCAAGGATGGCGTATAGAAATTAAACAGTATCCTGAATTAACGGCCAATCAGCCGCATTATACGCAGGAGGAACTAAAAGATTTAATACAGTATGCTGCTCAACGAGGTATTGAGATTATTCCAGAGTTAGATGTTCCTGGGCATACAGTGGCTATTTTGGCTTTATATCCACAATTAGGTTGTACACATACATTCGATATGGAAAAAAATGTTTCCAAAACTGTGGATATGATGTTATGTTCAAACAATCCAGAGGTCTACGCAATGTATGACAATATATTAGCGGAGGTAGCAGAACTTTTCCCGTCTAAAAAGATTCACCTTGGCGGTGATGAAGCTATAATAGAAAAGAATTGGAGTAAATGTGAACGTTGCAAGGCATTGATGAAAGAGAGAGGCTTCACGAAACCTACGCAGCTAATGGTTCCATTCTTTCAGCAAATTTTGTCTAGCGTAAGAGAACATGGTAAAGAGCCTATTTTGTGGTGTGAACTAGATAATGTACGGATGCCGGCTAATAATTATTTATTTCCCTATCCAGATGACGTCACGTTAGTTACTTGGCGTATGGGACTTACGCCTAAATGCATAGAATTAACAGAAAAAAGTGGACATAATTTAATTATGGCACCAGGGGAGTATGCTTATCTGGATTATCCACAGCTTAAAGGTGATTTACCTGAATTTAATAATTGGGGTATGCCTGTAACGACATTAGAAAAATGTTATCAGTTTGATCCTGGATATGGACTAAGTGTGTCGCAACAAAAGCACATACAAGGTGTTATGGGAACACTTTGGGGCGAAGCTATGAAAGATATAAATCGGGTAACCTATATGACGTTTCCACGCGCAATGGCCGTAGCTGAAGCTGGATGGACACAAACAGATAATAGAAGTTGGGAATCATTTAAATATCGAATCTATCCGAATATAACGGAGCTGATGCAAGCTGGTGTATTTGTAAGAGTGCCATATGAAATCATAAAACGCTAAACTTAATAGCAATCCCAATGTACTGACTATAGTATAATTGGGATTGTTTGTTTTATGTTACTTTTGCGTAAAATTAATAAATAAGATTATGGAAAAGAAAATAGATTATAATATGCAAATGGACATCAAGTATGATTATCTTGAAACAATAGATGTCCCTGAAATAGTAAAAGATTGTACAGACCAGTGGTTTAATCAATCACTTTGTAACGTAAACTCTTCTGTTTTTCGATTAGGAATTTTTGAAGGAGAGTATCATATGCATATGCACGCTGATGACGATGAACTTTTCTTTGTTATTGATGGAAGTATTATTCTGGAAACTGAAAAAGGTGATTTTGAACTGAATAAATATCAAGGAGTATGTGTACCTAAAGGTGTTATGCATCGTCCCATTGCAAAGCAAAAAGCAATAGTCTTAATGATTGAAAATGCTGGAATAGATCCTATAGGAAGTGATAAATAGCATTTTTGTACGGAAGGAATGCATTGCAAGAAATATCCCACCTTATTTTCCTTTATTGCCTATTTTCTCAAATATTCGTATAACTTGAATATCTGAGTTATCCGTTTGTAATAACGAGTCCTTCCCCCAATATCCTATGACGTTTAATAATGAACGTCATAGGATATTGGGGGAAGGACTCGTTATTCATTTAAATTAATATGTGGTATTTGTTCTTTCAAATAATTGCAATTGTATTGTTCAAGCTTATTAATGTATAAAAATGTCAAGTAAAGTAATAATAAATAAAGAAATAATTTGTATTGTAAAATTAAAATATCTTAATTTGTAAGATACAGGAGAGTCGGACTTAATAATGAATCATTGAATTCTAAATGTGCTGTGGAATTATAATTAACCAATAAACTTAATGCAATACTAGCTATATCTAATTAATAGAGTATTGAGTGGGTAAATAATAATTTAATAGAATGCTTCAAGTAAGAAATAAGATATCCATCGTTGCTTACATTATAGTTACTATAATTGTGTTTTATGGTTATACAACCTATTACCATAATCAAAGTGTCTTCCAAGCGTCCATGATTAATTTTCAGCATCATTCAAATTTCTTTATTGAATTGTTAAAATATCCAGGAGGAATGGCCAATTATATAAGCTTATTCTTTGTGCAGTATTTTGATGTTAGTGGTGTTGCGGGTATAATACTTGCATTGATGTCTATAATTTTATATACCGTCTTACGCGGTATTCTGAGAAATTTTGATTGTGGTAACGGTTTTCTACCTCGACTCGTGTCAATAGTTACAGTATGTGCATTTCTTACTCAGCATAGCTATTATGATTACATGCTGAGTCAAAGTGTTCATGTTTTATTCTTTTACTTAGGAATTTATGCTGTATCTTTTATACGCACCAATTCTAACCGCTTATCGATTTTATTGTTGCTTTTTCCGGCATTCATCACTTTACTTAGTGGTGGAATGTTAATACTCTGGTACACATTAGTAATGATATTATTGTCCAAAGGACAAGTAACAAAACCAATTATTATAGCGATTGGTATTCTGCTGCTTATGTTTGGTGGGAGCGCATGGCTATGGGTTAATTATTTTTTTATTGATTATACGCATATATGGCGTTTTTGGAGTGTCCCGTTTGAAAAAACGACGAATATATGGTCTTTGCTTTTATTTGCACCTATGATAATTTTATTACTACTGCCGAGAATGCGTAGTATCGTAAGTAGTAAATGGACTACGATTATTGAATTATCAGCATATGCATCTATGTTTGTGTTGATGTATAGTTTAAATTACTATTCAAATGCTGACGTATTTATTGGATTAATTAATGAAACGCGAAATGAAAATTGGGATAAGGTTATTGAATTATCTAAACAGTATAATGGCAACAGAAGCGAAGTAACTCAATTAACAAACTTGGCGCTAAATAAGAAGGGTGTACTTGGAGACTCGCTATTCACCTGTCCGCAGAAGGGACTTGAAGGACTATTTTATAATGTAAGTAGTAATTATTTCAACAGAATCATTAATCATGAAATATTTTATCAGTTAGGTGTTTATAACGAAGCACTACATTGGGCTAGCGAGGCTTTAGGTACTACACTTAGCAAGAAGTCCATATATCTCCAAAAGCGCATAGCTACAGCGTTGATCCATCTGAACAAGCCTGAGGCTGCAAGGAAATATTTATATGCAATATATTATAATAATGGACAAAAGGAGTGGGTAAAAGAAAGATTAAAGTCATTGAAGAAATTTGATGATTCTAGTCCTTCGTTACAGTCGTTTGTAAGCGAAGATTTTCAGATATGCTCTTTTGGACCAATGTATGATTTAGTAGAATTGAGCCGTATATATCCTCATAATGTAATGATAAGAGATTATTTATTGTGTGCGTTCCTACTTGAAGGTAAAATACGCGATTTTTATTCATTCCTAAATATATACTTTCCTCCATATCGGGAAGAGCCAATACCATCAATATATGATCAGGCTCTAATCATAGTGGAGCGTTCTGGTATTGATAAATTGGCGATGGATAAATATGTAATTAATAAGGAGATACGTAGTCAATATAAACAGTATGGTTTTTCCTATAATAATCAGAATGTGAAAGAGAATTTAGCGTGGTTAAATGAAAACTATGGGAATACGTTGTGGTATTATTATCATTTTAATGATGTAAAGTAAAAAAATATGGTGTATCGGATTTTAGTATTGGCATTTGTGTTAATGAGTTGTCAGAAACAGCCAAAAGATGTGGAGAAAATTAGGCTGTTGCCATCAATTATACCAGATTATAAAGATGTGGTTATACCTAAAAACATAGCTCCTCTTAATTTTTATTTATCTGATTATTGTAATCAAGTATGCGCTGATTTTATAATTGGCGACTCATTGTTTTTGCGTATTAATGAAAAAAAGACAATCGCCGTAGATCCTTCTAAGTGGAAAGTAATGTTGGCCTATGCTTATGCAACAAAGCTGCCTGTCAATGTTGTTTTGACTAAGAAACTTGATGGTAAATGGTTAGAGTATGAGCCATTTTCTTTTTTCGTAAAAGAGGATATAGACTCTTATATAAGTTATCGTTTAATTCCTCCCGGTTATGAAAATTGGGATAAAATGAATATATACCAACGTGACTTGACAAGTTTCGATGTAAAAACAATATTATCTAATCAACAAACAAATAACGGTTGTATTAATTGTCATACTTCCTCTGCTAACCATGAATCAAAATATATAGTTCATGCTCGTGGTAAAACAAGTGGAACACTATTGGTTGATGGTGACAAGAAAATGATGCTAAATGGACAAATAAAGAATCTACCTAATGGACTAACCTATCCATCGTGGCATCCTAGTGGAAATTATATTGCTTTTTCCTCAAATAAGACTGCTCAATTTTTTCATTCATCTATATTAAAGCAAATTGAAGTTTATGATAGTGAATCGGATATAGTACTCTTTGATATTGATCGTAAATGTATAATGCAAGTACCTCAACTGTGTAGTAAATCATATAATGATACTTATCCTCAATGGGATAATAATGGCGAAACATTGTATTTCTGCCGTACGGACACAATACAATCAATAGAGCAATATAAGAGAATAAAATACACATTATGTTCCATTGCATTTAATGCGGCGGACAGGACTTTTGCGAATAAAATAGATACTGTTTTATGCTTGCCAAGCAGCATTGTTTTCCCACAAATATCACCCTGCAGTGGATATATCTCTTTTACAACATTAGATTATGGATGTTTTCCTATTTGGCATAAGGAATCGGATATCCATATTATGGATATAAATACCAAAAGTATTCTGCCATCAGAACACAATAGTAATTTTTCTGACAGTTACCATAAGTGGTCTAGTAATGGAAAATGGTTAATGTTTACATCAAGGCGCGATGACGATTGGCATTCTAGGTTGTATTTTACCTATATCAATGAGGATGGACAAAGCAGCAAACCATTTATATTGCCACAGAATGAGTTTGAGGTGGATTATCCGCAGTTATTTTCATATAATGTGCCACAATTTCTAAAAAATCCAATTAAAGAGCAGCCAAGTACATTAGCGCGTGTGATGAAAGGATATAAGCAAACTATTGAAATGTCAGAACACTAGATATGTAACAAATTAATTTGTGATGTTTCAATAATCTAGGACTTAATTGCTATTATTTTCCTACATTTGTATGAATGTTTTCATAGAATAAATATGCGTATAGATATATTAAGCGTTGTGCCGGAATTATTGACAAGTCCGTTAAATCATTCCATTATAAAGAGAGCACAAGATAAAGGAGTTGTAGAGATTCATGTACATAACTTAAGAGATTGGTCTAAGGACAAATTTAAACGTGTGGATGATTATCCGTTTGGTGGAGAGGCAGGTATGGTTATGACAATCCAACCTATATATGATGCCATAATGGAATTGACATCCCAGCGCAAATATGATGAGATAATATATACTTCTCCGGATGCCGAAACTTTTAATCAAAAGACTGCGAATGAGCTATCTTTGAAGGAAAATATAATTATATTGTGTGGACATTACAAGGGAATTGATCATCGTATTAGAGAACACCTTATTACTCGAGAGATATCTGTTGGTGACTTTGTACTCACTGGTGGCGAATTACCTGCTTGCATAATGACAGATGCTATTGTACGTTTAATTCCAGGAGCAATGAGTGATGAAACATCAGCACTTTCCGATTCGTTTCAGGATGACTTGTTAGCTGCACCTGTATACACACGTCCGGCAGACTACAATGGTTGGAAAGTACCAGAAGTGCTTTTATCAGGTAATCATGCAAAAATCAAAGCATGGCAAGAGAAACAGGCGTTTGAGCGTACGAAACAATTACGTCCAGATTTATTGGAAAAACTATAATACACAATGAAAGCAATTATAATTACAATTGGCGATGAACTACTAATGGGCCAAGTTGTAGATACTAACTCGCAGTATATTGCGCGTAGATTAACACATCTTGGTATTGAAATTCAATCTATTCGTTCCATTCAAGATGATAGGGATGAAATTTGGAATACAGTTGACAGCGCTCTTCAAGAGGTTGATTTGGTTATGGTTACCGGTGGACTTGGTCCGACGAATGACGATATTACGAAATCAGTATTAGCAAAATATTTCAATACTAAATTATCACTTAATGAGCAGGCATTGGGATGGATAGAAGAACTCCTTTCGGGACGAAGTGTTCCAATGAATGAGTTGAATCGTTCGCAAGCAATGTTGCCTGAGAATTGTGAGTTATTACGTAATTATAAAGGCACTGCAGCAGGAATGTGGTTTAGAAAAGGATGGAAATCACTAATATCACTGCCTGGCGTACCATTTGAAATGGAACATCTTTTGGATGAATATGTTATACCTAAGCTTAAAAAAGAGAATCCTAAAGTAGTTCTTGATTATCGTATGGTAAAAGTCTATGGAATTCCTGAGTCAGAGTTAGCTATTCGTTTGGCCGATTTTGAGAAAACCCTATACGATGGAATGAAGTTAGCCTATCTACCATCAGCTGGCTACGTCCGTTTGCGTTTAACCGCAACAGGAATGACATTGAAATCGCTAGATGAACGTTACGTTGCGTTAAAAACGTTATTGGAAGGATTACGTTTTGTTGAGGGCGAAACAGAAGGATTAGAGAATGAGCTTAAAACATGGCTAAACGGACGAACCGTGGCAACTGCAGAAAGTTGTACGGGTGGAAATATTGCGCATTTAATAACATCAGTATCTGGTAGTTCAAGTTATTTTCAAGGAAGTGTTGTGGCATATCAGAATAGTGTAAAGGAATCAGTGCTTGGAGTAGGGAAAGACGTACTTGAACAAAATGGAGCAGTAAGTGAACCTGTTGTAAAAGCTATGGCTGAGGGCATTCGTAAGGTTATGAATGCCGACTATGGTATTGCGACATCAGGGATTGCAGGACCAACTGGTGGTACCGTTGATAAACCTGTAGGGACTGTTTGGATTGCCATTGCAACGCCCCAGCATACAGTAGCAAAATGTTATCACTTTTCTTATACAAGAGAAAGGAATATTGCCAAAGCATCTGTTGCAGCCTTAGAAATGTTGATTTTGGAATTAACCGGAAAGTAAATATTTACGTTAAAGTAAGTCGAGAGGCTTACTTTTTTTATAGCCAGTAATATGAAACGAAATAAAATACTTGTGGCATTTTTAATTATAATTGGGATTCTAGTCGTAATTTACATACTCGGACCACGTGTTCGTGTGGAAGCGCCTACTATAGACTTACCTAAAATTGAAACACCTATCAACGAATTAGATAGTTTAGTTGCATCGTTTGACGCCAATGTATCTGTCAAAAAAGATAACAATGGTGTAATACATTGGGCTAATGGGCAATCTGAAACAACAGACTATGTACTGCTTTATTTGCATGGATTCTCTGCAAGTAGATTTGAGGGATATCCGTTAACGGACGATTTCATAAAAGAATTTGGTGTGAATGCATATTTACCACGTTTGGCTGGTCATGGATTGACAGATAGAGATGGTATGTTAGCAATGACACCTAAGGGACTTTATGAATCTGCAAAACAATCGTTAGTAATAGCATCAAAATTAGGTAATAAAGTGATTATTATGGGTACTTCCACTGGATGTACGCTTGCTCTAATGCTTGCAGCCGATTTTCCTGAAATGGTAGATGGACTAATTCTGTATTCACCTAATATCCAAATAAAGCAGAAGGCTGCTAAATTATTATCGGGCCCTTGGGGATTACAAATTGGGCGAATGGTTTTTGGTGGAGAATATCGCTATACATCAGATTATGGAACAGAAAGTGAGAAATATTGGAGTTGTGTATATCCGGTAGAGGCCGTTGTATATCTACAACAATTACTAGATGAGCGAATGACTGCAGAAGAATTTGCTAAAGTAAAAGCTCCTCTTTTTCTAGGTCTATATTACAAAGATGAAGATAACCAAGATGATACAATTGAGGTTCAAGCTGCCAAAAAGATGTTTAATGAGGTTAGCACGCCCGTAGATATGAAAGAGGAAGTATTATTCCCAGAAGCGCAAACACATGTCATTGCTTGTGAGATGTTTTCTAAAGCAATTCCAGCGGTTAGAGAGGCAACATTTGAGTTTGCGGAGAAAGTATTAAAGCTACAACCCGTGAAGCAGGATTAGATATCTTGTCGCTATAATAAAACCCCTACACATGACAATGTGTAGGGGTTTTATTATAGCGACAAGAATTATTTTTTCCGTGCATCAATTTCTTTTAGTAACTCACGAACTGCAGTCTCAAGTTGTAAGTCTTCGCCTTTTACAACCGAGGTAGGAGGATTCGCTACTTTGAAATCGGGCTCTAATTGTTGGTTTTCCAGATACGAGCCATCGGGTAAACGATACCCAACAATAGGGATACCAAAATATAATGATGGATCTTGCAATGTTTCCCATGATACACTTGTCATGGTCCCTGGAACTGGCATTCCAACCAATTTTCCTATGCCTCTATTGCGATAAACCCAAGGAGTTCCGTGCGCATTTGAATAATTGGCTTCGCATGTTAGCATAATCGAAGGTTTATTCCATCGGCGACTTGGCATGTCACAACTTTCTGTGCCACGAATTACTTGTGTAAAGTACTTCTCGCCACTAAACAGAATTTCAATATCTTCATGCATACGTCCGCCGCCGTTAAAGCGTGTGTCAATGACAATACCTTCCGTGGTATTGTATTTACCAAGAATGTCTGAATATATACGACGGAAATTCGCATCGTCCATCCCTTGAATGTGCACATAACCTAAACGCCCGCCTGATAGTTCTTCAACAGCTTTTGCACGTCCTTCTACCCAACGAGAATATAGAAGACCGGATTCTGATCCTTTGCTAATAGGAATGACCGTTTCCTCCCAACGTTCTTTAGTTGAAGGGCGGTATACGGATATTAATGTGTTCTTACCAGCAATGTCCGAGAAATAATCAAGGAAGTTGCGATTAGTACTAATTGTTTCCCCATTGATCTTCTCAATAATATCGCCAGATGCTACTTTAGAGCGAGGGGTAGCTAATGGTCCACCTACTAGTACTTCATCAATCTTTAAACCATCTTTTGAATATGAAAGATCATAGATAAGACCTAGAGATGCTGTAGTGTTACCATTGCGAGGTGCGCGATATCCGGATCCTGTGTGAGATACATTTAGTTCGCCTAATAATTCCGATAACATCTCCGCAAAATCGTAATTATTATTTATATAGGGCAGATGACGGGCATAACTTACACCGTAGGAATTCCAATCAACGCCATGCATGTCTGTGCGGTAAAAACGTTCACGTTCTTGTCGAATTACGCGGTTAAACATGTATTCGCGCTCGGCTGTTTTGTCAAGAATAAATGATGCATTAAATGCTATTGGAGTTATCGCTCCAGAGGCAATATTCATTTTTTTCAAAGTGCCACCCAGCAAATACATTTCTTTGCCTTTACTATCCATTAATAAGCTAGCACTCCCAACACCTTTACTAACTAACTTATATTCACCTTTGCGCGTGCTGCTTTTCCATAAATCTTGACCTCCTTCAAAACGGGTCAGATAATAAAGAGTCTCACCATCTGGTGTGATATTGGCTCCACCCATTGCGGATGAGTTTGGCGTTAATCGTACAATACGCTTCTCAATATCCTCCAATTCAACCGGAATTAGATTGTTTTTCTTCTTGGTGGTATCGGCTTCTTTATACAATTTATAGTTTTCATCACTCATCGTGAATTTATCATAAGCGTCTTGGTTTACAAATGCAATCATTGCATCATATTGTGAACCCCATGATGCATGGTTTCTCATACCAAAGCGTTCAGTAATATATAAAATGGCATTGCCATTCATAGCCCAACGTGGCGATAAATCCATATAGCCGCTTTGCGTGATATTCTTATATTGTTGCCCATCTGCAGATATAATGGCAACATCAGCATAAGGTTCATGCTTATTGTCATTCACACTCATTACAAACCATTCGCTGTTTGGCGACCATTCATAATTTATATAACCATCAGAAGATGGGTTTACCGAAATATCAGTAATCTGACGTGTTTTCTTACTTTTCAGGTTATACACCATCAAGTTGTTTCTATTCTCAATAAAAGCAACCTCTTTCCCGTCGGGAGAGAATTGTGGTAATGTGCGTTCGGAATTGCGCGCGGCCATTAACGGCTTCTCATCAATTAATGTAGCATGTGAAAAGTATTTTTCTTCAGGTCTTACAATAGTAGCTTGATATATATCGCGTTTATTATTTCTTTCGCTAGAGTATATTAAAGTACGTCCATCAGCAGAAAAGCTAGGGCATTCCTCAGCTTCAGGAGTATCTGTAATCTGCTTTGTTGTGTTGAAGTCTACATGAGTAACAAAGATGTTGCCACGTACAATAAAAGCTATCTGTTTTCCATCCGGCGAGACTGTTGACCATGATGCACCTGATGATAGCGACACTCTTTCCTTATTCGCTAGTATATTATCTCCCGGTATAATTACGTCAACTTTCTTTGGCGATGAGCTGTTTGTTTTAGTGTAAATCTCACCATCATAGTTCATACATAAAGTTCCATTATTTGCAATGGAAAGAAAACGTACCGGATGTTTCTTAAAGTTTGTAATCTTAGTTAAGTTATTAGGCGATGTAATGTCCATTTGATACACATTCATTGATTGCCCTTGTTCGCTAAGAAAATAGACGTCCTTATCATTTGTACCAAATACGGGATTTAAATCTTCTCCGGGGTTAGTATAAATAGGCGTATGTGTGCTATTATTTAGATCATATAAGTAAATGTCTCTAGTAATTGATGAGGTATGGTGTTTACGCCAATTATTCTCACCGCCTTTTCTATCTTGATATAAAAAGCGTTTGCCATCTTTACTAAAACTTAAGGCGTCGGCAGGTGTCGCCAAAACTTGTTCAATAGCTCCATTGTCAGTATTTACCTTGTATAGCTCAGTCATTGAACCGTGCGGATATAGTGCACTTGACGCAGGATCTTGTATAAGTGCCGAGAAATAAATGTACTTACCATCGGGTGAATAACTATCCGGAATCTCTCTTAATGAAGTATGAGTAAGTTGACGCACATTACTTCCATTAGCATCCATAACGTAAATATTCATATTTCCATCTCTGTCGCTGGCAAAAGCAATCTGTTTTCCGTCTGGACGCCATATCGGATTGTAATCATAAGATGGGGTGGTTGTAAGCTGTTTGGCTTCGCCGCCAGTAGTTGGGACAGTGTAGATATCGCCTTTGTAATTAAACGCAATTGTCTCTCCACTAGGGGAAATCTTAGGGTAGCGTAGCCATAATGGCGCAGCCATGGAAATCCCGGCCGAAAAGCACAAAGCACCAATAAGTGATAGAATTCTCTTCATAGGTATTTGATTATGTATTGATTTTTACAAATATAGCGACAATCATACCATTATTTTGTACGTGAAATTGTTAATAAAATTTTAATGTTTCATGCATTAATGACATGTTTAAATAAAAAGCGGAGAGATTGAAAACAATCCCTCCGCTTATTTGGAATAACAAGTAAAATATTAGCATTCAATCTCCATTAATGGAGCATCTGCAGCGACAGCAGCATTTTCTTTTACAAATAGACGTTTAACTTTTCCGCTGTAATCTGATGTTATATTATTTTCCATCTTCATTGCTTCCAAAATTAACACAGATTGTCCCTTACTAACCATGTCTCCAGGTTGAACAAGTAATTTAAAGATATTACCTGGCATAGGAGCTGTAATTACTTTTCCGGTAATTGGTTCCTCTGCTACTGCATTTGCAGTATTAGTAGGGCCGGAAGCAGTTTCTTGGTGAGTTGCCTTGTATTGCTCCTCTTTATATTTTGTCAAGTAGTTGCGTGCAACCAAAGGGAAAAGCTCTAATAATAATTGTTCCTTTTCGTTCTCTGCAAGTTTTACTCCACCAGCTTCTGGCAATATTGGATTCTCTTGCATTTTATAATTGGATGTATCATAAGGTGTTTCTGTACGGGTTCCTGCAATTTTAAGTCTAAATTCAGGGTCCACAGGTACAGGAGTCTTTCCATACTCTCCTTTTACTAGAGCAACAAACTGATTTGATACGTTAGTATACATCGGTTTTCCGTTCTTTAAGTCTAGTGCACAGTTTACCGCTTGCGCACCAACAATCTGGCTTGTTGGAGTTACTAATGGAGGAAGGCCTGCAGCTAAACGTACTGTTGGAATCAATTCCATGGCTTTCTCCAAAATATCCATAGAATTCAATTGTTTAAGCTGTGCTACCATATTTGTATACATTCCTCCCGGAATCTCAGCTTTCTTAACTAGTTCATTTGGTTTTGGGAATCCGTAGTATGCTTCAATGGCATGACATGCTCTCAACAATTCTTCCTCGTTATTCGCTTTAGCAGCTGCAATGGCATTATCAAATTCCTTGTCAATCTCTGTCGGAATAACATCGGTTAGTGGATTGAAAGGTTTTGGGATTTGTTTTACAGCATCAAAAGCTTCAAGTTCTTTTCTTATGCCTAATAATTCTTTATTAATTTTTGCAACAGCTTCCATATTAACGTCAAGCTCAATGCCTAATTTTTTACAGAATACATACACAAACTCAATTGCCGGTGCAGCAGGTCCGCCTGCAAAGTTCCATATATTGGTATCAACAACGTCAACACCTTTAATAATTGCCATTAAAACGGCTCCCAAACCATACCCTGGAGTACAGTGTGTGTGGAAGTCTATAGGTACGTTAATATGCTTCTTGAATAACGGAATTATTTCTGCAATTGTGGCAGGCGAAATAAGACCACTCATATCCTTAATAGTAATCATATCAGCTCCCAATGCTTGCATCTCTTTTGCCTTATTTAGAAAATATTCATTGGTAAATACGGCGCCTGGAAGTGGCTTGCCTTTAAGGCGTGCAGTGAAGCGTTCCATCTTAGTAAAGTGAGGGTCTATGGTGTAGCAAACGGCACAATCTGCCATACCACCATATTTCTTGACATACTTAACCGTCGATTTTACATTATCAACGTCATTAAGGGCATCAAAAATACGCATAATACCCAGTCCGGATTGAATTGCATTCTTACAGAATCCCTCTATGATTTCATCCGTATAAGGTGCATATCCAAATAGGTTACGTCCTCTTGACAAGGCTGTTAGTTTGGATACGTCGCCAATAACAGCTTTTATTTTTTCTAAGCGGTCCCAAGGATTCTCATTCAAGTAACGCATCACCGAATCCGGTACTGCGCCTCCCCATACCTCCATTGCATAAAACTTAGCATCCTTATAAAAAGGAAGCACCCTGTCAACTTGATTTTGATTCATTCGAGTGGCAAACGACGATTGTTGCCCGTCTCTTAATGTTAGGTCACGAATTAGAAGTTTTTGTGCCATAATCTCACTTTTTTGCTGTTTATGATAATATGTTGTAATTATAAATGCTATTTTGATAATAGATTTACACAAACTTATGTAAAATAAAATGAATAGTCGAAATGTTTTACCAAAAAAATAGTGAAATAAATCTTTATTTTATTTTTAAATATGAGAAAATAATGTTAATTTGTAATGGGGAAGAATTGTTTCTTTTCTATCCTAAGTTTTTACCATCCTTTTTACCTAAATTTGCGTTGTTTTAGGGAGATAAATATTTTGTCATATTCCTTATCATTTTATAATAGATCATCATTTATACAACGAATAATGAAAAAAGTTGCAGTTTTTCCGGGATCATTTGATCCTTTTACCGTGGGACATGAAGAAATTGTGAGACGGGGTTTAACTACCTTCGATAAAATAATTATCGCTGTCGGAATTAATGCCGGTAAAAAGAATTTCATGTCGCTAAAAGCGCGCATTGAACTTATAAAATGTGTATTTGCCGATGTGCCACAGGTAACTGTAGATACATATAGCGGGTTAACTGTTGACTATTGTCGCAAGGTTGGTGCCAATATTCTTTTACGTGGATTACGTACTGCGGCAGATTTTGAATATGAACGTGCCATTGGACAAGCTAATCGTGCCATGGATAATAAGATAGAAACTATGTTAATGCTAACTTCGGCAGAGCATACTTTTATTAGTTCGTCAATTGTCCGTAATGTATTTGAGAATGGTGGAGATGTAAATAAATTCCTTCCAAGCGGAATAACGACCGATTTTTTGCACGATTTAATCAATACATACAATAAGAAATAACTTGTCATGAAAACATTTGTGGGTATACTTACCGGCTTGGTACTTCTTTTTATAATATGGATCTGCCTTCCCTTTTATATGCGAACGGCGCTCATTCATTGGTATCCCAACATTGACGATACATATATCTTTGCGGGCGACACGCTACGTGCCACTGCTAATGGATGGGAATGGAATAAAGCCAAGGATTACAATGCTCACACACTTACACACGATGAAGATACTTATTTGGATGAGCATAAAACCGTTTCATTTCTAGTAATCCAAAATGATTCAATTATTTATGAGGATTATCGTGATGGTTGGGACTATGAAAAACTATCTAATGTATTCTCAGTAACAAAAAGTGTCACAGCTCTTCTTGTTGGGGCTGCTATGGACGATGGATACATTAGTTCTCTTAATGAAACTATTGGGCGTTATTTACCAGAGTTTCGTGGCTGTTGTATGGCAGGAATTACAATCCGGGAATTATTAACCATGAGCTCGGGGCTGAGTTGGGACGAGGCATATACCTCCCTAAAGTCCAAAACAACCGAGGCGTACTATGGTGATAATATCCGTGCCACGGTCACTAATCAGACGCAAGTACAACCGGCAGGTGTTGCATTCAAATATAAGAGTGGCGATACGCAATTATTATCGCTCGTTGTTGAGGAGGCAATGAAACGCAAGGGCGATACAATCTCAATAACTGAGTATGCCTACCAAAAACTTTGGAAACCTATGCATATTAATCGAGATGCAATATGGAACCTTGATAAAGTAAATGGTACAGCCAAAACCTATTGTTGTTTAAATACCACAGCGAGAGACATTGCCAAATTAGGACGTCTTGTGGCTAGTCGCGGCATTTGGGACGGCGATACTCTTATTTCACCTACATATGTTGACGCAATGGTAACGCCGGCTGCATGGTTAAATAACCAATTTGGCGAACCGGGATTGGATTATTATGGATATCAAATCTGGATGATAAATACCAACGAGGGTAGAGTGCCGTATTTCCGTGGTTTAGGCGGGCAGTACATTTACATTGTTCCTCAACGTAATGCTATTATTGTGCGCTTGGGGCATAAGAAAGATGATAAAGTAATCCGCGAACGAACAGAGGATGTGGATTACTATTATAATCTTGGTATGAAAATTATCAATGAAAGAGATTAAAATCAATAGCTAAAGCTTTATCGTTTAACGATAAAGCTTTTTATTTTATTAAACTGTACTTTTAGCATATGGTCTGTGTAAAAAACCGTTATGCAGTAAATCATGATCAATCCTGTGCGGAAAACCAATCGCCATGCCATATTGTCAATAGTAACCATTGAAGCTATTCCATATAAAATACCGGCAAGCACGCTATAACCTGCAATACTCTTTAAATCATAGCGAATAGGAAAATAGCGTTGGCCTACAAAGTAGGAAATTAGCATCATTGCACCGTAACAACAAAATGCAGCCCATGCACAAGCCATAAATCCATATACTGGAATAAATAGTATATTAATAGTTAGTGTAATAGCTAGGCCAATCAACGAGAAATAGGTACCCCAATATGTTTTGTCTGTGAGTTTATACCAAAGTGATAAATTAAAGAATACGCCAAAAAATAGTTCAGCTAACATAACAATAGGTACCACGCGTAAACCCGAATAATATTTAGCGTCAATAAAATGACGTAAAATATCAATATAGAAATTTACGCCGAGAAAAATCAACAAACCAAACAAAACGAAATATTTCATGACAATGGCATAGGTATCCTTTTTATCTTCACTTTGGGATTGCGAAAATATAAACGGTTCATAGGCATACCTAAATGCTTGTAAAAACATAACCATAATAACAGCTATTTTAAAGTTAGCATTATAAATACCAAGCATAGAAAATGCTGCTTCTTTATCCTTAATAATCATAGGTATAATTATCTTGTCAATGGTTTGGTTCATAATACCTGCCAACCCCAAAATAAGTAGTGGAGCAGAATAGCGCAATATACGTCCCAAAAGCTTTGCATCGAAATGCCACTTAAAGCGGGTAAGTTCAGGGATAAATGCAACTAAAACAAACAACGAACTAATAACATTGGATACCAGAATGTAACTTACTCCATAATCCGGATTATAGAACCAACTTATTAAATTTGGATTTCCTTGGTGTATTAGGGGCGCAACAATAAAGAAAAACAGATTTAATGCAATCATAATACCTATTGAAGCCAGCTTTATAACCACAAATCTCAATGCTCGTCGTTCATATCGCAAATATGCAAAAGGTAGGGATGTAAATGCATCCAAAGCAATAATAAGGGCAATCATCGCAATATAATCCGTATGATTAGCATACCCCATTGCTGAGCTAATTGGAGTTAGTAGCAGCATCACTGCACCAAAAAACAATGTAGAGGTAGATAAAAGTGATACCAAACAGGTTGAGAAAATGGTACGAGAATCTCCTTTCTCCGGATTACTTGCAAAACGGAAGAAACCGGTTTCTAAACCGTAGGTCAATAGAATAAGTAATAATGCCATCCAACCGTATAGGTTCGAGACATTCCCAAACTCTTCCGGGTCTAAACGTCGTGTATAAAGTGGCACTAACCACCAATTTAAAAATCTGCCTAAAATACTACTAATACCATATAAGGCTGTATCTTTCATTAAACTCTTAATTCCGGCCATGTTGTTCTATATTTTGGAACAAAAGTATTTAAAATATATATAATTATCGAGCTTCTAAAAAAATACCTACTCACTATACCACAATAAAAATTATAAGTACATGTAATAGGGAAACATATAGAGTAGTAATGTTACTCTTAACAATCTGGGATTATTAGATACTTTAATCCCCTTTCAATGTTTTGCTGTTACTAGAAATAAAGTATTAACAAAAGTATTGAAAGGGGATTAACCTAAGCGAAAAGCGTTATTTAATTGTCACCATAGTAGCGCCATAGCCATATTGCTTAAACGATGCATCTTGATGGTTAAATCGCTTGTATTTTGTTTGTAGCTCCCATAGAATGCGTTGGCGTAGTACACCGTCGCCTTTGCCATGAATAAATACTATTTTCTGTCCTGTTCGTAATTTGTATTTCTGTAAGGTCTCTCTGAATACATTAAGTTGATGTTCAAGAATATCCCCATTGTTCATACCTGTGGTATCGTCAAGTAAACGATCAATATGCAAATCAACCTCAACTATATTCTTGTTGACATTTGCATTTGTCGCAGACTGCGTTGTCGATGTCTCAATATTATCTTTTTTCTCTACAATGGCTTTTGATAATGCCTTGTCGTCAATCTCCTCAATACTTATTTTCGATGTCCCGTCCACTTCGCGTAAATAGCTAAGCTCTTTAAACCAGCGATTGTGTTTGTAATTTCCTCCTTTGCAAAGATTTACGCTACTAATTTTTAAAGTTACAGATGAGGGAGTACGTAGTGTATATTCGCCCTTGCTGTAGTATAAAACTTGTACTGTCAGTGATTTAATTTGATTGTCAATTTGTTTAATGCTAAAACTGTCAATAAGAACCTTGTCATCGCTGTTACAATTACCTGCCGAAAGTCCTGCAACTTTCCCATTTTCACGCGTAGCTGAAACGGTATATAAAATAGTATATGGTGTATCGTTAACAATAGAAAAGTCAAATTGAGCATTAAGTAAATTGTTCATATTGGAAGGTGTCATAGCAAGAAATACCTTACCTGTACTTTCCACCTCAACGCTCTTCTGATTGTTTGTCGATGCTTTTGCGTTATTATCCTCTTTGAAGTCGGTTTTTACAACGACTAAATCAGTGATGTGGGCAGGAATTTCAAATCCATATTCATCAACATAGACATTTACTATCTCTTTGTTTACAATACTCGTTACCTTTCCTTCTAACTTCTCGGTGATAAACCGGACGATATCTCCAATTCGTGCCATATTTTGATGTATTTAATTATTCTATATTTAAGTGGTAAAATTAGCCAAAAAGTTATAGCTCTATAACATTTTAGGATTTCTTTAACCCATTTTATTGATAAATGCTTTGTTGTAATGTTGTAACAGTTGTGAGAATGTATTAATTTGCTCGTCAAATATCAAAAGTATTATTTATGCAATTAACAGATTTCCAAAAGGCAATACTGGAAGGGATTCCGGCTCATTTGCCTGCACCGAAAGGTTATGAAAAAAATATAAACCACGCGCCTAAACGTAAACAAATTCTAAGTGCCGATGAAAAGAAGTTAGCTATAAAAAATGCGTTGCGCTATTTTGCTCCACAATATCATGCTGAATTAGCGCCAGAGTTTGCTAAGGAGCTGGAGGAGTATGGACGCGTATATATGTATCGCCTTCGTCCGGACTACGAGATGCGTGCTCGCCATATTGATGAATATCCATATAAAAGCAAACAGGCTGCAGCCATAATGCTCATGATTAATAACAATTTGGACTATGCCGTGGCGCAACATCCACATGAATTAATAACATATGGAGGTAATGGCGCCGTGTTTCAGAACTGGGCACAGTATCGAATTGTAATGAAATATCTGGCCGAGATGACGGACGAGCAAACGCTTGTTATGTATTCCGGACATCCGCTAGGGCTTTTCCCATCTCACAAAGATGCGCCAAGAGTGGTGGTAACAAATGGTATGGTAATTCCTAACTACTCAAAACCGGACGATTGGGAGCGGATGAATGCTATGGGAGTTAGTCAATATGGGCAAATGACCGCCGGTTCGTTTATGTATATTGGTCCTCAGGGAATTGTGCATGGAACAACAATTACCGTATTGAATGCGGGACGCATGATTTCTAAAGAAGGTGAGGACCTAGCCGGAAAATTATTTATTACCGCCGGATTAGGTGGTATGTCGGGAGCTCAGCCAAAGGCGGCTAATATCGCCGGATGTGTAAGTATTACAGCCGAGATAAACCCAAAAGCTACTCATACACGTCACTCTCAAAAATGGGTTGATGAGGTAATTGATAACCTTGAGGATTTAGCCGCGCGTGTAAAACAGGCAAAAGAAAATAAGGAGGTAGTCTCTATTGCATATACCGGAAATGTGGTAGATGTATGGGAATATTTTGCTGAGCATGACATTGCTGTTGAACTGGGAAGTGACCAAACATCACTTCATAACCCATGGGCCGGTGGATATTATCCGGTAGGCGTTAGTTTTGAAGAGAGTAATCGCATGATGGCCGAAGAACCAGAACTTTTCAAAGAAAAAGTACAAGAAACCTTGCGTCGACATGTTGCAGCCGTAAACAAATGCGTTGATCGTTTTGGAACCTACTTTTTTGACTACGGTAACGCATTCCTTTTAGAATCATCTAGAGCAGGTGCAGACATAATGAAAGCCGATGGTGAATTTAAGTATCCATCCTATGTTCAGGATATTATGGGACCAATGTGTTTTGACTACGGATTTGGACCATTCCGCTGGGTTTGTACTAGTTGTGATGCTGCGGACTTGGAAACCTCAGACCGTATTGCCGCACAAGTATTGGAACAACTGAAACAAGAATCGCCAGAGGAGATACAACAACAAATGGACGATAACATCCGTTGGATTAATGCCGCAGGTGAGAATAAATTGGTTGTCGGCTCTCAAGCGCGTATACTCTATGCAGATGCAGAGGGACGTCGTCGTATAGCCGTTGAGTTTAATAAAGCAATAGCGGATGGACGTATTTCGGCTCCTATTGTTTTAGGACGCGATCACCATGATGTATCTGGAACTGATTCTCCATATCGTGAAACATCGAATATATATGATGGTTCGCGCTTTACTGCCGATATGGCCGTACATAATGTAATTGGCGACTCATTCCGTGGAGCCACTTGGGTGTCCATTCACAATGGTGGTGGAGTAGGCTGGGGAGAAGTTATGAACGGAGGATTTGGAATGGTAATTGACGGTAGTGACGATGCTGACCGACGTCTAAACTCAATGCTATTTTGGGATGTGAACAACGGAATAGCTCGCCGTAGTTGGGCGCGTAATCCTGGTGCTATGTCGACAATTGAACGTACCATGCAAATGAATCCTAACTTAAAAGTTACTCTACCTAATTTAGTGGAGGAAAGCGTTATTGAGAGCTTAAACTTTTAATAAGTTTAGTTGTAAAATCAAATAACACAATATTTCGTAATACAGAGCCAATAGAGATTATTACCAATCTTTATTGGCTCTGTCGTTTAATAAATATAACTAAGGAATAAAGGTATGTCTTTATTTCTTAGCATGGAGTGTAAATGTATGATGTGGTGGGTGTTATGTATTTTTGCATTTTTCTGTATTATATAATTTATTCAGCAAAGAAATGCTTTCAGCGATGTCTAGATAGAGCATGGTTTATAAATTAAAAAATAAAAAAAGGATGCGATACTATTGTTTTTTCAAAAAACAGTGATATATTTGCAGAAATAAAATAAGACAAATATGCAATTATCTACAGTAAATAAATTTTGGTGGTGGCACTTACAATCTTCCCGATCGTGAGCGTCTAACCCTGTGCTGTAAATAATTCTCAAAATAGAAAATATACACCGAAGCGGCTATCGTACTCACGATAGCCGCTTCGGTTTTTTTGTCTACCGCTATCCGGAAAACGGGCGACAAATAAAAGAGATTAAAAATAAAAAACAAGAGGAAGGATTTTGTCAGCTGGCCAATAGATGAAATCTGACGGTAACTAAAAACAAAGAAAATTTAAACAGTTATGAAAAAGTCAGTTTATTCAGTAGATGAAAATGGGTTTTATGGAGAATTTGGTGGAACATTTGTTCCCGACGTGTTGAAGGAAAATATTGAAACCTTACAGCGCAACTATCGTGAATTTATAGCAACACCGGCGTTTCAAGACGAGTTTCACACGTTGCTACGCGATTATGTTGGACGTCCTTCACCTTTGTACTACGCAAAACGTTTATCGGAGAAATACAACACCAAAGTGTACCTTAAACGTGAGGATTTAAATCATACCGGAGCGCATAAAATAAATAACACCATTGGCCAAATCCTATTGGCAAAACATATGGGTAAAACACGCATTATTGCAGAGACCGGAGCAGGACAACATGGTGTTGCATCGGCAACCGTATGTGCATTAATGGACATGGAGTGCCATGTATACATGGGTGCCATGGATGTGGAACGTCAAATGCCAAACGTTAAGAAAATGCAGATGCTTGGCGCAACCGTAATCCCAGTTGAAGAGGGTGGACGCACATTAAGCGATGCTGTGGATGCAGCTCTTATGGCATGGTGTGCAGATGCCGACAGTTTCTATTTACTTGGCTCGGCAGTAGGTCCACACCCATATCCGGATATGGTAACGCAATTCCAATCGGTAATCTCTGAAGAGATACGTAAACAATTACTGGAAAAAGAGGGCCGTGAAACACCGGATCACGTTATTGCCTGTGTAGGTGGAGGTAGTAATGCCGCAGGAGCTTTTTATCACTTCCTTGACGAGAGCGATGTAAACCTTGTTATTGCCGAAGCTTCGGGAAAAGGTGTAGATACGGGCTATACAGCAGCTACTGCAACACTGGGAAAACCGGGAGTTCTTCACGGTAGCCATTCCTTATACATCCAGGATGAGAATGGTGCAGCCGTTGAGCCATATTCAATCTCAGCAGGATTAGATTATCCGGGAATAGGACCCCTTCACGCTTTATTGGCTACCAGTGGCCGTGCAGAGGTAGTTACCATAACCGATGATCAGGCACTTGCAGCTGCATATGAATTGACTCGTTTAGAAGGTATTATCCCGGCTATCGAATCATCGCATGCACTAGCTACCTTGCAAAAACGTCAATTCGGTGCTGACGAAATTGTAGTAATCAATTTGTCTGGTCGTGGCGACAAGGACATGGATACTTACTTAAAGCATTTAGGTTAGTAAAGAATAAAGTAGGGTTTGTTACCTTACTGCTTAAATAAATACCCTCAAAGTGTAGCAAAACACTTTGAGGGTATTTATTGTTTAATCTTGGATATTCCTAGTTCATTGAAGAATAAAACGGGTGTAGTACCACATTGAAGTGCTACACCTGCTGTCTAGATCTTGTCTACACCCTGTCTATATCCTGTCCGTATTCTCTCCGTGTTTCCTCCGTCTTTTGTCCGATGCTATAAGAAACGGAGGGAATACGGAGGAAACACGGACAAAAGACGGAGAGAATATAAGGAGGAGTACAAGAGGGGGTTGTATGGAGCCGGCAGGTTTTATACAAATATATGCGCTGCGGCTGTCATGAGTGTTACTTGATTGTTGGTATTCCTATAAGCTCATCAAACCATGTTGATGCGTAGATTGAGAATTCACCATGTCCGGCTTCATATTCAATGTCCATGTACTCATCGTTGTTGGCTTCTACGCGGATGGGTAGATTGTAGTCATTGAGGGTGTAAGTTACAAGCAGATTGTTACGTTGAATATTTATATTGTTACCTATGCGCTTGTAGTTGAAGTTATTTCCCTGTACTTCAATTAGGCTGTTGTTGGTGTAAACATAGTGCCAAGTGTCATTGAGAATCCAGTGTTCGGACGATTCGGCATCCAAATGGAACATGTCTATTTTGACAACTTCATTATTATTGTAGGTAAATGCTGCTTTGCATACCCGCCTTGTGTACTTATCGTTTTTATCGCTCTCTAAATTGTACACGTCCTCATAGTAACGGGTGGTAGTGACTTGGCCGGTAGCGTTATATTCATATTTGTATGTGTTTCTAGACTTATTTAGATAGCTATTATTAAATTGCGTACCTGAGCCAAAATCCTCGCGGCATTTAAATATGTTGGTAATTTCCTCGGTAATTTGGTTCTCGGTGTTAACTTGTATTCCATTTTGATATACAGTTCGCAGTGTTCTCCTTTTTTTGAGTGTATCTGCATAACTCTCCGGAAACTCTTGCTTTAACTTAGCAATGGAGTCGGCATCGATATTAATAATATAGTCTGCCATAAAAAAGGCGAGTCCATTATCCTTTTTGTCAATTAGCGCGTAGCCTAGGGTATCGAGTTTTTCTGTTTCTGAGTTTATGGCTGTTCTATAGGATTTTGTAATTCTTCCTTGTGAGTTATAGGTAAACTCAATGGTATATTCGCCCCATATATCATTCTTTCCGGTTATCTTTTTTACTCTGAAAGAGTTGAGTTTAGGTTCAATGTCGATTGTTGTATTTTCTTTTTCGCAAGCAACATTGCCCATCAGAATGATTGTAGTAAGTATAAAAAAGTATAGTTGTTTGTACATAATGACTCTTATTAGTGGTTTATTTTACCCATTATTTCTATTATAACACAGTATTCGACCAAAGCCTTTTAGTATAGTATGAAAGTTTCTATCTGTTTCGAAATCTCCATTTGTATATGGCATTGGAATCATGATTATTTTTCCTTCGCCCGTCGTTTCATTGTGAGTTGTTACAATCATTAACCTGTTTTTAGCGTTCATGGATCTATAACCTGTGGAGGACGATCCACTCAAATCCTTGTAGCGAATTTGGCCGTTAGCGAAATCGCATACAGAGATCTTGGTTATTTTATCGCCAATAAATTCGGTATTGTCTCCGTCAATCAACGAATAAACCGGTTTCTCAGCTAGTGTTGTTAAAGAATAGGCATAGATGGTTGCTCCATCAGTGTAGTAAATGCGTCCTTCATTGGAGCTGGAAGTATATGAAATTGCTTTGTCAAAGTTTGGAGCATTAATAATGTCTATTATAGTTTTTGGGGCATTAGCTCCGTTCTCGGTTAAATATGGAATACTATTTACTACGTAGTCACGTATTTTCCCTGTGGCTTTTTCGCGCATTAGCAGATGAACCTCAAGGGTAGAGTTGGCATGGCCAAAATATACGGGCTCCATACCTTCCATTTTTTGTAAGTTAAATGGAGCATCGCCACTTTGCGGTGCATCCGGAATGGTTAGTTTGCCCATGTTGCTTAAAAGGAAGCCTTCGCGATTAATGTCCCAGAAATAGCTTTTATAATATAAACGTGGGCCGCCATATACGGTGAATCCTTTGCTTATAAAGTAATCTGTATATCCCGGAGGGTAAATATAATAGCCAAACTTCTTGTTGTTATTTTGATATGTACGATGGTAAAGTTTTCCGTCACAAAGTATGTATTCGTTACCTGTATCGGCCTCTAAGAATAGTTGTGTAGGTTCAATTTTATCCGGGGTAATTAAGAATGCTCCTCCGTTACATTCCTCTTGTTTTACAAAATAATCATAATGGTCGCCACGGATAACACTGTTGGGAGTAATTACGGTAAAGTTTCTATTGGTTTGAAATGATTTTGTTTGAATCCCTACTGCAAGTCCATCTATCGTGCTTCCAT
This sequence comes from Marinifilaceae bacterium, assembly GCA_051656645.1. Taxonomy (GTDB): domain Bacteria; phylum Bacteroidota; class Bacteroidia; order Bacteroidales; family Marinifilaceae; genus JBOGCH01. The sequence continues at coordinate 81,778 of JBOGCH010000012.1, forward strand.
TATTTAAAGAATAGATGTTATTTACCAATCGTTCATCGCCATATTGAATTTTTGTTGTGAACTGCGGATACATTGCTAAATGTAGATCAGAGGAGATCCCGTCCTTGGTATCTGCAATAATGAGTCCCTCAGTAAATGCGGGGTCTACTTTTAAAACAAACTTAACGTGACGCTGAATACCAGTTACGTTATCTGTAATGGAATAAACGAGATTGTAGGTTAGGATTTGTGGAGGGAAGGAGAGTGTTAAATTAAGTGCTCTACCTTTACCTACTTCCTGTGTTACAATACCAACACCTGATATGGTCCAAAGGAAACTTAAGTTTTCATCGTCGGTCCCTTCTTTATAGACTAGCGGTTCTAATTTTAGAACGTCGAAGGCTTTCCCCGAGATGGGAATTATAGAGTTACCATCCCGACCGTCATACTCAAATACGATTGGATTTACCATGCTAAATGCATTCTCAACTTCATACTCGGTACAAGCTGACAATAAACATAGTGTAAATAGAATAAATATATTTATGGTTTTCATTATCAAAGAGTGTTTATGGCATTGTTACTAATTGGTCTTTATAGTCTCCATCGTCATGTCTTAGAGGCTTATCTGGATTGTTTTTGTTGTAACGCTCGAGTTCAAGGCGGACAAAGGATTGATAAATTAATATTTCACTGTAGGTCATGTTCCATTTGTCTTTATCTGTGGCGTTTGGCCAGTAAGGTAATTCGGATAATCCCGTTTTATCCATGATAAATTTCCACCATGAGGTTGAGTATGGACCAAAATAGGTGCGTAATACTGCATTCCAATTCATAGGACATATTACTAAATTGGTAATGGTAACTACACTTCTGTTTCTACCAAGTTGTAGTACAGGAAATTCATCGGATGCGGAAATGGCAAAGGTGACATCGAAGAACTCTTTATCCATGCGTTCGTCATAGTGAAATGTAATAGGTAAATATCCTTGAAATTTGCCTGCCTCAATAACGGCTTCTCCGACAGAATACATGGATGGGAGAGCGGTAGTCAAGGAGTCTGTGGTAACGGTGATAGGTACGGTTCTGTTATAATTAACAGAATCTCCGGAAATGCGCATAGGAATGCGTATTTCAACGCTTTTCTCTTTTGGGTTTTGGGTAAAAGAATAGGATGTTGAGTCTTGAGTAAAATATATGCCTGCATTTTGCTCATAGAGGCTAATTTCCTCCTGTGAGCATGACAGTGTGGAGTAAAACGCAAAAGTGCTGAATATTACTTTGAGAATATAGTATTTGGTATTCATTTCTTTAGTTTTAGAGTGTTTAATCATTCCTTTCAGCTAGTGGAATAGGTAGTTTATAAACTTCGTCGTTCATTGGTTTTGTTGAATATTCTATGGCATTATAGCCTAACCGCTTGTAATAATAGAACATTTGCCCTTCACTGATAAACTCTTTTTTCCACTCTTTTTCTAATTCCGTATAGAACTCCTCAGTGGATAGTGTTGATGGTAAATTGTAGTTTATGGTAATGTTTCGGTTGTTTCTTACAGTGTTCAATAACTTAATTGCATCCTCAAGCTTGCCTTGTTTGCATTTACTCTCGGCAAGCATGTAATATACCTCCGGCGTACGGATAAGTGGCTGTATTCCGGCAAATAGACCTGCATTGCCATCATTGTCACTGAAATCCCAATATTTAATAATCTCGAATTTTGTATCTGATCGGTTTAACAGGCGATTGTATCTTAAATCGGACTCGCCAAAGGTTTCCGGAATTTCATATAATTTGGAAACCCTGTTCTCAGATAAGAACATAGCATTGTTGTTTGTGGTAAATACTGTTGTTAGAGTTACTTTAAAATATGTTTTAATGGTTTTCTCGTAACGCTCATATACATCAATGCCAAATAGCTGTTCAGTAGATAAGGATAAATCCCTATCGTATACATTGTCATTATTGATATTTACCGAACTAACCCATGGTATTAGTGCAGTGGAAGTTAAATAGGTACCAATTTCTTCAATCTCGGGTAAGTTATCATCGCCTTCCCATAATAATAACCGCATCTTAGTAGCTAAAACAGCATTGTAATTCAGTCTGAAAGAACGATTTTTAAAAAATAGGCTGCCTTCATCTTCCATATAATCGGCAGGACGTTCAAGAATTTTACTTATAGGATCATATCCGTATAAAGCATTAATAGCAATTTCTAAGTCATCGCCAATGTATTGAAGGACTTCTCTATGTGTTGATTTACGGGTAAAATCCTTGTTGTATAGAAACTTATAAGGAATAGCCGGTTGGTCGAGCATATCCGGGCGTTCTTTTAAATTACCGTAGCCAAACATACGTAGAAGATCAAAGTGTAGAAATGCTCTTAGACCGTAAGCCTCTCCTTTTATCATGTGATAGACGGTTGGAGACAAATTCTTTTTACTTACCTCCAAACTCTCAATGATATTATTTACGTTGGCAATTATGTTATACATGTTTAACCAAACGGCATTTATTTTATATTCTATATTTTGTAATCCGTACTGGTATTGTGCAACCATGGAGTAAATATAGGTTTGTCCGGAGCTAACATAATCATATTGTTGGGCCAGTGACTCTAAAAAAGCCATGGATAGTTCTTGTCCATATAGTTTTCTATCGCCCATTAAAATGTAACATCCAGTTAGTGCATCCTTGAAACCTTGTTCAGTTTCTAGCATAACGTCTGATTTAATCTCGGCTTTTGGTGAAACGTCCAACCAATCCATGCAAGATGTGGTTAATAGCGCTATTAAAATAGTTGTGATATATAGTTGTTTCATTATTGTAAGTTTTAGAATGTAAGTCCCAATGAAAAGTTATAACCTCGTGCAAATGGATAATAAGTTCCACGTTCTATTTTCACTGTTGAGTACATGTATAGATCTCTCGTGTTGAAGGATAATTTCATTCGTTCTAGTTTTAAATGTTCCATCCACTTAAAGTTTTTGAATTCATAGTCGACAGAGAGATTGGCAATAGAGAACTCATTTCGGTCTTGCACAAATCTGGATGTAGGTTGTGTTTTTAAATATTCTTGTTGTCCGGTAGTAGCGTTGTATGCTTTTGATAAAGATTTATAGGGTTTAATGTCACCTTCTTTCCTCCAACGTCCTTCAAATAATCTTCTATCTACATTTTTCGTTAAATCGGCATTTTCCACTTTTTGAATAAGTGTTTTATTATACATTTGAGCGCCATACATATAACGCATAGCAACATTAATACCTAATCCTTTGTATTGAAAGCGTATACCAGCAGTGCCTGACAGTTTTGGAAGTTCATCTCCGAGCATGACAGCATAGTCCGGGTTGTACTCGTATGTTGGATCGCCATTCGGTTTTCTGTATATTTCTCGTCCATTGGATGGATCAATACCTAGCGAAGGAACAGCCCAAATAGCGGTCATTGAGGCGCCATCATAGTATTTACGTAGTGCTTCGTTTTGGAAAGGATCATTAAGCTTAAAGTTTTGATTCTCATTATATGTCTGCATGGCATCAGTGACATTCTTTATAATATTCTTATTTCCTGCAACATTTAACATCAGTGTCAGATAGCTTTGTTTTGCTGTGTTTTGCCATGCCGTATAGGTTAGTTTAATGTCATATCCACTATTTTTTACCGTACCAATGTTTTCTTTTACTTTTGTAAAACCGTTGGAAGGGGCAATTGTAAAGTCAATAAGTGTGTTCTTTGTTTGTCCTACATAGTAATCGGCGGCAAGGATAAGACGTCGATTGATATTTATATCAAGCCCAATATTAAGATCAGCTTTTAATTGCCATTTTAAATCATCGTTCTTCATTCCTTTTAAATATCCGCCTAACATTCCCTGGTAGGTTTTGTCTAAGAAATACTTATAGGTAGCCATAGATTCATACGCATCGTTGCTTTGAGAACCTGTATGCCCGTATGAAGCACGTAATCTTAGTTGTTCTAGTTTTTTATGAGATTTGAAAAATGCTTCATTGTGTAGGTTCCAACCAATCCCGGCACTCCAGAAATGTCCCCATGGGTTGTTTTTTCCAAACTGACTTGATGCGCTGGCTCTGTATGAAGCGTCGAATAGGTATTTGTTTTTAAATGAGTAGTTAAACGCCGACAGGATACCTAAATTCCTTATTGTGGATTCGCGACCCATTGGTTTGGATTCTTTCAGGAATTGCTTGGCAAAGATAATATCGTTCATTTTGTCATTTGGAAATCCCTCGGCAGTATAATAAACTTCCTCATAGGATGTTTCCATGATATTACCTCCAACGTTAAGAAAAACGTAGTGGTCCTTAATCATCTTGGAAACTTGCGCGTTTAAATCTCCTGTCATACGTTTTTCATGTCCATTATTTTGCTGATAGGATCCTTTTCTAAATTGTTCATTACCGGTGAAATAGATGAATTTTAAGTGATTTGATGGATAGAATTCATCTGCCGTATTTCGTTTTTCAGTGATCCCCAATCTGGCAGTGGCTTTTACGGCTCTAGATATTCGCCATTCTATGTATAGATTATCGGTAAAATCGAAATAACGTTGTTCTTTTTTGTTGTTCAAGCTTGCATTATAGAGGGGATTTGCAACAAAATCGGAGTTTTTGGCATCCTCTCCGTTAACGGATAGTAATGCGTTTTGTACCAATCGGCCTGACTGATCATACGGAGTGTAGTATGGATTCATGTATGCATACTCATCAAAGCGGCCATAAGGAGAGTCCTTGGCAATGTTTGATGTAAAACTCATGATGTTGCGAAAAAGGAACTTCTCTGTTCTGTAGGATACGTTTATGTTTGCAGCATAAGTATTACGTTCGGATCCTTTCATTACGCCTGCAATATTATTGTAAGTAAAATCGGCAATAACTTTCAACGGTTCTTTCCCTAGTTCGAAGCTAACAAAGTGTTTTGTACCAATCCCGGTTCTTAACGGTAATGATAACCAATCCGTATCGACACCCGAAGTAACAGCTGTTAGTTTTTTGTTGTATCGTTCTTGATCCCTTAGGTAGTAATCTAAGCCATTATCCAAACTGTATTCGTCATACAATCCAGCATCTTTTTCAAGTTCTAGTTTTTCTCTTGCGTTAGTAAGATTATAGGATGATAAGTCGGGTTTCTGAATATCCATAGTTCCTGTATAGCTTACTCTAACATCCTCAGAGCTACTTTTCTTGGTTTCAATAACAATGACGCCATTAGCTGCTTTAGAACCATATATGGCTTTTGCCGATGCATCTTTAAGAATTGTTACACTCTCAACTCTGTCCATATCCAAATCCATGATCTTTTGTACAGAGGCTTCAAAGCCATCCAAAACAAATAAAGGTGCATTAGGATCGTTTCCATAGGTGCCTTTAATATCTAGTCCATCTTCGTTCAAATCAAAAGCGGAACTTCCTCGAAGAGTCATCTTAGGATTTTGATTGGGATCGGAACCAAAATCCATATTGTCTAGGATCATTAATGATGGGTCTAGGTTTCGTAAACTTGCAAATAGATTGGTGTTTCCAACGCGTTTTAAATCATCGGCTTTCAGTGTTGTGGCTGCTCCGGTGAATGTGCCTGATGGACGCTCAAAGATACCTGTTACAACCACCTCTTCCATTTCGGTATTATCCTCTTCGAGCATCACAATGATTTCTTCTTGTCCGGTATAGCGGACAGTGGTAGGTTTCATTCCAATGAAGGAAACAATTAGTTCTGTTTTATCTGCAGGAGGTAATAGTAAGTTAAATATCCCATTAACATCGGAGGTACATCCTATAGTTGTACCTTTAATTGTTATGGTAGCACCGGGAAGGGGATCTTTATTTTTATCCATAACTTTACCGGTTACCTTATGCTTATTCTCGACATTATTTTGTTTAACCGCGTCCTTCTCCTTTATAACGATGACATCTTTATGAAATGTGTAAGTCAAATCGGTAGTGGAAAGTACATAATCCATCACCTCTTCGACTGTTTTATCTTTAATAGTTAACTCGGTGATCTCTATTTTGTTAACTTTTTCATCATTATAAAAGAATCTGATACCTGTTTGCTCCTTCAACTCTTTTATAATATCTACTAGCAGAGCTTTATTGTATTGAAGTGATATTTTTGGATTATATTGTTCGGCCTTTGCAGGCGATACACAAAAATAACACGCAAAAGCAACAAGTGTGAGAAAACGGATACCCACCTTGAGATAATGAATTTTTAATGGAATACTTCCACTTAATAAAGGCTTTTTTTTCATAGTTTTGTATAGGTATATTGATTGGATATGCTGGGATATTAAGATTTTAAGCGGCAACTTGAATGTTTAATATCCCTTTTTTTATTCTATATAAACAGTGTTCTTATCTATTGTAATCTTTACGTCGCTTCCCATGCTGATAAATTCAAAGAAATCGGTAACATTGGAGTAGCGTTCTAGATCGCCGGTAAAATGTAATTTCTTAGCGTATTCGGATTTAAAAATCACCTTAATATTATACCATCTGGACAGTTGTTGCATGATGGATTCTAATGATGAGTTCTCAAACAGATATTTGCCATCTTTCCACGACGTATACAATGCAACATTAACCTCCTGTAGTGTATAGTTGTTCGTAGAAACTTGTAATTGTTGTCCGGGTTGTAATTTTATGTCTTGGTTGTTAAGCGTAATATATTTTACTGAACCAGACGATAATGTTGTTGCTGTATTTACTTCATCAGCGTAACTACGAACATTGAAGCCAGTTCCAAGCACTTGAATGTGTCCGTGTAAGGTTTCTACAATAAACGGAAGGTTGGATTTAGTAACTTCAAAATAGGCTTCACCTTCTACTCTTACTTTTCTAATTGAATCCGTGAAGTGCGTGGGGAAATAAAACTTTGTATCGGAGTTTAACCATACGTTTGTACCATCAGCCAAAATCATCTTATACTCGCCACCTATGGGAATTTCAACTGTTAATTGTTCACTTTTAATAGGTGAGGACGATTTTTTTACTGCTAGTGTACCATCATCGGTTAATTTTAATCCCTTTTCTTGCAATAAGTTATTGGATGTGTTATTTAGTTCTACTCGTTGATTACGACTTGTGAGATATGCAACATTTTTTGTTTGTGCAGGATTGTGAGTCAAGAGTTGGTCAATTGATTCATTTTGTAAGTTAGTATCTATGACAAATAGGGTAAATGTTGTAATGGAAATGGCCAATACAACGCAAGCACATATCTTGTACATAAGACTTTTGTCCCAAATATGTTGTTTTGGAGAATGTGTGTTAATGAGTTTTTTGAAGGGAGTATCGACATCAATCTTTGATTGAAATGAAAGACGTTCATATATGGTATCCATGTCTGTGGCATCGGGCGATGATGACAAAGTAGTTACTTCATCATTGTCCTTCAATTTTAATCTCTGTAGAAGATGTATTAGTACTTCCCGTTTTGTGTAATTCATGGTAAATTATGTTTTATATATCGCTATAATCCACATAAAACAAAAACGGGTACTAAAAAATGCAAATATTTTTAAAATTTAAATATAGAATAAAGGATTCATAGTCAACTTTGAGTCTAATTAATCGGTAGGCTTCCTTTTTGTATTTCTTTACTGAGTTTATGCCCATATTTAAATGGATGGCTGTTTCTTCTACACTTTTTCCTTCAAGAGTGCTGATTATTATGTCTTTGCACTTGGGAGGTAGAGATGAGATAACTTCATGCAGTTTAAAGAATAATTGCTCATTCTTTATTAACTCCTCACAATGTTCATGCTCTTCTTGTAGTTGATTAATATGACGGGATTCAATGTCTCGATTGCGGATATATTTTAAGCAATCGTTAATAAGTAGTTTATATAAGTAAGACTTTAAGGCATTTATATGCGTAAATGTAGAGTTACTTTCCCATAGGCGTATCATTATATTTTGTGTAATATCCTGAATAGCTTCTTCGTTTGTAATGTATTTCCGGGCATAACCGCACAACACAGGGTAATAAAGTTGATATAACTTTTTCCATGCATCAAGTTGCTTAGTGTTTACACCTGCCAAAAACTGCTCTTCCTTCATCACGTTACGAATAATAGTGTTCAAATATAATATTAAATGTAAAAAACTAAAATGAGTAAATAGATATTTTGACAAAGTCTACATAGAGAAATTCTTATTGAGAACGCTTCTTAATACATTTTACATAAAAGTATAGCAAGGATATGGGCTATGAGGGTAAATTATTGTAAGTTTGCACTCTCAAAGTTGAATAAAAAATGGAATGGTTAAATGAGTTGCTATTTACACCCAGTGTGGTGCAAGCGATAGTTGTAATTTCAATGATTTCTGCATTAGGATTGGCTCTTGGCCGATTGACGTTGATGGGGATATCTCTTGGAATTACTTTTGTTTTTTTTGTAGGTATTTTGGCAGGACATCTAGGGTTAGTTATTGATCCTACTATGTTGAAGTATGCCGAAGGATTTGGCTTAGTTATTTTTGTTTATGCGTTAGGGGTACAGGTGGGACCTGCTTTCTTCGGATCCTTTAGACGCGGTGGTTTCGGGCTGAATATGATTGCATTGTCTGTTGTATTATTAGGTACTGGAATGGCTGTGCTATTTCATTATGCGCTTGACATTCCACTACCGGATATGGTAGGGGTGTTGTGTGGAGCCGTAACCAATACGCCGGCACTTGGTGCAGCGCAGCAAACCATGTATCAAATGGGGATTTATGCTGCCGATCCTGCCTTGGGATGTGCTGTTGCTTATCCGTTGGGTGTTGTTGGTGTAATCTTGGCCATTATTGCTATGAATGTAGTGATTAAACATTGTAAACGTAAAAATCCGGAACAGATTCCAGAGGATTCTCATCAGGCTTTTGTTGCGGAGTTTCAAGTTACAAATCCAGGAATCTATAACCGAACAGTAAAGGAGATTGCTAAATTTTCGCCACGCCATTTTGTTATTTCCCGCGTTTGGCGCTCAGGGAGCGTTACTATTCCAACCAATGATACGGTGATTCATGAAAATGACCGTTTATTGGTGATTATGGAGAAAAAGGATGTTAATGCTGTGACCATGGTGTTTGGCGAGCATGAAAACGTGGATTGGAATTCAGAGAATATTGATTGGAATAAGTTGGATAGTCAAATTATTTCCCACTCCATAATGGTAACGCGTCAGGGAATTAATGGAAAGAAACTTGGCGATTTGCGTTTAAGAAATAAGTATGGTATAAATATTACCCGAATTTATAGGGCTGGAGTACAACTACTACCCACTTCTGATTTGATTTTACAGTTGGGAGACCGTGTAATTGTTGTGGGAGAGTCATCGGCAATTGCCGGTGTTGAGAACGAGTTGGGCAATAGATTAATGACATTAAAGGAACCTAATTTGGTTTCCGTATATATTGGTATAACGCTTGGACTTGCATTGGGATTAGTTCCAATAGCATTTCCGGGTATTGATTTTCCAGTACGTATTGGGCTCGCAGGAGGACCAATTATTGTGGGGCTAATTATGGGGGCATTTGGTCCTCGTTTACGTTTGGTAACATATACAACGCGAAGTGCCAACTTAATGCTGCGTGGATTGGGACTTTCAATCTATTTGGCTTGTTTGGGCCTTGATGCCGGAGCTCACTTTTTTGAAACAGTGTTTAGAGCAGAGGGGCTTATGTGGGTTGGTTTAGGTTTCCTAATAACTTTTGTACCACCATTGTTAGTTGCATTTGCGGTTCTTTATTTTACGTCTATAGATAGAGGTTCTATTTACGGAATGATGTGCGGAAGTATGTCTAACCCAATGGCATTGACTTATGCCAATACGTTGGTGGATGGTGATTCTCCTTCCGTAGCCTATGCAACAGTGTATCCGCTTACCATGTTTATAAGAGTGGTTATAGCACAACTTATTTTTATCCTGTTTGTGTAACAAAAGCATATAAAACAGGTACATAGTATGTTAATTTTCAATTTTTTTCATACTTTCGCATAACAAAAGAAATAATCAGTATATAAGTTAGATATGGGACTATTCGATTTTTTTAAGAAGAATAAAACAGAAAATCTGGACAAGGGGTTAGAGAAAACCAAAGAAAGCGTGTTTAAGAAATTGGCGCGTGTTGTGGTTGGTAAATCTAAAGTGGATGATGAGGTGCTTGATAACCTTGAGGAGGTATTGATTAGTTCGGATGTAGGGGTTGATACCACTCTACGTATTATTGGGCGTATAGAAGAGCGTATTGAGCGCGACAAATATATTGGCACAGACGAGCTTAATCGCGTATTGCGCGAAGAGATTGTTAGTTTATTAGAAGAGAATAAAGCTAACGATACCAACAACTACGATGTTGACAACAACAATGAACCTTATGTTATTATGGTTGTTGGAGTTAACGGTGTAGGAAAAACAACAACTATTGGTAAGTTGGCGCATATGTTTAAAGCCGGTGGCAAGAAGGTTGTTCTTGGTGCTGCTGATACATTCCGTGCGGCAGCTGTGGACCAGCTTGTTATATGGGCGGAACGTGTTGGTGTTACTATTGTTAAACAGGGAATGGGAGCCGATCCTGCATCGGTAGCCTTTGATACCTTGTCAAGAGCTAAGGCTGAGAACGCTGAAGTGGTAATTATTGATACTGCAGGCCGTTTGCACAATAAGATTAACCTGATGAATGAGCTTTCTAAAATCAAGAATGTGATGAAGAAAGTAATTCCTAATGCACCGCATGAGGTGTTGTTAGTTCTTGACGGATCTACAGGTCAAAACGCTTATGAGCAAGCTAAACAATTTACAAAAGCGACAGAAGTGAATGCTTTGGCCATTACAAAATTAGATGGTACTGCCAAAGGTGGTGTTGTAATTGGTATTTCTGATCAATTTAAAATTCCTGTAAAATACATAGGTATTGGCGAAAAAATAGACGATTTACAGCTTTTTGACCGTGAAGCATTTGTTGATTCGTTATTCAAATAATTAAGCTGGTACAATATGGAGAAGAAGTACAAACTGCTTTTTGTGTGTTTAGGGAATATATGTCGCTCGCCTAGTGCTGAGGGTATTATGCGTCAGTTGGTAGAGGATAAGGGCTGTGCGGAAGCTTTTGATATTGATTCGGCAGGAACATATGGTGGACACGCTGGGGCATTACCCGATGAGCGTATGCGCCGCCACGCATCCAAACGTGGTTATGTTTTGGATAGCCGTTCACGCCAGTTTTACCCATCGGCCGACTTTGAACGTTTTGACCTTATTATTTGTATGGACAATGAGAACGTACATAATATAATGCGTTTAGCAGAAACCGATGAGGAACGTGCAAAAGTAGTTAAGATGACTGATTTTTGTAGTCATTACAAGCACTATACTGAGGTGCCCGATCCCTATTATGGGGGAGCAGCAGGTTTTGAGTTAGTTCTTGACCTACTAGAGGATGCTACTGAGGGACTATATGAACATTTGGTAAAGAAGTAGCGTTTTTGAACAATAAAAAATAGCTCCATTAGGATATCGATATTAATCCTAGTGGAGCTATTTTTTTAATGTAGAGGTTTATATGCTATTCCTCGTCTTGAACATTATTGATTTTTGCAATCAAATCATTAATTAAGAATGTTCGTGCCGGATCGGTGTGCGACATTTGTAAATTATTAAGGAGCTTGTTACGTACTTCCTCCGTTGCATTAGGAAGCGATTCCTCTATAACGGTGGCAGCCTCAAGCGCGATTGGAAATTCGTCATGGAATAAAATATTCGTAAACATACCTATATGGTCAGAGAAATCAAATGTTCCCTCCCAGCATAGGCGAACCAATTGCTCCTTGATGGCAATGTTTTCTTTATTCTCAATGGCTTTAATAAGTTCGTCCTTAAATCCTTTTATACGTACATCCGATAAAAGAGCAACCAACGTATATTCAAAATCGGTTCCTACATATTTCTTTAGCAACTCAAATAGAGATGGGATATCACTTAACTCTCCTTCGGATTTAAGTTGTTCTAAAATGTTTTCTATCGATGCTTGGTCCTTAGTTTCGATAGCTTTATTCAGTGCTTCTTGATCGAACATAATATCTATTTTTTTGTTTGTATATGTAAATTATTAGGTCAAAGGTAGCAAATATTCATGAAAGTAGGTTTTACTTTATATTGGGTAACTCCAAACCGTATTGTTTTTTTCTATCCTCACGTTTCAACAGTATGGCTACAAATAGTGCCAATACACCAATAATGGCAAATACTACCATAGGCAATGTGTAGTTATAGAAGTTTCCCTCTGGCGTTTCAACGCGGCAAAAGCGATCTAATATCCATCCAATTAAATATGGTACTCCCATTAATCCCCAATTTTGTACCCAAAAAATAAGTGCATAAGCTGTTCCCAACTTGTTTTCCGGGATAATTTTAGGTACAGAAGGCCACATGGCTGAGGGTACCAATGAAAAGGCTATTCCCAATAAAATAGTAGTAAAAATAGCCATGCCTATTTGGTCCAACCAAGGGAGTGCAAATAAAACATGTACAATAATAAGAAGTACGGAGCCAATAATCATAATAGTTGCACCTTTACCTTTATGGTCATATAATGTTCCAAATACAGGTGTTAGGAATAGAGTCCCTAAAGGTAATAAGGAAGGTATTAAGCCGGCCATATTGGGCTCAATTCCAAACTTATTAATCATTAAGTCCGATGCATATTTAAGGAAAGGGAATACTGCCGAGTAGAATAATACGCATAACAGTGCGATGAGCCAAAATCCTTTATTGGTAAATATATATTTTATATCGGCAATCTTAAAACTATCCTCTTCTTGTAACTCTTTTGGAGGCATTGATTTATCGAGCTTGCGATCCATAACGCAGTAAATGAAAAACGATAAAGTACCTATGCAAAGTACAATTAATCCTGCTAGTATTGGTGTAGATACATTACCAAAATAGGTGGCAATAGGGATAGAAAGGGACATTGCAATCATAGTACCAACTCGCGCCAACGATACTTGTAAGCCCATGGCTAATGCTAACTGCTTACCCTTAAACCATTTTACAATAATCTTAGAAACCGTAATACCGGCCACCTCAATTCCCACTCCAAAAATGGCAAATCCAAGTGAGGCTACAATCACCTGCGCCGAGATTCCTACTATGGTACCACCAAAAGAAATCAGCTCTGCAATGGCCGTATATTTTATAGCCGTACCAATTACCATAAGTAAACAAGCACCGATACCGGTTATACGCACACCTACTTTATCCAAAATGATACCTCCAAAAATAAGCATCAGAAAAAATACGTTGAACCACCCGTAGGCACTGGTAAAAATACCATAATCGTTACTACTCCAAAATAACTCTTTTTCAAGCAAGGGCTTTAAGGGTGCCATAACATCCGTAAGGAAATAGCCGCACATCATGGTTAGGGAAACTATTGCAAGCGCGCCCCAGCGTGCGGCTGCCGAATCTCGTAAGGTTTTTTGTATATACTCGGTCATAATAATAGTGATTAATAATAAAACTTATACGTATGCGTTGAAAAATGGTGAACTATATATCTTTATTTAATTATAATAACATAATATTACATTAATCATTATCTTTGACTAATTACTGACAAACAAGAACTAAATGAAGAAAATATTATTTATTATCGCATGCTTTTTAATGATATGCAGTGCTTGTAACGAGAGCCACAAACAGGGTAATGGTTTGATAGTTTATGATTTAGAGAATCCGTCCCCACCAATTGAGTTTGCCGATTTAGTAAAAAGCATGGATTTCATCGCGCTCGAAACGAAGCCCGAGTGCATATTATCTGAGATAAGTGAACTCAAGTTTCATGATACGCTTCTATTCATAAAAACGTCCATAAATTACAACGCTTACTTGCTCTTATTTAATACCAAAGGAAGATTTCTGAATAAAATAGGTGAGTATGGAAAATCGGGAGAAGAGTACCAAAGCATATCTTGCTGGTGCGTTGATACATTGCGTAATGAGGTAGTAATTATTGATGGATATACCAAACAATTGAAGCGATATGGATACGATGGAAAATTTATTGAACGTATCAATTACGATAAGCAACTACACAATGTATGCAGAATAACTTGCCTGCCGGGCGATTGCTACGGATTCACAAACATAATATTACCCGGCGAAGGTGTGGAGCAACCGGAATTTTTAATTGCAAATAAGGAGCTAACCCAAATTATAGAATCAAAACCGACACATTGGAAAGCAGAATACCATACTGTACCTATCAACTTACTCTATGGGAAAGGGGAGGCTATTTACGCTCGTTTTTTACTGAACGATACACTCTATCATTTCCAAGATGGAGCGTTTAAACCTCATGGATTCTATAAAACCGGGATAAAGTTTCCTGATGGGAAGCATATCAGTTCTTCTAATATGGAAATATATAAAAACGTTAGATGGGAAAATAGCATACATAATGGCTTGGTAATTAGACGAATGAATAAGAAAATGTGTTATATCCCCGATGTCAATAGTGAAAGAGTTCTGGAAGTTTCTCCTCTGTTAAATAATCTCTCTTATGGTATGACACGATATACTTCCGGAAAACAGATTGATCCAATCAATCCGTGGCAACTAAAAGAATACGTTGAGAATAACGGTGATAAATATCCGCGCCTCACACAACTTTCCAAATCTATTGGGGATGAGGATAACCCTGTGCTTATAATCTACAATTTTGAATAATAAAATCCAATACACCATGGTAAAACAAACTTTTGCAATACTATTGTTTCTAACAATAGTCATTATCGGATGCACCGACTCTGGGCATACAAACCTGATGACATACAATTTAACCAATGTCGAAAAAGAGATATATTTAGAGGATATCGTCGAGGATCCTAAATATGTGGTATTGGAGACTACAGATGAAAGTATTATAAGTTATCAAAGGAAAATAAAAGTGACTGATTCAATTATCGCCATAGAGGTAATGCGTAATCAAAATCGATACGTGCTTTTATTCAACACGCAAGGAAAATTCCTAGCACAAGTAGGTGACTTGGGACACTCCGGCGAGGAGTATCAATATATAACGGGATGGGACATTGATCCCATAAACAAGGAAGTTGTAATATTAGATCATGTTTTAGACCATTTAATATACTACGGATACGATGGGAAGTTTAAGCGTAAAACAACGTTACATAACGAAATAGAATTTATATCCGATATGGTATGCTTGCCACAACAGCGCTATGGAATTAAAACAGAGGTACTGCCTGGGGAGGGGAAGTTGCTGCCGGAATTCTATATTGTTAATGCCGAAATGGATAGTATGTTGTTAGCACCCAAATCGCATTGGTGTTCGGAGAAATATCGAATGTCGCATGAGGCGAGTATTTTATTTGCTACCAATGAGCATCTATATGGAAATTTCATACTTAACGACACGTTATACCGTTTAGATGGAAATAGTTTCTCTCCGTATGGGCTTTTCTACAACGGTGATAAACCAAAACTGGAAAGAAATTCTATTAATGATCCAAATGTATATAAAAGAACGTTAACTATTAATCCGGTAAAAAACGGATGTATCATTAATTCTAATTTCTATATTCCGGACCTAAACAAACCGGATATCTATACATTTAAAAGTCGAGGTATGGGGCCTTTAAACTTTTCCATGGGGTGCAACATACAGACAGACTGCTACATGTATATTATCAATGCTTATAGCCTTATTGATCATGCAGAATCACTAAGGGATACACATCCGGACCTTTTTAAAATAGCTAAAACACTTAACGAAGAAGATAATCCGGTGTTAATACTTAAGTATTTCAAAAATGATATTTAAAATTACGAGATAGTGTAATAGTGCTTATTAATATAAATATATCTATGGAAGAATAACCTTCTCCCTTACATTACTCTAGCCCCAATGCAATTACTACAAAGAGCTTGTAAAAGTGTTTGGTATTTGCACTTTAGTTAGTTCAAAACAAATCCCTTTTCGTGCTTTTGAGAGAAAACATCATCCTCTAAAGTACGAAAAGGGATAAAATATATTATATATTCATTGCATCTACCCAGTTAAGGGGTATTACTAATAAATTGCTATTTCGGTAAACCGTAACTGTTTATCTGTTGTAAAAGAACGGAACTGTTGCTCCAAACATTCCAATAATTAAATACACAACGGCGCATGCTAATCCTATCCAGAAGCCAATTCGTGTCCATCGCGCAGCTTGTTGTGAAAAACGTATAGCATCGTCATATTCCCCTCTTGAATAGGCTGAGTCAACCTTCGTTGCATACACAATACCTACAATTCCAAAAGGAAGACAACAAAACAGAGTTACTAAAATAGATTCCAATAGCCATGTTTTTGGTGGGATTGGACGTGTTCCGGGATTAACCTCCTGGTCAATAGGAGGCGGAGTTAAATGAAATATAGAGTCTAATTCCGGAATTGTTCCTGCCTTTTGCCATTGCGCCATGCCAGCGTACCAAACAAGCGTTTGACGACTAATGTTTTGAAGTTTAAGTTCGGCTAACGTGAAGGGCCCAAATCTATTAGCTCCATCGCTATAAAAATACTTTTTTTCTTCCATGACTAAAATAGTTTACGTGTCTCTATTATTCGAATATTGCAAGCTAAAAGTTGTTTTGAATTTTGTAATTAATAGAGCTTTGTAATTACAATATGGTCAATTGGTATGTGAAAATCCTTCTGTAACACATGCCAATAGTCGGCACTTTCCTAATGCCACTTCGCAAATAGGTTTAAAATTGTACACGAAAGCGTGTATACGGTTGTGTAGAAAGCGTAAGTGAACCTCCGTGCATACGCATAAAAGGTTTAGAATGACTTCCGTTTTCTTTGTGGTAAAGAATGGAGCATGGATCTAATCCCTTATGTTGCCTGGTATGGGTAATCTATTATTTTACCTATACCAATATATAACCTTTGTTGTACTGCTCGCCCAATAACTATTCATATTGATTTGTTTTATTGTAAGGTAAGCTTGTGAAGCGGAAGTTTAATCCATACGTTTATTACTAGTGTGATTCGTATTTTTAATGTATCCACCTTATTTATAATCATTAGCTAATGGTTAAGAGCAATATGTACCCCTCGTGTATGTTTCGACTAGGTTACGACAGGGTTTCGGCAAGGTTTCGACTAGTACGGTACCCCAATAGTAGTCGAAACCTAGTCGAAACCTTGTCGTAACCTAGTCGAAACCCTTAACAGGGATAGGCCAGGTTGCAGCGTTTTTTCGCCTTACCGGATTAAAAAAAATGATAACAAAGGGTGTAGTATCGAGGAGAATTCAAATTTCATTTTCATAAAAAAACGCTGTAAGAGGAAATAATTTCCAATTACAGCGTTTTGAATATTGTATAATATCTTGATTAAGCTTTGCTTTCAAGATATTCTTGCCAACGCCATTGGTTAGCCAATGTGTCTACAAGGTTAGCTTCAGCTTTCCATCCTAATTCGTTATTAGCAAGGGTTGTATCTGCCCATACTTTTTCGATATCGCCTTCGCGACGGTCAACGATTTTATAGTTTACTTTTTTACCTGTTGCTTGCTCAAATGCAGCAATAAGTTCAAGTACTGATACACCGTTTCCTGTACCTACGTTAAAGAATTCGTAGTTATCTTTGTTTTTACCTTCAATTAAACGTTTAATTGCAATAACGTGAGCTTTTGCTAAATCTACAACATCAATGTAGTCACGTACTGCCGATCCGTCAGGAGTATTGTAATCATCGCCAAACACGCTTAAACACTCGCGGATACCTGCTACTGTTTGAGTAAGGTATGGAAGTAAGTTATTTGGGATTCCCGATGGTTTCTCTCCGATAAGAGCCGATGGGTGTGCTCCAATTGGGTTAAAGTAGCGAAGCGCTAAAAGGTTCATTTGTTTTTCAACCTTAGCAAGATCGCGTAGGATGTCCTCGCACATTGCTTTTGTGTTTCCGTAAGGAGACTCAGCCTCTTTGCGAGGAGTTTGCTCTGTTACAGGAAGTACATCTGCCTGTCCGTAAACGGTACATGACGATGAGAATACTAAGTTAGGAACATTAAACTCGCGCATAGAATCAAGAATGTTGATTAGTGAGTTTAAGTTGTTTTTGTAGTATTCCAAAGGTTTTTGTACTGATTCTCCAACAGCTTTAAGTG
Source organism: Marinifilaceae bacterium (assembly GCA_051656645.1). Lineage (GTDB taxonomy): Bacteria > Bacteroidota > Bacteroidia > Bacteroidales > Marinifilaceae > JBOGCH01. The sequence goes on from JBOGCH010000012.1 coordinate 99,947, forward strand.
CTGCAAAGTGGATAACTGCTTTAATGTCCTGATTACGTGAAAAGAAATCGCGAGTAGCAGCCGCATCAGTAAGGTCAAATTGCTCAAATGACGGACGGATACCTGTAATTTTTTCAATACCATCTAAAACCGATAATTCCGAATTAGATAAATTGTCCACGATTACCACTTCAAAACCATTTTGTTGTAGCTCCACTACAGTGTGAGAACCTATATATCCGGTTCCTCCAGTAACAAAGATTTTCATTTATTTTAATTTTATTGTTAATGTTGTAAAAAGTGTCTTTTAAATAGAGGTAGCAAAGTAAGTAATAATCTCTTAAACTTACTATAAAAGAGGCTATTTTTATTAAAGGAGAAGCGGGTGATTGAGAATGAACGGTTTTGTAGTTAGAGTCTATAATTAACATACTTTGCGTTTATTCTTTCTTTTAATTACAGATTGTCTGCATTGAAACAGTTATTTGTGTCTATGTCAATGCGCAGAACCCAATAGAGCTCTGATAATAGAAGTGCATATATTTAAGAGAAAACAGTTTATTATTGGTTAGTTATTTCTCCGATTCAAAGTCTAACGATATGGAGTTTACGCAATGGCGAGTGTTTTTTGGGGTGAATTTTTCACCACGAAAAACGTGTCCCAAATGGGCTCCGCATTTGGAGCAAACAATTTCAATGCGATGGCCGTCTGCGTCGGGTTGCTCTGTTATGGCACCGGGAATGGCGTCGTCGAATGATGGCCATCCGCAGCCGGAGTCAAATTTATCGGTCGATTTATATAGGGGAGCGTTGCATTGTTTACATGTGTATGTGCCGTTTGCATTATGTTTATAGTATTTGCCGGTAAAGGGACGTTCGGTTCCTTTATGTAGAATAACATATTCCTCTTCGGGGGTTAGTTGTTTCATGGTGATATTATTTTTAGGTTGTGGCGGATAAATAAGTAGAGTAGTGTCGTAGTTAAGCGTGTATGCTATGTTAAGTATTTTTTTAAGAGTATCGGCATTCATCTGTGGCGTTCGGGATAGAATCCAAAGGTATTTATTGGAACTACTGCCAACGAGGGAGTATTGGTAATTAATGGTGTCTAACGCCAAGATATAATATGGCGAGTAGATGTTTGCGAAGAAAGAGACTTTCAGAGCTCCAGGTTGTTGTGGCGATATGAGTTTTGCCTTCCCTTTTGCTGTTTTTACAGGTCCGTCGAGTGTCCGAATATGTCCGGAGTTTATAACGAGGATAGTACCGTTGTTATTATTGTGGTAGGTGGCTGTGACGCCAACTAAATCGCGTTCAAAACGATGGTCATAACGCGCTATTTCATACCATTTGCCCATGTATTTATTGATATCCACATTTTTTACGGTGGGCGGTGTGCTGCGATGTCCAGGAGTATCGCCTGTAACCAGAAATAAAAACAATATGGAAGCAATTGCCGTGTACATAACCTATTGTTATTTGAATGTTGTTTTAAAGCTATTGATTATTACGTAATTATTTGTGAATGTGTGCGTATGTTTGTGGTTAAAAGAGGTGGTTTTTATAATTATAATGAGTTATTTTAGTTTTTATAAGAGTTATAACTATCTAAAAGGGCAAATATGTACCAATCCATTTAAAAAATGTTTATATATTTGTGCTCCGTAAGTTAAATGAGATCAAATTTAATAACATATAAAGATGGCAATAGTTTTCTATCAAAAGGATGGCTCGGTGTACGCTGTACATTATAAGGCATCTGAAAATTCCCTTGACACAGAAAAATTAGAGTGGTTATTTAGTGGTGCTAAACGTGTGGATGAGGTATCATTATCCGGTTTCTTTATCGGGCCACGCAGAGAAATGATTACGCCTTGGAGTACAAATGCGGTTGAAATTACTCAGAATATGGGTATTGAAGGTATTGTACGTATTGAGGAGTTTACACAAGTTGACAGTCAGGACGCGGAGTTCGATCCGATGCTTCAGGCTATGTACAGCGATTTAACACAAGAGATTTACACTATTGACAAACAACCAGAAAAGGTAGTGTACATTGATGATGTTCGCGCTTATAACATTCAAGAGGGATTGGCATTGAACGAAGATGAGGTTGCTTATCTTGAAGGGTTGGCTAAGAAATTGGGACGTAAGTTGACAGACTCAGAGGTGTTTGGTTTCTCGCAAGTGAATTCAGAGCACTGTCGTCATAAAATATTTAATGGTACATTTATCATTGATGGCGAAGAGAAAGAAACGTCGTTATTTAAGCTGATTAAAAAGACTTCGGCAGAAAATCCAAACCGTATTGTATCGGCATACAAAGATAACTGTGCTTTTATTGAAGGTCCTCATGCAGAGCAATTCGCTCCGGGACGTCACGATACATCGGACTTTTTCAAAACTAAAGATATTGATACTGTAATTTCGCTTAAAGCGGAAACACATAACTTCCCTACAACTGTTGAGCCTTTCAATGGTGCGGCTACCGGAACGGGTGGAGAAATTCGCGACCGTATTGCTGGTGGTAAAGCAGCCCTTCCTATCGCGGGTACTGCTGTTTACATGACTTCTTATCCACGTTTGGATGGCGACCGCAAATGGGAGCAAAATATAGATCCTCGCAAATGGTTATACCAAACTCCTGAGGATATCTTAATCAAAGCATCGAACGGTGCGTCAGACTTCGGTAATAAATTTGGACAACCGCTTATCTGTGGTTCTGTACTTACTTTTGAGCATGAAGAAAAAGGACAGACTTACGGATATGATAAAGTTATTATGCAAGCCGGTGGTATCGGATTTGGTAATAAAAATCAAGCGTTAAAAGATGTTCCTGCTGTTGGCGATAAAGTTGTATTGATGGGTGGTGATAACTACCGCATTGGTATGGGTGGTGGAGCCGTATCGTCTGTAAATACAGGTGTATATGACAATGCTATTGAGTTAAATGCTGTTCAGCGTTCAAATCCGGAGATGCAGAAACGTGTTTGTAATGCTATCCGCGCATTAGCTGAAAGCGATAACAACCCAATAATCTCTATCCATGACCACGGAGCAGGTGGACACCTTAACTGTTTGTCTGAGTTAGTAGAGGAAACAGGTGGTATGATTCACGTTGATAAGTTACCTGTTGGTGACCCTACTTTATCGGCAAAAGAAATTGTTGGTAATGAGAGTCAGGAGCGTATGGGTATGGTTGTTCGCGAAGAGGATGTTGATACATTACGTAAAATTGCCGAGCGCGAGCGTGCTCCTTTCTATGTGATTGGAGAAACAACTGGCGATCATCGTTTTACATTCGAGAATGCTAATAACGGTGACAAACCTATCGATTTAGAATTAAAAGATATGTTTGGTAACCCTCCTAAAACCATTATGGATGACAAAACGGTTGAAGAGGATTACGCTGATGTAGCTTACTCTGAAGATAAAATTAACGAATATATTGAGCAAGTGCTTCAAATAGAAGCAGTGGCTTGTAAAGACTGGTTAACTAATAAAGTGGACCGTTCGGTAACAGGTAAAATTGCTCGTCAACAATGTGTTGGACCATTGCAATTGCCACTTGCCGATGTTGCGGCAGTAGCTATTGACTATCGTGGTGAAGGCGGTATTGCTACTTCTATTGGACATGCACCGGTAGCGGCTATGACCGATGCGGCTGCAGGTTCTCGTTTAGCAATCTCTGAGTCGTTAACTAACTTAGTTTGGGCTCCAATTGAACAAGGTCTTCGCGGTGTATCACTTTCAGCTAACTGGATGTGGCCTTGCCGTAACGAGGGTGAAGATGCTCGTTTATACGAAGCTGTTGAGGCTGCTAGTGAGTTTGCAATTGAATTAGGTTTAAATATCCCTACAGGTAAGGATTCACTTTCTATGACTCAAAAATATGGAGATCAGAAAGTAATTGCTCCGGGTACTGTAATCATTTCAACAGTTGGTGAAGTAACTGACGTGAAAAAAGTGGTTGATCCGGTAATTAAGCCTGTGGCTGACTCTGAGTTAATCTATGTAGATTTCTCATTTGACGCGTTACAATTAGGTGGTTCAAGCTTTGCTCAAACGTTGAACAAAGTAGGACACACAGCGCCGGATGTGAAAGATGCTGAATATTTTGCTAAAGCGTTTACTGCAATTCAGGATTTAGTGGAAGGTGGATATATTCTTGCCGGTCACGATATCTCTGCAGGTGGTATGCTTACTGCAATGTTAGAGATGTGTTTCGCAGATAACCGTGCTGGTTTAGCTGTTGACTTCTCTGCAATTGCCGAGCAAGATTTAGTGAAAATATTATTTGCAGAAAACCCTGGAGTATTAATTCAAGTGGCAGACAAAGATGCAACAATGGTTGCTGAGAATTTGGATGCGGTTGGTGTTGCTTATCACTTTGTAGGACGTCCGGCTGAGGCAGGAAAACTTACAGTGAAAAAAGATGAGCGTTCATTAAGCTTTGATATCGCTGCTTTACGCGATGTGTGGTTTAAAACATCGTATATGTTAGACCGTCGTCAAAGTACACCTGAATTAGCACTTGAGCGTTACAATAACTATAAAAACAACGTACTTCAATACCAATTCCCACAAGGATTTACAGGTATTCTTGCTGACCTTGGATTGGATATCAACCGTAAACAGCCTAGTGGTGTGAAAGCGGCTATTATCCGAGAAAAAGGTATTAACGGTGAGCGCGAAATGGCATGGTCTTTACACCTAGCTGGTTTCGATGTGAAAGACGTACACATGACAGACCTTATCTCAGGACGTGAGACTCTTGAGGATGTAAACATGATTGTTTACTGTGGAGGTTTCTCAAACTCGGATGTACTTGGTTCTGCTAAAGGTTGGGCCGGAGCATTCCGTTACAATGAGAAAGCGCGTGTGGCTCTTGAAAACTTCTACAAACGTCCTGACACAATGAGTTTAGGTGTATGTAATGGTTGTCAATTAGCAGTAGAATTAGGATTAATCTATCCGGAGGATGCTGAAATGCCAAAAATGCGTCATAACAACTCGCATAAGTTTGAGTCAGGTTTCGTGAATGTTACTATTGAGGCAGGAAACTCTATCATGTTAAAAACATTAGAAGGTAGCCGTCTTGGTATTTGGGTAGCACACGGAGAAGGTAAATTTGAATTCCCTTATAGCTTAGATAAGTACGATATCGCTATGAAATATAGCTATGACGCTTATCCTGCAAACCCTAACGGTTCGCCTGAAGCTACTGCCGGAATTTGTAGCCGCGATGGACGTCATTTAGCGATGATGCCTCACTTGGAGCGTGCTATTTACCCTTGGAACTGGGCATACTATGCAGAGGGGCAAGAAGGTAATGAAGTAAGTCCATGGATTGAAGCATTTGTTAATGCTCGTAAATGGATTGAAGCTAACAAGAAATAATTGTAGCTCTATATAGAGAAAAGGAAGCTGTCTAACAAGTTTAGGCAGCTTTTTTTATATGCAAAAAAATAGGCTTTCAGTCTGATTTTCAGACAGAAAGCCTTTATTGTTTCGAATTAAATTCATAAATTAAGGTTGCACAAATAACTAAGAATCAATTCG
>JBOGCH010000013.1:0-101481 GCA_051656645.1 Marinifilaceae bacterium
TCCATCAAAACTTATTTCGTGAAACATGCGCTGACGAACTATTTCTACTTTCTCTTCTATACTGTAATCTTTTTTGTATTCTCCTTTTCCTAACATAAGTTTACATTTTATCAAGTAAAGAATTTTCAGGAATTGACATAATAATTGCCTATACTCCTGTTAGGGGTTTCGACTAGGTATCGACTAGGTATCGACTAGGTTTCGACTACTATTGTGGTATCATACTAGTCGAAACCTAGTCGATACCTTGTCGTAACCTAGTCGAAACCCTTACGAGGAATAGTAGTTGTGCAGAACTGATGTAATGTTTAGCTTTATTGAAAACATTTGGGAATTGGTTAGGATTAAATTTCTTACCTTTGCCAACAACACATATTTGGCTTAAAATATTACAGCATGAAGAAATTGTTTTTATTGGATGCTTATGCACTCATTTATCGCTCATATTACGCATTTATAAAAAATCCGCGTATAACAACCACCGGTATTAATACATCTGCCGTATTGGGGTTTTGTAACTTTGTACTGGAGTTAATTGAACAAGAGCATCCAACGCATATTGCCGTAGTATTTGATCCGGCCGGACCAACATTTCGCCATGAAATGTATGATCCATACAAAGCGCAACGCCCACCCATGCCAGAGGATTTACGTAAATCCCTACCCTATATTCGGCAAATAATTGATGGCCTAGGTATTCGGCAAGTAGAAGTTGCCGGTTATGAGGCAGACGATGTTATTGGAACGCTAGCAAAGAAGGGCGAACAGGAAGGATTTACAGTTTATATGATTACGCCCGATAAGGACTATGCCCAATTGGTAAGTGACCATATATTTATGTATAAGCCCGGACGCGGTGGCGAAAAGAGCATAATATGGGGAATACCTGAGGTTCTGGATAATTTTGGAATTGAACGTGTAGACCAAGTTATTGATATTCTTGGTTTAATGGGCGATACTGCCGATAACGTTCCGGGATGTGCCGGGATTGGCCCTAAAAGTGCAGCGAAACTAGTTTATACCTTTGGAGATATTCAAGGTATTTATGACAATATAGAGCAGCTGAAAGGTAAACAGAAAGAGAGTTTAATTCAGTGTCATCCAACCGTGATGATGTCCCGTGAGTTAGTAACCATATGTACCACTGTGCCTACTGAGGAGGATCCGGAAAAGTTAGCTCGCCGCCCTATTATTGAGAGTGAGTTGGAACCTATTTTCAAGGAACTGGAACTATTTTCAATAATGAAACGTGTGCTAAGTTCAGCTGTCGAGGCAGATGAGAAGGAACTAAACGTTGAAAAAAAGGAGCTCAATTTGCGCGATATGCGCGGTAAAGAGCAAGAGCTTTTTGACAACTTAAGCAAATGTGGCACTTTTGCCACCGTACTATCTTGGAGAAAAGGTGATACGTTGTATAATGCTAATCCTTCTGCTTTCTACTTTTCAGGCTGCATGGACGGATGTGACTATATTACATATCCTGAGTCGCCAAATGAAGAAAAAGCGTTTTTGACCATGTTAAGCAATCTCTTTGCACAACAACATGTAACGGTTATTGGCGATGAATTAAAAGAGTTGCTAATATGGTTGCAACGTAAGAACATAGAGGTTAATGCACAATTATTTGATATAAAAATTGCTCACTATCTGTTAAATCCCGAGGTCTCGCATGATTTGAACAGAATTGCGCTAGAGTTTCTTGGCCGTCGTTTAGGTGAGGCAACAACGCATGCCACTCAACTAGGTACTCAGCTATCTCTTTTTGACGAGGTGATTGAATCGCATGACGAGGCTGCATTACGTTTAAGCGAACAGGCAGAAGCACTATTTATGCTTAAACAAAAACTAGATGATGCATTACAAAAAGCAAAAGCACATAAATTGTTTACTGATGTAGAGATTCCGCTTATGCGCGTATTGGCACATATGGAATTTGAGGGTGTTGCCATTGACAAGCAAGCATTAAAGGACATTGCTGACAAGCTGAATGCGCGCCTTTCAGGTCTTGAAAGTACCATTTACTCTTTGGCTGGTGAAACGTTCAATATAGGCTCTCCAAAGCAATTAGGAGAGGTACTTTTTGAGCGCATGGGAATAAAAACAACAGAAAAGAAAACCAAATCCGGACAATACAGTACGTCTGAGCAAGTACTTAGCAAACTTGCCGCAGACAATGAGATTATAGCGCATATTTTAGAGTATCGAGGATTAAAAAAACTGGTAAGTACATACGCGGAAGCGCTACCAAATTATATTGATCCTATTACTCAAAAAATACATACTTGTTTTAATCAAACAGAAACAGCAACCGGACGTCTTAGCAGCACCAATCCTAACTTACAAAACATTCCTATTAGGAGTGAAGAAGGACGTGAAATTAGGAAAGCATTTGTTACTGGCGATGCTGATTATATCTTTTTTTCGGCCGATTATTCGCAAGTTGAACTTCGCCTAATGGCTCATTTGAGTGGCGATGAAGGTTTAATATCTGCATTTAATAACAATTTGGATATTCATACCGCCACCGCAGCGAAAATATTTAATGTACCTCTTGACGAAGTTACTACGGAAATGCGCAGACGCGCAAAAACGGCTAACTTTGGTATTATATATGGAATATCGTCATGGGGACTAGCAGAAAGACTAAATATAAGCCGAAAAGAAGGAAAAGAACTTATTGATGGTTATTTTGCAATGTATCCGGGGGTAAAAACATATATGGAAAATTGTGTAGAAAAAGCTCGTAAGCAAGAATATGTTGAGACTTTACTGGGTCGCCGCAGATACTTACGCGATATAAACTCACGCAATGCCATTGTGCGCGGAATGGCCGAACGTAATGCTATTAACGCTCCACTGCAAGGATCGGCGGCAGATATTATTAAAATGGCAATGATTGCCATTGACAAGGAGCTACGAGAACGCGGAATGCGCTCTAAAATGATATTGCAGGTGCATGATGAGTTGAACTTTAAGTGCGCGATTGACGAGAAAGAGCAATTGGAACAACTTGTGATTGATAAAATGGAACACGTGGTAAAACTAGCCGTGGAATTAACCGTATCGGCCGGTTTTGGTAACAACTGGTACGAAGCACACTAATAAAATGTCTGTACAAAATAAAGTAAAAGAAATAGATACGCTCTCTATTCAACAAGTGGATTTTATCCTCCAGGATAGCGATAGCATACGATTAAATTATAGTTCCCTGAGTGTTTCGGACTCCGGGAACTATTTTGTGGGTATACCCTTGGATAAAAACGAGGATATTGTAGGATGTGCCATTTTTACGTTTTTGTTTATGGCCCTATTCGCTTTGCTAAGATTTCACAGCAAAGACCTTTTAAACAAGATGATTAATACTATTTTGCAACGTAAAAACGTGGAAGTGTTACTTAGTGACGGTATTGTAAGCAATAGTTACTATTACTTCATAGCGCTTATTCTATCGTTTTCTATGCCCGCTATTGCATTATGCTATATTCTGTATGATGAATTGAAGCCCATAACTGCTTTGATGTATTTAGGCGCTTTTCTCTCCTACCATCTGCTGTTACTATTTAGCATTACAATATGCGGTTGGTGCTTTAATAAAAAAAGTGCAGCAACGGAAGTAACCGCAAATTTATGGGCCATCAATATCAGTTCAGGTATAATTGTTGCCCCATTGGTAATAGCAATGCTGTTTATGAAAACATTTGCGATACAATTTATACTACAAATTGTTAATTTTTGCTTCTTGGCTTACATTTTATTCATATTTATTCGAATTGCATCAATATTATTTTCTCATAGAGTTTCAATATTCTATATCATTTTGTACCTTTGTGCCCTTGAAATAGTGCCCCTAATGATTTTGTATAAAGTCATTATGGAATAAATCAGAGGTATTAATTTTAAAACTTACAGCTTTGAAAATCAAGAGAGTACTGGTATCACAGCCTAAGCCAACTACCGAAAAGTCACCTTACTTTGACTTGGCTGAGAAATACGGGTTAAAACTGGATTTTAAACCTTTTATCAAAGTAGAAGGTGTTCCGGCAAAAGAGTTCAGACAAGAACGTATTGACATTCTTGAACATACAGGAATTATTTTTACCAGCAGAACAGCCATTGACCACTTCTTCCGCATTTGCGAAGAAATGCGTATCACTGTTCCGGATACGATGAAGTATTTCTGTATCTCGGAAGCTACTGCGTTTTACTTACAAAAGTATATCGTATACAGAAAACGTAAAATTTTCTATGGAGAAAAGAACGTGGAGGATATGACCAAAATTCTTTTGAAACATAAGAACGAGAATTTCCTTATCCCTCTTTCTGACATACACAAAGAGAACATTCCTGGTTTAATGGATACGTTAAAGCTTAAATATACAAAGGCAATTTTATATCGCACTGTAGCAAGCGACTTAACGAAAGAGATTGAGGATATCTATGCATATGATATTCTAGCTTTCTACACTCCATCAGGAATTAAGTCATTACTTCAAAACTATCCTGAGTTTGAACAAAAGGATATTGCAATTGCCGCATTTGGACCATCAACAGCAAAAGCTGTAGAGGAATTGGGACTTACATTAAACATTAAAGCTCCAACGCCACAATGTCCATCCATGACAATGGCTATTGAGGATTACATTAAAAAAGCAAATAAAGCAAGCCGCTCTAAATAATTGAGCGGCTTTGCCATTTTATACTATGAATTATACTTTTTCAAAAGACGAAAGATTATGCAGTCGCACCGCGCTTGAACAATTAATGCGCGATGGTCAAAGCTTTGTGGCCTATCCTTTTCGGATTGTATACTCCGTTCATAATGAAAAAGCCGAAGCACCTGCACAATTAGCTATTAGTGTAGGAAAAAAACGTTTTAAACGCGCTGTGAAGCGTAATGCAGTAAAACGCATGGTACGTGAGGTATATCGCATGCGTAAACACAAGTTGTACAATGCCATTGGCGAGGAACGCAATATGCAAATGCTTTTAATTTATCTTGATAGTCAACTTCCTGATTATGATAAATTAGGCTACGCCATGGATAAACTTATTGAAAAAATAGCTAAGAGATTATAAACTTCAGTATCTCTAAGCGATAGATTCTTCTTATCTCCTTGACTTTTCCATTTCTTACTATTATCTTTATATATGAAGAACTTGAGGAAGTGATGAATTATATATAATGTATTCCGGCCGAGCTATTGAAAACACATATTGCTAAGCCAGTGATTATAATATATTGAAATGTTGTCTCTCCTCGCTGCAGAATTAGATAATTACTATAAAAGAATTACAAGCAATGAAACGTGTTTTAATAGCACTTGTCCGCTTTTATCAGGTAGCTATATCTCCATACAAACCATCATGTTGCAGATATACTCCTACTTGCTCAGCATATACCATTGAGGCTATACAGAAACATGGTCCGTTGAAGGGTACATATTTAGGGATTAAGCGCATTTCTCGCTGCCATCCGTGGGGCGGACATGGGTACGATCCGGTGCCATAAAAGCATTTTGAATGTTAATAAATATATACTACCTTCGTTTCTTAGCGAGTAATGGCACATTCTTTGTACTTCATCGTATACCTGCGTGTGTATCAGTGCATACGCTGATAAAATGTAACAGCATAAATAAGATAATATGAAATTAAGAGTAAAACTTTCACTTATCACTCTTTTCATCGCAGGGGCGATGATATTAGTCGCATCAAAAGGCGATGATCGTAACTTCCAAATGTCAAAACAACTTAACATATTTGCATCGCTGTATCGCGATATTAATTTGTTTTATGTTGACACTGTTAGCAGCGAAAAAATAATGCAGGAAGGCATTAATGCAATGCTAAAATCCTTAGACCCATATACCGTTTATTATCCGGAGGAGGATACTGACGAGGTTAAGTTTATGACTACGGGTGAGTACGCCGGGATAGGATCCGTTATTTCTATGCGCGGCGATTATGTAATGATACGTGAGCCGTACCGCGGTACACCTTCCTTTAAAGCTGGACTACTTCCTGGGGATAAAATTCTTGAGGTGGATGGAAAAAGTGCTAAAGGTATGAATACACAGCAGGTTAGTGACATGCTACGTGGCACACCCGGAAAAGAGCTTACAATCAAAATTGACCGTGCCGGAGAGGTTAAGAATTTTAAACTGATACGTGAAAAAGTACAAACTGCTGCCGTACCTTATTACGGAATATTGAACAATAATATTGGATATATTTTCCTTACAAGTTTTACAGATAAAAGTGGTCCTGAAGTACGAAAAGCGCTTATAGATTTAAAAAATCAAGGAGCTACATCGGTAATACTTGACCTACGCGGAAATGGCGGAGGGTTATTAAATCAGGCTGTAGATATTGTTGGCTATTTTATGCCTAAAGGTACCAAGGTGGTTAGCACAAAAGGTAAGGTTAAACAAACGGAGAGCGAACTTGCAACGCGTAATAACCCAATTATGCCGGATATGCCGCTAGCAGTTTTAATTAACAGCGGTTCTGCATCGGCTTCAGAGATTGTTGCAGGCGCGCTACAGGATAATGACAGAGCTATATTAGTAGGAACCCGCTCATTTGGTAAGGGTTTAGTACAAACAGTTAGAGATTTGCCATATAATACCAAAGTAAAACTAACAACCGCCAAATATTACATACCAAGTGGACGTTGTATTCAAGCAATTGACTACTCACACCGTAATGAGGATGGCAGTGTTGGTAAAGTACCGGATTCTTTGATTAACGAATTCCAAACTGTAAACGGACGTAAAGTTTATGATGGTGGAGGTATTAACCCGGACATTATTACCAATAAAGAAAAACTTGCGCGTATTTCCCAAGAATTGCTTATTGAGGATAAGGTATTTGATTTTGTAAATCATTATGCATTAACACACCCAACAATCCCAGCAATCAAGGATTTTAAAGTGACTGATGATTTATATAATCAGTTTGCCGCTTATCTTAAAGAGCAAAACTTTGATTATGTTACCGCATCGCAAGAGCAGCTGGATAAGTTAATTGAGATTGCCAAGATTGAGAAATATTACGATTCCCAAAGCAGTGAGTTTGAGGCTTTACGTAAAGAGCTTGGACACTCAATTGATCGTGATATGGATTTACATAAGGAACAAATACGAACGATACTTGCGGATCAGTTTATTCAGCGTTACTACCAAATGGAGGGCGTTATTGAATACGGAACGCAGTATGACAAAGAGGTACTAAGAGCTATTGAGATCTTAAAATCGCCCGAAGAATACAATAAATTGCTCGGAAAATAATTTACATATAAAAGTGGTTCATTAATTAATGAACCACTTTTTTTATCTTTACGCACACAAAAATGACAACACATGTATATAGATTCACATTTACACATATATGCTACTGAGTTTGATAATGACCGTGAAGAGGTATTAAATCGAATGTCAGAAGCCGGTGTTACACGTGCCATAGTTCCTGACATTGACACTGAGACACGTCAAAAAATGTTGGATATTGCAGCTCAATATCCGGACATGCTTTTTCCCCTTATTGGCTTACACCCAACCTCAGTAAATAGTGAGTGGCAAAAGGAGATAAAAACAATTGAAAACATACTAGGTACTCAAAAAATTTATGGCATTGGTGAGTGTGGCATTGATTTATATTGGGACAAAACGTTCTATAAGGAGCAACTACGTGTTTTTGAGCACCATTTAGGTATGGCAAGAGATTGTAATTTACCTATTGTTGTACACGCTAGAGAAGCTATGCCCGATATTTTAAAGTGTATTGGTAACTTTCCAGGTGTTACTGGAATTTTACATTGTTACGCAGGAGATGAAGAACAGGCCAGACAAGGTATTGACATGGGATTTAAGTTAGGGATTGGCGGTGTAGTTACCTACAAAAAAAGTAATTTACCTGACATTATCTCCGCTGTAGGAGTAAACCATATTGTATTGGAAACAGATGCACCGTATTTAGCACCAACTCCACACCGAGGTAAACGGAATGAAGGTTCATACATTCCACTTATAGCTCAAAAAATAGCAGAGGTGGTTAATCAACCTGTTGAATATATTGCTGAGGTTACTACCGGGAATTGTGAGCAACTGTTTAAATTGTAACTTGTGCTACCATGCCAAATTACAATTAAGGTCTACATATCTATTTCTAAGTAACAGCTCTGAATTTATGTATTAAATAGAAAGGCACGTTACTAAGGTTATGCCAAAGGAGCCTTATCCAAACAGGAAGATAGGATACTTAGGTTTGAAACGGAAGATGGAAAGTGCTCTTTTAAGACCAACTATGGTATAGATATGGCTATTTTTAGGCTACTATTTACATAAAAGCCTAAGAATAAGCGGAATGTTACAATAACTTACAGACACTTAATTAAATATTAAGACTAAAAATTGATAGTTCAAACGTTAGCATAAATTGAATTCTTATGCTATATTTGTATTAAAGTTACTATGTGCGACAAAACTAATATGAAGAAAAAAGTTCTTATCATCTACACAGGCGGTACCATTGGTATGGTCAATGATCCGGAAACGGGCGCTTTATGTCCGTTCAATTTTGAGGCAATTATGAACGCAGTTCCTGAGTTGAAGGAATTTGAATTTGGTATTGACAGCTATACCTTGCCTAAAATTATTGATTCGTCGGATATTAGTCCGGAAGTGTGGCGTGATATATGCAATATTATTGTGGAACGTTATGAAGATTACTGTGGTTTCGTTGTTTTACACGGAACAGATACCATGGCTTATTCAGCGTCGGCAGTGAGTTTCATGTTAGATAACTTAGCCAAACCTGTTGTATTTACAGGTTCTCAGTTGCCCATAGGGACCATCCGTACTGATGGAAGAGAAAATTTAATTGCAGCTCTTGAAATTGCAGCAGCTACAATGAGTGGTCGACCGGTTGTTCCGGAAGTAACCATTTTGTTTGGCGATAAGCTTTTTAGAGGCAACAGAGCATCCAAGGTTGATGCCGAAAGTTTTGATGCATTTAAATCCTTTAATTATCCTCCACTAGCGGAAATTGGCATTCACATTCTGTATAACTACGAAGCTATAGACTATAGCTATAAAGGAGAGAAAATAACAGCGCATAGCGCAATGGACAGCAACGTAACGGTGTTGAAGTTGTTTCCGGGAATGAGCGCGGCAGCTGTGGATGGAATTCTCAATACACCTGGACTGAGGGGAGTGATTATGGAGAGTTTTGGTTCCGGGAACGCACCTAGCAATCCTGAATTTTTGCAAAAAATACGCTTGGCAAGCGAAAAAGGAATTTTAATCTATAACGTAACACAATGTCAAGGCGGAAGTGTGGAGATGGGTCGTTACGCCACCAGTCAACAACTCGCATCTTGCGGAGTTCTAAGCGGATATGATATCACTACCGAAGCTGCCGTTTGTAAAATGATGTATTTGTTGGGGAGATACTCCGATACTAAAGAAGTAAAAAAATACTTAAATCGGACGATTAAAGGCGAAATAAGTGTGAAACGAATTGCGTTTTAACATTAATTTTGTAACTTGCCCCGTCGTTTGTAGGATAGGTGTGCTAAACACAAAGGTTTGCGCTAATAGCTTACATAAGTAAATTAAGAATTTATTTTGAATTATTTATAAACTAAAAACAGTTAAATCAATCATGAGAAAATTTTTCGCACTAATAGCGGTTTCAGCTATGCTTACTATTGGAGCATCAACTACTGTGATGGCTCAAGAGGATGAAGCATCAGTAGCTCAAACAGAGCAGTCAACTGTTGCTTTTGAAGACGAACAAGTTGAGAGTACATCTCTTCACGCTGCAATTAAACAAAAATTCATCGAGGGTGGTGCCGGATTTATGGCTGCCGTTGTACTTTGTTTAATCTTCGGTTTGGCAATCTCTATCGAGCGTGTAATTTATTTAAATTTATCTGACACTAATACTAAGAAACTTCTTAACAACGTTGAGGACGCATTAGCTAACGGTGGTGTTGACGCAGCTAAAGAAGTTTGCCGTAACAGCCGTGGTCCTGTTGCAAGTATTTTCTACCAAGGTTTATCTCGTTACGATCAAGGTATTGACATGGTTGAGAAATCAGTTGTATCTTACGGATCAGTTCAAATGGGTCTTTTAGAAAAAGGTTTATCTTGGATTGGATTATTTATCGCTCTTGCTCCGATGATGGGATTCTTGGGAACGGTAATCGGTATGATCCAAGCGTTTGACAACATCCAAGCAGCAGGTGATATGAGTCCAGCCCTAGTAGCAGGAGGTATCAAAGTGGCCTTGATCACAACTGTAGCCGGTTTGATCGTTGCGATGATCCTACAAATCTTCTTTAACTACTGTGTAGCTAAAATTGAAGGTATCGTTAACAACATGGAAGATGCTTCAGTTAGCTTACTTGATATCCTTGTAAAATACAACCAACAAACAGTTAAGTAATGACACAAAAAATATTAAATATTGTAGCCATTGCAATGTTTGCAATAACAGCTGTGATATTAGGAATGTTTATCTGGGGTGGTGAAATTCCAAACTCTCAGTTTTACACTCCAGTACACACTGCAACATTGCTAAACTGGGCGATAGCACTTTGCGGGATTGCAGTATGCGCCGCTATGGTGTTCCCACTTGTTCGCCTATTTTCACGTCCAAAAGAAGCTGTAAAAAGCTTTATCGGACTTGCAGTTCTTGTTGGTGTTGTAGGTATTGCTTACACATTGGCAGACGGAACTCCAATGAATATTGTAGGATATAATGGAACAGATAACGTACCTAGTACTTTAATCTTCTCTGATACTGTCCTTTTCACAATGTACCTATTATTCTTCGGAACTATAGCTGCAATCATTGGAACTGAGTTATTCAGAAAAGTTAGATAATTCCCTTCGTTCTTAGATAGAAGAGGTAAAAAATAAACATTTATATGGCAAAAAGAACACCCGAAATTAACGCTACTTCGACAGCCGACATCGCGTTCCTGTTGCTTGTATTCTTCTTGGCTACAACAACCATGAACGTTGACTCGGGAATTTACCGTCGCCTTCCGCCATATCAGCCGGATAATCAAGAGGCTCCAAAATATGCGAAACGTAACATTTTGCAGATTCTGGTAAACCGCGATAACCTGTTGGCTGTAAACGGTGAGGTAGTTGATGTAGCAGCGTTAAAGGATCGTACTATCGAATTTATTCTTAACCCTGCTAACAACGAAGAGTTACCACAAAAAGAGGTTAAGGATATTCCTTTCTTCGGAAATGTTGAAGTGTCAAAAGGCCTTGTATCACTACAAAGTGACAAAGGTACATCTTACGAGATGTATGTTGCCGTACAGGATCAGTTAACCGCAGCATGGGAACAAATGCGTAACATGAAGTCTCAGCAAAAATGGGGTAAAAACTATAAAGATCTTGATGCAGAGCAACAAGAAGCTATTCGTAAAGTTGTACCGATGAATGTATCGGAGGCAGAACCTAAAAGTATAGGAGGAAAGAAATAATGGCAAAATTTAAAAAAGAAGGAAAACGCGAAACACCTGCTATTTCAACAGCGTCGTTACCCGATATCGTCTTCATGCTATTGTTCTTCTTCATGGTTAGTACCACTATGCGTGAGGTTAGCCTTATGGTACAAAACAAATTGCCTATGGCAGACAACGTGGAGAAGTTGGAGAAAAAATCGATGGTTAGTAACATATATGTAGGTAAGCCTACAGCGCAGCACCAAGCAACTTACGGGACTGAGCCCCGCATACAGTTGAACGACAAGTTTGCGACATTGAATGACCTTAGTACTTTTGTGATTGCAGAACGTGATCAACGTAAGGAAGAGGACAGAAACAGTATCACAAATAACTTGAAAGTGCACTCGGAAGTTACTATGGGTATCGTTACAGATATCAAACAAGAGCTTAGAAAAGCAAACTCTCTGAGAGTAGTATACGGATCAAATAAACGTCCGAAATACTAAAACACATAGGTAAGGGGGAAAGAAATTTCCCCCTTACTATTGGTCCCGTAGTTTAATGGATAGAATGAAGGATTCCGGTTCCTTTGATATGGGTTCGAATCCCGTCGGGATCACAAAGGCTTCCTCTTTAATTATGATATGAGTATCATGATTGAAGGGGAAGTTCTTTTTTTATATAATGGCTTGTCATATTTCGAATATTAAATCCATACATTACTATTGTTACTCGTTGTACTTTATAGGATATAGCGTAGTGCATTATTATATTGATGGTATTTGATTTACGATAGGGCATAAAAAAGTACAAAGTATATAGCACGCTGTAGAAACTCTACTTGCTATATACTTTGTACTATTTATAATATTTTTATAATACTGAAATTATATACATAAGTAACTGATATTATGCATATTATATTAAAACACGCGCTCTGAGAATTGAATATTTATTTATCTGTTGATACTTGTCCGTAAATATCTCGCTCATAGAACCGTTTTAAGGGTGAAAATAGCGATAAACAACCTCAGCCTTACCTTTGCCTATAACAGCTGCTAATTCTTGCTTAGAGGACAACTTAATGCCTTCTACAGTTTTAAATCTAACCAACAGATTCTCTTCCGTCTTTGGACCAATTCCTTCAATCTCTGAAAGAATACTTTTAATTTGTCCTTTGGATCTAAGCTGACGATGGAAGGTAATACCAAATCGGTGTGCTTCATCTCTAATATGCATAAGTGTTTTTAGTGCTATCGAATTCTTTGCAATAAGATAGGGATCTTTATCGCCTGGAAAATATACCTCTTCCATTCTTTTGGCCAATCCAATGATTGGAACTTTTCCTCTAAGGTCAAGTTGCTCTAAAGCATCTAATGCAGCGCCTAATTGGCCTTTTCCACCATCAATTACAATCAAATCAGGTAATGGTTGGCTTTCCTCTAAACGGCGCTTATAACGTCTGTAAACTGCTTCTACCATCGAAGCAAAGTCATTGGCACCCTCAACTGTTTTTACATGAAATTTACGGTACTCACTTTTAGCCGGTTTACCATCAATAAAAACAACACAACTAGAAACCGGATTAGTTCCTTGAATATTGGAGTTATCAAAACATTCAATTCTATGTGGTAATGTTGGTAGTTTAAGTTCCTTCTGCAGCGTTTCCAATCGATGGAGTTTACTCTCATCATATCGGACATGTCGTTGACGTTCTCTATCCAATTTAAAGAAACCGGCATTCCGCTCTGACAATTGTAACAACTCTTTCTTGTCTCCAATTTTAGGTATAGTATAGGTAAGATTGGTAAGCTCAACATCGGGCAGAAACGGTACAACTATCTCTTTTGAGTTGCTATTTACCAATTGGC
The DNA here is from genome assembly GCA_051656645.1 of Marinifilaceae bacterium. GTDB lineage: Bacteria > Bacteroidota > Bacteroidia > Bacteroidales > Marinifilaceae > JBOGCH01. The sequence continues at coordinate 13,342 of JBOGCH010000013.1, forward strand.
GTATTTCAAGAATGGCTATTCCTAACAATTCCTCGGGTGTTTCATCCAATTTTTTCTCAATTTCAATAGTATGTATTTGATTTACAGAACCGTATACAATTCTAAGATAGTTAATGTAGGCATATTTATCACCATCTATGTAGGAAAACACGTCGATATCGTGAATTGATGATCGCACAATGGTACTTTTGGTCTGATACTGCTTCAAGGAGTCAATTGCTTGCTTCAATTCATGTGCTTGCTCAAACTCCAGGTTATCGACACAATACTTTAAAGAAGTATTTAAGTGGTCTATAACCGCTCCATAGTGTCCTTTCAATATATTGCGTATTTGACTTATCTGTTCGTCATAGTGCGCTTGTGTCTCTTTTGCAACGCACGGACCTAAACAATTTCCAATATGGTATTCTAAACACACTCTATGTTTACCATTACATACGGATTGAGGAGTAAGTGCCAATTTACAACTACGCAGTTTAAACATTGATTTAATCAACTCCAATAAAGTATTAGCAAAGCGTACCGACGTATACGGACCATAAAACTCTCCACCACGCCGACTAAATTGTCTGGTTAAAAAAACACGCGGATAAGGTTCGCGCGTAATGCAAATCCATGGGTAACTCTTATCGTCCTTAAGTAAGATATTATATCTTGGTTGATACTTCTTGATAAGATTATTTTCCAATAAGAGGGCATCTTCTTCGCTATTTACAACAATATATTTTAGCGCATGAATACGTGTTACCAGTACTCGAGTTTTGGAGTTTTGTCCTGTTTTATTCAGATAGGACGATACCCTATTTTTTAGGTTCTTTGCTTTACCTATGTATATTATTTTACCCTCCTCGTCAAAATATTGATATACTCCTGGCGAGGTGGGTAACTTTGAAATCTGCTCTCGTAAATGCTGATCGGTTAGTGCCATTGATTACTGCTCAATAAAAGAAAACGTAGTATAATCAAATAATCCTTTCTCTCCTATTTTAATTTTAGGAATAACAATTAACGACATAAACGCAAGGGTCATAAATGGCGACTGTATTTTACAGTCCATCTTTTCCACCATACTATGCAGTATCTCCCATTCGGATGCAAGCGTTTCACAATTACGCGAACTCATAATACCGGCAATTGGAAGCGCTAAAGTATAACTTTCATCACCATCCACAACTGATATTCCTCCTTTGGACGATACTATAGCATTAATGGCCGCAACAATATCTTTGTCATTTGTTCCCACCGCAATAATATTATGCGAGTCGTGAGCAACGCTAGATGCTATGGCACCACGTGTTAATCCAAATCCGTTAATAGTTGCTATTTGCGGCTTAGATTTGTGGTAACGATTATAATACACTATCTTCAATAAATCGCGCTTTAAATCGGCTTCAAAATGCTCTAATGGCTCTTCAAAATTACTCTTTAATACCTCTGTCAACAATTCTCCATCCTCTACTTTTATAGATGTCAGTTGTCCAGAAACAGCAAACTTTAAGTCATCTACACATAACTTATCAGCATGGAAATTATTTATAGGTTCAACTTTATCAACTACAGTACTTGGCTTATAACTCTCCTTGTTATAAACTTCCTCGCCATTAATATAGGTTGCTAATGTAACAAACTCCTGCAGGTTATTTACTCGGATAAAGTCAGCCGTATCCCCTTTTTGTAATGTTCCAACCGGTAAATTATAATGTTGAATAGTATTGACCGATGCACATTTCAATACCTCAAATAAATCATAACCGTCTGCTATAGCTCTACGCACAATCTTATCAATATGTCCATTGTGCAATAAATCGTCAGGATGCGAATCGTCTGTACAGAACATTACATGCTCCGGACATTCACTAAGAAGATATTTCAAACCTTCATAATTACGCGCAGAACTTCCTTCTCTGATTAATATTTTCATACCAAGTTCCACTTTATCCAGCGCCTCTTGCACAGTACTACATTCATGGTCGGTAGTTATTCCCGCATGTACATATTCCTTAAGTTGCTCTCCTTCCAGCTCTGGTGCATGTCCATCTATAGGCAAATTATATCTTTTTGCCGAATCAATTTTACGCATCACCTCCTCGTCTTTATATAACACTCCCGGAACATTCATCATCTCCGATAATGCTACAAAATTACCTGATGCTGCCATACGTTCCACAGCATCCGCATTTATTACAGCACCACTACTATCTAGCGGTGTTGCAGGCACACAGGATGGAATTGAGAAAAACGTTTTTATTTGTCCTTCTTTCGCTTTCCTAATCATAAAATCAATACCGCCCTCACCTACTACATTCGCAATTTCATGCGGATCTGTAACCGCAGCTACAGTTCCTCTACTCACAACAAAATCCGAAAAATTATCGGGAGTCATCATTGAACTCTCAATGTGTACATGACTATCTACAAAACCCGGAATTATAAAATCGTCATAACGTTTATTACTATATTCTATGTTTATAATTCGTCCTTCTTCTATTGAGAGGATTGCTGGAAATATACTTCTATTATATACATCAACTAAATTACCTTCTATTTTTTTCATAATCCAAAAGATATTATCATTCTGTTTATACCACAAATATACGAGTTTGTTATTTAAAATGATTATGCCCCATTCGCTTTATTGATCATATAAAAAAGTAAGGAGTACCATATTGCAATGATACTCCTTACCTCAATTGTTCCACGTGGAACAATTTATTTATCTTCCCATTAATATTAAAAGTACATTAATATCAGCTGGAGAAACACCACTTATTCTTGATGCTTGTCCAATGGTTCTAGGTTGTATTTTACTCAACTTTTGTCTCGCCTCTATAGATAGATTTTGAATCTCACTATAATTAAACTTACCTGTTATTACTAAATTTTCAAGTCTGTTTAATTTATCCGCAAGCAAGCGTTCGCGTTCAATATAGCCAGAATATTTAATCATTATCTCTGCAGCTTCAATGATCTCCTCTCTAAAAGCATTCTGCGCAATAAACTCCTGTAGTTTTGGTAAAGCCGATAAAATATTATTTATAGTTACCTGCGGACGTGTTACAATATCAACAAGCTTCATTCCTTGTTTCATTGGCGTTGATCCCAACTCAACCAATCTATCGCTTAACTCATCAGCACGTACACTATATTCTTTTATATATTCTATAAGCGTATCACGTTGCTTAACTTTGCTTTCCAATAACTCTAGTCGTTCATCACTAGCTAAACCAATCTTATGCCCTGTTGGCGTCAAACGCATATCAGCATCATCTTGTCTCAACAGTATCCTATATTCAGCTCGAGAGGTAAACATACGGTATGGTTCATCCACACCTTTAGTTACCAAATCATCTATTAAAACACCAATATAGGCCTGGTCACGTCCCAATATTAAACCATCATCGCCTTTAATTGACAATACAGCATTAATTCCGGCCATAAGTCCTTGAGCAGCAGCCTCTTCGTACCCTGTAGTACCATTAATTTGACCAGCAAAGTACAATCCGCTCACAAGTTTAGTTTCTAACGTATGATGCAACTGGGTTGGTGGAAAAAAGTCATATTCAATAGCATATCCCGGTCTGTATATTCTTATATTTTCAAAACCCTCTATCTCACGCAACGCACGTAGCTGAACCTCCCAAGGTAATGATGAAGAGAATCCGTTCAGATAAAACTCTGAAGTAGTCTCCCCCTCCGGCTCAAGAAAGAGGTGATGCATATTTTTATCTGCAAACGTATCGAGCTTTGTTTCGATACTTGGACAGTAACGTGGACCAATACTCTTAATAGTTCCATTAAATAAAGGACTATCCTCAAATCCCTCTCTTAGTATGTCATGAACAGTACTATTCGTATAAGCCATGTAACAAGGACGCTTCTGCAACCCGTTATCGTAGTTAATATTTAGATAAGAGAACTGATGGAAATCGTTATCTCCATCCTGAATAGTCAGTTTACTATAATCTATAGATCTTCCGTCAATACGCACAGGGGTACCTGTTTTCATTCGTCCAATCTCAAAACCTAGATCAATTAATTGTTTGGATATTCCGTAGGTAGCAGGCTCAGCAACACGTCCACCTTCAAAGCTATGACGTCCTATATGCATTAATCCGTTCATAAAGGTTCCATTGGTCAACACAACTTTTTTAGCTCCAAAAACAGCGCCTATGGACGTCTTAACACCTTTAACTGTACCATCCTCTACAACTAACTCAACGGCATCATCCTGCCACATATCCAAATTATCCGTATGCTCGAGGATATCACGCCATTTCATTGAAAATTTCATACGATCACATTGTGACCGTGGACTCCACATTGCAGGTCCCTTGGATAAGTTGAGCATTCTAAACTGAATAGAAGCAGCATCGGTTACAATACCAGTCATACCACCTAGCGCATCTATCTCTCTGACAATCTGCCCCTTAGCAATTCCACCAATAGCAGGATTACACGACATTTGCGCTATCTTATTCATATCCAGTGTAATGAGAAGCGTATTGCCCCCCATTTTTGCAGCTGCGCATGCAGCTTCACATCCGGCATGCCCCGCTCCTACCACAATTACATCATAATCCGGAAGAATATTCATTACTCTATCTCCTTTAAAATTTCCAAACATTTATTCTCATTCTCACGCATCACAGCAGCCTCTTCGTCCGTCTTATCTTTAAAACCGGCCAAATGCAGCACACTGTGCGCCACTACTCTGTGAAACTCCTCCTCAAACGGCACACCAAACTGTTCGGCATTGGATGCAACCGTATCTAAACTTATAAAAATATCTCCACACAATAAATTACCAACACAATAATCAAATGTTATTACATCAGTATAATAGTCGTGATCCAAATATTGTTTGTTTATCTCTAAAATATGATCATCATTACAAAAGATAAAAGACATCTCACCAGCCGTTTTATCATAAGTATCGGCAATCTCGTCAATCCACTCCACAACTCTATCTTCAGAGAAAAAGGAAGGAAATTCCACGCCTTCAGTATAAAAAAGAATTTCGCTCATTTTGATTGAATATTAAATCTTTAGACTACAAAGATACAGATAATTATTGATTTCTAAAACTATCCATAAGCATGTAGCGCGCTATGCGGTATTAACCACATAGCGCGCTACAGCAAAAATTTGTTATTTGCAAAATTAAAAAAGTAATAAAACTATAATCCTTACAAATTATAACTCAATATTACTTTTGCACCGTTATTCTCAAACGATAAACTATCACTTAATGTTTTCATTAAAAACAAACCTCTCCCGGCCTCTTTAATTACATTTTCAGGCAATGTTGGATTTTCAATTGCTTCAAAGTCAAAACCCTCTCCTTCATCTTCAACGCTTACATTGAGTTGTTCTTCCTCCTTCCACGCACTGATTGTAATCTTCTTACTCGGATCCTTTTTATTGCCATACAACAAAGCATTATTTACAGCCTCAATCACTGACAAAGTAAAAGCGCCATATCGCTCATCTGCAATGTTGTAATTAACTACAAGTTCGTCAATAAAACGTTCCGCACGTGACAATTCTGAAATATCAGAATCAAGCACTATTTGTTGCAACTCCATAGAAACAGTATTAATTATATTATATTGTTTTATTTCTACTAATTTAATCAATTATTCATTATAAAAACAGCAGTACACTATTATTTTACTAACCATAATTCAGGATTCATCTTGTTAAGATCTTCCCAAACCTGGAAGTTTAATACACTACCTTTATCAACATTATTGGCAATTTTTCCTATCGTTCCCTTCGTTGCAATCTTATCACCTCGTTTCACGTAAACATCAGATAAATTAGCATAAACAGTCATATAACTACCATGTCTAACCACTACAACATTATTCATTTCCGGGGTATAATATATCTCCGAAACCACGCCGTTAAATACCGATCTAACCTCACTATTTTTAGGTGTAGTAATGTTAATACCACTGTTAATAATTTCTACGCGTTGGTATAAAGGATGTTTCCTAATTCCAAACTTTTCTGATATAATACCTTCAACAACAGGCCAAGGTAGTCTGCCTTTATTCTTTGCAAAATCTGTTGATATTAACTTTTCTTCAGGAGTAAGTTTGTATTTACCATCCTTACCTCCGGATTTCTTTATTTGAGACTCTATAAGCTTATTTAGTTGGTCTGCCAGCTTTTTACGTTGTCTCATTTCAGCATCCAACTTTTTCTTTATCTCACTCTCTTTTTTACGCAATTCACTTATCGTACTCTTCTCAGATACTTCATCTTTTTCATATTCCTTACGCTGTCTATTAACATTGTTAACAACATTGTTCTTTTCCTTTACTAAAGATGCTAGTTCATTGTTTCTACTCACCAAGGAGTCGTTCAATCTTGATAAATGAGCCAATTGCTTTACCGAATAAGTATGGGTTTGCTGAATATGTTTAAATCGGTTATAAGCCTGATTAAAATCGTCCGACGATAATAAAAAAAGTAATGGATTACGCATGCCTTTATTGCGCCATCCATTATAAACTGAAAGATCATACATTGACAATATCGCCGTTTTCTCATCCTCAAACTTTTTTATTGAGCCGCTATTCTCATTAATACGTTTCTCAAACATTTTTACTTCTGCATTGAGTGTTTGCATATACGTTCGCGAACTCTTTAGCTTGGCTTGTAACAAATCTAAACGCTCCATTGCCGACGACTGATTATTTTTTGTCTCGCCAAGTAATTTATTTAAAAGCTTAATTTCCTTTTCACTTTTTTCTTTTTGAGCACGAACCGTATTCACCGTTTGTCCTGCAACAACCGATGACAACATCAACAACCCACCAACTAAAACAATATGTTTCATGCTCTATTTAATATCTATTTGCTCATACTTTTGCGGAATTTTCACCGATGGTTTTACCGGAACATTAAACTCCACTCGCTCTATATCTATATCCAAAACAAACTTATTACCTTCCAAAAATAACGTAGATTTTACATTACTCGGAAAAAGAATATCACCAATCTGTTTAAACATACTGTAATCCACCATTAATCCGTTATTATCCTCATAGTCCATCACAGACATTTTTAAGGGCTTAAATGAATACGGATCAAAAAGTAATTCCTGTGTTATCAACACATAATCCTTATTCTTACGTCTTTTTTTATATAGTTTCTTTATTTTCCTATTTATCGAACGCTCTTCCACATTAACCAACTGGTAACCCTGTGGCATAGTATTCAGTTTAAATTTATCCAACTTAGCCTCTGCATTACCGCATTGTTCAAGGGTTATGAACTTATTACTCAAAACACGTTCCATACAGTGGTAATCCAATAAAACACCAAATCGCTCTTCTAATCCATTATAATCCGACAATATATAGCGCTTATTGTAATAATCAACAATCTTCACACTATCAGGCGTTAGCAACACACGCATCAGCTCAATACCTAAAGGAGCTGTTACAGACAATTGTGTAAATTCCCCATGCTTAATACGCATAGAAGCGCTAAAACTTTTTTTCTTATCGTTTACCGTCAAAGACACACCTAGTTTCTTTGCATTAAGAGTTTCAAAAGCAGATTCGTGCGTTATTACACTATCTGCTAATGCCTTCTTATTAATGTTTGGTAATGAATTATAAACACGTAGTTCTTTATTCGTTCTACAAGCAGAAAATGTTCCTGAAATTAATATAAATATTAATATTTTAGTAATTCTATTCATTATTCGGTGATTCCTTTATCTATTTTTATTTTCACGCTGTCATCATCTTCCGTACCCAATTCCAACGCTTTAATCCAATTTTTCTTAGCCTCTTCGGGCTTACCGCTTTTATACAATATATCTCCGTAATGATCAAATAATACTCCCGATGGCTCTTTTTCCTTTTCAATAGCCAGCTTTATATAAAACAACGCTTGCGAGTAATCCCCTCGTTTATACAACACCCAGGCATAAGTATCTAAATAGGTAGCGTTATCTGAATCCGCATCTACAGCTTTAGCACTCATGCGTTCTGCCTTTTCCATATCACCATTATTTAAAGTAAGGAAATAAGCGTAATTGTTCAAAACAAGTATATTGTTTGGTTCTGCCACCAAAGCCTTATCATACATAGCATATGCCGTGTCCTTTAAGTCTAACTGATAATATGTGTCTCCTAAATACGCATAAAACTGCGATTTCAACATTTTATTATTATTATCAACCAAACCTGCACCCCTTGTTAATAAAGATACTGCTTGCCCATATTCTTTATCCATAGATAATTTTAAGGTAGCAAGTAAGTACGGCATAGGTTCATCTGGAAAGAAAGCCATACACTCCATTGCTTTATTATAAAGAGAATCTGTCATGCGCAATTCATTATACAGCATCATCAGTTCTTCCCATATTAAATAATTGCTTTGGTCAACACTTAAAATATATTCCAATTCGGCAGTAGCTTCCTGAAATTTACCATCCTTCTTTAAAAAGTCAGAGTACAACGCTCGCACAGATAAGTTATTTCTGTACTTTGCATTGAGCATATCCATGTACTCATCTAGTTTTTTCTCAGTAACAAACACAGTATCACCATTCATAATCAAGTTCAACAAATACTGTACTTTTGTGTCTGCTTCAATATTTTCATTTAAAAACGCAGCTCTTGTGTATTTATCATATTCTGCTTCGTTTTTCTTACTTTTATAATAATCAGCTAAATAAAACTGAATCATACCATTTGAAGGGTTCTCTTTCATCAGTTTATTAACAATTTTCAATCCCTTCTTCTCATCGCCGGTATTAAAATACAATTCAGCCAATAATCCCAAATACTCACTCTTATCGGGATATTGCTTAATTAAACGCGCAAGTTCTTCCGAAGCTCTTTTCTTATCATTTAAACGCGAATACATTTTTAGCTTCTCCATAGAAACAGGTTCACTGATCCCAAAATTAGCTTCATATCTGTTTAAAACATCAATGGCATTATCCCATTGTTCTATATTGGCGTACAAAGATGCTTCCATCAAATAAATATCCTCCTTGTTAGGATACTTAGCTAAAACCTGCGAGTACACATTACAAGCCTCAACAATCATTGATTTTTGTCTATAAACATCAGCTAGTAGCAACTTGTACCAAATGTTATTAGGATTTTCTTTAACAGCATCACGCATTAGTTCCAATGCTGTGTTAGCATCTTTGTTCATTAACAAAATTTGCGCTAACTCATATTTTGCAGCCGAACTCTGAGGAAATAATTTTAAACAATTATCAAAAAACTGAATAGCATTTTGATAATCGCCCAATAGAGAGCTTCGTACTCCCTCTATAAACATATAGTCAAATTGTAACCGTTGCTCCTCGTTTAAATTTTCATAGGCATCCTGTGTTTTTACGTTTTCTACTCGTTTTTGCTGCTTAGCATGACAAAAAAGAGTTCCAAACGCAAAAAAGATGGTAAGTATGTATTTTATCATAAAACTTATATTTAGATGTATCTCATTTTAAAATTTAGGAAGCAACGGCTTACTAGGTTCTTTATTTTTTACCTGTATGGCCAAATCCGCCTTCGCCACGCTCACTGGTTCCTAGTTCTTCAACCTCTACCAACTCAGCTTGCTCAACACGGTTAATAACCATTTGACAAATACGATCGCCCGGATGTATCGTTACTTCGTTATTCGATAAATTAACAAGAATAATGCCAATTTCTCCGCGATAGTCCGCATCTATTGTGCCAGGACTGTTTAGTACGCCTATTCCCTCTTTTAATGCCAAACCGCTACGTGGACGTATCTGTGCTTCGTATCCTTCCGGAAGTTCAATAAACAATCCTGTAGGAATTAACGTACGTTCCAAAGATTGTAGTTTTACCGGTTCAGTAATGTTAGCCATTAGGTCCATTCCGGCAGCTCCGGTAGTTTTGTATTCCGGTAGAGGATTATTTGAACGATTTACTACTTTTAATTTCATGGATTAATTATTGATTTGTTACACATTATTTTCAGGACATAAAATTAATGTAGAAATGCTTTACTGCAATCACAACCATGATTTTCTTTTACACAACTTTCAACTATGCTCTTTGTTATTGACATCAATATTATAATAATATATTTTTTAATTATTAAATTAATAGATATGATGTTTATTATAGCCGTTTAATAACCTTTGTAACTATTCACAATTTCCTATTGTAATATCCGTTATTAAAATCGAATATTACTGTTTTACACAAGATATTAATAGTGCAACTATCACTAAAAGAGGAGAAAGATGTTTATACTAACAAACGTTAGGAATATTGCTAAGAAGTTATTACACCCCCTAAAATCTGTTTGTAACCACTGTTTACTACTATTAAAAACTAATCAATTAAAAATAATAACTTTCCTTGCATTAATGCATAACAATGATAATGCCACAAGGATATTAAAAATCCAAATTAACTTTTCATTTCCTTTTATAAACTTTTGCACATCTCTTTACAGCATACCTAACATCTATTCAGTGTATATTGTTAATTGTTTCAACCATGTCAAGAAAACGTGGATGTATTTTAATTAATTAACTTGTAACATCCAGATTATGTGATAATTGTATTTGTGTGTACATATTAATAACATTGTAGTAAACATTGTGCATAACTGTTGAAAATAACTTTAATGTGCTGTAATTAAACGGTATTAGCCTATTAATGGTTATGTTAATAATTGCATAGACTTTTTACTTTCGTGGATGGCGTATTATTGTAAAATAAGTGAGCAGAGTTGCGCAGAATGGAGGTAGTAAATGGGGTAAGGTAATTTACTGGACTCGTATATGGTCTATTTAGGAAAGGGGGTGTATCTGTCCCTTAATTCCACATGATATGGCCATATGCCCACGTGTATTGTATATACGGCTATTAATTAAAACTACGGTTAATTAATAGCAAATATCTCTTTTCTATATCCCCTAGCGATATAGATAGGATATAGATGGGATATAGAAAGGGTATAGATACCCAAGACAGGGTGGAGTGTTTATGTGATGGATACTATAATAAATAGCTCATTTTACTGATATTATGATGAATGTTTAAACACCGTGTTATGTTTTCCTGAGAAATAACGGTAGATAGTGCGTTGCTGAGTTTTAGTTTCAATTCTTCGGGTATTATATATGTGTCTCATAATAATGTCCGAATGTTGGTCCACCCAGTTTTTAAAGGTATGGGTAATATCGGTATTGTGAATAAAGTTATTTAATAGTGACAAGTTGAATGTATTTGCCTGTACACCAAAACCATAGGATTCAACCTCGTGTGCATTACATTGCTGCTCAATATGTGAGGGAACAACCATAAGTTTTTTACCTAAATATATTGCTTCGCAAATAGATTCAAAGCCAGCAGTGCTTACATATGCTTCGGCATTGTTAAGGTGCTGAAGGAAGGTAATGTCGTTAATTCTGTGAAAATAGAGATTCTCTTGCGTGTTTACTACCTCTTTATTTTGTTTTCTGTCCCAAAATAAATGAACTTGTGTATTACTAAATTCTCTCTGCCAGGTTGTTATCTCCTCCGCATAGCCGTTATTAACCATATATCCTAGGATGTAATTACCCTTAATGGGCTTTAAAGAGAATATTTTTTGGCGTAGTAATGGAGGAATAATCTCAATGCCATTATCACTGTCGGCAGAAAATGCTTTAAACGATAGTGCTAATTTTTTATCCGATCGTAATGCTGTACATTGAGTAAAAAGTTTTAGAAAAAACAATTCACTTCGGTTAGCATTAGGAAACTTATAATCCTTGTGTAAAAATAAATACTGATGTGCTATGGAAATAACCTTTGGGGTGGGATAAAATAGTGCGTTTGTAATGCCTGTAAGTAGTTCGTAGAAGTTAATAACAATGTCAATATCGTTGTTATTTATCTCATTATTAAGCAGTAAAATAGAGTTTGAGTAGTTAATAACTCTGCTTAGGTTATAAATTACACTTTTAATGAGTGGTGCTTTTTTAGCTTTATCGGAAGGTAAAAAATTAGGACTGTCAAAGGGAATAACTGGACATTGAATTTGTTTTATAAAGAAATCCGGAATGCTACGACGTTTACTTTTTCCCACCATTACTTTAACCAACTCATGTCCTTCTTTACGTATTATATCGGCAAGTGATAGTGCTTGAGTTAAGTGTCCTCGCCCTTCGCCTTGTACAACAAATAAAAATCTCATACTGCATGTGCATTTAATTGTTCGGACTCTTGGTAATGTATTATATCCCATTCGCCTGTATGGTATTGAACAGCTGCTGACATACTTTCAACCCAGTCTCCTGAGTTTATGTAGTGAATATCGCCATAAATTTTATTGGCAGGTTGGTGTATATGGCCACAAATAATGCCATCTACTCCTTTGGATTTGGCAACTTGCACAAGTGTAGTTTCAAAATCCGAGATGTAAGAAACGGCTTCTTTTACAACTCCTTTAATCTTAGACGACAGAGAGTAATAACTTTTTCCTTGCTTTAATCGGTAATGATTGTACCATTTATTTATCCACAGTAGAAGTGAATAGCCCACATCGCCAACCTTGGCTAGCCATCCGGCATTGGTGGTAATGGTATCAAAAATATCACCGTGAGTAACAAAGTATCTTTTTCCTCCTGTTTCAAGTGTAAAATCCTTTACAATTTGAATATTGAAAAATTGAAAAGGCAATATTTTATCCATAAAATCATCGTGGTTGCCGCGTACATATATAATTTGTGTACCTTGATGTTCCATCATTTTCATGAGAACTTTAAACAAGTTGGTATGGGCAGTTTTCCAATGTTTTGTGGATCGTTGTAGCTGCCATCCATCAATAATATCGCCATTTAAAATAAGCCTATCACAATCTAAATGACTTAAAAATGAGGTTACCTCATTAATCTTAGAGTAACCGGATCCTAGATGAATATCCGATAAAACTACTGTTGCAAATTTTTGTCGCTTCATATCATTCGCTTTAATACATCGAATTTATATTCCTTATGTTACTATACCATTAAAATGACTTTACATAATGGTTAAGTTTTTGATATTGAAACTACTATATTAATAGGTACGTTAATTAAAAACACATCCATAATGCACTATATGAAACGGATATTACTTACGGGAGCAACAGGATATATTGGAAAACGTTTATTGCCAGCCTTATTAGAAGCGGGATATACTGTTATTTGTACAGTAAGGGATAAGGTACGTTTTCACTATCCGGATATGACTAATATTGAGCTTGTTGAAGTTGATTTTCTAAAAAAGGAGACCCTTGTTAATATCCCTGTTAATATTGATTATGCCTTTTATTTAATGCACTCTATGGATTCCGTAGGTAATTTTCAGACGCTAGAAGAAAGTGTTGCGCATAATTTTACCGAGGCTATGAGTAAAACTACAGTGGAACAGGTTATTTATCTGAGTGGAATGATAAATGAAAAGAACCTGTCTCCTCACTTAAAGTCCCGTAAGGAGGTAGAACATATACTGTCCGGAGGTACGTATCACTTAACAACTTTGCGTGCCGGCATCATTATAGGCTCCGGAGGTGCGTCATTTGAAATTATACGGGATTTGGTTGAAAAGCTTCCTTTTATGGTAGCTCCTAAATGGTTAAAAACAAAGTGTCAGCCCATAGCCATTAGGGATTTAATAAAGATATTGACATTGGTAATTGCCGATAAATACAGTTTTGATAAGAATTTTGATATTGGTGGACCCGATATTCTTACCTACCGTGAAATGTTACTTCAGTATGCTGAGGTTAGACATCTTAAACGTTATATTCTTACTGTTCCTGTAATGTCTCCACGTTTATCATCCTACTGGCTTTTTATTATAACGTCAGTCCCCTACCCACTTGCAAAGAATTTAGTGGACAGCATGAAAATTGATTTTATTGCAAGAGATAACTTGTTAATAAACCATTTAAATATTACTCCCATTCATTACAAAGATGCAGTTAAATTGGCATTTGACAAGATTGAACAAAATGATGTTGTTTCTTCGTGGAGGGATAGTATTGTTGAGGGACGTATAGACCCGCGATTAGAGAATTATATGGAAGTACCGGAGAATGGTTGTTTCAAGGATATTAAACAAATAGCAATAGGTAGCAGAGAAGATGTTATTAACCGTATATGGGCTATAGGAGGTAATACGGGATGGTACTATGCAAACTCCCTTTGGAAATTTAGAGGTATTATTGATCGTGTAGTAGGTGGTGTTGGATTACGCCGCTCTCGAACAAACATAACGAGTATAAACAGCGGCGATGTTGTGGATTTTTGGCGAGTAATTATTGCCAATAAAGACCAAGGGCACCTACTACTGTATGCGGAAATGAAACTTCCCGGCGAGGCATGGCTTGAGTTTAAAATAACGGATAACCTACTTATACAAACAGCAACATTCCGTCCTCACGGTTTATCGGGAAGATTGTATTGGTACGCAATGTTACCTTTTCATGCTTTTTTATTTAGGGGAATGATAAAAAGGATTGGCAAATAACTACTCTTCGCCTACCTCTTGTACCTGAAGTTTTTCAAGTTCAATATCCTCTTCCTCGTCGTAAATTTGTAGCAATGGTTCTTTGAATGACTCATTAGTAATCATACGCTCTAGTGTTAACAATAAAGATGGTAGGATTACTAAATTTGAAATCATTGCTGCTAATAATGTTATGGATACTAACAGTCCTAATGCGAATGTTCCGCCAAAGTTTGAAAGACAGAAAATACCAAAACCGAAGAATAGGATGATTGAAGTATAAATCATACTTTGTCCGGCATCACGTAGTGCCATTACAACGGATTTATGAATATCCCATTGTGTTATTTGTAGTTCCTGACGATATTTGGCTAAATAGTGTATTGTGTCATCGACAGAAATACCAAAGGCTATACTGAATACTAAAATGGTTGATGCCTTGATAGGTATGCCAAAATAGCCCATAATAGCTGCAGTGATTATTAAAGGAATAATGTTAGGAATTAGTGCAACTAATACCATACGTTTGCTTTTAAACATCCATGACATAAAAGCTGCAATAAGTACAACAGCTAGAGCTAACGATGTGAACAGATTTTTAATAAGGTATTGATTTCCTTTAAAGAAAATGATACTGGATCCTGTTACTTTTACATCATATTTATCGGATGGAAATATACTATCTGCTTTGGCAATTAGCTCTTGTTCCTTTTGTTCCATACGTTTGGTACCAATATCTTTAATTCGGAAACTTAAACGTGCACGTTGCGCAGTTGAGTCTACGAAAGAGTTTATTTGTCCTCCCATTCCCTCTTTAGAGGAGGCAATGTATCGCATAATAAAATTGCGTGTCATACTGTTTGGTAAAGCATAATAGCGTGCATTACCATTGTAATAGGCTTGATTAGCAAACTTAGCAGCTTCAACGATAGAGAGAGGACGAGAAATGTCCGGATCGGCCTCAAAAGCATTGCTTAATGCTTCTAATTTCTCCAAATTTCGTAAATTATAAACTTGTTGTTGTTTACCAAAATCTACACTTACCTCAAGAGGCATTAAACCATCAAAGTTATCCTCATAGAACTGTAAATCCTGACGTATTGGATCGGTTTCTTTTAAATCGTCTACCATGTAACCGGTAGTTTTCATCATTGAAATACCAACAACGCCAACAGCAATAACGGCCAATGTAACAATGTATACTTTATTTCTGTGGTAAACTACGGTATTTATAAGTCTGTTTATAAAGTTGTTTACAAGGGTATTTTCAAGATGCTTAGTGTGCTTATCGGCCGGTACAGGTAAAAAGCTAAATACTGCAGGTATTAGGATTAAGCAAATAATAAATACGGTGACTATGCTTATAAATGCAATCATCCCAAAATCCTTTAATATTTGGCTAGAGGTAACTATAAAAGTGGCAAATCCCGATGCTGTAGTCAAATTTGAAAGGAAAGTTGCATTTCCAATTTTCTGTACCATACGTTGCAGAGCCTTTATTTTATTTCCGTGGCGTACGTATTCACTATGGTATTTATTTACCATAAACACACAGTTAGGAATACCAATTACAATTAATAAAGGTGGTAACATTGCTGTTAAGAGGGTTATTTTAAAGCCTAAAATAGCCATAAAACCCATTGACCATATAACACTGATGGCAATAATTGCTACTGAAAAACCAACAATACGCCACGAGCGGAAAAACATGTATAAAATCAACGCAGTTATTAATAGTGAAAGTACAATGAACATGTACATCTCTTTTTTTATACTTTCAGCATTAACTACTCTAATGTAAGGCAAACCGGAATAGTGCATTTTAAGATCATGTTTCTCTGCAAATGCATCGGTTAAGGCTGTTACCTCTTTTACAAGTCGAACTCTGTCTGGCGATGCCATAACATCGGCGCTTACGGTTACCAACATGTTAAAGGTATTACTCTCCTTATTTATCAAAGTACCATTGTAGAAAGGCAAATTCTCAGCAATATTAGCTAAGGAATCAAGCTGTTGTGTATTATCAATTCTATGTGGAAAAATGGGTAATACTTCAAATTTTTTATCTTCGGTATTCTTTTGCAAATTAAATGTATGCGCTATTGATACCAGCGCCTCTATGCCATGAACGGACTTAATAGAATCTCCAAGCGCTATCCAATCATTTACTTTATTCAACGTATAGAAATTGCTATCCTGAATAGCAAAAACCATAACGTTCCCCTCTTGGCCAAAACGTTCAAGGAAATCTGTATACTCAAGGTAGGATTTATCCTTTGCCGGCAGCAAATTAGCATATTCATAGGACATCTCAATACGTCCTAGTTGAGAGGCCATTAATCCCGTACAAATTAATACACCTACAATAAAAGCCACACGATAGCGCAAAATAGCACCTGCAATCTTAATCCACATTTCTCTAAACGGTTATTCTATTTGAAAATCAAATTATTACTCAAGCTTTTACAGCGAAGAATAAACACAAATGTAACAAGATTAGACGAAACCTCTAAACAGAAACCTCTTTTTCTATTTTTTTTGGAACTATAATCTTTTTCTTTTACATTTGCTTAGCGTTTGGTGGTTAAGCAAAAAGCACGCCAAATTGGTATGGTTGCGTAGTTCAAGGGATAGAATGAAAGTTTCCTAAACTTTAGATTCGGGTTCGAATCCCGGCGCGACTACAAAAAAAAGGGTTCCAATAGGAACCCTTTTTTTTGTATCTGATATATTATCTTTTTGTATTTAAATATGTAATATAGTTAAAATACATGTATTGCTAATGATAAATACGTCAATATTTAAATATTTCAAGGTGTAATATCGTATAAATACACGAATTAGCACCATATTATGGTATATATATTGTAAAAATATATATTTTTGTAATAGAGTTAGAGACTCGCTAGTCTTTGGATATTATCCCCTTATATTGGCACTATTTTTGTAATAATATTTCTATCAATTATAGATGCTTTACGTAATATCTAGAAGATGTTTTTTTAACAAATTAAGATATTCCCACACCCCTCTACCGTGGGAAAATAGAAATCTCATAATCTATACCGCACAATGCTTCCTTTTGATAGAAGGAAGCATTGTCATTTTATATAAGTTTAGCTTATCGGACAAGGTTAAGCGCTTCCATAAAACGCTTAATTACTTCAGGTTTTCCGGTATGTTTCCCGTCGTCCTCACTAATTTTACACGTATCGTTGTAAAAAGTCCATGATTCGGTAATTTTTACGGCAATTAATTTAATTACCATATTCATTGGTTTAATGTGATCAAAATCGTTGGTGAAGTGAGTACCAATCCCAAAGGACGGTTGGCAGTATTGCGATGCATATTCGTTTATTTCAATAGCGCTATCTGTGTCTAAAGCATTACTAAATACAATTTGTTTGGTTTTAGGATCTATGCCTAGTGATGTGTACTTTGCTGCAATCTTCTGAATTTGTTCATGGTTATCGCCGCTATCAACCCGTAGACCCTTAAATAGATTGGCAAAATCCTCCGAAAAGTTTAAATTAAATATTTCCCACCCGAAACTATCATATAAATAGGTTCCAAGGGCGCCGCGAAATGTGTTGCGCCACGAGTTCATTGCTATATGGTTTGCCATTTGCGGACCGTACATGCCTCCAATGGCGCAAATAAACTCATGTGCCATAGTTCCTACCGGAATTAAATTGTACTTCATTGCCAAATAAACGTTACTTGTTCCTACAAACTTTCCTTTCCACTGTTGGGAAGCGTAGCAATCCTTCATAGCTTTAACCACAACCTCTTCTGTTTGTAAGGATGCTCTACGACGAGTTCCAAAGTCACTGTAAACACATCCGGCCTCGAGTAAACGCTGAGCTTTATTATAGGATTTATTGTAGTAGTCCTCATAATTAAATGCTTCGGCATCGCCACTCATCATATAAAATAGTTCGGAAATAATGGCTAGTACTTTTACTTCTAGTAAAATAGTGTCAGCCCAACTACCTTCAAACTCAACGGCTAAGTGTCCTTCGTTATCTTGACGTACGGTTACCCATTCGCGCTTGTATCTGAATCCTTTTAAATATGTATAAAACCATGTTGGAATATAGCTGCATTTACGTTTCATAAATGCAATTTCCTCGTCGGTAATAACCACGTTTTCCAGCATAATGATCTGTTCCATCAGCTGTTTGTCAAAGCCGACAGGATAAACTGTGTTGTTCCTATCCGTAAAGGAATACTTCACTTGTGCGCGTGGAAAATTATCAATTACGGCACAACACATTGTAAATTTGTACAGATCATCGTCTGTAAAATGGGTTATAATTTGTCTCATTTCAATTCTTTGTTAATAAACTCATTCAATGCCACTCCGTTATCTAACGAAGGGGAATACTCTTTCAGTACATTGAACATGTCACGTCCAAAAAGTTCGATACCGTCCTTTAACGTATCGAGTACGCAAATATCTCCCGCTATACCACAAACGTCAATTTTGTCTATATTGTTTGTTTTTATAATCTCTTTTAGACGCATGGTTGACAATTGGTTTTTGAAGATAGAATACTCTTCGGCACTATGGATATCACCTTTGCGTAGCACTTCAAACTTATCTGGATTGCTTTTAAGAGCCTTTAATAAATGTGGCCATATCTCTGCTCCTTGGGTATGTTGTTGACAATGAATGGGCCATTGGCCGTTGTTTACGGAAAAGGAACAATGGTTGGCTGGATGCCAATCATTTGTAATTACCTTATATACATACTCATCACCATGTGTTGTGACATAGTCTGCAAGTTTGTCCATTGCCACCGCTGCATCCGGTACAGGTAAACTGCCGTTGATAAAATCCACTTGAGGGTCAATTATTAACAGTAACTTATTCATGTTCTTTAAGAATGGTTTTGTGCAAATGTAACCGTAAATATTATTTTTCTAAGTTCATTAAATTTCTTTTATAAAATATTATGAAAGTCAAACGGTACAGGATTATGCAATAGTGATTTCTTTTAATAGAAACGCTTCTTCTTTTACCCCTCGCTCTGGTTGCCCTCTCCTCTCCCTCTGGTTGTTCTCTGTCAAGTTCGCATTAAGTTCGTATCAACTTCGTGTTATGTTCGTGTCTATAGACTCGAAGTTAATACGGACTTGATACGGAGTTAATGCCTATTTGATAGCGTGCAACTAGAGGGAGAGCAGGGAGCAACCAGAGCGAGGATAGGTATAGGTTATATTTTTTACAAAAGTCGGTTTATGTTTAGAACTTTTATTGTTAAAAGTATATAATACATCTTTGCTAATATGGTGTATGTTTAGAAAAATAATTAACTTTGTCCCAATTTGGACATAAGCGAAAATTAGTACATAAATAACAGATATGCAAAATTACAAGAAAGCACGTTTGGTTCTGGAAGATGGAACAATTTACGAAGGTTTCTCTTTCGGTTACGAGAGTTCGGTTTCGGGAGAGGTGGTATTTTACACTGCCATGACAGGTTATCCTGAGAGTTTGACAGACCCTTCATACAAGGGACAAATCCTAGTTCCTACCTACCCTATTATCGGTAACTATGGTGTACCGTCGATGGATGCATCACAGCAGGGTGTTTCAAGTTTTTTTGAGTCAGATAAGATTCATGCAACAGCTCTTATTATTTCCGATTATACGGAAGAGCATAGTCATTGGAATTCGGAAAGAAGTCTCGGTCAGTGGTTGAAAGATCAACACGTTCCGGGGCTTTTTGGTATCGATACGCGAGCGTTGACTAAAAAATTACGCGATGGCGGTTCTATGTTGGGACGTATTGAGATAGATAATATCGCAGTTCCTTTCTACAATCCTAATGTGGAGAACTTGGTGGATCAGGTTTCTACAAAAGAGGTGGTAGAGTACGGAAACGGAAAACACAAAGTGGTACTTGTGGATTGCGGTGTTAAGAATAACATTATCCGTTGTTTGTTAAATAGAGACTGTACTGTTAAACGTGTGCCTTGGAATTATGATTTCTCTAAGGAGGAGTGCGATGGTATTTTCTTATCAAACGGTCCTGGTGACCCTGCACTTTGCGAAGTAACTGTTGATAATATTAAGAAAGTACTTGACACAGATACTCCTATTATGGGAATTTGTTTAGGAAATCAGCTTTTAGCTCGCGCAACAGGTGCTAATACTTATAAATTAAAATTTGGTCACCGTAGCCACAACCAACCGGTTATGGAGGTGGGCAAACCACGTTGCTATATCACATCACAGAATCACGGTTTCGCTATCGATGATAAAACATTGGGTGCTGACTGGGAAACTTTCTTTGTGAATGTAAATGACGGAACAAATGAGGGTATCCGTCATAAATCAAAACCTTTCTTCTCTGTACAGTTCCACCCTGAAGCTTGTAGCGGACCGGTTGATACGGAGTACTTATTTGACCTGTTCATTGAGAACATGGAAAAACGCAAGTAATTGAGGTTAGTTTTTAGTATTAAACATTTTGATTAGTAACAGATTATGGAAAAAAATATAAATAAGGTTCTTCTTCTTGGATCCGGAGCGTTGAAAATTGGTGAAGCTGGAGAGTTTGACTACTCAGGGTCGCAAGCGTTGAAAGCGTTACGTGAAGAAGGAAAATACAGCGTATTGATTAACCCGAATATCGCAACTGTACAAACATCTGAAGGGATTGCCGATAAGATTTACTATTTGCCGGTAACACCTGAGTATGTGGAAGAGGTAATTAAGAAAGAGCGTCCTGACGGTATTTTCTTATCGTTTGGTGGACAGACTGCATTGAACTGTGGTGTGGCTTTATACCGTAGCGGTATTCTTGAAAAATATAATGTAGAGGTGTTAGGAACACCGGTACAATCTATCATCGATACTGAGGATAGAGAAATTTTTGCCGATATCCTTCATTCTATCGACGTTAAAACTCCGCGAAGCATTGCTGCAAACACAATGGAGGAAGCGTTTAAAGCATCGGATGAGTTAGGTTTCCCTATCATTGTTCGTGCTGCTTATACACTTGGAGGTTTAGGTTCAGGTTTCTGTTCAAACCGTGAGGAGCTTGAGAAATTAGCGTCTAGCGCGTTTGCTTATTCTCCACAAATCCTTGTTGAGGAGTCGTTAAAAGGATGGAAAGAGGTTGAGTACGAAGTTGTACGTGATAAGTATGACAACTGTATCACCGTTTGTAACATGGAAAACTTTGACCCACTTGGTATCCATACGGGAGAAAGTATTGTTGTTGCTCCATCGCAAACATTAACTAACAGCGAATACCACAAATTACGTGAGGTGGCAATTAAAATTATCCGTCGCGTTGGTATCGTAGGTGAGTGTAACGTACAGTATGCGTTGGATCCATTTTCTGAGGAATACCGCGTAATTGAGGTTAACGCTCGTTTATCTCGTTCAAGTGCATTGGCAAGTAAGGCTACCGGTTATCCGTTGGCATTTGTGGCTGCAAAATTGGGTATGGGTTACGGATTACATGAGATTAAGAACTCGGTAACGAAAGTAACATCTGCTTGTTTTGAGCCTGCGCTTGACTATATTGTATGTAAAATCCCACGTTGGGACTTAAATAAATTTGAGGGTGTATCTAAGCTTATCGGTTCTTCTATGAAGAGTGTTGGTGAGATTATGGCCATTGGACGTACTTTTGAGGAGGCTATCCAAAAAGGTTTACGTATGGTGGGACAAGGTATGCACGGATTTGTTGGTAACCGTCAACAAATTAGCGATATCGACCATGAATTAATGAACCCTACCGATATGCGTATTTTTGCTATTGCTGCTGCATTTGAGCAAGGATATAGCGTGGATAAGGTACACGACATGACTAAGATTGACCGTTGGTTCCTATATAAATTGATGAACATTTTCAATACGAAAAATGAGTTAGATAAATACTCAACATTGAAAGCTGTTTATCCGGAATTAATGGCTAAAGCTAAGGGACAAGGTTTCTCTGACTTCCAAATTGCACGTTATACAATGAAGGAAGAAGAGGGCACTGCTCACCAAAAAATGCTTAAAGTGCGTAATTACCGTAAGGGAATGGGTATCCTTCCTGTGGTAAAACAAATTGATACATTGGCCGGAGAATATCCTGCTATGACTAACTATTTGTACATGACATACAACGCTAAGGAAAACGATGTGAAGTATGAGCATGACGGACGTTCGGTGATTGTATTAGGATCGGGTGCTTACCGTATTGGTAGCTCGGTAGAGTTTGACTGGTGTGGTGTTAGCGCGATTAACGCTATTAAGAAAGCAGGTTACCGTTCGGTAATGATTAACTACAACCCTGAGACGGTAAGTACGGATTACGATACTTGCGACCGCTTGTATTTTGACGAGCTTTCGTTTGAGCGTGTAATGGATATCGTGGATCTTGAAGAGCCTAAAGGTGTGATTGTATCTACCGGAGGACAGATTCCAAATAACCTTGCTTTACGTTTGGACGGACAGCATGTAAATATTCTAGGAACATCGGCAGCTAGCATCGACCGCGCTGAGGACCGTCAGAAGTTCTCAACGATGTGTGATGACTTAGGTATTGACCAGCCACGTTGGAAAGAGCTTAGCAGCATTGACGATATTTATCATTTTGTTGACGAAGTTGGTTTCCCTGTGTTAATCCGTCCGTCTTATGTACTTTCGGGTGCTGCGATGAACGTGGTATCTAACAAAGAGGAGTTATTACACTTCTTAGAGTTAGCGGCAGATGTATCGAAAGAGCACCCTGTTGTTGTTACTGAGTTCCTTGAGCAAAGTAAAGAGATTGAAATTGACGCTGTTGCTGAGAATGGAGAGATTAAAGCATATGCAATCAGTGAGCACGTAGAGTTTGCCGGAGTACACTCTGGTGATGCTACAATTGTGTTCCCTGCGCAGAAATTATATGTAGAGACTATCCGTCGTATCAAGAAAATTGCACGTAAAATTGCTAAGGAGCTTAACATTAGCGGACCTTTCAACATGCAGTTCCTTGCTAAAGACAATAGCATTAAAGTGATTGAGTGTAACTTACGTGCTTCTCGAAGCTTCCCGTTTGTTTCTAAAATCCTTAAATATAACTTGATTGAAATGGCTACTCGCATCATGTTAGGTGAGCACGTTGAGCCGTTAAATCGCTCAATGTTTGACATTGATTATGTTGGAGTTAAAGCATCACAATTCTCATTTGCTCGTTTATTGAAAGCTGACCCTGTGTTAGGTGTAGATATGTCATCGACCGGTGAGGTGGGATGTATTGGCGAAAGTTATTATGAGGCTATCCTTAAGGCTATGTTGTCTGTGGGACAACGTATTCCTGAAAAGAATATTTTGATTTCTTCAGGTCCAACACGTTCTAAAGTAGAGTTATTAGAGTCTACGAAGATGTTACAGGCTAAAGGTTTCAATATCTATGCTACTGCGGGAACAGCTAAGTTCTTTGCTGATAACGGAATTGAGGTAACTACATTGTATTGGCCAGATGAAAACAAGGAGCCAAACATCATGGAGTACTTGAAAGAGAAGAAAATTGACCTTGTAATTAATATTCCTAAAAACCACACAGTACGTGAGTTGGATAATGGATACAAAATCCGTCGTGCGGCAGTGGATTATAACATACCGTTGATTACAAATGCACGTTTAGCAAGCGCGTTTATTTACGCTATTTGCAAAGTGGATAAAGACCAGATGAAAATTAAGAGCTGGGATGAATATAAATAGTAGTCAATTACTATAAAAACATAGCAGGGATGAACGCGCTTGGAGTGTTTATCCCTGCTTTTGTGTTATTTTTGCAAGCAAAAGAATTACATTATAAACGAATTACCTATGAGACTTATTATTCAACCAGAAGCAAAACAAATAGCGCAGTGGGCTGCCAATTATGTGGCTTCAAAAATTAATGCGGCTAAACCAACAGCCGATAAACCATATGTGTTAGGTTTACCTACAGGTTCGTCGCCACTTGGAATGTACAAAGCGCTTATTGAACTAAATAAACAGGGAGTGGTGTCATTTAAGCATGTAGTTACTTTCAATATGGATGAGTATATCGGATTACCTGAGGAGCATCCAGAGAGCTACCACTCTTTTATGTGGAATAACTTCTTTAATCACGTTGACATAGATGCTAACAATGTTAATATCTTAAACGGAAATGCTGAAGATGTTGATGCTGAGTGTACTCGCTATGAAGAGAAAATGAAACAATACGGTGGTGTTGATTTATTTTTAGGTGGTATTGGTCCTGATGGTCATATTGCATTTAATGAGCCTGGATCGTCTTTAACATCGCGTACACGTATTAAAACACTTACTCAGGATACAATTATTGCTAACTCTCGTTTCTTTGATAACGACGTGAATAAAGTACCTAAAACAGCACTTACAGTGGGTGTAGGGACTGTTATGGATGCTAAAGAGGTATTGATTCTTGTAAATGGTCATAATAAAGCACGTGCTTTACAACATGGTGTTGAAGGTGGTATATCACAAATGTGGACAATCTCTGCATTGCAGATGCACCCTAAAAGCATTATTGTTTGTGATGATGCAGCAACTGCCGAGTTAAAAGTGGGTACTTACAAGTACTTCCTGGACATAGAGAAGGATAATCTTGATCCGGCAACATTGCTTTAAGATACTTAAACGGTGAAACTCAGAAAGTTTCACCGTTTATTATTATAATAAAAAGTGATGGTCTATAACTATTTTTGATTTACTTTTTCATATTGTTTTACGTATAATTGGAATGTGTTTTAAAACCAATTTATCAATTCTAATTTTAGTAAACTATGAAATTCTTAACGGATGAAAAGTTAGTAATTGTTGGAGCAGCAGGAATGATTGGCTCTAATATGATGCAAACCGCGTTAATGATGGGATTAACTCCTAATATCTGTGCTTATGATCCATTTGCTCCGGCGTTGGAAGGTGCCACAGAGGAAATGTATCAAAGTGGATTTGAAGGAGTAAATATTACCTGGACTACGGACGTTAAAGAGGCGTTTACAGGCGCGAAGTATATTATTTCATCGGGAGGAGCACCTCGTAAAGGCGATATGACGCGTGAGGATTTACTGAAAGGAAATACAGAAATAGCAAAACAACTAGGCGAAGATATAAAGAGTTACTGCCCTGATTTGAAGATGTGCGTTATAGTATTTAATCCGGCTGATATTACAGGATTAGTTACTTTAATTTATTCGGGCTTAGCTCCTGAGCGTGTTTGTACGCTTGCCGCATTGGATAGTACGCGTTTACGCATTGCCTTAGCGCAACATTTCCATATCAGTCCTGATAAAGTAACATCTCCACGTACATATGGTGGACACGGTGAACAAATGGCTGTTTTTGCAAGCACAACGAAAGTGGATGGAACACCGCTTAAAGAGATTATAGGTACTCCAAAATTAACTACGGAGCAATGGGAAAACATGAAACGTAAGGTTACAGGTGGCGGTAAGCGAATTATTGACCTACGTGGACGTTCGTCGTTCCAAAGTCCTTCATATCTATCCGTAGCTATGATTCGCGCTGCAATGGGCGGAGAAGCCTTTAATTATCCGGTAGGTTGTTATGTTAATAAAGCGCCATATGAGCATATTGTAATGGCTGTTGAAACAACTCTTGACTCAAAGGGTGTACACTATCAAATCCCACAAGGAGATGCAGATGAAATTGAGGCGCTTAACCATAGTTATCAACATTTGTGTGCATTACGTGATGAGATTATTGAAATGGGCGTGATTCCTAAAGTAGATAAATGGAAAAATGTAAATAGCCACTTAGGATAGGAATTTGCTAAGAAACATATTGAGTTTAACTAGAAATAGCCATATTATGCTCAACAACGAGTTATAATATGGCTATTTTGTTATTCATTATCATTCGATATTTCTATCAATTCAACTTGAGGAGCCTCGCTCCTATTGCCGCTAAAATATATATTGTATATATATCCATTGCCTTGTTTAAATAGGCCTTTACTAGGCGTGGGTAGAAAGATACTGTGCCAGGTAAGATATCCTCCATTTAGTGCAACATCAATATATACTAATGGCCTAAAGGTTACTATTGCAGGTACGAGATTTACATAGAAATTATTGCCGGATTGTGTAAAGCTCGTAGTATTTGTTTGAAATGTTGGTGCAGGATTTATGTATCCGGTTGCCATTTGCAGTCTACATCCGCTAGGAGATGGAGTTTCAATAGTTGCGGATCCAATTTGAGTGATTTTATTTCCTGCTGTGGCATGGAGATTTAGTTGTATAAGCGTACATATATGCTTAAATACAATTGGGATAGGTGGATTTGCAAACTGAGAAATATGTATATTCTCCATTTTCCACCATAGATAATCACATTGATTAGATAAACCGTATTTTAAACCGCCTGAACCATTACTATTTACAAAAGGAGGTGTTTGATCACCTAAATAGTTATATTCAGACATTGCATATAGGCTATATACCCCGGCTGCAAGCTTTAAATTGTACTGACTACTCATTGGCTTCACCAATCCGTTAGCGTAGGAAATTAACATACTAAAGGCAATGGGAGTAGCTGTTTGAGGGGTGTCGCCGCCTTTATATACATACACGTGTATAATTCGACCTTTAGGAAAATCGATAGTATCTGGAGTATAGCCTCCTTTTGTAGACGGATCGGTTTGTTCATTATGCGCACTGACACTTACAGTTGTAAAATTTGGTGAGTATAGTATCCGAGTAGTGTCCTTAGCTACTTGATCCATCTCATTAATATCTACGTAATAGTCCTTACCTGCACATCCCAGTGTAAATATAGTGAAGAGAACTATTGTAAGATATCTTGTATTTGGATAGTGTTTCATAGTTATAATACTTTTGTTTCATACTCATATTATTTCACGATAATGGTTCCTTGGTTGTGTTCTATCCATGGAGCAACAAGGACATCTCCAACCATAAGAGTATCTTGATCAAAGACCAAATTATACTGATAGGAATGTCCACCTAGATAGCCATTAGATAATGGAGGAACATCAACGTTAAATGTAAATAGCTCATTTTGTGCTGTGAGTGCATAACAGGCTAATATGATAGGTTTGCTACTTATAAATGGTAAGCAGATACCGCTTAATGTATTTTTGCTGTAATTCATAATTTGAATATCCGATGGATCTGTTTGTAATTGTGGGATCTCACCAGTCACCAAATTCCATGAAACACTGTCAATTGTTGGAACCCCCATAGCTGCATAAATAACACTGTCAATGGCATTGGCCTGAGAATTATTAACAATGTTAAAAACTAACTGTGTTGCACAATGAGTAAAGGTAATGTCAATAACCTCACCACTCTCCCAGACATTTTTATCCATTACTCCACTCCATAAATAATCTATTCCGTTATATAGAGTTGTAGCAAAGTTTTGAGTATTAAAACTTGGTGGAATACTGTCATTTTTAGTTGAGACAGCATAGAAATTATATATGCCTGGCGAGATGGATATAGGTTTGCTTACAGGACTTAAGGTACCTGGACTGAGTGATTCATATAAGAATGGAAAGAATAATGAATTGAGGCTCATTGTGTTTGACGCATATACCTGGACGTAACAGTTTTGAGGGAAAGGCGTTAACGCTTTTGTAAAATTACTCTCAAGACGTGGATTAAAATATACGACGTAACGTTCATTTCCATTAAGAATCTCCTCTCTTTGGTCCTCTATAATCCATTTATTCTTTGTACATCCAAAGAATAAAAATAAAAAGGCTACCGGTATTAAAAATACCGAAAGAGCTTTATTTCTTGTTTTATTTGATTTACAATGTTGCATACTCTTTGTTTAATTGATTTTAGCTTCATTATTCTCAATAATAACGTTATAGTGATATACATGTCCCGGAACGAATAAATTCCCATAATGAGGTGGGATATTTAATGACAGTGGAATATGCGTTCCATCAACTTTAGCCATAAAAGTTAAAGTCATGCCACCAAAATGTTCGGAAGGTAACATATCACCAGATGCTGTGAATTGGTCAATATTTAGCGGTAAACTATTCCTCTTTGTTGTAGCATAGGATATACTACCTGTACTTATTGACCAACGACACTCCTCCTCGGTAGTTGCCGAAATATACGCCTTTTCTATTGCTTCTAGATTACCATCTGCTGCTTGAAATGAGAATTGGATTTTGCATGCAGAGTGTGTCATACGGAAATGTATAGTTCCTTCATAATTGCTATTTACCTCAAATGCCTCATGTTTACTCCATAAGTAATCCTTATTGTTGTACATGTAATGAAATAATCCGCTTTGCGCATCAAACTCAGGAACTTCATCGTAGGTTGAGTTATTCACAGTGACAGCATATAGATTATAAAAACCTTCGGATAGCGTTAGGTGATCGTAAATAGGGTTTAACTTTCCTTTGGAACTAACTTTATATATTGCCTTATGATATCGAGAGCCGTTATTCGGATCCGTTTCCTTTTTATATACAAAAATGTGTACAATGGCATCGGGTGATAATGTATTAATATTAGGTGTGCTTTTAGTACGTTCAGGTACTAGATGATCTATAACATCTGCAGTTATTTGTATGCGATATCGGTTTAGTGAGTCACCCGTATTTTCATATATCCTTAGCACCGCATTATCTTTAGCGCAGCTTGCTAGCATTATGGCAAATAATAAATAGCCAAAGCGTAAAAGTATACTATTGTGTTTCATGGCTAATATATTAATTAGGTATTGGGTATAAAGGATTTCCTTCTTCATCTACATCTATCCATGGAGCGATATTAACATTGTTAATAAGCACCGTGTCATTAGCAAACATAATGTCATAATGATACGACGTTCCTGCCTTAAAAGTGCTATCGGGCACTGGAAGGTAAAGATTGTAACTCTCAATAAAGTTCCCATCATACATCTGCATTGCTAAATACAAATAGATTGTAGCTATATTAGTTACAGGTAATATAACAAGATTACTATTGAGTCCTGATGAGTTCATAACTTGTAAGGAATCTGAGTTTATAGATGTTGCAGGTGTTATGACTCCACTGTATAAATCCCAGCCTACATTTTTGAGGTTTGGCATTTCCATCATAGCAACTTGTGTCCATTGTACAACAGAATCACCCGGAGCATTAAAAACTTTTATAACAATCTGCGCACAACAGTGCTCAAAGTTTATTGGCAGTGTTGTTGTATTTTCAATCGTTTGATCGTCAATTTTATACCATAAATAATCAATAGTATTGTATACTGTGGCTGTCCCGTTTAAAAACACGGGAGGATCCGATGACGACTTGGTAGAAACAAAGTAAAAATCATATAATCCGTTAACAATCTCCATTGGCTGATTAACAGGTGTGAGCGTGCCTGGAGACATTGATTTATAATATCTCCATTGTGTTAATTGTTGTCCGTTGTTAAAAGCAAATGCCTGAGCAATACATCCGGATGGAAATGGTGTTTCTCCAACTGCCGGACCACCATATCCTGTAATGCGAGGATATAAGCTTATTAAATTTTTATCAATATCAATTATTGTGGATGTATTTTCGCGGTAATCTTCAATTATAAAGTTAGTTTTTGTACATCCTAGAAACATAATAATCAGACATGATATATAGAATATTCTTTTCATATCAGTTTAATTAGTTGGTAAGATAGGTTTGTCATTAACGTCTACGTTAATCCAATCCTTTATTGTCACATTATTAAACTTTACAGTATCAAGTTCTAACTCTAACTCATATATATAGGAGTAACCAGGCAGCAGTTGTTTCTTCAGTATAGGAATTGGAGTAGTATATTTCCGAGTGTGATTCTCATTATTAACGTGAATCTCAAAATAGGTTTTTAAATATTCAATACTTGCCTCGCTTAATGGGACCATAGTGAACTGGCCAACAAAATTATTTGATGTCAACTTGTTAACGCTTAAAGATGAAAATTGATTGTTAATAGAATTAGTAGGACCAATTTTACCATCATACAAACTCCATGTTATATTATTAAGCGATGTTGGAGTAATTCCCATCATGTATAATGAGTCTACTGTAATTCCATCTTGAACATTTAAATCAATAACTACTTGAGTACAACAATGCTGAAAGGTAATATTAATATTTGTTGTAGGGGGAGCAACTACTTGATTGGCTGTTGTCCACCATATGTAGTCCAAATTATTGACAAGGTTTGTTGCTATTCCATTTGAAAATAATGGGACAGCAACGTTCGTATTGTTTACGCCTGCTGCATAGAATTTATAGGTAGCAGGTGATAGATACATGGGATATAAAATAGGTTCTAGCGATCCAATAGTTTTTGATGTATATTTCTCAGATGTGATAAAAGTATCTCCATTGTATGCATAAACAGTTGCTAGTCTATTAGTATTAATAGGCGAGACACTTGCTTTAGTATTGAATATCGAAATAAAAGCATTAAAATTAGTTTGTATTTTTGAATTATCAGTATCCTCTCCCGTTGCTCCCGATGAAGGCGAGTCAGTATACTCAATGGTATTTTTAGTACAACTACAGATAGCTACTAAAAAAAATATTAAGTAGACGAATAGATGTATATTGCATTTCATGATGTGTAATTAGATGGTAACTTGTATGGCACGAGTATAATACGTTATTATACTCTTTTATAGTGTAAATCTCTGTAATTATTTAATATGAAATTCAATAATTACAGAGACTACATTCTATAAATGTATGAACAGATGTTGAGATATATCAAATCTGTGATGGAATAATTGGAGCACCTGAATTTACATCAACAGGAATCCAGTTTTCAATATTTACGCTATTAGTAAAAGTAATACCAGAGACAGAAACCTTTAAATAATATGCATATGATTTTCCAGCTTGTAAATAACCTCCGTCTGGTGTTAAGCTTGCACTAAAATCTGCTTGAGCACCTTGGATAGTTGCTGAAAGCTTTACAGTCATAATGTCTCCAGTTGCTTGTAATGGCATCATAATAAGCTGTCCATAGTAACTTTTTATATTAGATACTGTTTTAGGTAATACTGATAGAGTTGATAAATCGGTTTGTACGCTTGTGGACGGTGATATCACTCCATTAATTAAATTCCACGTATTACCAGTTACCGATGAAGGACTTAAGAATATAGATGGAGTTCCTGTAATCACGTTGTCAGGATCTTCCAATATAATTAAAACCTGCGTACAGCAATGTTCAAATGTCAAGGTTACGTTTTGCGATTTGTCGGCAACTATAAGGTTACTTTTATTTGCCCAAATATAATCTGTGTTATTTTGTAAACCTGTCACGCTTGTTCCGGAAAAGGTTGGAACAGTTGTATTAATGGGAAAGTTTACGCCGGGAACATAAAGTGTATATGTTCCTGTTGCTAATGCAATAGAATCGGCAGCATTTACAGGAGATAATGTTCCTGTTGTCTCGCTTTTGTAATTAGAACTTTGTACACGAGTAGTACCATTGTAAGCATAAATCGTGGCTGTTCTATTTGTTCCAATAGGCGTTGATGAAGCAGCACGAGTTAAAATGTCATATACCTGTGCATCGAAATGCAGTAGCAATTTCTTTTTACTGGTTGAGTTACTACATGTGTCTGAGCCACATTGTCCTGAGCAGTTTTTGTCTTGACCACTACCAACGTTGATATTTATGTCATCTTTTGAGCAGTTATATGCCAATCCAGCGACGGCTATAACAAGTAGTGTTTTCGATAATAATTTTCCAATCTTTTTCATACTGTACCAATTAAGTTAAAGTTTTGATTAAGAATTGATGTAAGGATCACATACATCAATTCATAATTTATTCAGTTGTGACTTGATAAATTTATTTAGTCTCCATTGAAACTAATGGATTACCTTTCTCATCGACAGGAGTCCAGTTTAAAACATTGTCCGAATTCTGATTTGATGTAATATTTGTTCCATTGTATTCAATTGTATACATGTATGAGTATCCTGCTTTAAATCCGCCAGCTGGAGGGAGGATAGAACCTTTTGCCCTAACAGATTGTGGAGTTGTTTCTCCAACAGCAGCCAATAATGTCAAAAAAATTGGAAACTCATCTTGTCCGGAATATGGGACTATAACTAACTGGGTTCTGCCTCCATATGCGGTTGAGCCATCTCCGGATGAGAGAATACCCATCGGAATAGTATCACTAGCTACGAGATTGGTAGAAGGAGTTACAATACCTGTAAATATATTCCAAGCGCTATTCGTTGTGTCTGGAACTTGCATAACAGCTTTCTTTATACCTGTTAGATATACGTTTCCTCCCCCAGTAATGTCCAAAACAATCTGTGCACATGAATGTTGAAATGTAAAGTTTACATTGGCATAATTTGTATAAATAGGTTGATTGCTAGTTTTACTCCACAAATAATCAATTCCATTCGAAATAATAGGCGAAGGATCTGATATAAATAATGGATTGTGATTCAATGTATCGCTTGTAGTAACCGCAAAGAAATCATAATCACCTCCAGCTAGCACCATGTATGTTGTATCCT
This sequence comes from Marinifilaceae bacterium, assembly GCA_051656645.1. Taxonomy (GTDB): domain Bacteria; phylum Bacteroidota; class Bacteroidia; order Bacteroidales; family Marinifilaceae; genus JBOGCH01. The sequence goes on from JBOGCH010000013.1 coordinate 46,368, forward strand.
TGTCTGCGATACCCACAGGAGCTAAACTTCCAGCAGAATATGATTTATAGGTTGCAAAACTGGCAATGTCATTCATATTATCTGTACCAGTTAAAAAAGCATATATAGTAGCATATCTTTTTATGGGCAGAGGCGTTGTATTGGCACGACTAACTTCATCGTTAAGATTAGCATTAAATTGAATCATGCTAATTCTTTTGCCACTTTGGATGGTATCGTTTTTGTCGCAACAACATCCGCTATCAATATCTACCTTACTACAACCTATTGTCATAGTTATGAGTACTGTAAAAAGGCCAATAGATTTTAATATATTCTTTTTCATGATATAAATTCTTTTGAAATAAATACTTCGTATTAAGTTCTTGCAAAAGTGAAAAGGCATTCTTTGTTGTTCATTATAGTCTAATAATGTTTTTGTTTCCCTGTCCAGGTGTCTGAACAGTATCCATACAATTTTGATTAGACGGGTTATTTATATTGATATCAATGCTGTCCTTTGAACAACTTCCAGCAATTATTAGAATTACCGAAACTATAATCACTAATGACCATTGTTGTTTTTTGCTTTTCATCTCAATGCTTGATTAAATAACTAAATATTATGCTGGTTTTATCTATTCAACATAAGTTGGTGGTAAGGAGGTCAATATATTACTTCCATCCTCATATACTGGGACCCAATTTACAACAACATCACTACTTGATTCAATATTTGATCCATCATAAGTTAAGGTATAGATATATGCATTGCCAGCAAGAAAGCCGCCAGCAGGAGGAGTGATAGTGGTATTTCGCGTAACAACTGGTATGGATGTTCCTCCTTCACTAATCTTAAGATCCATAGTAACAGTTAAATCTGAGGCACCACTATATGGCACCACTATGTAATGTGCCAAAATATTCTTAGTGTCAATATTCATTGTCTTAGTGCCGCTTAATGACCCGGATGGTTTTATTGCCCCTGTAAATAGGTTCCATATGCTTGTAGTTGTATCGGGTACTGACATCGTCGCGGTTTCGATAGCAGTAATTTTGATATTTGTATTGCCGCCTACAACCTTAAATATTATTTGTGCACAACAATGCTTAAAGGTAAAATTTACATTATCATAGTGAGCGTATATTGATTGATTCTTGGCATTACTCGATATGTAATCAATACCATTACTTACTGGAGCTGAGGTGCCATTTCCATTAAGTTTAGGATTGATGTTTTTAGGATAGTTTGTAGAGATAGTGTAAAAATCATAACTACCACCAGGTATAACCATATAATTGGTATCAGTTCCTGTAATTACTGTTGGACTTAGTGTTCCAGCTGAGTAAGATTTATAAAGTGCATTATTTACTACTGCAGACATTTGAGTTTTTCCGCTAGGAAAAGCATAAATCTGAGCAAACCGTCCTACTAGTAATGGTGTAGTTGTCGGTGCAGTGGCTCTTGACCCTTCGTTATTCTGCACTTCATTATTTAGTTTAGCGTCAAAGGCAACTAAACTTATACGTTTTGATCCACTTCCCGACGATGAGGAGGAAGTATCCGATTGATGCATCCCGTCGCAACAGCAACAACATCCTTCGTCAATCTTAACTTTACTACATCCTATGGCCATCAATAAGATGGATGAAAATATTCCAATGGATTTAAGAAATTTCTGATTCATAATAATATCCTGATTAAGTTATTAATTTTATATGAAATAAAACTAGTACGTCTTTAAGGATAAAATGATGATATACAGGGTGCTAAATATGTATAACGATTCTTAATATAGAAGATACAACAAAAAAAGAGAGCTCATTTCTGAACTCTCTTCGTAGTTGGTGGGCGGTGAGGGATTCGAACCCCCGACCCTCTGGGTGTAAACCAGATGCTCTGAACCAACTGAGCTAACCGCCCTTGTTATCTGATTGCACTGCAAAGATAGGGCAAATTTCCTTAGCTCCAAATTTTTTGAGCAAAAAAATAAATTATTTTTTCAGATATTCTGCAAATAATTCATCAAATAACTCACCCTTAGTTAGTTTGCCATCTTTTACGCAAATACTCTCAACGCGTCCTTTTATACACAAAGCTTCATCGGAGGCACGGAATATATCTTGAAAAAATACTAATCGAGGACCTTGGCGTTCAATATTAAGTCTAATTATTGCCGAATCGCCACTACGTAATGAACGTTTAAAGTCCATTTCCACGCGTGCTACCATTGCATCAATACCCATTTCATGCAATTTTCCAAAGTTTGCTCCAGTTGTTTCTAAAAACTCATGTCGGGCATGTTCAAGATAGTTCTGATACACCGAATTATTTACTACTCCTTGCAAGTCGCATTCATAATCACGTACTTTTAGAGTTATTTCAAAGGCATATGTTTTCATATTACTCTGTATTATATATTAATGTTTTTAGTTGTCATTGACAAATATATGGTAACTGAATATTAACTACGGCATTTTATCGGTTACTTCCAACTATGTATTGTAGAGTAACCTAAATAACCTTTTCTCTATAAATAGTCATATAGTACATTTACCGATAGGACAAAAATAGTAAAATTTAAAGTCCAATAACAACAAAAAGAAAACCATACTACTTAATATGTAATATGGCTATTTAATATATAATGATACAATGAATCCTAATCTGTTCGTCCATCGCCAATAGAGAAATAGCCTTCTTCTATTACATGTTTTTCTATATGAATGGTTTGTATTCCCATTTCTTTAGCCATTCGCAAAACCATTTCGCGTGTCTTATGACTTACTCCCGATTCGTTAATCAAAGCTTTGACAACGGTATCGGGCGATAAAGCCAATAGCTTAGCCATCTCCTCAATTTTCTTTTTCGTATGCATAATGTGTGAATGTTGTTGTTTAACCTAATACTACGTAAAATAAACCTTGCAAGTTACAATACTCTAAACTTGGATAGGATATATGGTTTATAGACATGTATATTTGAGTATTATAATTGTTAATAATGTAGTGAATCTAAATATTGAAATCACAAATTTTGGAATGTCTTTGGCCTTTTATAAAGAAAGTATAACTTTGTCACTCAAAGAAAATTATACCAAGAAATTAATTGTAAATATATTATGGGAAGAGCGTTTGAATATCGCAAAGCGCGTAAAATGAAAAGATGGGGCAATATGGCTCGTACTTTCACCAAAATTGGTAAAGAAATTGATATCGCGGTAAAGGCCGGTGGTCCTGATCCGCAAAATAATACACGTTTACGTATCCTTATACAAAATGCAAAGGCTGCAAACATGCCTAAGGATAATGTGGAACGTGCAATTAAGCGTGCAGTATCTAAAGATACATCGGACTATAAAGAAATAGTTTACGAAGGATATGGCCCTTATGGTATTGCTATCGTGGTAGAAACTGCTACTGATAACCATACACGTACTGTAGGTAACGTTCGTCACTATTTTACAAAATATGGAGGTTCATTAGGGACTAGCGGTTGTCTTGACTTTATGTTCGACCGTAAATGTGTATTCAAAATTAACCGTCCAGAGGATTTTGATGCAGAAGAGTTTGAATTCGAGATGATTGATTTTGGTGCAGATGAAATTTTCGAAGAAGAGGGACAAGTAGTAATTTATGGTCCTTTTACAGCATTTGGAGATATTCAAAAAGCCCTTGATGATAAAGGTATTGAAATTGTAAGTGGAGATTTTGAACGTATCCCAACAGATACGAAAGAACTTACAGAAGAACAACGTGCTGATTTGGACAAAATGTTAGATAAAATGGACGATGATGATGATATCACAGCAGTTTATCATAACATTAAAGAGGACTAATTCTTTTTAAATACAAAATATAGATAGCTTATGTGCCGGTGATGTAATTGGCACATAAGCTATTTTTTTATCATACTGCAATGGCAAAACAAATTAAGTTATTTGGTAAGGTAACAGTACAGCAACGTGATTCCCGCGGGTATATAGCACTAGTTAAGCGTATCTTTATGCTCAAACTAGGACAGTTGCTGTATAAGTTTTATGTGAAAAAGCCCGAATATAAGAATTTATGGTTGATAAGTGAACGTGGTGATGATGCCCGAGATAATGGATATCATTTTTATAAGTATGTGATAACAAATCATCCGGAAATAAACGTTCGTTATGTAATAAGTAGAGAAAGTAATGACAGCAGCAAGATTGCATCATTAGGTGTACCAGCAATACCTACAAATTCATTTAAGCACTATATCGCATTGTTCTGCGCTTCCAATATTATTAGTACGCATTGTGGCAGAGGCTTGTATGTGGGTCTAAAAAGACAATTAAAACGCATGGGTGTTGTCCTAAAAGGGAAGCATGTATTTTTGCAGCATGGAGTAATTAAGGATGATATGCCCGAGCTTTATTATCCAAAAATGGATCTAGATATATTTATTAGCGGAGCAAAACCAGAGTATGACTATCTTGTTAAGCAATATAGATATCCGCCGGGCGTCATTAACCTGACTGGATTAGCACGTTTTGATAATTTACATAACGTGCATACAAAGCCCCAAATACTATTAATGCCTACATGGCGTACTTGGTTGCAATTTGATAATGAGGAGTCATTCCAGCAATCGGAATATTATAAATACTATACCTCCCTTTTACGTAATGAGTGGTTAAACACGATGTTGCAAAACGAGGGAATTAAGCTGATATTCTATCCTCATTATGAATTGCAGCGTTTTATTCATCTATTTGATAAATGTAAATCCAACAATATAATAATAGCCTCCAAAGAAGAATATGATGTTCAGGAACTATTAAAGCAGTCTATGTTATTAATAACAGACTACTCCAGTGTTTATTTTGATTTTGCTTATATGCGTAAACCTGTTATTTATTATCAATTTGATCATGAGGTCTTTTTCAAAAACCATTACCTGAAAGGATACTTTGATGTGAAACGTGATGGTTTTGGCCCTTTATGTTTTTATGAACAGAGCGTAGTTGATGAAATTGAGAAGATACTATCCAATAACTTAAAGGTTAGTGATAGTTATTTGAAACGTATGGAAGATTTCTTTTCGCTGTACGATACCAAAAACTGTGAACGTATTTACAACGCAATTGTCAATTTATAATTTAAAAATATGAGTACTTTATTTACTATAATATTACCTGCATATAATGCTGAAAAAACAATTTCTAAATGCATTGATAGTGTATTAAATCAAACATTTACGAACTATGAGCTTATTATCGTCAATGATGGAAGTACTGACACAACCGGCAGTATTTGTGACTGCTATAAAAGCGATAGTCGTGTAAAGGTAATACATACGCTTAACGGCGGTGTAAGTAGAGCTCGTAATTTAGCTTTAAGGCATGCATTGGGCCAGTGGATCTGCTTCATTGACGCAGATGATTATGTTCTGCCTCAGCACTTATCCGATTATCTTGCACTCATAGAAACTCATGGAAATAACAAGCTTCTATTTCAAGGTTATTGGTTACAAAAAGGACAGAGTCCTCTTGTAAAGATTGGTCCCGACAGTACAATCCAAGATGCCAATGTAGCAAAGACATTTGTAGATATTCATTTCAAAACTCCATTATTTGGTTATGCATGGTCCAAGATATTCTGTCGGGAGAAACTCATAGAAAATGGCATTACATTTCAGGAAGACCGACAATTATGGGAGGATCTATTATTTACGCTTGATTATTTAATGACATGTGATGGAATTATTATCGGTCAAGCGGCGAACTACGTATATAAATTTGATACACCAGGTAGCCTGCGTACGCGTAAATACTCTTACCAGCAAACTCGCTCCCTCCATAGAGAGGTAAATAGAAAGATTGCTAGAATTAGGAATATAGAGTCTTACCAAAATGAATTTAAAGCCATCCGCATGGTTAACGCCTATAATGGAGTTATGCATCTGCTTTATGAAAAAGGTACGTTTACAATAGCAGATAAATGTCGTTTATTAAATGCTTATCGGAATGATGCTATTGGTAGTATATTGAGAATACGTTTTAACACATTAAAGAGCTATATGTTGTACTATTCTTTAATTATTTTACCATCTTCTTTAACGCTATATCTATTTAAAAAAATACGCAATTAATATATCTTTGGTGGTTATATAAAGAAAAAAACGAGGTTCGGAGACCGAACCTCGTTTTACTAACTACTAACCTAAACCATACAAACTTATGAAAAACAATCTTCTTTCAAAGACATTACAAATGTAAGGCAAAAAATGATTGTAACACTATACGAAATGGTAAAAAAGTTTAATAGCCCTGTTAACTAATTATTAAAATTTGAATTAATGCTTATATGTCGAAAACGATAACGACAGAAAATATGTAAGCATATATCCCTTTTTACTTCATTATTATCATTTTTGGAATAGGTATGCATTTTTCATTTTCAATGTTTTCATATAAGAGAAGAAATGAATGCATAATTACCCAATATTGGTGATTTATTATTCAAAACATCCTATTTAGAATCTTTTCAAATCTTATTAAGTATTCATTCTGAGTATTCGTTTTCAACTTTCATGAAATTCAGTTTTAGAGTAATTAAATTTTTCATGTACCAGTACATTTTAATCAATAACATCTCTACCCTATTTATATAACTAATGAATTGAAGTACCATTTCTCAAAAGGCATATTCTTTTTTAGTCTGACGGATCGCCGGTCAACAGAAGTCTACTCCTATTTGAGAAAATTACACTTTCGCTGTTTGGAATGTAAAAAGTTATGTATCAATGAAAAATATATTTCGAAAACGTTTGATATTGTAAAAAATAGTTATACCTTTGAATGTGTCAAAAAACAATTGACATTATTACTACTACCTTCTTTATATAATTACTCTTAGCAAAAGGCATCTCCCACAGATGCCTTTTACTATTTTCCTAAAGCACCAACGGCTCTTTTATAGGCAATCTCAGCAATTTGAAGCTTCCCTTTTGCACTCACCCATTGTTGTTGGGCTTGTTGCCACATAAGTTGTGCGTCGAGTAAATTGGTAAGTGTTTGCATACCAACATTATATTCTTGTTGCATGATACGTAAATTCTCATTAGCATCAGATATGGTTTGTCTAACCATATCTAGTCGGGTTAAAGCTTCCGTAATATTAAAACGCGAAGCGGTAATTTCCAATTGCATCATTTCATTCATTCTGCCTAGTTGGTAGCTGCTAATTTCTTTTGCGCTTTGGGCAATACGTACTTTATTGCGTCCTTCACTCCATTGATATATGGGTATAGATAAGGATGCCATTGCGCGTACACTCCCCGCGTTATTGTCGCTCCCATTCAACTTAATACCTCCACTGTAATAATATCCTGCAGATACTCCTAATTGTGGCAAATAATCAGCTCTTGCAATGTTTATTTCCTTTTCTTTTAATTTTATATTCTCTTCCAATATAATGTATTCCGGTCTTTGTGTGGGAGTTGAATCCAGTTGCCAAACCATTGGGTTACAGGTTGCATTTAGCGTATCCTTTGTCTGTATTTGTGTATACAGATCTAAGCCCATAATTCGACATAAGTTCATAGAAGCCAAAGTTGTGGCATGTTGTGCTTGTTGAAGCATCAAAGCTGCCTCGTTCTTTTTCACATCAATCTGATAAAGCTGATTTTTCATAGCTAATCCCACTCGCGTTGCTTCCGCCACCTCTTTATGTAACTGTTCTACTAACGACACATAATCTTGTGCCACCTTAATCATTTCTCCCGCTTCTATCCAGTGTACAAATGCCTGTTCTGTCTCAAAAAGTACTTCGGCTCTATTGTAATCAGTACGTTGCGCCGCTATATTTTCGCCAATACCTGCTGCCTGTACTGCATTCCTAATTTTACCACCCATATAAAGGGGTTGTTGTAATTCAACACCAATATCATACACGGTTCGTAAATTAAGCTCCAATTCTATATCGGGTAAAAAAGCATATTCAGCGAAAACAGGTTGTCCATTTGCATCATGTGCTCCGGATATTACATTAGGAATCAATTTTCCATCGGCATTTGTTATGTAAGTAGGCAAATAACCACCATCAATGGAGTATTTACTTTTATTCTGGTTGTAAATGCCTAGTCCCTTACCAAATATGCCGGGAAAATATTTAGCCCTATAGGCGCGATAATTATAGGTTGCCTGTTGTTGTTCCTCCGAGGCTATTTTTAAAGTCTTACTATGCTCAAGCGCAAGCTTGGTGCATGTCTCTCTTGTAAGTTGTATTTGAGTGTATCCATTCAAAGTAGCTAATAGAATAATAAATACACAACTATATCGTTTCATAATTACTCGTTGTTATTGGGATTAATACGTAGAAAAAGAGAATAGAAAATAGGTAACAGTATAAGAGTCACTAATGTACCTACAGCCAATCCGCCCATAATTGTCACAGAAAGCGAACCAAACATATCGTCGCCAACCAATGGAAGCATACCTAATATTGTTGTTATAGCGGCTAGGAATACCGGGCGCAAACGTGTTGTAGATCCCTCAATAACCGCGGTATATGCAGGTACTCCATTGCGTATCTGTAAATCAATCTCGTCAATGAGCACAATAACGTTCTTGCAAATCATACCTATTAGTCCCAAAGCGCCCACAATAGCTACAAAACCAAATTGTTTATTGGCAAGTAGCATACCTGCCGTTATTCCAATAAATGCAAACGGTAAACAAGCAAGTACCATGACGGGACGTTTAAAGTCCTTAAACAACAACAGTAGAATAGTAAAAATTAATATCATAGCCAATGGAATGTAATTGAATAGATACTTCTTACTTTCATTACTTGCTTTAAATTCACCTTCCCACTCAGTAGTGTACCCTGGCGGGATACGTAAATTCTCTATTTTGCTAAGCAAGCTATTTCTTGCGTCCGTAGCACTTACACCATATGCATTGTTACATTGCACCGCAATAGTGCGCTGACCGTTGTAACGTCGTACTACCGGCGTTTCCCATACAACATTAATATGCTCAGCCACTTGTCCAAGAGGAATAGAGCCAATTGCTGAGTTCAATATATCCTGTTTACTAATGGCTCCTTGCATTAACAACTGAGCATTGTGCAAAGACAAACCGTTCAAATTAGGAACTTTACTCCAAACTGGCACATTGTTAAGCTGCTTCATAGGTTGTCCGTCATGCATAACGCATTTAAGCGTTATAGGAAGCGCGTGATACCCATCATAAAAAGTTCCCATAGGTAAGCCATAAGTGGACGATAAAAGCGCCATACTTACATCCTCTCTACTCAAATTTACTCTGCGAGCATTTGCCTGATTGTAATCCACCATGAACCCTGGTGTTTCCGGTCCCCAATTGTTAGTTACCAACATAACATTTGAGTCCTCTCGCATAATGTTCTCCACCTGTGCGCATAAATAACGTAACGTATCGGGATCAGGCCCTGAAATCTGAAACTGGACCGGATAGTTCATATACATCAAATTATATCTTTTTATCCGAATATATGCCTGTGGATGATGCGAGGATAAATAATCCTGCAAATCCGGAATCATCTCCTTCAATGTGCTTGGACTCTCAAAATTCACAATTAACTCACCATAGCTCAAGGATTGTTCTGCCATAGTACGCACCAAATTGTAGCGTGAAGGGGTACCACCAAAACTAGTTGCTACGGAGGTTATCCCATCTTGCTCCATTAAGTATTTACTAATCTCACTCAGCTCCTCCTCTACATAATCCGGGTTAGCACCATATGGCATTTTATATTCTATATAGAGCTGATTGTAGGATAAATCGGGAAAAAATCCTTGCGATATAAATTTAAATCCCCAGCCCGATAAGCAAAGTAAACCTACTGCAATGATAAGTACAATAAACCTATTCTTTATTGCAAAATGTAGGAACGACCGGAACGTATCATAACTCTTTCCACTAAATGGAGCTGCCGCAATACTCCCTTCCTTAGGAGCCTTTAATTTAATCATTCTTTTGGCCCGTATTGGGGTATATGCCAAAGCTAGAATCCAACTTAGCCATAACGACACGGCAAGTACGATAAACAAATCTCGCACATATTCGCCAGTAGTATCGGGCGATAGATAGATTGGGTAAAATGCCAGAATACCTATAGTAGTAGCACCTAGCAATGGCCAAGCTGTTTTACGTCCTATATTCACCAAACAATCCGGTTGCTTAATACCCCGTTTCATATCAACAATAATCCCATCTACAATTACAATGGCATTATCCACCAGCATCCCCATAGCAATAATAAAGGAGCCTAGGGATACACGCTGCAGCGTACCGTGCATCAAGTATAATACAAGAAAGGAGCCCAATACTATGATGGCAAGATCAATTCCTATGGTTAATCCGCTGCGGAAACCCATAAATATCATAATAATAACAACCACAATAATAACCGACTCCACTAAGTTTACCATAAACTGCATAATGGATGTTTTAACTCTTTGTGGTTGATCAAACACCTTATAAAAGCTTAGTCCTTTAGGTATTACACTTTGTTTTAATTCTTCAAGCTTGTTATCAACGGTTTTACCCAGAGTTAAAATATTCTGGTTGTCATCAACAGCGATGGATATACCCAACGCCGGTGTCATGTTGTAGTAAAAGGACTCACGTATAGGTAATTGCGGAGACATGCTTATAATGGCAATATCCTTAAGCTTAATCTCATCGTTCTCATGGCCCTTAATTAATAGTTCGCCAATATCCTCTGGCGTATCAAACCTACCTTTTACTCCAACTTTAATACGTTTATCCCCACTATTAAAAAAGCCGGAGTATACAATCTTATTCTGCCCTTGTAGCGTAATTAGCACTTCGGCAGGATGTACTCCCAAGTTTGCCATCTTATCTTCTAAAATAGCAATGTCGATAGCATTGGGATGATTACCCCACACGGTAACTCGGCTCACGCCCTCTATATCCAACATCTCTCTACGTATCAAATTGGCATAATCGCTCATTTGTTGATAAGTAAAACCTTCAGAGGTCATGGCATAAAAAATTCCATAAACATCACCAAAGTCATCATACACAACAGAGGGGCGACAGCCCGATGGTAGCATTTCCTGTACGTTAGCAACTTTACGACGTAATATATCCCAGTTTTCCTGTAATTTTTCGGGGGGGACTGTACTTTGAAGTTCAACTAATATTTCGGATACGTCGTCCATGGAACGACTTTCCACATGGCCTAGCGTACCCATTGTACGAATAGATTTCTCGAGTAAATCCGTAACCTCCAACTCAACCTCATATGCTGAGGCACCCGGATAAGTGGTTACAATCATAGCCTGCTTTACAGTAATTGCGGGATCTTCCAACTTGCTCATTACAAGAAAGGCAAAAACTCCTCCAATCACCAACACAAAAACTAAGAAATAAGCTAACGCTTTATTTTTTAAAGCATATTCGGAAAGATTCATAGTAATAATCTGTTAATATAAACGATACTAGAGCAAATTACCTACATTTGAAACTGGTGCAGGCATTAGTGGACGCACCTTTTGGCCTTCTTTCATGCCTTGTGCTCCCGCGGAAATAATCCAATCATCGCCCTGTAAGTCCGAGGTAACAATGGCACTTCCATCATTCTCTATACTCATAATTTTATCTATTGCAATAGCATTTATGGTACTGTCTGCCAGGTTAAACTTCCACACAAAACTATTCTCTCCCAATTTAAATAGTGCCGATACCGGTATCTTTGTACACTTGCAGTCCTGCTCGTCATAGCCAATACTTACGGAAACACTCATGCCGGGAGCAAGATCAAGTTCATCTGGTTTTGAGAGGCCTAAACGCATTTTAAATAACTGATTCATATTGGCTTGGCGTGTAATATCCAAATAAGTTAATGGTAAAATAACATTAGGGTAAACATCGGCATTACAGTAAAACCATTTAAAATGCTTCCGTTTAATGTAATCCTTAGACGGAATATCAACATCTATCTCTAGTTGCTTGTTGTTGACCAGTGAAACGATTGGCGTACCGGCACCTATAACCTCATTGGCATTGAAATATTTTTGTTGAATATAGCCCTCGCAAGGTGCAATGAGTTTAGTATAGCTAAGTTGTAACGCTCGCAACTTATACGCTGCTTCAGCTTGTTGTAGTGCTCCTACTGCCTGGTCGTAATTATTGGGCGATGTACTATTAGTTGTATATAATTCCATAACGCGGCTCGCCTCCTGTTTCACGGCATTGTATTTAGCCTCTGCTGCATTATATTCTTCAACATAGGTCTGATTATCCAACTGTGCAATCACCTCGCCTTTTTTTACAAAAGCACCCTCGCTAAAATTTATATTACTAATCATACCCGGAATTCGAAACGATAAATTTATCTCGCCGGGGGTACTTATAAGACCTGAAAAAGTAATAGTATTTGTGGTGTTATAAGGAACAACTTTATCAACTTTCACTAAAGGAGTAATTACACTGCTCTCTTTTTGCTTTCTACAACTTTGCATTGACATGATACTGAGTAGCATCCATGCAAAAAACACACATCGTCTCATATTTTGAGTATTATACAATTTTAGTTACATAAATTATCTTTACTTATACTTGTTTCAAGGTTTGGGTGTTACATAAATTCTTGTCTGTTTTCTTTTTCTGGTCCATTTCTGAAATAAACAACCTAGTTAAAATATAGTCTCCTTTTCTACTCTTCTCCTTTATTAGAAAACATTCGTTTCCTGATAAAGGAGAAGAGTAGAAAAGGAGACTATATTAATTGTCATAGAGTACATTTAAGTATACATCTATGACCTAATCATTGTATTTATTTGCGCAACTTCAATAACTGGAAAACAATATTTATTTATTACTATATAGAGATAAGTATTATTGTGTGGAGATAATAGATGTTCAATGGGCTAATTGATTCCTATAAAACATTTTCATATTTATAAATATTTTCCTCGCTATCAAAACCGTATAAAATATTCTTATCCACATCATATGCACATCCCTTAAGAGGTTCGTTTAATGAATAATGCTTAACATAGTTCCCTTCCCAGTCATAAATAATCAGTTGTGGAGCATAAGGTTTAACCTTTTCCTGTCCGTCATAGACGGTACGGCTGTCATATAAAGTTAGGATATGTTTGTCGGTTACAAATAAATCCCTAACTCCCATATTTAGAATAGTTATACAATCCTCAATGTGAATGTCCTGCAATTTCGCGAAAGAAGCGTTTGTGTTTGTTTGGATCCCTATGCTTGTTTGTGTTGTTAAATCTAATATCGTGATATAATCCATACAAATAAGAGCATCAACAACTTTTGTTTTATCGGGTTTCATTTGGGTATAACTTTCATAGAAGTCTAAAGTAATAGTGGGGGAATTTCGGCTTGTAACTACTTTAGGAAAGATGTTATAAATAGAATCTTTGGCCTGATTGCCTATAATAAATTCTGGCGAGTAGAACTTCGTCGGGTTATTAAGAGAAATATAATAGGTGAGGTTTTTTCTTTTAAAAATAGCCTGATTGTTATTATAGAATGGGACAAAGTTGTTTATATCAATATTATGAGTAGTGTCGCATATCGTTCTACCCTCTTTGACAGATTGTGTTAAGTTAAAGCTTTTAATCTGCTTGGACGAATTTGCAAAATATAGAATACGTTCTCCTTTCTCATTCAAATCATATTGCTTGAAGGAGTTTACATTTATGAATTCATTGCGTGCTTTTCCTAAGGAACAAAAGTTAATATGGCAACTATCTCGATCTGTGTCTATAAGCGTAACAAAATGCTGATTGTTACGGGTAATACATACTAAGTAGGAGTCTACAAAATCTATTTTGAATATGCCATTAACAGGTTTACTTATAATCTCTCCATATAGCATAGGGCCTACGGAGTCAATGGTTGATAGTTTAATCTTATTGGGAGTATAAAATTTGTCCGAATTACAGGAAACAATCCCCAATACACTACAGAAAAATATGATGGTTAGTAGATTCTTTTTCATAAATGTTCATATGTGAAATAAAGTATGTAAATTGTAAATATAGATATTATTATTGCCTTTCTCTATTTATATTTCAGATTAAATAGTCAAAAACATAACTTTGATCAGTGAATAATAATCAGAATCCAAAGACATTGTTTATGAGAAAACTCAGTTACCTTTTAACTATTCTATTATCGATAACCTTAACTACGTTTGCCGGCAATAAGAAATCCTTGTCAAAGGAGCAAGCTCAGAAGTTATCTACTGACGTTGTTAATAATTTTATCAATGCTAATAAAGATGAGGCAGCGAAAATATGGAAGGCAAACGCTATCCAGTTAAATGGAATCTCTCCTATGCCATTTGAATATACCGTTTATGGTGAGAAGCCTGCCAGCGGACGCTCATTATATATTTCTATGCACGGAGGCGGAAAGGCACCCGCAGAATTAAATAATCAGCAGTGGGAAAATCAAAAACGCCTATATACTCCTGCGGAAGGTGTATATGTTGCGCCACGCGCTCCGTGGGACGATTGGAATATGTGGTTTAAACCGGATATAGATCCATTATTTGAGAAACTTATTCAAACAGCGATATTAACAATGGATGTTAATCCAAACAAAGTATACCTTGTAGGCTACTCGGCGGGCGGAGATGGCGTATATCGTGTTGCGCCGCGTATGGCCGATAAATGGGCTGCTGCTTCTATGATGGCGGGACATCCCGGCGAGTCGTCACCGTTAAATCTACGCAATCTTCCATTTACCTTATGGATGGGAAGTGAGGATGCGGCATATAACAGAAATCAACATGCCATACAACGCGGTAAAGAACTGGATTCTTTGCATAAAGCCGATCCGCAAGGCTACATTCATGAAACGCATATACTTCAAGGTAAGGGGCACTGGATGGATCAAGTGGATACTGCGGCTATTTCCTGGATGGCCTCACGCACGCGCAATCCATATCCGAACAAAGTAGTTTGGCGTCAGGAACAAACCCTACGTTCATCATTTTATTGGTTAACGGTGCCGATAAATCAATGCAAGGAAGGTGCCTTAATCCGAGCGCACATACATGGAAATACTATTACCATTGTAAGCAACGACTATACCAACGTAACACTTTATTTAAATGACCAATTGGTAAACCTAAATAAGCCCATAAAAATTATTAGTAACGGAAAAACCGTATTTAAAGGGAAAATAGCCCGAACGGCAGAAGCTATTACTAACAGTTTTGGTCAACGTAAAGACCCTGGAATGATATTTACGGCACAGGTTGGTGTGAAACTATAATACACCAACTTTTTATAGCAAGAGATTGATTAAGTAAGCTTAGTCAATCTCTTGTTGTATTATGTATATGCTCGTGTGTATGAGTAGTTTACTTGCGTTGATCATGCGGTGTTTTTATTATAATATGATATTATTAAGAGGATGGCATGAATAATATGCATAATTAATCTTTTCCATTTTCTCATAACATCCTCTCTTCACCCTCTTGGGGTTTCATTCAGGTTTCATTCAGGTTTGACCCCCAAAACCTGAATGAAACCTGAATGAAAGCTGAATGAAACCTGAATGAGAAGTAAGGATGGAATTAAGGAGCAATGTCCAAATTATTCTTTTGCACTTGTTGTTGTTTGTTTGCTATGCTTACGTATTTTCTATTTTGTTTATGCAATTCCTCGCTAACTGTTCTTATACAAGGCCGTTAAAGAATACAACCATGTCTCCGGAGACAGATTAATTAAATATTTGTTGACATGATGAAAGCAGTGAGATTAATTGTTATCCCGATACTATTATGTTTATTGTGGATAGCGCCTGTGTCAGCACAAGAGAGTGACACAACCCGAACATATCCTGCAACAACAATTATCGGACTGAAGAGTGGAAATGATTACAACACGGATTCAGTAGTTCTTTCGGTATTTAGACAAGTAGCACCGCTACTTTTTAATGCACCGGGCGTTCCGAGATTTGCCATTGTGGGACGAGACAACCGATTCTATTTTGGAATAGGTGGTTTCATAAAAGCAACTTATGCTTATGATTTTAAGAATCCAATCGATGATCCTATGTACTTTAAAGCTAGTGAGATTCCGATGGATAACCCAAGACAAAACAAGGGTGCTTCGCAATTTGCTATAGGAGCGAGTAATGTATTTTTCAATTTTGTGGGTATGCCCGGAACAAAGCATCAGGTTGGGGCTTACTTGAATTTTAACTTTGAAGATAAAGATCATGGATTTTGTTTGCAGTATGCTTATTTGACCTATGACAATTTCTTATTAGGTTATAACTATACCGCATTTTGTGATCAGGCGGTGGCACCGCCAACTATCGATTTAGAAGGACCGGCAAGTTTACCACTAATACAAAATGTGGTAGCACAATATCACTATGGTATAAAAAATTGGGAGCTTGGTATAGGTGCGGAAATGCCTTACGTAGAGGCTACGTACGATAATACGACAGACGCGCTCGATCAGCGTATCCCCATAATTCCAGCCTATGTGCAGTATGCGTGGAACAATGGGACAAGCTCTGTACGTTTATCCGGATTATATCGTAATATGGGATATGGTAGTCGTCAGATATTGGATAGAACATCAGAGGATTATTTAGAAATAGGCGATGAGGAATTTGCAGAGGTACAACGTTCTGCCGAGTTTGAGCGCTACAGGCGGGTTAATGGTTGGGGAGTACAGCTGTCTGGAATGTTGGCGATGCCAATAAATTTGACGGCTTATTACCAAGGAGTATATGGAAAAGGAATTGCTTGTTATATTCAGGATATTGCGGATATGGGTTTGGACCTTGTGCCTGACCATTCGGCTGCCGGAAAATTAAAACCTGTGGAAGTGGCCGGTGGTATGCTTGGACTTCAATACAATTTCTCAGATAACGTTTTTTGTAGTGCAACGTATAGTTATTTGCGTAACTATATTGGTAAATATAGTGCAGAGGGCGCTTATTATGAGGAAGAGACTGAACCTTGGAATAAGCGGATGAAATATGTTCAAACAGTGATAGCCAATGTATTTGTAAATCTCACTCAGAGTTCACAAATAGGTGTAGAATACATTTGGGGAAGCAAAACACTGATGGACTTAAAACGAAGGGAAAATAACCGAGTACAGGTATCCTTTCAGTTCAATTTCTAACCGTACATAGTATAGTTAAACTAAAAAGGAAGTAGTATGCATATGGCAGATGCTTTGGTTTCTCCCGCTGTAGCAGCGGTAATGGGAGCCGTATCAATAACCTTGTTGGGAGTTGGCGCGCGCAAGGTGCGTAAAAGCTCTAATGAACATATAGCACCATTAATGGGAGTAATGGGCGCATTTATTTTTGCTTGCCAAATGATTAATTTCACTATCCCCGGTACGGGCTCTAGTGGACATATTGTAGGCGGAATACTCCTGGCTGCAGTTCTTGGACCGTGGGCAGGTTTTATCACTTTAGCTTCCGTATTGGTGGTTCAGTGTCTTTTCTTTGCCGACGGTGGAATTTTGACACTAGGATGTAATATTTTCAATATGGGTGCGTTAGTTTGTTTGGTTGCGTTTCCTTTGATTTTTGCACCTATAATACGTAAGGGTTTCTCATATAGCCGAATTATGTGGGCATCTGTATTGGCATGTGTTATAGGGCTTGAGTTAGGAGCACTTAGTGTTACGTTGGAGACGGAGGCCTCTGGGATTACGGCATTACCTATTGGTAAATTCTTGTTGTTTATGTTGCCAATACACGTTGCAATAGGTTTGGTGGAGGGCTTCGCAACATCGGCTGTGATATATTTTATTTACAAATATAAGCCTACGTTGTTAGTAAACTACAGTGAAAGCAATGAATTTGATGATGGTAATATTACCGAGAAAAAAACGCATGGTTCCTATCGGCGTGCACTTTGGACAATAGGAGTATTGGCATTATTAATTGGTGGCGGTGTAAGCTGGTTTGCATCAACACATCCGGACGGATTGGAGTGGTCTCTTTTTAATATGACAGGTAAAGAAACGCCAGACCTTGCTGAAAGTAGAGCACACGATGTTGCTGCTAGAATACAAGATAAACTATCCTTTATGCCTGATTACAGTTTCAAGTCACATGAAGAATTAGTAGCTGAAAATACAGATGATGTAGTTGAAGCTGAAACCGAAACCGAAGAATGGGGTACCCCTAATGCCGGGACAACATTGGCCGGGATTGCAGGCGGAGGTATAATTGTGGTTTTGGCTATAATTATTGGGGTAATCAGTTCGCAACGTCGTAAAAGACAAGGGGATAATGACAATGAAAGTATAAGTGAAAATGTTTAGTAGAGACTATGTCAAAGCTTGAAGATGCATTTAATGAATTAACATTGATGGAGAGGATGTCTGCAAAGAGGACATCCCTCCGTCCTATTGATATACGTGCACGCATAATTGTCACAATAGTATACCTAGTGTGTATGCTTTCATTACCGTTAATTGATATAGGTGATATTCTTTTATTTTTGGTATTTCCTATTTTGACCTGTTCATGGAGTGGCATACCGTTTAGTTATGTTATAAAGCGTTCCTTGATTGTACTCCCTTTTGTGTTGTTTATAGGCATTTTTAATCCAATATTTGATCATCGTCCCGGGTTAGTGATAGGAAATATTACATTGAGTGTGGGGTGGTTAACGTTTATTGCAATTGTAGTACGTGGTATCCTATCAGTGCTTGTGTCATTACTCCTTATAATGAGTTCGGGCTTCCATACTTTATGCCGCGGATTGGAGCGAATGCGAATACCATCTATATTTACTACACAACTCCTGTTTGTGTATCGCTATATTTTTGTATTAATACAAGAGGCAATAGCAATGAGTAGAGCACGTGATTCCCGTAGTTTTGGAAAAAAAGGATATAGTTTAAAAATGTGGGGAACACTCACGGGACAACTCATGATACGTACCTTTGAACGTGCCGAACGCATACATAATGCCATGTTGGCACGCGGATTTACGGGTTCATTTCGGGGAGCTATACATACCCAGTGGCATACTCGTGACACTGTATATCTTATTGTATGGTCTCTGCTCTTTATACTTGTGCGTTGGTATGAACCTATGGTGAAGTTTGGCCATTATTGGGGATAATGATTTATATATGAATAGATTGTGTTGAATGATTTATTCGTTCGCGTTGGTAAGATGGTAGCGTTGAGTATACTAGACAGATATTTTATTAGTTACAGGTTAAAGATTGATATAAACATATAGGTCTTATTTATTTTATTCTTAAGACGTGTAATAGCTTCTTGCTTTTTATTATAAATGGTTTGTGGTTTATAATTAAGAGTTGCAGCAATCTCATCAGGTTTATAGCCTTCTAAATACATTCTGATTACAGTTGCACAGTCTTGAGGAAGAATACCTAATGTTTCAACAAGTTTAATATAGGCCTCACATTCCATGATATCATAAATAAACTCTTTCTCAGCATAGTCATGATACTGATTTTGGTGATGTAAGCTTCTTATGTGGTTTTTATAGGAATTCTTAATTGACACAAATATAAATGCTTTTATTCGTGCAATAGATTCAAATTGTACACTTCCATCATCCCATATCTTTAAGAAGATATCTTGTATAATATCGTCGGTACTCTCGTTGGTGCCATTAAATATGGTTGATGCATATAGAGTTAGCTCTTGGTGGAGTATAGTATATATCTGCCCAAAAGCTGCTCTATTTTTTTTATTAAAGCCTTTTATAAGTTGTTTTTCGGTTTGTAGCATAGACGACAAATTTGTCATAGGACTAAATTAATTATTTTTTTATAAAAAAATAGCATATTCAAAGTAGAAATAGGGATTATGAGTGTTATTTGATAAAAGAGTGTTATTAATAAGTTAATACATAGAATTTAGTTTGCAATATTTAACATATGAAATTTGACGATATAAATAAGGTTCAACGTGCTTGTGAGGCTCTTGATGAAATTATTTCAGAGCTGAAGCATAATAACAGATCATTACCTGATGATGTGGCGCAGCGTTTCGATAGTGAGTATGATAAATCAGAATTCATTAGACAGTTGATAGAACATCAAGATGAGATGACACGAATTTATTCGCAATGTAAAGCAGATATTCCCCAAAAGCAGCGGCTTGATGTTAGATTACGTGGCAGTAATAAGTTTAATGTTTATAAATCGCTTGTTAAAATAACTGCGGTTGCGGCAATGTTGGTGGTAGGTGTAGTGTCCTGGAATTTAATAATTACAGATGAGAGTGAAAGTAAGAATAATATAGTAACTCCCCTATTGGCCTATAGCTATACAGAGCCGGTATTGATTGTTAATGATACCTTATCAATGAAATTTGATGAACATACGCTTAATAAGATGGTCAATAAGGAGGAGCAAAAGAATGGCAAAGGGAAACTGACCGCACCTACATTATGTAGATTAATAGTCCCAGTACAGTGCACTCAAATGATTGTGTTAGATGATGGAACTGAAGTAACTCTGAATGCGAATAGCGAGCTTAGTTTTCCAGAGAAGTTTACAGGTAAAACTAGAGAAGTTGGATTAAAAGGTGAGGCTTATTTTAAGGTTGCAAAATCCGATGTTCCATTTATTGTAAATGCAAATGAGTCATATGTAAAAGTATATGGTACTGAATTTGGGATAAACACGCAATTAAGTAATAAGATACGCACAGTTTTAGTGGAAGGACGTGTGGGTATAAGTTTGAGTACAAGTGCTGAGGAAAAAATAATGGCTCCTAATGAGATGTTAGAGATTGACATACTAAATAGAACAATGACATTGGAGAAAGTGGATGTGATGTCCTATTTAGCATGGATGAATGGTTCCTTTGAGTACTTGGATGGCGATTTTGATGACATTATTAATAATATAGCAAATTGGTATGGTGTAGTGTTTAAATATAATGCTGAACATTTTGACGACGTGAAGTTAACGCTTGCGATTGCTAAAGATGTTTCGCTTGATGCTTCCTTGCAGAAATTGCAATTGGCAATGAATATTGATGTGATACAGTTAAATGATAAGACATATGAGATAGTGAAGAAATAAAAAGCAAGAGCCTCCAAGGGAGACTCTTCGCGGATATGAATAAGCGCTAACGATTTTGCACTCAATGACGCTTACACCATATCAACAAATATAGCAAATAATTATCTAAAAGAGTGATTAATATCCTTTTAAACTAGAGTTAATATGAAAATTTTAAATGTAAAAGAGAAGATAACATATGGTATATTTACCTGTGCATTTTTTCTTACGACTATATTTGTTATTGCTCCAAATGACATTTTTGCAACGAATAGAAGTGCGGAGACCAGTGCCTTTTTGATGTCGTTAGATGAAAAGAAAGTTTCTATAAATATGAGCAATAAGCCCATTACAGATATTTTGGGCGAAATGCGTAAGCAAAGTGCTATTGAGTTTGTGTTTCAGCAAGACGTTAAAGCCGGTGCTATGGGGAAATACTCCATTGATGTAAAAAATGTATCGGTAGTTAATGCATTAAATGTATTATTCAAGGATAGCGAATATAGCTATAAAGTAATGAATAATACTATTGTTATAGAGCGTAAGAAGCAGGACGCTACGACGAAGGCCGCAAGTAAGATGACCATGAAGGGTAGAGTTTTCGATAATGAAAAACAACCTTTGATTGGTGTAACTGTGGTAAATAAAAAGAGTTCGATAGGTACTACTACTAATATCAATGGTGAGTTTACTGTATCTGGAGTTTCATATGGTGATGTTTTTGAATTTTCCTTTATAGGAATGGAAACAATTAGCTATGTGGCTAAAGAGGGCTTAGGTAATTTAATGTTTATCATGAAGCCCAATGTAGAGGATTTGAATGAGGTAACTGTTGTTGCATTTGGTTCTCAGAAAAAGGAGAGCGTTGTGTCGGCAATTACTACGGTAAGTCCTGGAAGCTTAAAATCATCGAATAGTGATTTAACTGCTTCTTTTGCAGGTAAAATTGCCGGAATGGTGGGTTGGCAAACGGGAGGACTTCCCGGAGCACTAACGGAGAGCGAAATGAATACGAAGTTTTATATACGTGGAGTAACCTCTTTTCAAGGATCGGCAAATATTGATCCGTTAATACTTTTAGATGGTGTTGAGGTTTCTAAGCTGGATTTAGCACGTATTCAACCAGAGGATATTGAATCGTTTAGTGTATTGAAGGATGCATCGGCAACTGCGATGTATGGTGCTCGCGGTGCTAATGGTGTAATTTTGGTTACAACGAAGAAAGGTGTGGAAGGAGATGTATATACCACGTTTCGTTATGAAGCAGTTGCTTCTATGCCTACTCAAGAGATAGAGACGGTGGACCCAGTTACTTACATGCGAATGTATAACCGCGCTTTAATGAGCAGAAATGACGCGGCAATTCCAAAATATAGCGTTGAGCGCATAAACAATACGATGAGTGATAGATTCCCGGAGTGGGTATATCCTCAAAATGATTGGTATGACATTATGTTTAAGAATCAAAGTATAAATCATCGTTTTGGTTTAAATGTACGCGGGGGAACTCGTAGGATGCAGTATTATGGTTCATTAAACTATGTAATGGATAATGGTATTTTGAAAACAGACCGACTTAACCAGTTTGACATTAATGTGAAGAATAATACAACATCGTTTAGAATAAACATGAATGTTGATTTAACAAACACCATTAAGTTAGTTTTAAACACCACAACGAATTTGGATAAGTACAAAGGTCCTAGAGTTGATGCACAGGGTGTATATGGAATGGCATTTAATGCTTCGCCTGTTGATTTTGCGGTAATGTATCCCGCAGATGAGCAATATAGCTGGCCACATATTCGTTTTGGAACATCTTTAATGGGACAAGGAAATCCATATCAAACATTGCATACTGGGTATAAAGACAGAATGCGCTATTCAACGATAAATAGAGCTGAGTATATTCATACTCTAGATGCTCTTATAAAAGGATTAGAAGTAAGAGCTAGTTTATCGTTAAATAGAAGCGGTTTCAGTTCATCAAGTTACGGGACAGTACCATTTTTGTATGCTTTAGGAAGCTACGATGAAGAAACAGGTATCCATAAGTTAATTGCTACAAATGCATCTACAGCGAGAAGAACGTTGAAATTGGATGATAGAAATATTGGGGCTGCATCGACAACAGCCATGACCTACGAGGGACGTGTATATCATACTGCCGCTTGGGGTGGAGCTGATAGACAAAATCACCAAACAAGTTTGACTGGTGTTGTACAGGCACAAAGAAAGATTAACTCGCCGCCGTCGTCACTTTTTGATGCTTTTGAGGAGCGTAATCTAAGTTTTTCAATGCGTGGTACTTATGGTTTACTAAGTCGATATTTTGGAGAGGCGAGTTTTGGATATAACGGTTCAGAACGTTTTGCAAGTAAATATAAAATGGGATTTTTCCCAGCAGCTGGAGTTGCTTGGGTAGTGTCTAAAGAACCATTTATGGAAAATATTCAAAATGTTTTATCCTTTATGAAATTAAGACTTTCTTGGGGTAAGGTGGGTAATGATGGTATCATTAAAGAGCCGCGTTTTGTTTATTTACCAACAATATCGAGCCAACAAAAGAAAGATCCTGAGCCTAATACCCTTTCATTTGGACGCTATTTTGTTTCATCTTATGCTAATCCAAATATTAAGTGGGAAATCTCGGAGAAATATAATTTTGGTGTTGAGACTAACTTTTTCAATGGTTTGATTGAGATGACCACTGATCTTTATAGGGAGTATAGACACAATATCCTATCGTTACGTACGGCTATACCAGAATCTATGGGTATACAGGTGTCTCCTTTAGATAATATTGGAAAGTCAAAATCATATGGTGTTGATGTTGAGGGAAAATTTCAATATGCTTTGTCTAATGATTTATGGTTTATCCTGAACGGAACGTTTACATATAACAGAGTGAAATATGAGTATATTGAAGAGGCATCGAATAAACCGACTTGGCAACAAAAGAAAGGGCATGATTTATCGCAACAGATTGGTTATATAGCAGAAGGTTTATTCAAAGATCAGGCGGAGATTGATAATTCGGCTTTCCAAGGAGGAGACGTTATGCCTGGCGATATTAGATATAGAGATTTAAATAATGATGGCGTAATTGATGTAATGGATGCAACATTTATTGGTTATCCGGAGAATCCAAGTATTATATATGGTTTCAGTGGCTTCTTTAACTTTAAAAATGTTGAATTGAGTTTTGCGTTTCAAGGTTCAGGAAGACGATCATTTTTTATTAATCCGAAGCAGATATCGCCATTTACAAATGACAGAGCGATGTTAACAGCCATATATAAAGACCATTGGTCTGAGGATAATATGAGTAGTCGTCCATTTTGGCCTCGTCTATCTACTTATAATATAACGCACCATAATCCGCATGAGGATTGGTACAATACAGAGACAGAGGTGAGAAAGAGTACCTACTTTATGAGAGATAATAGATTTTTGAGATGTACCTCGATAGAGTTGGGATACAATATGCCAAGAAGGTTTTTAAATAGAATTCATTTTAAGAATATGAAGATTTTTGCTCGCGCTAATAACCCATTTATCATTTCTAATTTTAAGGTATGGGATATTGAGCTTGGGGAAAATGGATTTAATTATCCGATACAAAAAACTTACTCGGTAGGAATTAACTTAGGTTTCTAATTTAATAAGATATAGAGCGTTATGAAAAAGTATATTTATATAAGTGTTGCATGGGTAATGCTAGCTGTGACGGGCTGTAGCTATTTGGATATGGTGCCGGAAAAGGATATTGAAACGATAGAGTCCATTTTTGAAAAGAAAGAGTCAGTACTTGTTTGGTTAAAAACGTGTTATTCCTTTTTTAATGAGAGTACCGGTAGTATAAGATATAATCCACAGTTTTTAGGTGCAGACGAGATGGTTGCTGGTGATTTTACGCGTCGTGAAGGAAGTGCAACATCGGACAAATTTTCTTTCTGTGGATTCTTTATTGGTGATGGTATACAGATGTCATATGATCCATATGGTAATATTTGGAATGATAACACGGTGTATGCAGGTATTCGTTATTGTAATACATTTATCAATAACATTGATAATGTTTATAACATGCTTGAAACGGAGAAAAGATTATGGGTGGCCGAAGTAAAGGCTCTTAAAGCCCATTTCTATTTTGAATTAATGCAACATTACGGTCCTATTGTTTTGGTACCGGAGAACATTGATTTAGGAAATGATGTGAGTGTAATGTTACAACCAAGAAGTAGTATTGATGATTGTGTTGAAGCTATTGTGAAGTTGTTGGATGAGGCAATGGTTGATTTACCACCACTAAATCAAAAGGAATTTTCTCGTTATGCATACCATTCGCAGGAGTCAGCAGTTGCATTAAAAGCCAAAGCGCTTTTATTAGCAGCATCGCCACTTTTTAATGGAAATCCTGCTTATCGTAATATAAAGAACAAAAATGGAGAGCCACTATTCTCTTCGACATATGATGCGGAGAAATGGAAGAAAGCTGCCGAAGCTGCCGATGAGGCCGTAAGAGTAGCTGAGTTAAACGGTAAGGCTTTAATTGCAGGATCAAAGCTGCATAATACGCCACTTCTAAACACGATGTTAGATATAGAGAAATCTGTTCAGGCTACAGGTTTTAATAATGATGAGGCATTGTTTATGACGCGTTACTCAAATCCGTTGAGTGATATGTATGCAAGCCGTACATTACCTTATATTCTTGATGAAAATTCGGACCATTATCATGTAAGTAACAGAGGTTGTATCTCCCCTAGTATGAAAATGGTTGAGATGTATTATACAAAGAATGGAGTACCTATTGAGGAGGACAAAACGTGGGATTATAGTCAGCGCTTTAAAATGGGTAAAGAAATTAGTTCGGACTATAAAGATGTAGTAGGTCTTGAAACTGAAAATGTAAAGGAAGTGCTTAACTTACATTTACGCAGAGAGCCAAGATTTTACGCACATATTGCCGCCGACAGATGCTATTGGCAACGCGGTAAGGAAAGAAAGCATTTAATGCTTATTAAACCTTATAGAGGTGAGGAAATTGGTACACGTTCAAAAGTAATAGATCCTTCGGTACCACAGAACCTTTCGGGTTATTGGTTGAAAAAGGGTACTTATTCAGAGGTGTCGGCTAAGGATTATTTAGCTGTTTATCAACGAGAAGAAGCTGTAATATTGATTCGTTTAGCTGAGTTATATATGATGCAAGCTGAGGCATGGAATGAGTATGAGGGACCTAGTGAGAAGGTTTATTCCGCATTGGATAAAGTGAGAAAAAGAGCAGGACTGATAGGTGTTAAGGAGGCTTGGACAACTTATTCAAAATATCCGGAGAAGGTAACCAATAAAGAAGGATTAAGAGAGATTGTGAGACGTGAATGGAACATAGAATTTGCTTTTGAAGGCCATCGTTTCTGGAATCTACGCCGTTGGTTAACTGCTCAAGATGAGCTGAACCAGGCACAATATGGATGGAATATCACATCGGATAATGCTCGAGGATTCTATAATAATTATGAAGGTCCTATTGTAGTGTGGTCTAAGCGTAAATTCCTTGCACCAAAAGATTATCTGTTCCCAATAAAGAGTGAGGATATCCTTGTGTCAGGGAATGTACAGAATCCTGGATGGTAAACAGCTGGGAGTATATGAACAAGTATTAATAGCTACGTAAAACTTAGTATTATGAAAAATATATTTCTTTTATTGCCAATGTTAATGTTACTATGGGCATGTGAGAAAGATGAGGTAATAAATAGCTCATTTATATCCTCCGATAATATAACCTTTAGACCTATTGCGGGTGGAGCAGTAATGTATTATAATCTCCCTGACAGTGAGGATGCACGTTCCATAAAAGTGCAGTATACAGATGCTCAAGGACAGCAGCTTACAAGAGTAGGCAGTTATTTCTGTGATTCATTAGTAATAATTGGTTTTAATGAAGCACGTAAACATGTAGAAGCGCAGGTGTCTATGGTGTATAAGGACGAGACAGAATCGGAGAAAACAAAGGTTTTCTTTGATACACATGACTCGGGAGCCTATTCCTTTTGTGATAATGCGCGTATAGATCCATTCTGGTATGGTTTTTCATTAATCTATGATGCACCAGAGAATAGTAAAGGGCTTGCTCATGTATATTATCTTGGATTAAATCCGTTAACTAATAAACGCGATACTCTACGTATTGATACATTCGTTATTACACCAGGAAGTGATACGCTAAATTATATATTAAAGCAAATCTATCCGGAAAATACTGTTATTGTAAGGACTGAAGATTATAGGGGTTATACAGTAAGAGAAAAGGTTTGGGATAAGGTGAGTATCTATAACTCAACTTATTTATCAGCGGATAACTTTGATTTCTATAGTCCTGATGATTTAATTATTGAAGATGATTTAGTAAAATTAAGTGCAAAATATCTGTTCGATCAGGATTGTAAGGGACTAGAGGTATTTACCAAAGCATCTAGCAGTATATATTACACATTTGTTGCTGGCCCATATGCGGTAGGTAAACCATTTATTTTTGATTTTAAAGATCAGCCGCGTATACCTGCCTATTTAAATTTCCATAGTATGTTGAATGTTAATAAATATGGTAATTTACATCCTTGGGGAGCTTATTATATGTACAATAGAACCCCTAACTCCATAGACGTTTTTGCATCCAATGATGTTGACGATGACGAATCATGGGTGAAAATAGGTTCTTACCACCAAAGTAAAACCACACAAATGGAAAATAGATGGAGTTATAGAGGACCAGGTTATGGCTTGACGCATAAAATAAATAATATAGAAGAATTCGATGCTGCCGAACCATGTAAAGTGACTATACATTTTCCACCTTCAAAAGAAAGTTATCGATATTTGAAAGTTATTTTTAATGAGACATTTGACAAGTATACAGACGTCCATGATGGTAATATTAATGATTACGTTACCCTACATGAGATTGAAGTGTTTGTTAAGCAGGACGATTAAAAAATATATGGGAAGAAAGATAATATCTTCATAGTAGATGAATAATTCTATACAAATTAATTTTTAAAAGTATGAGAAACCTATTACTAAGCATTTTCACATTACTATTTATTTGTAGTTGTGGAAATATAGAGGATACATATAAAGATATGGCCGGAGATGGACCTATTCGTAATGTAGGAAAATGTACAAACCTTAAAGTGGTTCCGGGCTGGAGACGGTTAATACTCAATTGGACTAACAGTGTAGATCCGCATATAACAAACATTAAAGTAACGTGGACCAATGATGAAATTGTAAAGGATACTATCCTTGCGGCAACAGATGGATCGGTAGAACTATCAAATTTGCAGAATGGAAATTACGAGATTCATGTTGCCAATATGGATAAAAATGGAAATGAATCTATTCCGGAAATTGTATTTAGCAGACCGTTTACAGAAGAACATGAAATTGTGCGTTCGTTTCCACGAGTGGTGAATAAACATTTCTTTGTGAACGACCGGTTAATATTGTTTTTTAGCAACTGGATTGATGAGCTTCAAGATGTAGCAATAAGTTATGTAAATAAAGAAGGAAAAAAACAGCTTCTGGACATAACTAAGGATGATGTTGAACAAAAATACTTCTTGCTTGAGGAGGCAATAGATCCAACTAAAGTGGTTGAAATACATCGAAGAGGGTTTATACAGGACTGTCAGGATACAATACTATTTGAACCGTTTAACTTAAAGAAGGAGTTTGCAATAGCAACAGACTTCAAGAAAGAGTTGTTTAGAGACTACGGTGTTTTGGAAGTAACTGAGGACTTTGTGCAGAGTGTTGAAACGCTAAACTTAAATTTCTCAATAGGATCACTTGAGGATATCTTATATTTTCCTAATCTAAAAACATTGAATTTGGCGAAAGGTAGGTATATGAATGTTCCTATAATGACGGCGGACAAAAGTGCTAGTAAGGTAGATGATAAGGCTGCCTCTATATTCGCATTAACGCAGGCTTTTGAATTATTAGGGATAAAGGTGAATAGATATAATAGCCATTTTGATGTTGGCCAGACATTAGATTTCGTGACGATGTGCGATAATCCCGAAGTTCCTGAACGTGAATATATCAGTGCGGATGATTTAACTTACACTTGCTCAATTCCGGATGAGAATGACTTTAATTCGTTTTTAGAATATCTTTTTGATGGCAATATAAAAACTACGTGGAAGCCTGAACTTAATCCTGAGCATAGAACATACGAAGTTATTGTGGATTTGAAAGAGATGAAACAGTTATCGGGGGTTCATATTGGTCAAGACAGTAAAAAAGGATTCAGTATATTTAGATTTATGCCTAATGTTGTAACGGTGAAAATATCGACAGATAGAGCAACGTGGAAAAATGCTACCTATGAAGAGGAAATCACAATAGGTGCAACAGGTGGAGAGATTACTGAAATTATTTTCAAAAATAATGGACCATGTAGATATGTAAAACTTATAGTAAATGATATCCTATATGGAAAAAACTATGGTACAGGTTTAGCTATGTTTAGTCTGTTTTAATATTATCTATTGAATAAGAACGCGCCTTCTGGAAGTTGGATTGTACTTCTGGAAGGCGTTTGTTGTATTGGGCTGTTATTGTATTTTGCGACTAATCGAATTTTCTAGTTTGAGTATTTCAGTCTTTAGATTTTCCTTTTCGGCCTCTATATGATTTATATTTTGCTGTAAATTTGATATTATAAGCTGATAGGGTTGTTCTAGTCCGCACTCTTTAAGTAGCTCAGCATTCTCAAAGATATTTTTAGTAGTATCGTCTGCAATAATCTTTCCTTGGTGCATAACAATAATCCTATTGCAAAGCTCCCATGCCATTTCTAAGTCGTGAGTAGCAATAATACATGTATGATTAAATCCTTTTATTTGGTCAATAAGCAGACGTCGAGCTTTGGGGTCAAGATTTGAGCTAGGCTCATCAAGCACAAGGATTTCAGGCTCCATGGCAAGTACGGAGGCAATGGCAGCACTCCGCTTTTGACCACCTGATAGATGATAAGGAGCACTTTTCCTATAGCTTAAAGCTCCAACGGCAGATAGAGCTAAGGATACTCTGCGCTCAATCTCTTCCAGAGGTAACTGCATGTTAGTGGGACCAAAAGCAACATCCTCTTCAACCGTTGGCATAAAGAGTTGATCATCGGCATTCTGAAACACTAAACCTACCTTTTTGCGGATGATGGATGAGGTTTTCTTAGATAAGGGAATATCGCCAATATTTACTGAGCCCTCAGTAGGTAATAGTAATCCGTTCATGTGTAAAATCATTGTTGATTTTCCGGCTCCGTTGGAGCCGATAAATGCAACTTTCTCCCCGTGATTTATACGGAAACTGATACCCTTTAATGCATGGTATCCTGATGGATATTTATAATGTACGGAACTAAATTGCACAAAATGATGACTCATAACTTATATATTTAAACAAATGAGTTTACGGTATTCTATGATTTAAGTGACCTTTTGATAAGGTTAAAAAAGTGTAGAAATAATTTAGTGTGATTAAATATTGGCACAAATAAAAGTGTTATTACGTTAAACCATAAAACGTTATTAATAATTAGAGTTATGAAGAAGCTAATATTA
Organism: Marinifilaceae bacterium; assembly: GCA_051656645.1. Lineage (GTDB taxonomy): Bacteria > Bacteroidota > Bacteroidia > Bacteroidales > Marinifilaceae > JBOGCH01. Next base: position 77,049 of record JBOGCH010000013.1, read on the forward strand.
TCCATTGTATGTTTAATTTCCTGTAGTTGTATTAAAGCTGAGAACATTAATAAGATATTACTGGATGGCGGTTTTAATTTTAACAAAGGGTATCTTGTTGGCATTGCATATGACAGGACTATCCCAACATGGAAAAGTCAAGGCGTAGGTATTGCTTTTGACTATATTCAAACCAGACGCAAACATCTTCCTAAATCCGATTATAATCCCTATGTGGCAGTATTTTCGCCTCAGTACAGATATTCTTTTATTGATCGCTATTTCTTTCTTGATTTAACGGCGGGGATACCCCTAGGTTTTACGGGTTATAGCGACAGGACAAATAAGGGCAGTGATGTACGGTTTACTTATGGAGTACATTTACGGGCATCTGGAGGATACCACATTGATGACAACTGGAGTGTTTCAATTTGGGTAAAGGATATGGTCTTGGCCCGCTCTCATACCCACATTAATACATTTTTAGGCGGAGCCTCAATAGGATATCGATTTTAATGGCTAATAAACCTACTTAACGCTGATAAATTATTACAATATTTTCAATATAAATTATAGCTTTGTAACAATGAAAACGTTTTAATAACTTCTCTTTGGAGAAAACTTAAGCATTGTATGACTAATAACTATAATTTAATTGTAATTGGTAGTGGTCCCGGAGGATACGTGGCTGCTATTAGAGCTTCGCAGCTTGGAATGAAGGTTGCGGTTGTTGAGAGAGCTGAATTGGGAGGGATTTGTTTAAATTGGGGATGTATTCCTACAAAATCACTTTTAAAATCAGCGCAGGTGTTAGAGTATGCAAATCATGCTGCTGCCTATGGTGTGCAGGTTGAAGCTGCAAAGCCAGATTTCGATGCAATTATAACTCGAAGCAGAGGTGTGGCGGAGAAAATGAGTAAAGGGATAGATTATTTGTTTAAGAAGAATAAGATTGAAGTTATTCAAGGACATGGACGCGTTATTGGTGAACAAAAAGTTGAAGTAAAGAATGCAGAAGGTGATGCGACTGTATATTCTGCAGATCATATAATTTTAGCTACGGGTGCCCGTTCAAAAGAGCTCCCTAATATTCCTCAGGATGGGGAGCGCGTAATTGGTTATCGCCAAGCTTTAACGCTTGACCACTGCCCTACTTCTCTTTTGGTTGTGGGCTCTGGAGCAATCGGCTCTGAGTTAGCTTATTTCTATAATGCCATGGGTGCTAAAGTTACTCTAGTTGAGTTTATGCCAACAATCTTGCCGGTTGAGGATGAAGAGGTATCTAAGCAAGTAGGACGCTCATTTAAAAAAGCCGGGATAGAGGTTTTAGTTAAGAGCAGTGTTGAAAGTATTGATAAAAGTGGAGAGCTATTAAAGATATCGGTGAAGAATAAAAAAGGTAACATTGATGTTTACGAAGCGGAAATGGTGCTTTCAGCTGTTGGTGTAACTCCTAACGTAGAAAACATAGGTTTACAAGAATGTGGTATAGAGATGGAAGGGAGTAAAGTAAAAGTAGACGAGTTCTATGAAACGTCAATGAAAGGGGTATATGCTATAGGCGATATTGTACACGGCCAAGCGCTTGCTCATGTTGCATCAGCAGAGGCTATTTGTTGCGTTGAACGTATTGCAGGTTTACGTCCGGAGCCTATTGACTATAGTAATGTACCGGGATGTACATATACAACGCCTGAGGTAGCATCCGTTGGCTTGACTGAGGGTAAAGCTATTGAGGCAGGTTATATGATTAAAGTTGGAAAATTTCCTTTCACAGCTTCGGGTAAAGCCACATCTGCAGGTGCAACAGAAGGATTTGTAAAACTAGTTACAAATGAAGAGAATGGCGAAATTCTTGGAGCTCATCTTGTTGGAGCCAATGTTACAGAGATGATCTCAGAGCTTGTTCTAGCACGTAAAAAAGGATTAACTACGCATGATTTGATTACAACAATACATCCACACCCCACAATGAGTGAGGCTGTTATGGAGGCTGCAGCTGCAGCACTTGGAGAGGCTATACATATCTAATATGCGCTTAAATAAATAAAAAAGCTCTGCCAGATGGCAGAGCTTTTTTATTATAAGGTATACTTAACGTCTTTTGTTTCGTCAAATCCATCTTCGAAATCATTGTTCTCTATTTTTACGTTTGTTGCACGTTCAAATAGGAAACGGTGTTTATTCCAGTGGAATGGCTTATAGTCGGTAGTATTTTTGATTACATTATTCTTAAATATTAATCCGTCTATCGATTTGGCATACACAATGGCACGATCAAACGTCTCAAAACGATTGTCAGTAATCACAATACCCTTGCCTTTACCTCCGTGGAAATACTTAGTTTGACCTTTCAAATTAGGAATCTCAGGATAAATTGAGATAACTGCATTTGTAAACTGGAACATACATGTAAGCGCATTTATAAATGTGTTTTTACGTATTACTACGTCCAAACATGCTCCGGTTTCATACCATCCGTTACAATCGCCACAAAGTAGGATTGCAGTACCGGAAGTATGATCAAAAATATTATTTTCTACAACAGTACGTTTTGGAGTACTAAATAAAGCCCCACGCGCACGATTGTTGCGGATAGTATTTCCAGCAAAATAAACTTCTGGAGTCCACTCTAAGTTCTCTATTCCAATTCCTTCTGTCCCGATTTCTGCAGCCAGAGGTTTCTCAAACGTAATATGGAATTCGCGCGCTCCGTCAATTTGTTCTTTATCATATGGCTTAATTGCGGAAACTTTGTTTGTTCCACCAACTAACTCCATTGTCTCGGCTTTTACAAATTGTACGGCATCGCCGGCACGTCCCCATTCAAATCCCCACGCTTGTCCATGCATGTAACGTCCAATTACATTTTTATCGTCAATGCGTTTAATGATTTTTAGATAGGTGCCATGTACATTGATAGCATCGTCCATCATGCCTTCATATAATCCATTACATGAGCTAATTTTTCCTCTACAACCAGAAAAGTGAGTAGCATCAGCTTGTGTTGTGAAGTAACGAGGATCGTTATCGCCTTTTAAACTTACACAGAAACCATCCATGGTGATATTTGTACACAGCTGGGCCAATAGTCCCATACCTTCAGCATAGTGAACTTTTACATTCTCAATGCGCGTATCAGTGTTATGCGACATAAAGATTCCCGGAGTTGGACGATACCACATTCTCATTGCTACTGCCATGCCCGGTTTAATGCGGCTGTCTTTCCAATTAGGGGCAAGTACCTTGCGTCCTTCTAGTTGTTTAGCATCTTTTGTGTTTATACCAATATCGCTAGTATTATATACAATGCGTTTAGTATCGCCTTCAAATACAATTCCTCCGCCTTGACGTCCGCGCCATCCGTCTCCACTTGTTTCAAAATAGCCCTCTTTGCTTATCTCATAGTTTACCCATGGTGCAACCTCAAAGGTCATTCCGGTTTCCGGATTGCTTTCAACAATCTTTACCTGTGCAATTTGTGGATTCTCAAAATCAATGGTAAAGTCCTTCAACGTAGTCTTACTTGCATGCATTAAGGATAAAGGAATCATACGCCCATGAAATACGAAATCCGCACCGTTACCTTCAATGGTTAAGTTGTTAATGCGCTCCAACGGTAAACCAACCAACTTAGGATTATCTTGATCGTGATTTGATATATAATAGGTCCGTTGCTCGGCTCCTTGCGGATGAAAGTCATATCTACCTTTTGCAAAACGAATAGTGACTTTGTCACCCTTCTTTACTTCCCGTTCAATTTGCGCTAGGAGTTTACCCATAATTGGCGATACATTGACGCTACTACCAGGCAAAGCTCCAAAGTCCTTCATGTCATAAACCCAATGTTTTGCCCAGCTATTTATTGCTACAATTAATAACGCTGTTAATATTATAAGTCTTTTCATTTTAATGCTTATAGTTGTTCAATACTGAAGTTTGTAATTAATCCGTTAAACTTACCACACTTTTGTGTTGGGAAAACCAATGTAGGCATATCAAACATTTTAGTTTTACCATTTTGGCCATAGTGTAACTCTTTTTTTGCAAGTTTACTAACTTCCTTATTGTTTACAAACAATGTTGTTGATGTATTATCGCCAACAAACATTAACTCAACGGTCTCATCGTTAGGAACGGCATAATTAAATGAGTAACGATAGCCATCTCTTTCAAATGAGATGTTACCGGTTTTCGGATCGCGTAAATATACTTTTGCATTTGGCGACTCAAACAATACTGCACCGTTCAAGTTATCCTTAGAATGAAGTTTAAATTTTACTTTATAACCATATCCAGCCTCAACGAACTTAGATACAGCACCTGGTTTTAACGTATCGGCAGTAAATACAATGCCTTTCACGCCTCTCACCTTTCCTAGTTGGTTTACGCCCGGAGCCTCGCTTAGTAATTGTGCTTTATTGTTGAATGTTTCATAAGGCATTGTAGTTTTAGCGCCTTTCCACATTTTTTGCGACATGGTTTGCATTGCCGGCCATACGCGGTGATGAATATCTTTTTCGCTAATTCCATTACCACAGTGGTCATTCCATACTGCAAACTTCCCTCCTTTAATTTGTGGATGTCTCTCCTCAAATTCCTGATTTCCTATTGTTGCAGGAGTCCATTTGTCATATAGATGTTTACAATTTAAGTAGTCATAGTAATAACCTGCTGCCGGCACAATGTATACTAAACCATCAGGAATACTAACAACATTGTAACCTTGTTTAATCATCTCTTTAGGATCGGCAAAGCCGTTATACCAACAATCCATCAATACGTTATCAACAGTAACAGGTGTATCGCCTTGGGCATGTGTTAATGCACCCCAAACACCGGCTGTTTTGCCATATTTCTGAACTTCGCGAATGTAATGGTCAGTAAATTTACGGAATTGTTCTACAACTTTTTTATCCTTATTACTATACTCATCGGTACCAATATGTACCACTTTACCACGGAAAACAGGATCATTTCCTTCTAGATACTCTTTAAAAAGCGCATCAAAGAACGGATAAATGTTAGGATTGGATAAGTCCAAGTGGTCCATTCCATATTCTTTACTTCCTAGTTCGGGTTTATAATGTGCAAAAGCTAATGTGTGAGCAGGTATATCAATTTCAGGAACGATATTCACAAAATGAGCCTCTGCCATTTTTTGTAAATCAATAAATTCTTGTTTCGTATAGTGTCCTTCTTCCGATGCTAATCCGGGATAAGTTGTACTTTCTAAACGGAAAGCAGCTGGTGTTTTACTCCAATCATCTTCAAAGTATTGTTTAAACCCATTATCGTTTAAGTGAATATGGAATGTATTCATTTTGTAATACGCCATAAACTTTACGTAATCTTGTAAGAATGGCAGACGAACATATTTTCTAGCCACGTCAAACATAAATCCACGAACAGGATAGTTTGGATAATCAGTTATAGTCCCTTTAGGTAAACTACTCCCTTTAGTACCCTCAAGCATCTGCAGTAATGTTCGAGTTGCCCAGTAGGCTCCAACCGGTTCATTTGAAACCACTTTTACGTTTGTTCCAATTTTAACCATATATCCTTCGGCATTATCAGTACCGCATCGTCCTATTTCAAATTGGATAGCTCCATTGTTACCCGCTTCTAATAAACGTAATTTATAACCAAACATCTCCTCAACATCGGCAATAAACTGTTCGGCAATAGGAAGTAATTCTTTCCCATTCTTTTTATCCACAGATACAGTCATTCCTTGGGACATAGTAAAGTTCCCTTTGCTGCCTTGCCATTTTTGTAATTCAGGAACAACAAATGGCTTTTCATTTATTTGTGCCAAAGCTGTAATTATGCTCAAAAGGCATAATGTGATAGTTAAAAATAACTTTTTTGTCATATCTCATCAATGTTAGTAAATAATGTGCTAAAGTTTAGGTGCTCAAGATAGTGAAGAAATGTTTATATAGCAATAATTATAATAATATTTATATTGATTGTATATAATAAATATTCATTTACTATTAATAACGAAATAGGTGGTAATGTATTGTGTACTTGGACTCTTTTATTTCAAAGAGTGCAATGTTATATCTGCAATGGCGCTATTATGCAAAATGTTGCTATAGAGAAGAGCATATATCTGCTAAGCAAACCATACAAACATATACCCATGGTGGTATAGGTTTGGTGAGCAGGCATCGTAGTGATAGTTAGGACTTACTTCTATTTCATTCAACTTTCATTCAGGTTTCATTGTGGTTTCATTCAGGTATAGACCCCCAAACCTGAATGAAACCTGAATGAAAGCTGAATGAAACCTGAATGAAATACGGAGAGACATACAACAGAAAGTGGAGAGATATGGTTGCGAGTACCGTTTTCTTAATGTGTACTTTTTATTTAGAATGTGATTATTTCGTGGATAAAACATATATAATTTATATGATATGCTTTTTGTTAGTATACCTGAGTGATGAAGTACATACTACAATTTCTTTTAGAAATATAAACCTTAACGCGCATACGTATTTTATGTAATTAGCTCAAAATTAAAAAACTAAAGAACATATTTTAGATATAATTGAGGATGCTCGAGGTATATAAATTTGCATAGCTCCTCAAAATTTGTAATTTTGTAGTACACAGTGTGTTAGTGTATAGGATAAAATTAGAATTTGATTTACTATAGTAATGGAGTTAATAATTAGAAAAATGAGAGAGATATGTAGTATTTCAAAGGAGACTGAGGAATTACTGCACTCTGTTACTTCACCTTGTTCCTTCCCTAAGAAACATAAATTGGTTGTTGAAGGTACCTATTGTAAGTATGCTTATTTTATAGAGGATGGAATGACTAGGTCTTATTGGCTTGTAAATGGCGAAGAAATAACCACATCATTTTCCTGTCCCGGCGGTATTATTTTTAGTATGGACGAGTTGTATTACAATAAGCCAAGTGAGGAGTTTGTAGAAACAATTGAGGCTGTACAGGCCTTCCGTATAGAGATAGATAAACTTTCGGAGTTATTTGAAACTAATTTGGAGCTCTCAAATTGGGGACGTATAATACATCAAAATGAATATCGCAGATTACATCGTAGCCATAAGGAGTTGTTGACACTGTCGGCGAAAGAGCGATATGAGCAAATGCTTATTCAGTTTCCTATGGTTTGTGAACGCGCCAACCTTGGCTATATAGCTTCCTATTTGGGAATGACGTTGCCTACATTAAGCCGTATAAGAGGAAATAAGTGAGTAGCTTGTTTTTTTGTTGTGGAACAACTTTTTATAGGCATAAACCTGTTAGTTTTGTAGAACTATTATTTAAGTGTGTAATTTTCAAATGTTTATTATGGGAAAAATGACTTCCGTGGCGGCTCCAAATACGAAACCGCATTATCTGATATTGGATGGACTTAGAGGTGTTGCTGCGCTGATGGTGATATGGTATCACATTTTTGAGGGATATGCAACCAGTCCCATGGATCAGGTATTTAATCATGGATATCTTGCTGTTGATTTCTTCTTTTTACTTTCCGGTTTTGTTATAGCGTATGCTTATGATGATAGATGGAAAACAATGAGTAAAGGTGAGTTCTTTAAACGCCGATTAATTAGATTGCAACCTATGGTTATATTGGGAGCAGTGTTGGGCGTTATTACTTTCTGTATTCAAGGAGGAGAGCAATGGGATGGTACAAAAATAGCTTTCTCGGCTATGATGTTTTCTACCCTTTTAACAATGTTTCTTATACCTGCGCTTCCCGGTTCGGCAGTTGAAGTGCGTGGAAATGGAGAAATGTTTCCTTTAAATGGTCCGACATGGTCACTTTTCTTTGAGTATATAGGAAATATATTGTACGCTTTATTTTTACGAAGATTATCGACAAAATTATTAGCCGGTATTGCCGTATTAGCCGGTGGTGGTTTAATTACATACGCTTCACTTAATCTTTCGGGATATGGCAATCTTGGCGTTGGATGGACTTTAGCTGGTTATGGGCTACTTGGTGGTTTGTTACGTTTCATCTTTTCGTTCACAGTAGGACTTTTAATTGCGCGTAATTTTAAATCTGCTAAGATCAAAAATGCGTTTGCAATTTGTACTTTGTCAATAATCACTCTTCTTTCCATACCTTTTATTGGTGGGAGCGATAATATGTGGCTTAACGGATTGTATGATTGTGTTTGTATTATTGCGCTTTTCCCTGTGCTTTTATATATAGGAGCATCCGGAAGTGTGGATAGTCCAAGAGCTACGAAAGTGTATAAGTTTTTAGGTGATATTTCCTATCCTTTATACGTGGTACACTATCCGTTTATGTATCTTTTCTACTCGTGGTTGTGGAAAAATGAGTTTACGTTTAATCAGACCTGGCAGGTAACTTTTCCGCTATTTATAGGATGTATTGCATTGGCATATGTAAGTTTACGCTTCTATGATATGCCGGTACGCAGATGGTTAACTAAGAAGTTCTTGTCTACAAATGACAAAGCTGCACATACAGAGCAATATAACACCTCTTTACAAGAAAAATAAACATGCATTAGGTGCTGTGAATAAAAAAAGGATATAGGTTGATTTTTACCTATATCCTTTTTTTATTTGTGGTACTATGCCGGGTAGTTACGTAAACGCTCCTCTGCCATTTGTTGGTACTTAGTACCCGGGCGTCCGTAATTTGCATATGGGTAAATAGATATCCCGCCTCGTGGGGTAAATATTCCGGTAACCTCAATATATTTTGGATCCATAAGTTTAATCAGATCCTTCATTATTTTATTTACGCAATCCTCGTGGAAATCGCCGTGGTTGCGGAAACTAAACAAATATAGTTTGAGGCTTTTGCTTTCAACCATTTTAATGTCTGGTAAATAGCTTATGCGTATCTCAGCAAAGTCCGGCTGGCCCGTTATGGGACAAAGACTGGTAAACTCCGGACAATTAAAGCGAACCCAGTAGTCGTTGTCCGGATGCTTATTGTCAAATGCTTCTAGAACCTCGGGTGCGTAATCTTGTCTATATTCTGTTGTTTTACCCAGTAGGGTAAGTTGATCCTCTATTTTTGTCATAGTTTAATTGGCTTTAATGCTTAAATATTTTTTTAATCCATCTCCACGTAGTTTACAGGCAGGGCATTGTCCACAACCATCGCTTTCAACCCCATTGTAGCAAGTTAATGTGTCTCTCCGCACCAAGTCCATAACACCAAGTTCATCGGCCATGGCCCACGTTTCCGCTTTGTCAATCCACATTAGGGGGGTATGGATAATGAAAGGGGTTTCCATTGCTAAATTGAGTGTTACGTTTAATGACTTTATGAATTCATCTCTACAGTCCGGATAGCCACTAAAATCTGTTTGCGACACTCCAGTCACCATATGATTAATTCCATGCTCGCGCGCATAGACGGCAGCAATGCTAAGAAAAAACAAATTACGTCCGGGCACAAAAGTATTTGGAGGCGTATTGGTAGGTTTTTCTGTGTCCATAACAATGGAGCTATCGGTGAGTGAGTTTTGTGCCAATGTCCCAATAAATGACACGTCCATTACGTGGAAGGATACATTCGCATCCTGTGCAATTTTCCGAGCTATATCAATCTCTTTGCTATGTTTTTGTCCATAGAAAAAACATAGTGTATGTACGTTTTTAAAGTGTTTTTTTGCCCAAAAGAGACAAGTAGTGGAGTCCTGTCCTCCACTAAACACCACTAAGGCTGTATCCTTGTTCATAATTGAAAGGCGTGTTAAATTTCTTTGATCTTTAAAACATTGTAGGAGATGTCCTCGTCGTACACATCTGTTTCGTCTACGCGCTTAATAAATTCAACTACTCGGATGGTAATTGGCAGAATAATAATCTCGTACATTGTTTTAAGTACAATTTGTACGCACATCATCATTATTAACTCATTAGCCGGAATAAGCCCTGCAAATGCGATAGGGAAAAATATGACGGAGTCGCCCGTCTCCCCTACAATTGTAGATAGAATTGCACGTGCAGAGAAGTTTTTACCACCACTAGCAACTTTCATTTTACTCATTACATAAGCATTTAGGAATGAGCCTACAAGGAATGCTGCTAAACTAGCTGCTACAATACGCGGAGCCATACCAAATACAAAGTTAAAATGAGGTTCACCTTCCCAGAAAGGTGCAGCCGGCAAATGCACGGCAATAAGACCTAATGCAACCACAAAGAAGTTCATGGCAAAACCACTCCAAATGATAAGGCGCGCTTTTTTAAAGCCCCAAATTTCTGCAATGCAGTCGTTAATGATGTAGGAAATAGGAAACACTAATAATCCGGCAGTTACTGTAATACCGCCAATGTGGATAAGTTTTGTTTCAAGCAGATTGGCCGTAATAAGGCACACATTGAAAAGGATGCCCAAAAGCATAAAGGGCACAGATACTTTTTCTTTCATTCTATTCTTGTTTTTTACGTGGTTTAATCAAGCACACGGCCGCTATTAACGGCGTCGTATTTTATCGGGGGCAAAGATAATAAATAATTTGCTTTTGTACTATAGTTGCAGTTACGTTCTCTGAGTTAGGGATGGGATATGCGTAGCCTTATTGGAACATACCTCCATTTATCACTCTAGGAGAATGCGTATACTTACATACTTTTTATTTTTAAAGCGTTTAATTGATTACTTTTCCATGTGGCTGGTGGTTGGCCTGAGATGCTTGTAAATACCTTAATAAAATGCGAGCGAGAGGTGTATCCCGTCATTTCAGCAATCTCATCATTAACCTTATGCGGACTTTCCAGCATTATCTCTTGAGCATATTTAATTCGTTGTATATTAATCCAATCGCGGAATGTGGTATTTAATTCAGTGTTAATGAACCGTGATAAATAGGTTTTGTTTATACCCACAGTTACGCTTAGGGCATTAATGGTGACCCCTTGTTCAAGGTATCCTCCTTTTTCTATCCACTCCTTTAAGTGCTTGTCAATGTTGTTTTTCTGTTCTATGGTAAGAGTTTTACTTCCGGAGTCATCCACATCTTTTTCAGTCTCCGGTTCAATGGCGCTATTTACAAGGACTGTGCTGTTGAGGTAACTCAAATAGCAGCAAAATATATAATAGAACAGAATAACATTGATGGTGAGATAAATAGCGAAGGACCATTCCGTAAAGAAAGTCATAATGGGACATAAAATTCCAGTAGCAATCTTTAGAAAGACACTCTTACTCATCCATCTAATAAAGATGGACGTGTCGTCAGAGTAGTAATTATTCAGCATCTTGACAGACCTCCTGTAGGTGCGTATAAAATCAACACCCATTCGTCCTATGTAAAGGAACATGGCTACTGCTCCGAGTTTTAGGACAATACTGATTATCCGTTCAGGTAGCAATGCTATGGATGCCCATATTGTTATAGATGCAACTATGCAAATAATGGCATCACCAATCATTCTCTTTTTCTGGAGAAACTTATTATCTAGTAAAGAGATATAGGAATAGCCTACAAGAGTTCCGGAGAAAAAGAAAAAGGTAATGTTAAGTGCTGCTGCAATATCGGGTGCCACTAGGCGTGGTCTGAAAAACCATTGCAGTAAAAATTGGATGCCTATAATTAAATAGGCAATTCCGAGCAATTTACGTGCTTTATAGTATTGAGTTAATGAATGTTTTGACGAGATATTTCCATATAAAAGGTAAAATCCCATTAAAAACATAACTGTCCATGCAATAAGTTGAGTATTATGTATATAAGTATGAAGCATAAATTGAATTTGCAAATTATGTCGTAAATATATAAAAATAGAATAAAATTTTAGGTGTGCGAATTTGGAAATTTGTCAAAAACAGACAGAAGTTAACTAAGCTGGACTGGGTCTTAGCATAATATAGACAAGGAATTGTAACGAGTGGAACAAGAGTGTGACAAGATTAAGATGCGGCATATACAGTATGAATTCCCTACCAATAGATAGCTACTTACGCATTGTTTTTACCTATAATTGGCGATTGATGTACCCTTTCTCAAGCTTTAATTTTACATCGTTTTAATAACAGAAAAACATTTAATACATTGAAAGCTATTTTAAAGAAATTGATAGGGTCATATATTCTGGTTTCTATCGCACTATTAACTTATGCAGAGAGTAATGCTACATTATCGGGTATTGTGCAAACAACGAAAGATGAAGCTGTAGAGTATGCATTGGTTTATCTAAAAGGAACTAATTATAGCAGTACTACAGACGAGAAAGGCTTTTATCGCCTGCAAGCACCGGCCGGTCAGTACACGTTGGTTATTTTTTCAGCGGGGTATGAAACGGTAGAAAAAGCTATTCATTTAGTTAATGAGCATGCAACAGAGTATAATCCATTAATAGTTCCATTATCGGTACAATTGGACGAGGTAACAATAGCATCTAAGAGTATAAGTACTTTGCAGCGATCTGCTTTTAATGCAATTAAGATTAATACCAAACATCTTAGAAATTCTACGAAAAACTTAAGTGATGCGCTTGTAAAGGCTCCTGGTGTGAAATTGCGCGAATCAGGAGGTGTAGGATCGGATATGCAGTTAATGATAGATGGCTTTAGTGGAAAACATGTAAAGGTGTTTATTGATGGAGTTCCTCAGGAAGGTGTAGGTAGCTCCTTTTCGCTGAATAATATACCGGTTAGTTTTGCGGAAAGTATTGAGGTATATAAAGGTGTAGTACCAGTTGGTTTTGGAACCGATGCTTTAGGTGGTGTGGTTAATATTGTAACCAATAAAAAACCGCGCGGATGGTTTCTTGATGCGTCTTACTCTTACGGATCGTTTAATACACATAAATCGTCAGTTAATTTTGGACATACGCTTAATAATGGGCTTACTTATGAGATTAATGCATTTCAAAACTACTCCGATAATAATTACCACATTTATGCTCCTGTAAAGGACTTTGAGACCGGAAGATTGGATACGGATAAAAAGGAGCGTGTGAAACGCTTCAATGACACGTATCATAATGAGGCGGTAATAGGAAAAGTGGGCTTGGTAAACAAGAGTTGGGCCGATAGGGTTTTGTTAGGTTTTAGCTATACAAATGTATATAAGGAATTGCAGACCGGTGTGCGTCAAAATACAGTATATGGTGATAAACATAGTCATGGATACTCCTATATGCCATCTCTTGAATACAGTAAACGAGATATGCTTGTTCGCGGCTTAAATCTAGTCTTTACTGCAAATTATAATAAAGATAAAATTACCCATGTGGATACATCTGCTTATGAGTACAATTGGCGTGGAGACAAACAGTTAATGAATTCACGTGGAGAGCAGTCTTATCAGCATACACGGGTAAATAACACCAATTGGAATGGTACCGTAACGCTTGATTACCGCATTGGTAATGTGCATGCTTTTACCTTTAACAATGTACTTCACAGCTTTAACCGTTCAAATACGTCACTTCTTGCTAATGAGGAAGTAACGGATCCAATAATGAAGGAAACTCGTAAAAATGTGGCAGGGCTATCCTACCGTTTAATGCCATCTGAGCATTGGAACCTCTCGGTGTTTGCAAAACATTATAACCAATTCGTTGCTGGCCCAATGGCTACGGATAATACAAACTCGGACTACATACGTACTTCCCGTAGTGTAAGCTCAATAGGATATGGAGCTGCCAGCACCTATTTTATTTTGCCTGAATTACAGGTGAAATTATCGTACGAGAAAGCTTATCGCCTTCCAACCATAGAAGAGATGTTTGGGAATGAGGATATTGAAATGGGCGATATAGGTATAAGACCGGAGAGCAGCAATAATTTAAACTTTAATGTTAGCTTCAGCAAAACCATAGGTAATAATGACATATATGTTGAGGGTGGACTACTTTATCGTAATACTGACGACTATATTCAACGTAACATTATAGATCTAAGTGGTGGTAAACGTGCTGCTAGCTATATTAATTATGGTAAAGTATTGACTCAAGGCTATAACGTTGCTTTGCGTTACAGTTTCTCTAATTGGCTAAATATTGGTGGGAACTATACGCAAATGAATGTACGCGATAACCAAAAAACGGCAATTGGAAGCAGTGCGGAAAATATTGCATATAGGGAGCGAATGCCAAATTTACCCTACCATTTTGCCGATATGGACCTTACGTTTACTAAACATAACTTTTTAAAGAGAGGTAACACACTGATATTTACTTATGATAATCAGTATGTACATCAGTTTAGCTATTACTCTTCTATTATAGGATCAAATAAAGGAGAGTACGTAGTACCCAACCAGTTTTCTCATAATCTGACAATGTCATATAGCATTCGGAATGGACGATACAACGTCGCAATTGAGTGTCGTAATCTGCTAGATGAGAAATTGTATGACAACTTTAGTCTGCAGAAAGCGGGACGTGCTTTCTATGGCAAATTCCGAATTTACTTAGGACAATAATTATAATCCAAAATAAAACTAATATGAAAAGAAACTACTTCTTTCTAGGACTCCTTGCAACAGGACTGGCTTTTACAGCGTGCGATAAAGACTCAATTAATAGTGGTATTGAATCTGGAGCAAATGGAGAATATGTACTAGCTGCCTCAGTAACGGCATCCGGGAATACTACAAATGTGTTGGTAACATCACAATCCCTTGACAATGGTGTTGTTACCACTAGAAATAACGGAGTGGTAAATGATGGAGCAAGCTTCTGGGTTTTCTATAAAAATCAATATCTATATGCTCTGACATATAACCAAGGCGAAGCCGGAACTACGCGTTCCTATATTATGGACTCTCAGGGAGAGATTATAAAGCGATCGGCAGAATATGGGGTAAAAAGATTTACAACCTATGGCATATATGATAAATATATTATGACTTCTTCAACGGGCGATGGTCCTACAGAATGGAACGATGAGAATGGTTATACTCCTAAGGCATTTTTATTATCCTATCTTGATCCTGCCGCAGAAACCTATACAACTAATGATACGCGAAACGAAAACTACTTATCAGAGAACTTCCTGAATAATGGTGAGTTTGTGACATTGGCGGGACTCCTTGAATATAAAGGCAAAATTTACAGTGCACCTATCCCCATGGGGTTAAGTCAATATGGTACTAAAACGGAGAATGGAAAATGGATATTGCCCGGCAATGAGGATTTGGTGAAAACCGAAGCCGGAGGTAGCAACAGTAGTGCCTACAAAAAGGATGAACTTCAATGGACTCAGTATCCTGATGAATGCTGGATAGCTATTTTCGATGATGAGCAAATGACTGGGAAAAAGCTAATAAAAACAGACAGAATTAGTTATGCAGCAGGACGCAACAAGTCTCAATATTACCAAATGATTTGGGCGGCAGATAATGGGGATATCTATGTATTCTCTCCTAGCTATGCTAAAACAATGGTTGATCAGCGCCAACAAACAACGTTACCTGCCGGTGTAGTACGTATTCCAAACGGAAGTGCCGATTTTGATAATTACTACTGTAATTTGGAGGCTTTAACGGGTGGAAACTCATTCCTTCGTACATGGCACATTGCCGAAGATTACTTCTTGTTACTTATGTATGATAAGCCATTCTCTGAGACTGATTGGGTAGCAAATCAACTTGCTATATTTAAAGCAAGCGAGAAAAAGTTGACCTATGTAAGCGGTTTACCATCAACTGATCTTATTAGCGGCTTTGGAAATGCGCCATATGTTGAAAATGGTGATGCTTACGTAACAATAACCTTTAACGAAGGGGGAGGCAATCCGGCCATATACAAAATAAATCCTGCCACAGCATCTGCAGTTCAAGGTTTAACTATTGAGGCTACACAAGTAACTGGAGTTGGAAAATTAACAGCAAAGAAATAGCAAGGACTTATCGTCGGTGTTTTCTTATGTTGTTGATATACAATGTAGGAAAATGCCGATAGAATATAATAACGAAACAATAAATGAGAAAATTCTTCTTTAAGCTGCATTTATGGTTATCCATACCTTTTGGCATTGTCATCGCTGTGGTTTGTTTAACAGGCGCAATATTAGTATTTGAAACCGAACTGCTGGAGGTGTGCTATCCCTCTCGGTATTTTGTAAAAGAGGTCAAGGCCGAACCTTTATCACCTGCCACGCTGTTGAGTGAAGCACGTCAACAGTTACCAGATTCTATTGAAATTACGGGGCTACGTGTTTCAATGAATCCTAAACGTACTTACCAAATTGTACTGCCGGGGAAAAAAGCGACAGCTTTCATTGATCCTTATACCGCCGTAATTACTGGAGTTGATAATGGACAAGGCTTTTTTATGCAAACAATGCGTTTACACAGGTGGTTACTAGATAGTTATAAACGCGATGGTAGCTTCTCTCTGGGAAAAGCAATTGTTGGTTATTCAACATTGGTTATGGTAGCTATCCTTATAAGTGGATTGGTAATTTGGTATCCACGCAATAGGAAATCCTTGGTTAATAGACTTAAAATTAATACAAAGATGGGTTGGCATCGTTTCTTCTATGACTTACATATCTCAGGAGGATTCTATGCAACGTTGCTTTTGCTTGTTTTGGCACTCACCGGTTTAACGTGGTCTTTTGGTTGGTATCGCGATGCTTTCTATAGTGCATTTGGAGTGGAAACTACTCAAACGCAAACACATGCTCATACAAATTCGGCTTCTGCTGATAAATTGCGCGATAAACAAGGAGGACAACAAGCCCGAGAGCGTAAAGGAAACGGACATTCGCATACCCAAGATAGAGAGAGGAGTAATGCTTATGTACAGTGGGAAACTGTATTGACCGAATTAAAAAATCGTTATCCAAACTATAACAGTATCACCATACAGGATGGTTCTGCTTCGGTTTCCACTGCTAATTATGGCAATACACGTGGTAGTGACCGTTATACATTTAATCCGCATAATGGAACAATAACGGAAATCCAACTCTACAAGGACCAACCTTCTAGTGGAAAAATAAGAGGATGGATATATTCTGTACATGTAGGTACATGGGGAGGAGTAACTACTCGCATCTTATCCTTTGCCGTATCCCTTTTAGGAGCCGTATTTGCAATAACGGGCTATTACTTTTGGATAAGAAAAAAAGTCCGTAAAAAGCGATAACCCGTGAGTTACGTATTTTATCTGTTGGATATAAAAAAAGAGACCATGCGGTCTCTTTTTTTATTATATAGTAATGTAAATTACTTAATCTTGCGAAGCAAGTTTGAGATATCTGTTTTCTCTTTCAAAATACCATAAAGAGAGTCAATAGATACACGTTGTTGCTCCATTGTATCGCGGTCGCGGATAGTTACACAGTTATCTGTAAGTGTGTCATGATCCACAGTAATACAGAATGGTGTACCAATTGCGTCTTGGCGACGGTAACGCTTACCAATAGTATCTTTCTCGTCATACTGACAGTTAAAGTCGTATTTCAATGAATCAAGAATTTCACGCGCTTTGTCAGGTAGTCCGTCTTTTTTCACTAATGGCATTACAGCTAATTTTACCGGAGCAAGCGGAGCAGGTAAACGTAATACTACGCGTGAGTCATTTTTACCATCTTTGCTTAAGTCCTCTTCACAGTAAGCTGCGCTCATAATTTGAAGGAACATACGGTCAACACCGATTGATGTTTCTACAACGTAAGGAACGTATGATTGATTCAACTCAGGATCAAAATATTGAATTTTTCTTCCTGAGAACTTTTCATGTTGAGAAAGGTCAAAATCTGTACGTGAGTGAATACCTTCCACCTCTTTGAATCCAAATGGGAAACGGTATTCAATATCAGTAGCCGCGTTAGCGTAGTGAGCTAATTTCTCATGGTCATGGAAACGGTAATTTTCAGCGCCAAAACCAAGTAGTTGGTGCCATTTCATACGTGTTTCTTTCCATTGTTTAAACCACTCTAACTCGCTTCCAGGGCGTACAAAGAATTGCATTTCCATTTGTTCAAATTCACGCATACGGAAAATAAACTGACGAGCAACAATCTCGTTACGGAAAGCTTTACCAATTTGTGCAATACCAAACGGAATTTTCATACGTCCGCTTTTTTGCACATTTAGGAAGTTTACAAAGATACCTTGTGCTGTTTCCGGACGTAAGTAAATTTTACTTGCTCCTTCGGCAGTCGATCCCATTTCAGTAGAGAACATTAAGTTAAACTGGCGTACTTCAGTCCAGTTAGAAGTTCCTGAAATAGGACATACTATGCCACAATCAAGGATTAAGTTACGTACAGCGTCAAGATCGTTAGCATTTAATGCCTCGGACATACGTGCTGTAATCTCTTCAATTTTTTGTTTGTTGCGAAGAACATTAGGGTTTGTTTCAAGGAACTTCTCTTTGTCAAACTCAGCGCCGAATTTCTTCTCAGCCTTAGTAAGTTCTTTCGCTATTTTATCCTCATATTTTGCAATATGATCCTCAATTAAAACGTCAGCGCGGTAACGTTTCTTAGAGTCTTTATTATCAATCAACGGATCGTTAAACGCGTCAACGTGTCCGGATGCTTTCCATGTTGTAGGGTGCATAAAGATTGCCGAATCAATACCGACAATATTTTCATGCAAACGCACCATTGACTCCCACCAATATCTTTTGATGTTGTTTTTTAATTCCACACCATTTTGCCCGTAGTCATACACCGCTCCCAGACCATCATAGATGTCCGATGATTGGAATACAAATCCGTACTCTTTACTGTGTGATACCAGTTTCTTAAAAATGTCTTCTTGTGCCATTATATTCTATTTTTTCTTAGTTATCGTATCCAATCTCCTTAATAGCCTGAGTTACATTGATAGCATAATCACCAATCTTTTCACACTCGGAGAAAATGTCGTTATAAAGGATTCCGGTCGAATAGTCGTACTGTTTCTTCTCAATAGCCAAGAAATGCTCTTGTTTCAAAATTGTACGGTAGTCATTAATTGCCTGCTCCATCTCATAAGCTTTCTTTGAGTTTACCTCTCTGTACTCCATGGATAGATTGGTACACATTGCACCAAGCGCTTCATCAACCAAATCAAATATATGTCTAAGTTTATTGGTAAGCTCATCAGAGAATTCAACCTTTTGCTCGTTTTTGCGATTAAAAGCTTTAGCAACGTTTAGTGACGAATCGGCAATACTCTCAATTTCCGATACAATTTTGAACATCGCTTTAATACGTTGCGTATTTTGAGTAGATAATTTTGACTCCGATACTTTTGTCAAATAATCGGCAATCTCAACCTCAATGTTATCACTCTCATCTTCCATTTTGGTAAGTTGTTCAAACTTCTTCTCAAAATCCTTAGACGATAAGCTTAAACTTTCAATTACCTTCTCGTACATATCGCGCGTATTCTTAGCATATAAAGAGATCTCTTGTTTTGCTTGGAATATGGATGCATCAGGTGTTGAAAGCATACCCATTTTAATATGTTTCAATGTAAAGGTATCCTCCGGATTCTCCTTCATTGGTATAATCTTAGTTACCAATTTGGCAAGCAAACGGGTAAACCATATAAGTATTACAACATTCAATACATTAAATACCGTATGGAAAAGCGATAGAGACATTGGTACAGCTTCCGGCTCAACCATCGGATTTCCCATTCCTAGAGCAATTGCAAACTCCTCAATAACACGTAGGAATACCGGGAATATAGAAAGTACCCAAATAACTCCAAAAACGTTAAAAATAAGGTGGGCTAAAGCAGCTCTTTTTGCTGTTGTATTGGCAATCATGGCGGCTAAATTCGCCGTGATGGTAGTACCAATATTTTCCCCCAATACCATAGAGGCTGCTATTGGGAAACTAATCCAACCATTGGCACACATTACCAGTGTTAAGGCCATTGTAGCCGAAGAGGATTGAATAAGTACAGTTAAAATGGAACCTATAATCATAAAGATGAAATAGGAAGCATAACCCATATCCGTGTAGTTTTGGATAAATGCCAACATTTCGGGATTAGATTTAAGGTCGGGCATAGCTTCTTTAAGAAACTGCAGACCAATAAATAATAAACCAAAACCTACAACAAGTTCTCCCCAGCTTTTACGAGAACGCTTTCCGGAAAATAACAATGGAAGAGACAAACCTATTAAAGGTAAAGAAATCTCGGCCATACTTATTTTAAAACCTAAAATTGAGATTAGCCAAGCTGTAAAGGTGGTACCTACATTGGCTCCCATAATTACCCCGATAGATTCTACAAGGTTAAGTAATCCGGCATTTACAAAACTAACCACCATAACGGTTGTAGCGGAACTACTTTGAATAATGGTAGTGATAAGTAATCCTGTCATCACGCCTTTTACGCGGTTGGAGGTCATTGCCGCAAGAAAATGTCGCATTTTGTCACCGGCAACCTTCTGTAAAGCCTCGCTCATCATTTTCATCCCAAAAAGGAATACTCCTAATGAACCGATTAACTTCAGGAAGTCAAAAAATCCGTAATTCATCTTTTTGTTTTTAATATTATAATTTTCGCTTGTAAAATTACTCAACTGATTGATAATAGGAAACGATAAATGCAAAAAAAAAGGTCTCATAATGAGACCTTTTTAATATTTTTGATTTTTTTACATCATTCCGGGCATTCCACCACCCATACCGCCCATCGGAGCGGCCGGTGTTTCTACTTTCTCTTCAACCAAAACACATTCAGTTGTTAATAGCATTCCGGCAATCGAAGCGGCGTTCTCTAAAGCTACGCGAGTAACTTTCTTAGGGTCAATTACACCGGCTTCCATAAGATTTTGGTATTCATTGCTACGTGCATTGTATCCAAAGTCACCTTTACCTTCGCGAACTTTATTTACAATTACAGCACCCTCTACACCTGCATTGAATGCAATTTGGCGTAATGGCTCTTCAATAGCACGCTTAATAATTTCAATACCTGTTGTCTCATCCTCTGTGTCGCCTTTCATATTGGTTAAAGCAGCCTGAGCGCGGATGTATGCAACACCACCTCCAGGAACAATACCTTCCTCAATAGCAGCACGAGTTGCGCTTAATGCATCGTCCACGCGGTCTTTTTTCTCCTTCATTTCAATCTCAGAAGCAGCACCAACGTAAAGAACAGCTACACCGCCTGCAAGTTTTGCTAAACGCTCATGTAATTTTTCTTTATCGTAATCAGAGGTAGCGTTTTGAATTAAGCTCTTAATTTGCGCTACACGCTCTTCAATTGCTTCTTTACTTCCCGCACCGTTTACAATTGTTGTATTTTCTTTGTCAACAGTAATTTTCTCTGCGCGTCCAAGCATATCCATTGTAGCACCCTCAAGTTTCATACCCTTTTCTTGAGAAATTACAACACCACCTGTTAGGATAGCTAAATCCTCAAGCATATCTTTGCGTCGGTCTCCAAATCCTGGAGCTTTTACTGCAGCAATCTTTAAGGATCCTCTTAAACGGTTTACTACAAGTGTAGCAAGAGCTTCGCTCTCTACATCCTCAGCAATTATTAATAGTGGACGTCCAGTTTGTGCCACAGGCTCAAGTATTGGAAGTAACTCCTTCATAGTAGTTACCTTCTTGTCGTAAAGTAATACAAAAGGATTTTCAAAGTCCACAATCATTTTTTCGCTGTTAGTAACGAAATATGGTGAAATGTAACCGCGGTCAAATTGCATACCTTCTACAATTTTCACCTCAGTTTCAGTTCCTTTAGCTTCTTCAACTGTGATTACACCCTCTTTTTTCACTTTTTTCATTGCATCTGCAATAAGTGAACCGATAGTATCATCACCATTAGCAGAGATACGAGCCACTTGACGTATTTTTTCATAATCGTCGCCAACATTCTCTTTTTGCTCCTCTAGGTTTTTCACAACAGCGCGAACTGCTTTCTCAATTCCGGCTTTAAGCTCCATTGGGTTAGCTCCGGCAGTTACGTTTTTCAAACCTACGGTAATAATAGATTGTGCAAGAATTGTTGCAGTAGTAGTACCGTCACCAGCATCGTCACCTGTTTTAGAAGCAACCTCTTTCACCATTTGTGCGCCAATGTTAGCATAAGGATCAGATAACTCAATTTCCTTAGCTACCGATACTCCATCCTTAGTGATGTGAGGAGCACCAAATTTCTTCTCAATAACAACGTGACGGCCTTTAGGACCTAAGGTTACTTTAACGGCATTTGCTAATTCGTCAACACCTTTTTTAAGTAAATCTCTCGCTTCTATATTAAATTTAATCTCTTTTGCCATGACTATTTTTCTCTATGTGTTTATTATAAAATCACTAAAACATCGCTTTGATTCATTACAAGATATTTCTTGTCGTCAATTCTCAAATCAGTACCGGAGTATTTTCCAAATAGGATAGTATCCCCCACTTTAACTTCCATAGGTTCATCGCTTTTTCCGTTTCCTACTGCGATAACAACACCACGTTGTGGTTTTTCCTGTGCTGAATCAGGAATAATAATTCCACTTGCTGTTTTAGTTTCTGCCTCTACGGGCTCTACAATAAGCTTGTTAAGTACTGTTTTTAGTGCCATAACTGATATTTATTTTATTGGTTCTTGTTTTTATTGTTTGACATAGTAAATACACGAACTATGCCAAACCCTCGTTCCTGTCAAAACGACAATAGCATATAACGTAAATATCAATGGTATAGTTACGTTATATGCCATAAAACAAGAAGGTGTCAGTATGACTGACATACTGACACCTTTTAATATCGTTAATCTGCAAATTATTCGCCTTGCTCTGCTGCTGCTTCCTCTACTCCTGGAAATGTAGGAACGCTTTGCTCAATAGGAGCGTTTTGAATTTGTTGCTCAATAGCCGATTGTGCGCCACCACCTGTACGAGGAATAAACGCTGCCGATGCTACACATAAAAACAATAGACATCCCGCTAATGTCCATGTAGCTTTCTCTAAAAAGTCGGTTGTTTTACGTACTCCCATAATTTGGTTCGATGATGAGAAAGACGATGATAAACCGCCACCCTTAGAATTTTGAACCAATACAATAAGTATCAACATGATACATACAATAAAAATTAGGATTGAAATAGCTGTATACATAGGCTAATTATTTATTTTTTCTTTAATAACTTCTATTCGATTTGCAAAGTAAACACTTTTTTCCGGAAATTTCAAACTTAATTTAATATAAGTTGTTATAGCTTTGTCATATAACCCCTGTTTAACATAAATCTTTGCCAACGTTTCACTAAAGAGTTCGTCATCTGTGTCAACCTCCTTATTCTCAAACACGGGCAGAATTTTCGTTTCGGGTTTTAATTTAGGCATAGTAGGTTGTTCTCGCATAAAGCGTTCAATTAAGTCAACGCTTGACGGTACTGGAGCAGGAATTGAAACAACATTGTCGGCCACCTCCTGAGTATCAGTATTTTCAAGCAAAGAAGCAATGTCGAAAGCAGTAAAATTGGGGACAATACATTGTTCCGGGTTAGGAGCTAATTGTATATCGGCCACCGCAATTGTTGACAAGCATTCCATCTCCTCTTCTATCTTGATTTCCTCCACGGGAATCTCACTGTATGCCAAACCATCAATTACATTACAATCCTCAGCATGAGTCATACCGTTCAAAAACAACAAATAATGTTTATGATTATGAATGCTAACGGTGTAGCGTTTCAATAAATTGGCATACTGATCGGGCAATTCTTGCTTCACAAAACGCAACTTGTTAACCAACAACAATTGGAAGTAGGGATACTTGCACAACGAGGCAGTCAGCGAGTCATAGGACTCGGCCGTAAGGCTAATATCGCCGGACAGTATTTGTGCAAACCACTCCTCGTTCATCACTACTAGGATTACCAGTTAACTAATGCTTTGTTGTAAATATCGTCAATAATTTTATCCAATATTTTGTCAATAAGCCCCTCCTCTATCGAGTTAAAGTCGGCATCGGTAGAGTAATCCTCATATTGAGAGAAACGTGAATCAAAATTCAATTTCTCGTCATCATCTTTCGTATTTGTATATTTTACACGTATCTCAATAGTCAAGCGGTTAGAAGCCGCAACCTCGTCACGTTGAATATCAATGGGACGTTGATGATAACCCGTAATTTGTCCTTCAAAACGGATATCTCCATTATTATCCGTAAGCTGTGATAATCCGGTTTTTTTACGCAAATAGTCCGTAAGCTTTTCTGTAAACATTGAACTCAAGTAAGGAACCACCAAGAGCGCCTTATTTGGAAAATAATCCACGGAGAAAGTTTTTACTTCTGGCGATATTGAAGCACCGCTCATTGAATATTTGATACTTGCAAGCTTGCACGAATTACAGCACACCGCAAATACTAGCGTAAGGAGAATTATATATCTCTTCATGTTGAAGGTTTTAAACGTTTA
Organism: Marinifilaceae bacterium; assembly: GCA_051656645.1. Taxonomy (GTDB): domain Bacteria; phylum Bacteroidota; class Bacteroidia; order Bacteroidales; family Marinifilaceae; genus JBOGCH01. The sequence continues at coordinate 101,344 of JBOGCH010000013.1, forward strand.
ATTGGACATGGGCAAATATAACGATAAAAACCGAAAACTTACAAACTCAACATAACGATGCATTGTTAAAAGGGAACTGATTACATCCCCTTCGTATCTCATTCAGGTTTCATTCAGCTTTCATTCAGGTTTCATTCA
>JBOGCH010000014.1:0-61867 GCA_051656645.1 Marinifilaceae bacterium
AGTCGAAACCTAGTCGTAACCTTGCCGTAACCTAGTCGAAACCCTAAACAGGGAGAGTATGGGATAGTTAAATAATTCACAATAGCTTATTTTTTAATGATTATTTACTCTACAATAACATTGAAAGCTATTTTTCTTCTATTTTTGCAAAGCATCACGAATGAGAGCGTACTATGACAAATATAAAATTTCATTATAATTCAGATAATCAAACATCTATGAACAAGATTATTACCATGGCCACTTGTCTTTTTATGGCAGGATGCGGCGTGAACAAAAGTTCGGAAAAAGTTCCGGCTATTTCAATGGAGAATTTCGATACATCTATCCCATTGAACGATGATTTTTATCAATATACAACAGGAGGATGGCAGCGTAACAATCCGCTAAAACCTGAGTATGCCCGCTATGGAGCATTTGATGTATTACGCGATAATAACGAACTACGCATCAAAGAGCTTTTTGCAGGGATGGAACAAGCGCAAGGAGCACAGGGCAGTGTATCTCAAAAAATTGCCGATCTGTATAAATTAGGTTTAGACAGTGTGACTCTTAATATGCAAAAAGGTACACCTATACAACAGGATATTGATGCCATCCAAGCGCTATCAAGCAACGAGCAGGTAATGGAGCAAGTGGCTAAAATGCACCGAGGTATGGGATCGCCATTCTTTGGAGCATACGTGGGATCGGACATGATGAATTCCTCAATGAATATTATGAATATTTTCCAATCGGGGATTGGTATGGGGAATAGAGACTATTACTTAGACGATGAGAACGCCTCTATAAGAGATGCATATAAAACTTATATTCTCGAAATAGCAAAATTAATTGGATATAACGATGCGCAAGCTGAGCAAATGTTTAATTCAGTTATGCAAATTGAGACAGAGTTGGCAAAGAACTCTTTAAGTAAGGAAGAACGACGCGATCCGTACGCGAACTACCATATGCTTACTAAGGAGGAGATTAAAAAGCAATATCCTAACATTAACTGGGAGCTTTATTTCACCACACTTGGAGTTCCAATGCCCGATAGTTTAAATATTGCACAAACAGGATTTATCCAAACTGTAAACAACCAAATAAAAACTTTGCCACTTGAAACCATTAAGGATTACTTGACTTTCAACGCTGTAAACAGCGCCGCATCATATATGAGCGACGATTTTACCGAGGCTCAGTTTAATTTCTATTCTAAGAAACTTTCAGGAAAAGAAGAACAACAACCACGTTGGAAGCGTTCACTTGGTGTTACTAATGGCATTCTTTCAGAAGCCGTAGGCGAAGTTTATGTTGAGAAATATTTCCCGGCAGACAATAAAGCGCGCATGGTTGAAATGATTAAGAATTTACAAATTGCTCTTGGAGAACATATTGATTCTTTGCCATGGATGAGCGCAGAAACTAAAGTGAAAGCGCACGAGAAACTAAATACCTTCTCTGTAAAAGTGGGATATCCTGACAAATGGAAAGATTACAGCTCATTAAATATTGATGCCACACAACCTTACTTGGAGAACATTAAACGCGCTTATGCATGGATGACCGATGATGACTTAAGTAAAGTGGGAAAACCTGTTGATAAGGACGAATGGTTAATGAGCCCTCAAACCGTTAATGCATATTACAATCCAACAACCAATGAAATATGTTTCCCTGCCGCTATACTTCAGCCTCCGTTCTTTAATCCCGATGCTGACGATGCAGTAAACTATGGTGCAATTGGTGTGGTTATTGGTCATGAAATGACTCATGGATTTGACGACAAAGGACGTCAATTTGACAAAGACGGTAATTTAAAAAATTGGTGGACTGCCGAAGATGAAAAGCAGTTTAATGAACGTGCTAATGTACTTGTGGAGCAATTCAATGCTATTACAGTTGTTGATACAATCAAAGCAAACGGAACATTCACATTGGGCGAAAACATTGCCGATCAAGGTGGTTTACGTGTATCCTACACTGCGTTACAACAAGCTTTAAAAGGAAAAGACACAAAAGCTATTGACGGTTTTACTCCAGAGCAACGCTTTTTCATTGCTTATTCAACACTTTGGGGACAAAATGTTCGCGATGCGGAGATTGAACGTTTAACTAAGATGGATCCACACTCATTAGGAAAATGGAGAGTTAACGCAACCTTACGCAATATACAAGAGTTCTATGATGCCTTTAATATTGAGGATGGAGCAATGTATATGAATCCTGAGCAACGCGTAATTATTTGGTAACCAAACTTTTGCTCTTTAAACAACACACCCGGCAATACTGTAGTATTGCCGGGTGTGTTGTTTAAAGAGCAAAAGGGTTCTATTTTTATCTATTAATAAATTGCCTTATTTGTACAATGTTATTTGAATGTCAGCGTAGTGTGTCATTAATTTAACATTTAATCCGTGCAATTTTGCAATCCATATTATAAATTATATTATATTTACATTATATATCCTACTATAATAGAAAATAAAGAAGGAATAAACTCATTACACTTGAATTAAAATGCAATATTTTATGATAGAGTTTTATTACACGTACCTCATTATGACATCTGTTAATGCTGTTCTTAGCAGTCCTTTAATTCTATGCATCCTACTATTGTGTATAACATTATTACTAATTGCAGCTTGCCTACACATTAGCAATTTGAAGCAGAAACTACAATATGCACGTATACAAATGCTGGAGTTACAAGATTGTATTGATATGCTTATCAAAGAATCGTACCTAAATATTTTTATGTATGATTCTGAAAAAGACAAAGTATATGAATTGAAGAATGGCGAATTCCGCAAAACGGATATTAACTTTCAACACAGTATCAAATTAGTACATCCTGAGGATAGGGAAAAATACTTACATAAGTACCGTAATCAAGTTAGTATCTCTAAGGAGAAAACTACAATAAACATCAGGGTGTTTGAGAATGAGTTACAAAGGTACTGCGATTATGAATATATTTTTAATCCTCTACAGTGGGATGAAAATGGTAATGTAATACGCTACATATATTCAAGACGTAATGAAACAAAACAAAGAGAAACGTTGCGCAAACAAAAAGAAATTATTGACAACTTAAATCTAAGTCTCCATGCAGCTAATTTGCTATTATGGGAATATGACATGATTAATAATGTTGGACAAATAAATGGAGCATCACAATTACAGTTTAATTTAACTGATAAGGAAATTTTTAAGCATATTCATCCGGATGATATGCATTATGCTGAACGACTACACGAAATTGCCGAACGGGAGAATCATCCTATTATCATCCGCATTAAATTTAAAGGAACTGCTATTTATCAGCCATATGAAGTATATACACAAATTAGATATGATGAAAATAGTACTCCTATTGCTTTGTATGGCATATTACGAAATATAACAGAAATAACTCAGTTTCAGCAACTATTAACCGAGAAAATAGAACTCCTTGAGGCTATAAAGAACCACATGCCCGTGGGTATGATGTTTTACGATAAGGATGGCTATTTTAAAGACATAAATCTAGCCATGACTGAGTCCATCGGATTAAATAGGCAAAAAATGCAAGAAGGCAAGTTGAATATTTTAAATATCGGTTTTATTCCTTCTGAGATTATTGAAAACCTTCGTAACGGAGAAGCTGGAACTTATAATGTTACTTACAAGACTATTTTCAATACTCTTAATCAGTATATTGATACCCCACAGGACATGCACAAAAGTTTTAATGTGTGTTGCTCCCCAATACATTCAATAAATAAGGAGGTTTTAGGCTATATCTCTATTTGTACAGACATAACAAAGATTGAAGATGATAAATTACAAATAGAAGAGCTACAACGAAATTTAATTATGGCGCTTGATGCTGGAGAAATGGCCACATGGAAATATAATTGTGAATCTAAGCACATTGATATGTTACACGGTGTCCCGCTAATTGAAGACCACATCTATATTAATGATTTTTGCGAACTCATGGATGGTGATAGTCGGACAAAATTTATTGAGTCGATTGAATCCATAGAGAAACAAGAAATGGAGAATACTATTGCTACCATCAGAATGGTGATAAACAATAAGCAATATTGGTTTACTTGCATTTTGGTTGGGATATTGGTTGACTCTAAGGTACACCACATTGTGGGAATACGAAAAGACATTACTCGTGATATTCGTGACCAGGAATTATTAGCAAAAACAAATGAAGAGCTTGTACACAGTCATAATGAACTCTTGAAGAGTGAGAATCACTTACGCTTTATACTTAATAAGATCCCTATACCTATATACATTAAAGATATAATTTCGCACAAATATCTGTTTATTAACGAGGAAGCCTTACGCCTTTATGGCGTAACATCAAGTGATGAATTTACCAAATTTAAACAGCGCGATGATCAACTATTCCTAAATGAAATTGACAAACAAATTGTTTTGACAGGAGAAGAATATGTCGCTTCTGAACAATTGACAATAAACGGAGGATTAATTTTAGATACCTTTGTTAAAAAGACATTGATTGAAAATGGCGGTTTAAAACAACTGCTTGTTACGCGTATGGACTTGACGGAGCAACGTAAAGCTCAAATTACAAATCGCATATTCTCAATATCCTTTCCACTGCTACGCGCTTTTACATGGGAAATAAACACGTTCGATTTTGTTTTAAAGTGCGGAGACTTTTTTATTCCTGACAATCAAACCTATATATTACGTACCATAGACTCATTAGAGGACTATTATAAATTAATACATAAAGACGATAGAAATGAGATTGTCAAAGATTTCAACTATTTTCTAAACTCAGAAAAAGACAAGGCAACCATGGCATTCCGTATAGACATAATGAATACCGGATGCTATGAATGGTGGGAATACCGCGCTATAGCAGATAAGAGAACGCATAAAGGAACCGTATACAAATACATACATGGTATTATGGTATGTATTGACGATCAGAAGAAAACAGAGTTAAGACTACATCGTAGTAAAGAACGCCTTGCCAGGTTAAATAAACAAAATGAATTAATATTAAATAACACCACATCTGGTTTAATATTTATTGATGCCGAATATAAAGTTCAATGGAGCAACGTTGAAAAAGTATTCCATAAGTACGGCGATGCATTTTACAGAACAGGACATAAATGTCACAGCTCATTCTACAGAAATTCGCCATGCCCTAATTGTCCTGCAGCGCTTGCAATTCAAAGCGGACAAATATCATATCAAGAGTTTGCATTTAAAAATAATGGTGTAATTAGTATCACAGCTATTCCTGTTATCCATGACAAGAAGTTGGAAGGTGTTGTTTTAAAAATTGACGACATAACGGAACGAAAAAAACTAATTGACGATTTACAAAAGGCAAAAAAGAAGGCCGAAGAATCGGATAAACTTAAAATGGCATTTTTAGCCAATATGAGTCACGAAATTAGAACACCTCTTAATGCAATTGTCGGTTTCTCACAAATTCTTCATGAATGTGATGATGATGACGAACGTAATGAGTACATACGTATTATAAACAATAACAATGAGCTATTGCTTCGCTTAATTAGTGATATTCTAGACTTGTCGAAAATTGAGTCCGGCGTTATTGAAATGAAGCTGGAACGCTTCAATATAGTTGAAGTATTTGATGAAATATTCTCTGTTTTTAGTGTTAATAACACGAAACCTTTAGTTAATTTTATTGCCGAAAATGAAATTCGAAGCTGCATGATTACGTTTGACAAAAAACGTTTAATGCAGGTTTTGTCAAATCTATTATCTAATGCCTACAAGTACACAACAGAGGGTTACATAACCTTAAAAATGAAACAAGAAGATAATGGAATTAAGATTCTTGTTAAAGACACCGGGAAGGGAATTGATACAGATAAGCAAGTACGCGTATTTGGCCGTTTTGAGAAATTCGATTCCTTTGTTCAAGGCACCGGGCTAGGGCTAGCCATAAGTAAAGGAATTATGGAAGCATTAAAAGGGAGAATTGGTTTCACATCACACAAGGATGTAGGTTCTGAATTCTGGATATGGATTCCATGTACAAGTAATAGTTATATTGAATACGTAAAGGATAGTGTTACAAGTAACTCCACCCTTTTACAAGATAAAAAACAAAAGGATATGTTAGAGAAACAATTAAAGATACTTATTGCCGAGGATAATGACAGTAATTATTTACTTATGCAAATTTACCTAAAACAGCATAATTTGACAAGAGCCGTGAACGGACAAGAAGCCATTGAAAAGGTACTAGACAACGCCTACGATGTTGTTTTAATGGATCTCACAATGCCAATTATGAACGGTTTAGAGGCTACAAGCAAAATAAGGACATTTAATAAAACAATCCCTATTTATGCCATTACGGCCAATGCATTTGATAGTGACAAGCAACTTGCCATAGATGCCGGATGCACCGGATTTCTGTCTAAACCTGTAAAGAAAGTAGATATTGATAATTTATTGTGCGATATTCAGCCCAACTAATTGTTATTTGTAAATCAGTGCAGAGATATAGTCCACCACTTCGGCCGATGGTAAAACTTGGCCGGAGTGTCCACGTTGTAATATCGAAATATTATAATCGGATGATACACATTTAGCATACGCCATCAGTGCTAAAATACAGCCGTAACCGCAAATTGAAATGTTACGCTCCTTTATGCGGCGTTCAAACTCTCTCGGCTCCTTTTTTAATAACGCGTCCAATGCATAGTTGTCCAATTGTTCTCCACGATCAGGTGTATCGAAATGATTAAAATCTGACGATGCAATTATTAATGGTTTACGTTTCATGTACCTACAACTTTCATACAGCACTTTGCCAACAATTTCAGCATTTGAGGCGCTTTGTGCACCAAAACTTATTGGTAGAATAGGGATATCTGTCCCGAAATAATACTGAATATATGGTAATATCACCTCACCTGAGTGTTCGTGTTGCTGTGATAGTTTGTCAGGAATCAACTTAGTTATCACTGCCAAATCTCTATCTATAGGCTGCTTTCCAAATGGAGTCCTCCAATGTGTATGCTCATCGACCGATAATGCCTCCCCCTGTCCCGTATGGTTTGGGTTAATTATAATAATAACATCAAATAACTGTTTGCTACGCTTCACTATTTCAAAGAAATGAATAGCTTGTCTTGCACAATAAATATATCCGGCATGCGGCACAATTCCACCAATAATTTCATGGTTGGCTAAAGAATAATCTATATTATCTTTTTCTGCAATGATAGCATCCTCTATTTGCTCTCTTAACTCTCTTGGTGAAGAAGGATAAAAACGTCCCTCTGCATAATTGGGTCTTATACTTTCCATAACCTTATGTTAAACGTTACCAATACTCACATTTGCTAAATATTTATCTGCAACCTTGTGCAAACTCTCTAATGTGGAAATAGGAGTTGCCTCTTTATCCATATTGTAAGCCGGGAAATATCTGTTTATATGCAATGTAAATTTGTTCCCTATCCTATCGGTAAGCTCCTTTAATGATTTATCAAAAGATTCTATATTATCATTCTCATCAGGTATAACAAGATAAGCAATCTCTAAATGCTTACCAGCCTCGGAGATTAAAGCTAACGTTTTCAATACAGGCTCTAATGAAGAGTTTGTCCATTGTTTATAGAATGCATCCGAATAGCCTTTTAAATCAATATTAAATGCATCTACATAGGTAATCAGTTGCCTCAATGGCTCCTCGTTGATATAACCATTGGATACAACAACATTGATCAAATTGCTTTGTCGAGCCAGTTTTGCCGTATCGTACATAAACTCATACCATACCGTAGGCTCATTGTACGTGTAAGCAATACCAACATTACCTTGAGCTTTTAAACGGACCGCTTCGTTAACAACATCCTCCGGTGTTCTTACCGGAATATGACGAGGAAGTTTAAGTGATGTTAAACGGGCAATTTCCCAATTTTGACAAAAAGCACATTCCAAATTACAACCAATTGAACCTATGGAATAAATCATACTGCCACTCATAAAATTTATTAGTGGTTTCTTCTCAATAGGATCCAAATGGGCCGCTGAAATAATGCCATAGTTTTCAGAGAACAACTCATTGTTACAACTACGGCGAACGCCACAACGTCCATATTTATCTTCATTAATTACACAATTATGAGGACAAAGCATACATTGCACTTTACCATCGCCTAAGGAACGGAAAAACATTGCTTTAATCATTGCTTTCCTGTTAAATTAATAATACCTATCTACAGAGAAACGCTCTATGCGAATATCACGAGCCTCAGGAGTGAATCCTCCCTTGTTGCATGCAATACTTATTTGCTGCATCACATTTTCAACACCTTCCAAATCTGGAAGCAATACTCCTCGCCGCCCGTTTGAAGTTACAATTATGCCGTATTTCTTTGGATCCAATTCATCCATACTCAAAACGGGCTCTGATGGAGAAAGTATATCTACCGAAATTATCAGCGTGTCCAGCTCCTCTCTTTTAAGAGGTTTAAAGCGTGGATCCCTAAAGGCTGCACCATAAGCATTTGCCTCTATTTCCTCAAATAAATCTTGTTTATATGGTTCCAATGTTCCAATACATCCACGTAAACTATGGTCACGTTGGTGTAGCGTTACAAAACAAGCGGCTCGCTGTAAAAGTAAATCAGACTTAAAACGTTGAGGTGTTTGTTGTTCAAAATAAGCATTTAGTACCTCCCATGCCCATTTTACCGGATCTGAAAAAACATTATCTCCCATAACATTTGTATTTATTGCAGTTTAATGTACGCAAAGACTACAAATGTTGTTTAGTAGTTATTCCTGTTTAGTATTTCATTATAGCAAAGAAGTCTTTTAAAGCTATGCCTATCACATTAATTTATAACCTCTATACTCTTTTTTCTTCAATTATGTAGCATCAAAATCGAATTCCTATTTGAGCTGCAACATTAGTCCGGTCACTGTTCTTTAATGCGCCTCTCATGGCTTTTTCATTTCTCCATGTAGCATTTGCATAAAGTGCTATTCCTTTTTCAACTTGTATAATTCGCTTATATTGTAGTTGAGTATTCAAGCCTAATCTATCAGTACTATTAAACATTATATCCTCATCATATATAGACTGCATACGCTCAAGATTAGACATTTCAGGTAACACCGCACCACTGTATTTTTCGCCATGACTCGTTTGTCCCAAATGTGCAACTAAACTAGCGCCAAATGAAACTGCATTTCGACCCCAATAAATATATTTATCGCCCGAGAACGATAATTTGGCAGTATTTTTCCAAGAATACATCTCTATCGGAAAAATGTAAAAGCTTTCCTTACGCATAATTATTTGCCCCACAGCCTCCAAATTCCATTTAGGTTGCCAATCAGTCATATTACGGTACAAATTGTAAGTAAACGTCCCTATTGCGTACTGACTACGATTGGTTTGACTTAAACCATATTGCACAATTTGACTAACACCATCCACATTCTCCGTTTGTTGCAAATTTTGATAGCCAATTCTATTAAAATATACTGCCTCTACTTTTAAATAATTACTCCAATTACGTTTATCAATACTGAGTTGCGACAAGCCTTTGTATATAACCGACTCACTCTCGCCCCCACGGTCCGTTAAAACCGTATTACGATAAACTTTTTGCTTCTCTGACACAACAGACAATTGTGTAAACCACTTTGTTCTATTATTAACTAATTCCAGCTGTGCAGCACCTCCATAACTGTTATCAGTATATTCGCGCATCATGGAACCGCCCGACGATATTTTTTGAGGAGTATAGTACCATAAGTAATTGTAATCATAGCAAACATAAGTTGAGCCACTTCCATAAACTCTGGCATTTATCAGCTCTGAACGTTTACTATATATTGCATTTACCCCCACTTTTATATTTCTACCTCCAAATAACAATCCCGGACGAATATCAAAATCCATCAGAGTATTATGATTTCTTACATCCTTATCCTTTACATTATCCGCAACTTTATAATCGATACTTAATCCTAAGGATACATTTTTACTTAAAGAATAGGCAAAAGCTCCATTAAGCAAATAGGTTTCTGTGGTTTGCTTTCCAGGAACGGAATCACACAGAGGGAAAGCGGTACTGTATGGCGAGAGCATATAATTCCACGCTACATCATGGCGCATTTTATTATTATAATCAAAGCTTCCGTAAATATATCCCTTTTTAAGTCTCTGGTATGAGTATGTTCCAATGCCAACCTGATTTTGGCGCTTTGCTTCGTCATAATTCCTCAACGACCCATAATCTATCCCATATGAAATTCTTGCATCAGAGAATGAACTCACGTCATTAAATACTAAACCCGCTGCATTATCGGACATAGCCCAACCATTGCGCTCAAGTATTCGCTGCTGAGTATAGAAACTTTTATTTATATCTTGCGCCAAAGCCTTACCTAACATGAGGACAAATAGCAAAACAGATACTAATCTTTTCATTTTGCTTCTCCTTTTAATGTTGGTGTTACTAATTCAAAATCCTCCGAAGAATTGTTCGTATCCATATAAACAATACGTCCATCTTTAGTGCTTTCTTGCTTACGATGTACCGCTATACCGGTATAATTATCTTTTTGCGATATGTATCCCGCATCCACCATAGATGTTAAGCGTTTATGTACATTCGATTTTCCATTTGCACATTCCACGCCGTCAATTACCCACTCCTGTGGCACCATCACATACTCCTTTTTATCGGATGCATTACCTGGATTTTTTCCTATATTCTCCTTCCTATCAAAGAATGTATTATCATCGTTATTTATTCTAAATAATATTATCGCTGATCCTGTTAAGGCCAATGTAAACTTATTGAGCGTTCCTTTACAAGAAACTAAATGTAATGGCATTACACCAAAAGATGGCACCTCCATATTGGATGAAAACCTTTCATTCCAAAAAGCATAGTTTACTTTTGACAAGTTAATAGATTTTGGATGTCTATCCTTATGGTTCACAGCATTTGCGGCAATCGTTATTTCTTGTCCCGGCTCCAATACAATATCACTGCCTTTGCCTGGAAACTGCCATATTGCATCTTGTACAGGCAAAAGTCCCTTGTATTTCTCGTCGGTCATAAACGCAGAAAGATTATTAGACGTAGCCGGATATACTAAACCTAGACATAAACTATCTAAAGCTACAGGATAATCACCATTGTTGTACAATACAATGTATTGATCATTTAAATACCCCTTACCAGCCTCCGTATAACAACCACTATAATACACTTCTTTAATTATGGGCTGCCTAATGGGAGCTGCAGCCATTAGCAGTGTATCAGAAACAATATCATTGGTATTATTTACAAGCACACGTTCACGTCGTCCATTATATACAACTTTAAAATTCCTATGCTGCGCCACAACATTATAGAACCCATATTCTACATTGACGCATAAATCGCCATAAGCATCAGCATATGCCACATAATTTAACCCATTTGTCTGGTTAACTACAGATACTTTAATACCCTCACTTGCAGGCGATTCCTCTCTCAAATCTCCCGTCTCTCCCTCTAGCTTTACATGCAATTTAATTGTTCCATAATCCTGCTTATCCGAGATGCAAGCCACCATAACAAACAAAACAACGAGAGATAATATTTTTACAATTAGTTTCATACTTCTTTAAAATCGTATATTAAGTTCTCCACCAAAACTTATACCCGAGTTTAATCTCGAATAGTATTTAGCCGCTTCTGAAAAATGAGAGGGACGAATATTCAACATATTATTAGCATAAAACGATAGTTGTGTCCATCTCCCCATTTCCTTTGTTAGTCTCATATTAAGCATACAATAAGGCGATACTCGTTCTTTTAGATAGGTTGTCTTCACAACACTCCTCACCATACGTCCCATATCGTTATCCATAGCGTGCTCCTCCGTAAATTGAGATATATTGCCATCCAAATCCATATAGGCCATCGGATATATATATTTTTCGTTATCCGCATCTTTGGCTACATTACCATATACAATCTCACCATCTTTATTTTTCATAACAATGGCACTCTGTTTATTGGTTTCGTAAAGCCTTTGTTGAGTTTCGTTCCACACCATTTGCAGCGTTGTGGACACAATAAACCGCACGGAAGGGATATGCGTAACTAATCGGAAATTTGATGATAGTCGCTCCGTTATTGTTCCATTGTTACTTCCTTGCCCCGCAAGATAGATTCCCATATATGGATAATCTTTGCCTTGCAGCATGCCTCCAACGTAGTTAATTTCAGGCACATCATTTATTCGCCTAATATATAAGTAAGTACCGTCTACCAACAATGTACTTGAAAGCTGCGGTATTCTACCAACATTAATTGTATATTCAACACCCCATTTTTCCTGTTTCACTGCATTTGTGGGCCTCATATATCCGGCAAATGTTTTATTTTCCTGATATTCCAATAAATTTTCTCCTATCATTAATTGCCCATTTACGTAGGTTGGCATCTCAGTACTCCCGGCTGGCTGGGTGTAAACACGATAGTTCATTGGAGCTCCCCAACGTGTAAAAGCGTACCCATTACGTAATTTCTCATTAAAGTAGACTATTGATATATCTCGTTTTAAAAAAGTAAAATCAATACCAACTTCAGTATTAGTACTTTTAGCTATTTGAAGATCTCTATTTTCGGTATCAAACTTTGCTGTTGTCATAACAACCATGGATTGCTTAGTATCCTCATTATTGTACACATACGCTTGCTTGTCGGCGTATGACGCATCGGGATAAAAATGTACTAGCGTTGGCAATTTATACTGAATTCCCCACCCTCCTCGTATAGACAACTTATTACGCGAGCCATTAAAACAACCTAATCTTGCGTTTATACGCGGTTCTAATAAAGGATTAAAATCATAACGAGGTGCTTTTAACTCCGTTACGCGTAAACCTAGAATAGTTTCAAAATATCTGAGTGATAATTTATTTTCAACAAAGCCAATATAATGTGCAACAGATGGAATTTCGTTGAAGCTTCGAGGTCGCATATATTGTGATGGAGGTGTTGCAAAATCGTATATTTTACCATCCCCCTTATTCGTATTCCTCACATATTCAGCTCCTATAGAAACCTTATTAAAACCACTACCTATGCCAAAAACTTTATTTGCAATTATCTGCCCATTCACATCAATTGGTTTACCGTCTATTGTCATATCGCTATAGTACTCATGTGGTAACAATATCCCTTCATGCTCCCCAACCCCAACAAATGACGTATTGGGAAGTCTTACATTTGAATGCCAAACTTTTTCCCTTGTAAATTGTTTTTGTCTTGAGTAATTCATTTTATACTCAAGCGAAGTTAATATTCCTTTGTTACAAAGTAACTCCCCAAACAACGATGCTGTTAATTGTCCTTTCTGAGACTCAAAACGTTCAGCCGTAAGCTTATCCTTATCCGCCTTCTTTATATCCTCTATTTGAACATACCGTAATCGGCCATTCAAATCCAACGTTCCTATGGATAACTCCCAACCTTGTGAGTAACTTATCTGTGCAGAGTATCTATTAAATGCCATTGACGGGCTTCGTTTATCGGCATAAGCTTTAGCGTAATCCACTGCTACATTCAGAAATGAATTATTGGCAGCTAATGCAAAACCTTTTGTCAATGAAACTTGTTTTGTATTAGGATCAATTTTCAGTTTTGCATTAAGCGGCATTTTACCTTTCTGTGTATGCACTAATACCGTTCCTCCCGTCAAATTTCCGTATTTTGCAGGTAAAACACCTTTCAATACCTCTACGGACTCCACATTATCCATTGGGATTAAACGTGTATCAAATCCCTCTGCAACTGTTGACATATAATCACCGCCAATATCAAACATTGAAGTTAATTGCAAATTAGCGTCGTTGTTCTGAATTACACCGTCAATCATTATTGAATTACCAAGTGATGACATTCTGTTAAATGAAGCGGTTTCACGAATTAAAAGCTGAGTAATTGAAGTTAATGACTGATTTGTTGTCATTCCACCAGGCAATAATTGCATCACGTTAGATAATGTATTCCCTTGCAAATGCTCTAATGCCATACTACCAATAATTGAAGAAGTATGAATACTGCTATTTTTTAGTGCCGTAACATTTACCTGTTCTAAAGACAAGGACGTGGGTACCAAGCGTATAATTACACTATCGGAAAGACTGGTAACTCTAGCCACAGTTTGTTCATACCCCAAGCTTCTTATATTAATATTATAAGTACTTGCAGGAATTCCCGATATAAAAAACTCTCCTTTCTCATTTGTCATTGTGCGTAGATCAACGTCAGCCAGCTGTACAAATGCATATACTACTGGCTCCTCCGTAAAAGCATCCACTACTTTACCATAAATAGGCTGTACGGATATTGCTTTTTCGGCACTCAACTTTAAAGAAAAACACAACAACAATAAGCTATGCAAAATACATTGCCTTACTGTAAATCTTAATATCATTACGATACTTTAAATTATTATACACCACTAACACACCACGTATTATACTGAAATACAGCAAACATAACATTACGCCGAAAATTAATGTATTATCTATATTCCAAACATCAAAGATAATACGATCATTAAATATATTAATGCAATGATGTATTTTTTATCGTTTTTTACATATTTCGTAGTAAATAAAAGATTTACTCTAATTTCATTTTTATAATTTTGCCTCATTATAATAAACATATTCATAAGTAAAAAAAATTATGTCCATGAAAAGAAAATTATTTATCTTACTTAGCATTGTATCATTACTTTTTATTAATGATAAAGCACAAGCACAATATTACAAACAAGCAGTAGGTGCAACTTTAGGCGTTGAAATGGGTGCTTCATATAAAGTATTCTTAGATCGTAACGGAGCAATTGAAACCAATTTTGGCTACAACATTCACCGCCACGGAATCATGTTCTCGGCTGTGTACCAATACCACATCCCGGTTATTGATCACTTATCATTCTATGCGGGTGGAGGTTTTAACTTAGGTGCACAATTTCTAGGCCACCATCATTATCGTCACCATGCACGCTTTGCAATTGGTATTGACCCAACTGTTGGTTTTGAATACAGAGTTCCAACTGCACCTCTTGTATTTGCCGTTGATTATAGACCAAATATCAACTTTAATAAATACTCAAACTGGAATCTTGCAGCTTTCAAAATTCGCTACATTTTCTAATTGAATATTATCACATATAGTAAAAGGAGCTTTATCGGTTGATAAGGCTCCTTTTACTATATGTGATAATTATTAAACGCTTACCATTGCAAACAAAGTATAAAGCACAAGTATACATTTAATATCCAAATTGTTACCAACTATTCATGGTCAACTAATTTCATAATATAGTACTACGTATCGTAAACAAAGCAATATACTATAAGGGCAAACAATATAATAACGTCTTATCCTGCCCAATCAGCTACAACAACTCTTGAGATTAAAGCTGCGCAATTACCATTTAATTTTATTTTATAGCGTTTACCACGTTCAATTTTATTTGGCAAAGTAACATTTACTATATTCTGGTTACCTCCCCATTTTACAAATAAGGTAACGACTATTGGTGTTGAAAACGATTCATAAAGATAAACCATTTCTCTAACCGAACGCGATGTATTTAACTTCATCGTATCTGTAACATACTGCACATCAACAGGCATATCATTATTTCCCGGCATAACATAACTTTTATTCGCCATTCCCTCAATAATACACGAGTCAAGGAGTATATTTGACGAATCGTCCAACACAACATCTATACACGCCACTCCGCTCTTTAGCATTACATTTTGCGTAAAAGCAATATTTTCTATCTGTAACTTTCCCGTATAAAATGGCTGAACTACACCCTTAACCATGCCGGTAACACATGAATTTAATTGCCCTTGAGTTGCTAAACCGGTTACGGGTGCGCTTTCTGACCAAACAACACAAATCTCATCTTTTGTATTACCTATAATACTTAGGTTGAACTTGCCTTTATCGTCAGGAATTATTCCTTGAGTAAACATTTTAAGACGGGACTCTTCAAACAAGAAGAAGGAAAGAAACGCATTATCCATAGTTTGCCGTGGCAGACTATCACTTCGCATTATGCATGACATGGTATGCGCGACAGTCGTCTCTACCCGTTCCACCTGCGTGGAACAGGCTAAACAAAGCAAAATATTAAGATAAAAAAATATTTGTTTCACAATAAGTTTAAATTTATTGCAAAAATAAAGAATATTAATAAATACACAACACTTTTAGTACAATATTCTACGTCCAAAACATAAGTAATTTATTATCATCATCATAGCATCCACCACAGAATATTAAACGCCAACATGGAAAATTTAATTATTCCCACAGAACACTCTCTATAACAACATGTTTATACAAAAGTACACACATTTAAATTAAAAATATCTCCTGCAACTCAGCATGAAAAATATGAAGCTTATTTTAAAATAAACACAAGGCTTTTTACAAAAAAGTAAGTTAATACGCATTGTAATTGCTCCTTCTCCTCTTGGGGGTTTCGACTAGGTTACGACAGGGTTTCGACTAGGTTTCGACTACTATTTGGGTATCATACTAGTCGAAACCTTGCCGTAACCTAGTAGAAACCTAGTCGAAACCCACAAGAGGACTATGCGGAGTTTCAGATTACTTTAAGCGTATACCCATTTTGTGTAAGGCATAAAATACATCTCTACCCAAAAAGTAATAGAACAAATTGCGCATTTGTTTTTTAAAGGAACTTACCACCTGAGTAACAGGTTTGCAGGCGTTTCCATCTAAACACCTTATTGTTTAATCACAATTTAACACAGAAAGAATATTTCACTTTCCGTTACTAACGTATTCATTGGTATGTCGTGCGCATCGACAGGAACTTCTGCTTGCAATTGAAAATCAAAACAAATGCCTATTTTCTCTGCCTTGATATTTTGTAATAGTTTGTCATAATAGCCTTTCCCTCTTCCCATACGGTTACCCATTATGTCAAATGCAACACCGGGAACAATTATCATGTCAAGTACTGACAAATCGGTCAATTCTGGGGTAGTAGGCTCCGCAACATTAAAACGGTTGTCCACTTTCATCCTATTTTCGCCTTCGAAAGGTTTGATTTTTAAATCAGTCCCATCAATACATGGCAAATAAATACGTTTCTTTTTATACCATTTCTTTATAAAGGATTGTGTTTGGACTTCATCCGGCAAAGCCCAATAACATAGGATATTTTTAGCATTTTTAAAAGCATCTGTTTTTTCCAAATTTGCCATTATTTGCAATGAATTTTCCTCAATAAATTGCTTAGTAACCTGCTGTTTTAGCAGCTTCACTGTATGTCTCAGCTCTTTCTTATCCATAAATATCAATTTCATAGTTTATTACAAATTTACAAAATTGAAATAAGATAATATCTTTTTCAAAGTAATTATCGTACTTTTACGGCACTCAGTTTAAGAGTAATTATGTAAAATATCATACACGTAAAATTATGAGAATCGCTATTCCTCAATTAAACTATCGCACAGGGGATGTTGAGTTCAACAAAAACATCATTATTAAGGCGATTAAAGAAGCGCAAGGGCAACATGCTGAATTGGTTGTATTTCCGGAGCTTGCCATCTGCGGACCTTTTCCACAAGATTTACTTGAACAGGAAGAATTTATTAACGCATGCCGCACAGCTATTGATGTAATTGCATCAAAAAGCGGTAAAATGGCTGTTATTATTGGCGGTCCAAACCTTGATGTTGCAACAGGTATTATGTATAACTCAGCATACTTTATCCAGAATGAAGAGGTTGTGGATGGTGTACACAAAACAATACTTAGCGACTATGACATTTTTAGCGAAAGTCGTTATTTCGTTGCCGGCGATATTGGGAATGCCATTAAGTTTAAAGGAAATAATATACGTATTCTTTTTGATGAATATGAAAGCGAAACAATTGCCAAAGATGACTCTGTCATCCTTAACATTGGAATTGCTCCATATAGCCAAACATCCTTTGATTATAGACTGTCCACCTCTATTGATTTAGCTAAAAGATATCGCAAACCTGTAATTGCAATCAATCAGGTGGGAGGTGCAACATCTGTGCTTTTTGATGGTAACTCACATGTTGTTTCAGACAGGGGTGTACCTGTACAATGTCTAAAAGCATTCCAAGAAGACACAGAGTACATTAATATTAAATTACTGCATAAAATGCCGGCCATGAAAAAGCCGGAAGCAACAACTATTGCAAACATTCACGATGCGCTTGTTATGGGTATTCGTGACTACTTTACAAAGCATGGTTTTACAAGTGCGGTACTTGGACTATCGGGCGGTATTGACTCTGCATTGGTGGCAGCATTAGCTGTGGAGGCTCTGGGCAAGGAGAATGTTAATGGAATACTTATGCCATCACATTTTTCTACTGATCACTCCGTTAAGGATGCTACAGATTTAGCACATAATCTTGGTATAGCCTATAACATTATTCCTATTGGCGATATATACAATAAATATATCGAATCCTTGGCCCCATTATTCAATGACATGCCATTTTCTCTAGCTGAAGAGAATATACAAGCTCGCATAAGAGGTATGCTCGTTATGGCATCATCTAACAAATTTGGACATATAGTTCTAAACACATCAAATAAAAGTGAAGCGGCTGTAGGATATGGTACACTATACGGTGATTTATGTGGTTCTCTTGGTAGCATTGGCGATTTGTATAAGACACAAGTGTACGAATTATCTCGTTACATAAATCGTAATGGTGTTATCATTCCAGAAAACACTATCAATAAAGAGCCATCGGCAGAGTTACGTCCGGGCCAATTAGATAAACAATCTTTACCTGAATATGATATTTTGGATGTCATCTTAAAAAGCTATATTGAGGAAAATATGTCTGCAAAGGAAATTGCTAAAAAAGGCCTAGATATTGAATTGGTACAAAAAATAGTTACCATGGTTAATCGCAATGAATACAAAAGAGCGCAGTGCCCTCCAATTATACGTATTAGCGATAAAGCATTTGGAAGCGGAAGACGCATGCCTATTTAATAAAAAACAAAAACAGAGAATGGAAAATCCATTCTCTGTTTTACAACTATTAGTGCAATAACTACTCTATTACTGCAACCATCTTTGCAAGTGAATCATAATCTATACCACTTGGATAATGAGTTTCGACCCCCTCTTGTCTCATTCATTAACAATACAAATATAGGGGATAGCCAAAAAAAACATGTCTTAGATTATATATTTCATTTCCTAAATTGAATTTTTCTTTGATCACATTACTTGTTATTAATCAGTGACTTATATTTTGATTTACAATTTGACACAACGAATATACATTTTTGCACTACTTTTTTCTGTCCAAAATTTATAACAATTTTGCTAGTACAAACTATTTTGCTTCTTTTTCCTCCACTAATAAAAGCACATCATTGACATGAATTTCTAACTTACCTGTAGGAATTAAAAAATGTTCATTCCGCTTAACAAACAAAACTAAAGCCCCTTCGGGTAATTCTATATCCTTAAGGTAATTTCCATTTATCAGATGCTTGTCCGTAATTAGAATATCATGCAATTCGCCATTGGCACCTTCAGGAAGTTCCATACCAAAAGTTTCTGTAGGTTTTTCCATAGGTTCATTAAGTCGGAGAAGTTTTGCAAAAAACGTAATGGTTGTACCTTGCAGTAGCAACGAAAGTAAGGTTATAAAAAATACAATATTAAAAATAACGTCGGCTCCCGCAACATTATCAACAACCGGGTATGTTGCAAAAATAATAGGCACTGCACCCCGTAGACCTACCCATGAAACAAAACATTTAGAACGCCACTCCTTTATATTAAATGGGAATAGACACAACCATACACTCAAAGGACGTCCCAAAAGAATCATAAATATCCCTACCAACGCAGCGACAGGTGCAATTGCTATCATTTCATGCGGATTTACAAGCAATCCTAACGTCAAGAACATAATTATTTGAGCCAACCAGGTAACTCCATCCATAAAACGTTGTAGCGTGTTACGTTTTATTATTTTGCTATTGCCAAGTACAATACCTGCAATATACACTGCCAAGTATCCATTTCCCCATACAAGTTGCGTAAATGAGAAAGTAAAAAATATAAAGCTCAGGAGTAAAGGTGGATATAATGATTGATTTGACAGTTTATACTTATTAATAAACCATACGGCCACTTTTCCTAAAATAAATCCAAGTGTCACCCCTACTCCGAATTGTACCACTAAATTAAAAATAGCACTCCATGGTGACAACTCGGGCAAACGAACATATTCAATTAGCATCAAGGTGAGCATATAAGCCATAGGGTCGTTACTACCGCTTTCCAGCTCTAATAGTGGTTGTATATTATTTTTTAGTTTAATATTCTGACTCCGCAATAAATTAAATACCGAAGCCGAATCCGTAGACGACATTGTTGCTGCTAGCAAAAAACATACGGGAAGTGATAAAAGGACAGCTGAGAGGAGATGTGAGGTGATCCAATAAATAAACAGACCTGTAAGAATAGTGGTAAATATTACACCCAATGTTGCAAGTAATATTCCTTGCGTAAGAACTGGCTTTATTTCCCTAAATTTAGTATCCATACCGCCTGTGAAGAGAATAATATTTAATGCAACCATCCCAATAAATTGCGCATCGTGCATACTGTGAAACTCCACACCAATACCATCACTACCAAATATCATTCCTACAAAGAGAAAAAGTAACAATACCGGAATACCTAAACGGTAGCCCGGTTTACTTACCAAAATACTCACAAACAGTAATATTGAGCCTAGTAACAATATGTTCTGCGCATTTATCGTCATTGTTTGTTATTTTAATATGTATGTAACTGTTTTTGTTTCAATATGGATACATCTATTCTCAACAAATATTCTTTATATTTGTTGAGAATAGATAATTCAAAACAAAACATCATGAAAAAAATTCTACTACTAACATTAATTATTACGCTATTTGGAAATGCATTTGCAGCAGAAAAGCAAATTGTTTTGACCAAACCTAATTTAAAGCGATCGGCACAAATTATGGATGCATACAGTCAGAGACAATCTACGCGGGAATATGCAGATAAAGCAATAAGTGTAAGTGACCTTTCGGATTTACTATGGGCTGCATATGGAATAAATCGCCCCGAAAGTGACAAACGTACAGCCCCATCGGCGATGAATAAGCAAGATATGTCAATCTATGTTGCACTTCCTCAAGGAACATATTTATATGATGCCAAAAGCAATGTTCTTAATTTGGTTAATAGTATTGATTTAAGGCCAGAAATTGCAGGACAGCAACAATTTGCCACAACGGCACCGGCCATAATTCTATTGGTAAGCGATGTCTCAAAGTTGGGAGATCCGAAACTAGAACGTAGCATGGTATTGGCAGCGTTAGACGCAGGGGTCATTTCGCAAAACATATCATTATTCTGCTCTGCATTTAATATAGGTACAGTGCCTCGCTACTATATGAATATTGAGAAAATAAAAAGCATTTTGAAATTGACAGATAGTCAAACCCCAATGTTAAACCATCCGATAGGATATTTTAAACAGTAATACAATTTCGAGCCTTCATTACTTTGTGAAGGCTCGAGATTGTTTAGCGCTTATCTTTTAAAAGGATTACATTATCGCGAGAATTATTCTCTTCCTTAATTGCTTTAACCATAGCTTGTATCCATTTTTGCCCATCTTCTAAGGGTTGCTTCCCGGAAATGAGGGATTTATTTAGAGACTTAACATCCTCAACTGCTTTTGAATAGTAATAAAGAGGTATTCTGCTGCGCACAAAGTTACGTTTGGTAAAGCTTGGAACCAATGTATCTCCCTGCATCTCTATGTGTAAACGTAATACATAAAACAAGCGTGTTTTTAATGCTTGTTGCTCATGCGACAGAAGACTATCCGGACGAAAAATAGCATCGTACGTTTTGCTTTTATGTACGTGCTTTTGAGCACAAACATTGAAAGTAAGAATTGAGAGTAAAAAAACTCCAACAAGAAATCTAATCTGACTTTTCATCACATATAAAATTAGTGAATACATCAAAACTTTCTAAAAGTATACGAGCATTTTACATTACAAGTTTACATATCGCTGTTCTATTAACTTTTCCTTACTTAATAAAAGACTCTAATGCTCGTTGCGCCTCTTTGTAACCCTCGTTGTAAAGTGCTTCCAATTTATTGGGATCTTTTTCTGTTCGGCTCACTTCAATTGGTTTTACGGGTCGTATTACAATAACTTTACCTTCCTCCTCTAGTTTTTCAATCTCTTCCAGTTTCTTATTATAACGTACAGCTCTATCCTTCAATTTTTCTAATAATTTAGGATACTCTTTATATATAAATGGCAATAAGTGAACAGGTTTCTCGGATTTTCTATACCCCTTATTGCGAGTTAATACTATTACTAACTTCTCATATCCTTCACTAAATGCTTTTTCATACGGAATTGCATCACACACGCCGCCGTCTACTTGTGGACGTCCATCCACCATTGCTACAGGACACACAAAGGGTAGCGAGCACGACGCTCGAAGCAAATCTACAAGTCGTTTTTTATCCTTACGTTCCTCATGGTATTCTGCCAATCCACTTGCACAATCGCTTGTTACAATTACAAAGCGTCCAGGCGAATTAAAATAAGTCTCATAATCAAAGGGATAATAGCGCTCGGGATATTCGTAAAAAAGAAAATCTAAATCTATAATACCTTTTCCTTTTATCAGGGGTTTAAGTCCTATAAACGGACGTATTCCGTGTAGTTTTACATTACTATGGAAGGAACGCCCCTTTTGTCTGGAAGCATAGGATACTCCATTGCTCGAACCTGCAGAAACACCTATTGTATAGGGAAAGTATATCTCTTTCTCCATCATATAGTCCAACACCCCGGCAGTGAAAGCACCTCGCATTCCTCCTCCTTCAAGTACAAGCCCCCAATTGTTTATATTCATAAATGATATTGTTTAGTTAATATTTACTATGACAATAATAATAAAAAAGAGGCTATCACTTGTGATAACCTCTTTAATTTTCTATTAATAATTTATTACAAATCATCGTAACTTACGCTGTAGCTCTCTACATCGCTATTTACATTGGCTTGTTTTATAAAACCGATAACTTCCTCTAAACCTTCTGCGAACTTTTCAAAATCCTCCTTATATAGGAATATCTTGTGTTTTTCAAAATTTTGTTGTCCATCATTGTCAACACGTTTTTTGCTTTCAGTTACTGTTAAGTAATAATCGTTATTACGTGTAGATTTTACATCAAAGAAATAGGTTCTTTTTCCGGCTCTCACAGCCTTTGAATAAACCTCCTCACGCTCTTTCTCAAACTCTTCGTTTCTTTTATATCCTTCCATCTTTGCCTCAATTTTATTGATATTTTTTATTTTATTCTAATTTCAAGGAGTTTTATTGTTATCTCCAAACGTTTGCATCCAACTACTTTTATAATTATTAATATAAAACTATTAAAAAGTATTAGATTGGTCAAATGTAGAAAAAAATAACAAATATAACTACATTCTTACATATTTATTCTTCTGTACGAATGGGACAAACTAAATATTTCGTAATTGTCCTACATCAGTTTAGGATTATAAACAAGTAACTCATTGAATATTGTAATACTCTAGTTTATCTTACTATGAAATAAATACGGAAAACACCTTTTCACTTTAATACGTATTATGTCATGTCTAATTATTGATTATTGAGAATCCATGATTAAAACTATACTACATCACATAGCTATTATTGTAGGACGTGTCAATATGATTGATGCATTGCTCAAGTCTATTGGTGTTTTATTGGCTTTCCTGCTTGGAGGGTTATTTACTCATTTACATCATGGTTTTGTTACTTATATTGGCTCCCTATTGGCTTGTACCTCCTGCATCGTCGTGTTAGACCAAAAAACAATGGAAGATTCATTTAAAAAAGGATGGTTACGCGTAGTTGGGACATTTATAGGTGCTCTAATTGCTTACATTTACTTACTCATATATCCCTATTCCTTATTAGGAATGATTCTTGGCGTATTATTGTTAGATATTATTTGTATGATGATTCAAATACCTGACAATGGAAAAATGGCAACTATTACACTGATTGCAGTATTACTTATTTCAAAGTACTCCCCATCTATGTCGCCTCTCCTAAATGGAACTCTCCGGTTCGCCGAGTCAACCGTAGGTGTAGCTATCGGTTTAGGTATTATGTGGATTAGGATTAAAATCAATAATAAAAGGCACACATAATTGAACACTTACCGTATTTGTTTTTCCTTAATTAATTACTATTTTTCACAAATAATAATTAATCTACATTTTGATGAGACTCTATCCTGCATTTCTGTGTGTACTGCTACTACACACACTTATGGCACACTGCCAATTACCTTCCAAGCACATTCAATTAACGCCCGGTGCTTTAAAAGTACTAAAGGACAAAAAAATTCTATACGTAGAACGCCACCAATACCAATTGGACCATCACAATACCGAAACACTTTTTCAAGTAGGCGAAATTAATGAAGATAAATTCTCTCCCGGAAGCGCTCTGCGCATTACCGACATAAATACAGGACAAATAACTACATTATTAGAAACTACGGATGGAGTTATCCGCGATCCCGAACTATCCTTTGATGCTAAGCACGTTTTATTCTCAATGCGCAAAAACATAAAGGATTTTTACCATATATACCAAATAGACATTGACGGAAATAATTTAACACAACTCACCTTTGGTGATGGTATCTCCGATATTGACCCACTCTATCTACCCGACGGTGGTATTGCGTTTAGCTCCTCCCGTCAACCTAAATACTGCATGTGCAATCGGCATATTATGTGTAATCTCTACAGAATGGATGCCAACGGCAGTAATATTACACAAATAGGCGTTAGTACACTATTTGAGGGGCATGCATCGCTACTCAGCGATGGCCGACTACTATATGATCGGTGGGAATACATTGATCGCAATTTTGGAGATGCTCAAGGTTTATGGACAGTAAATCCCGATGGGACAAAACATGCCATATACTATGGCAATAACACCGGTTCGCCGGGTGGTGTTATAGATGGTAGAGCAATTCCCGGTAGCGACCTTGTTGTATGTACCTTTGTTGCGTGTCATGACAGGCCGTGGGGAGCCATTGCCATACTAGATCGAAAAATGGGTATTGACGGCGTAAAACCGGTAAAGCAAATATGGCCAACCAATTCAATAAAATTAATCGAGAATGGTCATTTAGACTCATTTAAAGGGATTGAACATTTTTATGAGGATCCTTACGCCATTAACACTGAAAACATTCTAGCATCGCGCACCATATGGCTTAAACGCCAAGGTGGTAATATCTCCGATGCTAAAATGGGCATTTATCTGTTAGGACCAAATGCATTGGAGGAGCTGATACTAGAGGGCAACCATAGCCTCTTTGATGCACAAATAGTGGAAACACGCTTCAAACCCCATGCCATTCCCTCTGCATTAGAATCCAATACGTCAAATGGCCGCTTCTATGTTCAAAATGTATATACAGGTACACACATGGAAGGCGTAACACCGGGAAGTGTAAAATACTTAAGAGTCATAGAATCGCCGGAAAAGCGAAGCTGGACAGCCTACGCATGGGGTGGACAAGGTGAGCAAGCTCCGGCTGTTAACTGGCACAGTTTTGAAACCAAGCGCATTATTGGCGATGCACTTGTTGAACCCGATGGTTCGGTCAGTTTTGAGGCACCTGCTGGAAAGCATCTCTATTTCCAATTATTAGACAAAAACAAAAAAATGATACAATCCATGCGTAGTGGTGTTTCCTTAATGCCCGGCGAAACTTACGGATGCATCGGATGTCATGAGGATCGTCTCAACGCTCCCATTGCTCAATCTATGCAATTCAGCGCACTAAAAAAAGCACCTCAAAAATTAAGCAAATGGATGGAGAAAGAGCCTGTTAACTTCTCCTTTATGGAACATGTACAACCGGTTTTAGATAAAAAATGTGTTTCCTGCCATGATTTCGACTCCAATAACCGAGATAAGCTAGTTTTAGCAAAGGATATGAATCCCTTTTTTAATGCTGCTTATGTAAATCTACATGTAAAAAAAGTTGTCACACTTATAGGTGGAGGCCCCGCTGACATTCAAAATGCCTACTCATGGGGATCACATGCCAGTAAGCTCTCCAATATTATCGAGAATCAACACCACGGCATTAAACTTACGCCAAAGGAAAAAGAGATTCTATATACATGGATGGATTTAAATGGGGTATACTATCCTGTCTACGAGTCGGCATTTGACAACACTCTAGCCGGCCGATGCCCATTGACCAATGAGCAAGTTAACCGTCTTAATGAACTCACCGGCATTAATTTGTGGCATTTAAATGGTCATCAGCGCAAACACTTAGCACAAATCAGTTTCAATCGTCCGGAGCTAAGCCCATGCCTTGACAATATCCGAAAAGATAAAGGTAAATTCAATGAAGCCGTAGCCATAATAAAAGCCGGGAAAGCACAGCTAAAAGCTACACCTCGGGGCGATATTGAACAACAACTTGTACCATGTCAACGAAACAAGCAACAATTGGAAAACTATATCAAACAATTAACCATCCATCAAACTAAATAAGACTCAATAACTATATCCTAAAGCTAAACCATACCCTAGCGCAGGTTTAGCTTTAGGATATTTATTATTACTTACGCGTGCACCTCGCTCACCACACATCCGTCAAATAAATTCACAACACGTTGTGCATATCCGGCATCATGCATTGAGTGCGTAACCATTACAATAGTCGTTCCCTCTTCGTTCAGTTCGCGCAATAATTCCATCACCTCTTTTCCATTCTTAGAGTCCAAATTTCCCGTAGGCTCATCGGCCAATATCAGTGATGGCCCTGCAACCACAGCTCTGGCTATTGCAACACGCTGCTGCTGTCCACCGGACAGTTGTTGTGGAAAATGCTTTGAACGGTGAGAAATAGACATTCTGTCCATTACCTCTTGCACCTTTCTTTTACGCTCGGCCGATGGAACGCCCATATATAAAAGTGGCAGCTCTATATTTTCAAATACATTCAACTCATCAATCAAATTAAAGCTTTGAAAAACAAAACCTATTGTTCCTTTGCGTAACCGGGTACGCTCAGCCTCCGTAAAACCGGACACTTCAACTCCATTTAAGTAATAATTTCCATGCGATGGATTATCCAATAATCCAAGAATATTCAGCAATGTAGATTTACCACATCCCGATGGTCCCATAATCGCAACAAACTCCCCTTTCTGTATATCAACATTCACCTCATTCAAAGCCCAAGTTTCCACCTCATCCGTGCGGAAAATCTTTTTTAAATCACTTGTTTTAATCATTACGTTCTGTATTTAGTTTATAAATTTACTCCATCTTAATCACCTCCGCCGGATTCAGACGGATGGCATTTCTCACCTGCCACCACAACGTGGCAAAAGCCACCACGCTAATCAATAGCAATGCTACCACAAATATCCATCCCGATAGCGGAGCGCGGTGATAAAAGTTCTCCATGTATTTCTCTATTACCACATAGCTTACCGCCGAGCTCACCACAAAAGCCGACCCGATTATATACACATACTTGCGCATCAACAGTCGGAAAATAGCGCCCTTCGAGGCTCCGTTTATTTTGCGTATCGCAATCTCCCGGTAGCGCTGGCGGATATCATAAAGCGACAAGCCAAACAAACCAAGGCAGGCAATAAACACGGCGATTAGAGCAAACGTGATATATATGCGCATTTGTCTTTGTTCATCGCTATATTGCGCGGCTATATCATCCTCAACAAAGTCATAGTCGAAATCACCATCTCCATTTATCTCTCGATAAAGATTATATAAGTATAGTATTGCTTCTTCCCGTTTTCCCGGAATTACCTGCGCTAATAAATCTTGCTCCCACTCCACACTTCTTTGAAAAACTATCATTTGTGGAGCATTTGTTAATGTTCCTGTTTTAAAATCTTCCACGACACCAACAATAGTATACCAAGGGATAGACTGATTATATGTACTAAAGTACAACGGTCGCTTAGGACGTAATCTTGCTGTTTTAATATTTTCAATATTAAAATAACGCTTAACAGACTCTGTAATAATTAGTTCATGACAGGTAAAATCGAAAATAGAATCGGCCCATAAACTCCCTTCTATAAATTTATAATCTAAAAGTTCCATATAAGCATTATCTACACGTTTTATACCCACCTCTGCATTTGCACCATGTTCATCATTAAAATCCATTACAACACTAATTTCTGTTGGCTTTATCCCATAACTCCATTTACTAAATAAAGGAGAGGCTTGCATACGTTGTTTTATTAAACCTATATGTTGTTTTAACTTTGAAGAATAGGATGATTTTACCTCTTTGTTATTGGACTCTGGACGGGTTAGCAACTTACACCTAATGATATTATCAGTTCTATAATTTACATCGTAATCAAGCATAAAATTGAGTTGATTATAGAAAAATCCGGAAAGTAGAACAATAAAAACTGTTATCACAAATTGAAACCACATAATGAATGGTCTAGAAACCAAGACACTTCCACTTATATTTCGAAATAAAACGACTGTGGCTGTTCGTTGTTGTTTTATAAATGGAATCAACGTCGTAAGGAGCGAAATAGTTAAACATAACGTTGAAGTTAAGAAAACATCAAACCACACATTGGTCGCTACCGGAATATAATAATAATAATCTAGTACACCCTGAGTCAGCTCAATAATTATCCAAACGAATAACAGTGCAAACAACGACAAGAAAAGATTCTCCAAAAATAACTGACAAAACAACTCCCACTTGCTTTCGCCATATACCTTTTTAACACCAAACTCCTTATTTCGTTTCTGCATCAGCACAGAATGGAGCATAACATAATTAAAAATGCCAATACATAATAATAATAGCGCTATAGCAGACAATATATTAACTGACAATTTGTTTCCCTTTAGTATCCAACGATTCTTAATCTCTTCGCTAAAATGCAAATCCTGTAATCTCTCCAGCTGCCAAACAACAGAACGTCCAAAATAATGAACTAGTTTTAAAGGCGTATTGTTTGCGCTATTTATGCGTTCCACATCTTGAGCCGAATTTAATTGCACTAAACTATATCTACTTCTATTCCAAGAATACACTAAGCAATCAGACAAAACCATATCGTAAGGAAAAGAGAATCTATTTTTATTTTTATCAAAAACCCCTTTCACCACCACATCTCGTTCCCATTGCGTTTTTATGGTTTTACCTAGAGGATCCTCTTTCCCAAAAATCCGCTTGGCATACTCTGTAGATATAAGCGCATCGCTCGGTGTCAAAACCTTATGTTGCCCATGAACAACAGCACATGGCACCATATCCGCAAATAAACTATCAACAACCATAATATTGAGCTTATAACTCCTATTCTCATAATCAACATCTGTCAATTCATACCAAATAAAATTTGTCATTCTTTCAACAGAAGCATCATGTACCATACTCATTATACTAGGCTCCCTCCCTACTCCATCCAGCCACTTTTCAGGTTTACCTTCATATTGTCTTGTCACCACAAACGTCCTCTCCAACTCCGGGCAGAAATGGTTTACCGTATACTCCTGATGAATATAACGCATCAATATCAGCACGCACGAAAGGCTAAGCACCAATCCGGCCACATTGATTATGGTATAGGTTTTAAAGCGCGCAAGTGTACGCAAAGATTGTTTTATTGGGATCATCGTAATTCTTTTTGTTCATTAATCATATACAAAGCTCACAAGCTTACTCCATCTTAATCACCTCTGCCGGGTTCAGGCGGATGGCATTTCTCACCTGCCACCACAACGTGGCAAAAGCCACCACGCTAATCAGTAGCAATGCCACCACAAATATCCATCCCGATAGCGGAGCACGGTGATAAAAGTTCTCCATGTATTTCTCTATTGCCACGTAGCTTATCGCCGAGCTCACCACAAAAGCCGAACCGATTATAAATACATACTTGCGCATCAACAATCGGAAAATAGCGCCCTTCGAAGCTCCGTTTATTTTGCGTATCGCAATCTCCCGGTAGCGTTGGCGGATATCATAAAGCGACAAGCCAAACAAACCAAGACAAGCAATAAACACAGCGATTAGGGCAAACGTGATATATATGCGCATTTGTCTTTGTTCATCGCTATACTGTGCGGCTATATCATCTTCTAGAAAAGTATACTCAAAATCAGTATATCCTGTCACCTCTTTGTATAAATCACTCAAGAAAGTTATAGCCTCTTGCCGTTTACCGGGAGTTATCTCTGCTAATAAGATTTCGCTTTGGGGCTCTAATCTAAATATTACTAATGGTGCTGGTTCAATTAACGATCCTAATTTAATATCCTCTACCACTCCAATTATTGAACACGGGACAGGAGTATTATCGCCTCCCCTCAATGACCATGCCGTTTCAGGTGTCAACTTTGCTGTTGTTATGTCTGTTATATTAAAATATCGTTTTACAGACTCAGTTATAATAATCTGATTTCGTTGCGTCTCCGTATATATTTTTATATGTAATCCATGTCTAGACATATCATCTCCCTCCCAAAATCTCCCTTCTGTTAATTTATAACCTAATAGGTCCATATAATCCTCATCAACCCATTTCATGGCAATCGCAGTTGATGTATTTTTTTCATCCTTAAAAACCGCTCTAGAGCTAATTTGTGTAGGTAATTCACCGAAGGTACTTTTAATAAACAACGGAGATTCCTTTACGCGAGCAGCAATACTCTCTACTGATAATTTAATGTTCTCATACTTTTGCCAGGTTGTCTGCAAATTAGCATAGTTTGCAAAAAAAGTTGGATAGGAGTTTAAACGACATCGGACAATATTATCGACATTATAATTTACATCATAATTTAGCATATAATCCACCTGCTTATAAAATAAACCGGAAAGTAATACAATGGAGATCGTTATAAAAAATTGAAACCATATGAATACCATTCGTGAGTTTAAAACTTTATCTGTACTATGCGATGTCTTAAACGCATCCATAACGCATAAGCGTTTATAACGCACGTAAGGAAAAAGTGTAGCGAATAACGCTATGCCCACGCATATTCCTAGGGTTAACAGTACATCAAAGTAAATGTCCGATACTATTGTTATGTCGTAATACGAATGGATTATTCCCCGCGTTATCTCAACAATAATCCACGCTAAAAACAGGGCAAAAAACGAAAGCAATAGATTTTCAAGGAAAAGTTGTGCAACAAACTGCAAGCGGTTCTCGCCATAAACTTTCTTTATTCCAAACTCTTTGCCTCGTTTCAAGCTAATAACTGAATGAAGTCCTATGTAATTTAATACTCCTATTAGTAATAATAATACTACTATAAAGATAAAAATATGGAGTATTCTTTGATTCCCCTGTTGAATGATACCATATACTATAATCTTATTATTCAAATAAAAATCCTTTATGCTGTGCAATTGATCAATGTAAGGAGGGTACCAATCCTGCGCCTCGCTATACTTATTAAACTGACCACTCCTATCTGTATTAAATTTTTCGGCATCTTCCGCAGAATTGAGTTGCACTAGCTTCATACTCATTTTATTCCAACCACCTCGAAGCTCCATTGAGATAATCAAATCATGTGTAAAGGAGGTTTTATAACGTTGATTGTCAAAAATACCACGAATAATAACCTCTTTCTCACATGACGTCTTTATTGTTTTCCCTAGTGGATCTTCGTTCCCAAAGATGCGGTCTGCATATCTTTTAGAGATTAAGGCATCATCTGGACGCTCAAGTTTTGACTGACCTACAATAATAGGGACAGGCAGCATATCTAAAAACAGCTCTGAAACTACAATTGTATTTAGTTTATACTTCTGTTCATTATAATAGACATTATCTAATGGCATCAATAGTAATCGACTTGTTTTGGTTACTGATGCCTGCTCCTCTAGCTTTGGAATAGTCCCCCAAGCACAAAGTCCCTCTTTCTCTTTATCTGCCTCTTTACATGTCACTACAAATATTTTATCGGCATCGGGAAAACAGTCATTTACCGTATATTCCTGATGAATATAACGCATCAATATCAGCGCGCACGAAAGGCTAAGCACCAATCCGGCCAGATTGATTATGGTATAGGTTTTAAAGCGCGCAAGTGTGCGCAAAGATTGTTTTATTGGAATCATTGTAATTGTCTTTTTATGTACACTTTGTTATAAGCATCCGTTTTTCTTATCGTTCTCTTGCTTCTCTCCTCGCATCTCATTCAGGTCTGATTCAGGTTTCATTCGGGTTTCATTCAGGTATGACACCTCAAACCTGAATGAAACCTGAATGAAACCTGAATGAAACCTGAATGAAACCCCTAGAGAGTGGCAAGAGGATAGGGCGCGAAAATATGTAATTTATAATTAGTTTTATTAATTTATATTTCATTTTTCTTGTTTTATGTTGGTTATGTACTCGTTTTATAATTTAAATTCTTCCCCCGTTAAGGGCGGTATCGGAGGTGATGGGGCGAACGGTTCAAGAAACTTTTGTGAATGACGCATCCCTCTGTCCTACGTGACATCTCCGCCTTGCCAGGGGAGGAGTGCTGAGTTTGTTGGATAGTAGGTTTATATTAATTGATTATCAATTCGTCCGCTTCGCCAAAGGTGTCGTATCCTGAGACTATAACCAAGTCGCCGGCATGGAGTCCACTAGTTACTTCATATTGGCGCGGATTTTGGCGACCTATGCTGATGGGCACTTTAGTAGCTTTAGTTCCGTCGGCCGATAGTTTGTACAACCATTGCCCTCCTGTTGATGAGTAAAAGTTGCCACGATCCATGACTATGGCTTGTTCGGGTTGTTCTAACTCTATTTGCAAACGGTAATTTTTACCCAAACGGATGTTGTCCGGTAGTTCATTAACAAAAGCAAGATCGATACTGAATGCACGGTCTCGTACTTCCGGGGTTACTTTACTCACTTTTAACGGATAGTGCTTATTTTGATATACTAAGGCGGCGGGAAGACCGGTGGTTATACGATCTACATAGTACTCATTTATATTTACCTGTAGTTTGTAGGGCTCCAATACCCTTATTTCAGCGATGTCCGCGCCCGAGCTAACACGCCTACCGGGCGCTGTTTTTATCTCGCTAAGTTGTCCGTCTATAGGTGCGCGGATCACCAATCCGTTAACACGTTCGCGCAGGCGGCTAATTTTTAATTGCTCGCGTTCCATGTCG
Organism: Marinifilaceae bacterium; assembly: GCA_051656645.1. Taxonomy (GTDB): domain Bacteria; phylum Bacteroidota; class Bacteroidia; order Bacteroidales; family Marinifilaceae; genus JBOGCH01. Next base: position 33,395 of record JBOGCH010000014.1, read on the forward strand.
TTTCTTAGCATCTCTTTGCGTATGTGGGTAAGCACCGAGTCTTGGCGCAATCCCTCCATTTTAAGACGTATATTTTGTGTTTTAAAATTAAACTCGTCCATAGATACTTCCATTTGCGCTTTACTTTTGAGTCCTGCTTTGAACTCCTCCTTGTCTAGCGCATAGCTTTTGCGTAACCTATTCAGCTCATATTCGGCTTCGAGTACTTGTTGCTTTAATAACCTACTTTTTTGTTCCATTTCAATCTCTCGTTCGCGATATTGCATGCGTTGTCTTTCCCAGTCCATCTGTTGGTCATATATTTGTCGTTGCAGCTCAGGGTTTTGAAGTAGCAGAATGGTATCCCCTTCTTGAAGCATCATTCCCTGCTCGGCCACTAGTCGGTCCACACTCCCGGCTTCGTCGGTATTTATTTGTAGTGTCATAATGGGTTGCACCACTCCTTCCACGTCTACATATTCCATAAATTTATCGTCCTCAACACAGGCGATGATGATGCTTTCTTTTTTTACTTGTAAGCGTCGCGGCCCCATAGACAGACTCAACACATAGCCGCATAAGGCTAGAAATAGACCAACGGCTAAAAGATAGCGATAGTACTTTATGTACCATGGCTTTTGTTTAAGTTGTATATCCATATTGTTTGTTTATTATCTTGTAGTTTAAGTAATAGCTATCAGTGTGTTATTGTATTACAAGGGTGGCAGCATATCAGCCAAACTTTGGTTGGTAAGAAAGTCATACTGTGTCATGCTTCGTAAACCATAGTACAGACTCCAATAGTTACTTATGGCGTTAATATGAGAGCGCCGCGCATTGTCTTTTTCCCGTATAGCCGCATTCAAATCCAAAACGGTTGATTTCCCTAACATATAGAGTTTGCGCGCCACATCGTATCGGCGTCCGGCAATGATATCCGTTTTGGCAGCTACCGTTACGCGTTGATACTGTATATTAAATTGACGTACCATTTTACTGACATTGAGTTCAAAATCCTTTATAGCTTGTTGCATCTGGGTATTTACAAGTTCGGCATTCGATGCTGCGAGTCTGACACGTCCGCGTCCCTTGCCCCAATCCAACACCGGGATTCGTATACCAATTCCTACATATTGCTGATTAATGGGATCTTTAAACGTTTCCTCGAAATTATTACCCGTTTGCGACAAGCCGAACTGCATGTATAGGTCGGCTTTAAGCCCCTTGTTGGCTTTGGCCGCGGCTAAATCTCTTTTGCTCTCCAATATCTTGCGTTGATAGGAATCAGGGTCGGGGCTATTTTCATAAGCAAGGGCAAGCGCTTTTTCTATTGGGATATCAAAATGAGGCACTGTGTCTCGGATTACCGCTTTGAGCGTTACGTTATGCTCCACTCCCAAAAAGGAGCGCACCGTTTGCATTTGATTGTCCAATTCCATACGAGCGTTCATCATACTGGTTTCCTCCGATAGTCTATTGATTTCCAACTGGAGCATCTCATTTTCATTGATAATCCCAATATCGTAACGTCCGCGAGCAAGCATATAGAGTGTGTCGGCAGCCACATAGTTGAAAGTTGCAATATCCAAATTAGCTTGCGCTAACGCCAAACCAAAAAAGAGAGTACCGGCACGCGAAGCTATAAGTTCAACAGTCTCTACATAACTTTTGCGCGCTTCCCGGTAGCGCAAGGGTTCTATGCGTTTGTTCCATTTAAATGCGTTATAGCCTATTAGTGATTGTTCATATCCCGCGGAAACGAGTTGTGATTTCCAGGCGATGATATTATTTTCAAACTCCTCCATACGCTGTGTTGAAGTGGTGAGAAAGAAGTTACCACCGGTAAAGGACACTGCCTGATTAAGTTTTAAATCCATATTGGCCGTGAACTGGTTTTGGCGACGAAACAGGATACTACCATCTGGTTGGGTTACCTTGCTGATTTGCTTGTTCAGATTAGGTGACGAAGCTAAAGTTAATTCAGGTAAATAACCGGCACGAAAGAAACGATAATTCCAATAGGCCGAATGGTAGCGATGGCGTGCGGCTTGGGCCTCCGTAGAGTGTTGTTGTGCCATCTCAATTGCCTGCTGTAACGTGACGGCAAGCTCAGTTTGCTGAGCGCACAAACCGTTTACAGAAAGCGCCCAGATGAGTATACCTACCCACAAAGCGCGATATTGAATAATATATTGCATAATAGACATTGTTTTAATATTACATTTCAGAACAACAGTTCACAATTGAGTAATCAATCCGCGTGCCATTTACATAACACATTAACTACATGCATGTTAAACAACATCACACAAATTCAATAGTGTGCAAAATCGCACAAAATGCGTGCGATTTTGCACATACAACACATGGTTTTTTAAGTTATATTTGTAAAAAAATAAATAATGCCACTATGGACTCGAAAGGAAAACTATTTATTGTTGATGACAATGAAGATGTACTGTTTGCGCTTAACTTGATGCTAGAACCCTACTTTGAAAAAATAAAAGTTACTACTCAACCGCAACGTATTGAGCATTTCATGACAACATTCCAGCCCGATGTTGTATTATTAGACATGAATTTTAGACGAGATGCCATTAGCGGACAGGAGGGATTTGACTTGTTGGATAACATATTGAAACTAGATCCAAACGCAATAGTAATTTTTATGACCGCCTATGCGGATACGGAAAAAGCGGTACGGGCTATTAAAGCAGGAGCTACCGATTTTGTGTCAAAACCATGGGAAAAAGAGAAATTACTTGCAACTCTATTCTCTGCTGTAAAATTACGTAATTCGCGCAAGGAGGTGAAGCAACTACAGGAAAAGGTGGATGCATTAAGTGATTGCGATGAAGAAATGCCACGCATTATTGGGGAGTCAACTGCTATGCGTTCGCTGTTTGACACTATTTACCGATTGGCCGATACGGATGCAAACATATTAATTCTTGGCGAGAACGGAACAGGGAAAGACTTAATTGCAAGGACATTGCGTTATTATTCACCACGTAAGGAAGCCGCTTTTATTCCGATAGATTTGGGTAGTATTCCTGAAAATTTATTTGAGAGCGAATTGTTTGGATATGAGAAAGGAGCTTTTACGGATGCTAAAAAAGCGAAACCCGGACGTATGGAATTAGCTTGTGGGGGAACATTGTTCTTGGATGAGATAGGCAATTTATCACTACCTATGCAAGCAAAATTATTGACAGCATTGGAAAAAAGACAAATTTCTCGTTTAGGCGCAACTCAAACAACCTCAATTGATGTACGACTAATTTGCGCCACCAACGCTCAAATACACACCTTGGTGGATGACGGAAATTTTAGACAGGACTTACTGTATAGGATTAACACCGTTGAATTGCACGTTCCGCCATTACGAGAACGTGGTGAGGATATTATTTTACTTGCAGAGCATTTTAGAGAACAATATGCGCATAAATATAAGAAATCAATAAAGAACATTAGTCGCGATGCCCGCAACAAATTACTCAAATACAACTGGCCCGGCAATGTGCGTGAGTTACAACATGCAATGGAACGAGCGGTGATTTTGAGCGATGGCGGACAATTAAAACCGGAAAATTTCATGCTGCAAGTATCAAGCGGAAAAAGAGATGATAATGACGTAGTGTTAAATTTGGAACAACTGGAACGCGACACCATAGAACGAGCAATGAAACTTGCCGAAGGTAATATGAGTAGAGCTGCGGAACTGCTTGGTATAACCCGCTATGCCTTGTACCGAAAACTTGAAAAGCTGGGATTATGAATAGAATTCAGAACTTGCCAATAATAATGCTTACAATACTAACATCCATTTTATCGGTTGCCGGGTGTTTACTGTATCAGTACGAACTGTATTTTAGTACTATAATGGTAGTGTTGTGTATTATAGGAATTATTACTTACATGTGGCAATGGCAATCGCGCGCATTAGATATGATTATCCGTACCATTGAGAGTATTAAATACAATGATTTTTCTTTGAATTTTTCTCTACATAGGAAAACAAAACGGGAGCAACAATTGGCCTTAGATTTAAACAATGTTATAGGATCAATTAAGGAGCGCCTTAATGTAGCGGAAGCGCGTTACCAATATTACGAAACGCTTCTTAGTACAGTGGATAGTTGTATGCTTGTTATAAATGAGAGGGCCGATCTTTTATGGATGAATGAGGCAACAAAAAGACTATTTTGCCACTCTCCCCACCTAAAAACTATTACCGATTTAAATGTTTTTAATCCTCGTTTCTCTGACATTATTACGACTCTTGTGCCCGGCGAGATAAAAACATTACAATTACATGAGGACGAATCAGAACGTGAGTACGCTATTACCATAACACTATACAAAGCTCAGAACAGTAAACTGCGCCTTATAAACCTAAAAAACATCCATGCCGCTTTAGAGCGAAACGAGATGGAAGCGTGGCAAAAATTGATTAGCGTACTTACACATGAGATTATGAATTCCCTAACCCCAATTATTTCAATTAGCGAAACGCTTAGCCAAAGAGAAACTGAGCAAATTCCATCTCCGAAAGAATACGGCGTTATGAAACAAAGTATGCAAACTATTCACCGCCGGAGCAAGGGATTATTGCATTTCATTGAAAACTACCGAAAACTCTCGCGTATTACACTCCCACAGCGGGACGCCGTACTATTGTCCGAGTTACTGGACGATTTAAAGAAATTATTCTCCGAACATACTTCATGTTTTGAATATCACTTAGACAATCCGACATTACTGCTACACATTGACATAACACAAATGGAGCAAGTGCTTATTAATATATACAAAAATGCCATTGAAGCTTGCTCCGAACGGGAAAACGCGGTAATTAAAATAAAACAAAGCATGGATAACGACCATGTAACACTATCCATTGCGGATAATGGATGCGGCATAATGCCAGATGTCCTTGACAAGGTTTTCGTACCTTTTTTTACCACGAAACAGAGTGGTTCAGGAATTGGCTTAAGCTTATGTAAACGGATAATTAGACTACATGGTGGCGATTTACGAGTTACCAGCCAATTGGGTGTAGGCACCAAGTTTACTATTAGGTTGCCGAATACAGAGAACGTGTCTTAATTGCGCCCCTATAAATGGTTGCTACAAAGATTCCCCTAGTAAATGGGAGCGCATTGATAAACTATTCATGTATCTATGCGTAGTAGAATACAATGAATAAAACAATATGGACCATAGGACATTCTACACGCACTATTGAGAATTTTATTACCGTGTTACAACATTACGGAATTGAAATTATTGCAGATGTGCGTTCTCTTCCGGGATCAAATAAGTTCCCGCAGTTTAACATGGAGAATTTGAAACCCGAACTTTCCCAATTTGGAATTGGATATATTTATTTTCCATTATTGGGAGGATTAAGGCGAACCACAAAAGATTCTCACAATATTCTATGGCGCAACAAATCCTTTAGAGGCTATGCGGATTACATGGAAACCAACGCGTTTAAGGAGGGAGTGAAGGAGTTGGAGCTAGTTGCCCGTGGGCAACGGGTTGCTATAATGTGTTCGGAGATTTTATGGTGGCGTTGTCACAGATCAATGATTGCCGATTATTTAAAATGCAAAGGATGGACCGTGATTCATATTCGTGATGAAGAGCATTGTGAAGAGCACCCATACACAGGTGTTGCCTCTATAGTTGATGGAAATTTAAGCTATACCGTATCTCCACCCAACGCGCGACAAACTGATAAACCCTAAGGAGATGAATTCAAATACAGAGCTCGTGATTACGCATTTGGCAAGTCAGGTTTTAAACGGCAAAATACGGAATAGTGACATAGTGCCTGTGGAGATTGAGATATACGTGTTTAGTCCGTGCCATAGGGACGATGCAGCACAACGGCATCCGCTACAAACAAGATATAATAGATTTTATTTCTATCGCGCCGGAAAAAGCAATTCACTACGTCCTTTATCGCGTATGGGAGTAGGCGTTTCGTTCTCTACGGACAATGAGAGTATTGCTGTTCTATTACGAGGAATATATTGTAACGGGGAATACATTAATGGTCCATCGAAAGTTGCACGGTACATATACAAATTCTTTACCGGAGCGGGCATGGATTCGTCCCATACAAAAGAGCGATTAGAGAATATTGAAAGAATAGAAAAACTAGACAATGTATTTCAACTTGAAGGTAGCGAAGTTATGCAATCTATATTTAGAGCATCGCGAGTGGGAATCAATAAAAAGAAAGAATATGCTACCGCCTGCTATCGGTTTTTAACTCATCCCAACCGAATAGGATATAAAGAGAAACAAAACGTAATAAACCAATATCTACAAGATAAATATGGCATAGCAGAGCTCACGGACGTAAAGCTACACAATCAATCTATTATAGAAGATATTCAAAAATTATTTGGTTGTCGGATTCCGAGATGCAGAAACAATAAATAAATATAAATGAGCCTATGCATTTACTAGCATAGGCTCATTTGTATTTACATTTTAAATATTTCTTTGAAAAGAGGTTCTGGATCGCCAGATGCGCCAACCATACGGCTTATGATTTTACCATCAGGACCTACTAATATTTTAGTTGGGAACGCAGTAATATTATACAGGCGTAACAAGTCGAAATTCTCACTGTCCTCATTATTTAATATCTGTGTCCATGTTAGACCATCCTCTTTAATAGCTTGTTTCCATGTTTTTTTAGCATCGTCTAACTTACGGGAATTCTCTCTAGCTACATTCACAAAAACAACTTTATTACCATATTTTTTATGTAACGCTTTTAAGTGCGGATGCGAATTACGGCAAGGACCACACCAACTTCCCCAAAAATCTAAAAGAACATATTTACCCTTCCAGTCAGACAAAGAAACGTTTCTACCTTTCAAATCCTTTTTCGTAAAAGCTGCAGCTTGCGTTCCAACTCTAAAATCTCGGCCGCGGTCTAATTTACTTATAACGGCCTTACCAAACCAAGTTCCTTTAATATTATCCGGGAATTGATTTACCATTTCTTGAAGCTTATTTTCATCAAATAAATCGTAGTATTCAAGTAGAAGTGTGGCAGTAATATAGCTTTGAGGATATTGTTTCACAAAATTGCGTACATTCTCTAAACGTGCCGCAATGTAAGCAGCATATTCCTCCTTATAAACACGGATATCACCACCTGCAATGACATTATCTACAATCAATTGATCATATGCCCTTTGTGCAGGTAATGGCATTGTGTAGTTAAAAGTTATATAATCCTTTGTCACTTGCCCATTACCACGCACCCATTCTAATTGCGGATTTTTGGCTTTTTCAACTGTTGCTTTTATTAGTGCAGACTCACCAGGGACTAACAAAAGAGAAGCTGTAGGATAGTTATCACCTAATTTCTTAGTGGGAATTTTCAGATTATCACTAACAAAACGTAGAGACATTGTAGTTGTATCGCGTACGCCCATATAAATACTTAACTTTCCATCACGAAATTCAAAAGTGTCCATTGCATGCGAGCGCGGAGTAGCTCCACGAAGGAGTACTTTTCCACTCGTTGCACCATCAATAATAATGTTTAAATTGTATTCTTGCTTTCCCTCCAATTTCCACATTTTTGCACGAACAATTCGCTGTGAAACACTTGAAAACTCATCCAAGTAAGTACGAATCAGAGCAGCTGCTGCATCTCTGATTTCCTGCGATTGATCAAGTAATACATCTAAGTTCTGTAAAAGCATAAATCTATCTTTTTCGGGCATTTCAGGAAGCAATTCTTTACATGCTGAAACATAACTTTTCATGTCGCCACTTAGACGCGCCTCGCCAATTGTCAATAGATTTGCCATACTCTTTACTGTATCCATACCAATACATTGAGCTAGTTCTTTAGCTTCATTCAAATTTGCCTCTGTTAAGATAGCCGCAGAACGTAGACTTGCATATGGTAATATCTTCATTCTAATCCACGCATACATCAAATCAAATGCAGTTTGCTTACTATCTGATTTCATAAAAGCAGAAAAGTTTGAGTACATATACTGCGCTTTCATATCCTCAAATCCTTGGCAATATCGATTATATAAGAAGAAGTTTTCAGGTTTCATTCTCTTCTTCTTTGATAACTTATTGAAAAATGCATTAGCTACATCATATCCCTCTTGTTCCCTACCTGAAATCATTAATTGGTAGATGTACTCATTGACTAGTTCAGACGTACGTTCTCCTTTTTTAAAACGAACTTCAACCTGTTCTGGAGACCAAGATGCGTCAAGTCCTTTACGTATTCTATCAATAAAATCATCCGCTTTATGGTATCCTCTAATTCTAAATAACTCTTGCTCCTCTGAATTGATAATGATAAATGTTGGATAACCAGTAACAGAGAACTTCTTGGCTAACTCCTTTCCTTCCCCTTTTTCAGCATCAAATTTCAATGATATAAAACCCTCATTAAAATAATCGCCAGCTATTTTTGTTGGGAAAACATCTTTCGCCATCATTTTACAAGGACCACACCATATTGTATAGAAATCAATAAATACCAATTTCTTTTCTTTTTTTGCTACTTGAAGTGCTTCCCCGTAATTAATATCTCTAAATTTCACACCCTCCGCAAAAAGTGTTAGCGGCATGATAGCCGCTAAACACATAATTATTATTTTTCTCAATCTCATCATTTACATTATTTACTATTTCTCCAATCCATATCAACAACTTTCACCAGACCATCCCAGTAGCATTTCTCATCAGCTTTAATTTGGAAGGTATTATGATCACTATCAATAATATATTTTTGCAACATTCCACGTTTCTCGTCATTATATGTGGCAATATAAAACTCCCTATAGGTAGTATTAGTTTCTATATCGAACTTCATAAAGGTTATCTCATCTTCCATTTCTATAGAATATACTTTCTCATAACCGGGATTATAATCGTAAGCATAAAGCGTTTTTCCGATACTAAATAGCATTAGTGTACGATTGGAAGAAAACATTATATTTTTTGCATGAGGCAATAATGCATTTACTTCAGAGCTCATAACATAATTACCCTTTTTTGATCCAGAAGCATAAAACTTATACACAAAATAATTATTATCGGCATCCTTCATTAGCGCAAAGGAATTTCCATAGGATGCATTACCATCTGTATTCATTGTGTTAGCTCCCATTACCAATGTTCTGTTTGTTTGATTCCACGGAAAAATATCTCCAGCATTGTCTTTGAGTACTGTTCCATTTTCAGAGAACATACTATAACTTACAAATCGTTGGTTATCTACATCGTAAATTAAATAACTATTAAAATTACCTATTGTTGAAAAAATATAAGGATATGCCTCAAAAAATTCAGTTGATAAGGATGTATATCTATTCAACGGATTCTTGTAATACTCTCCTTCAAATAATTTCACGGCAAAGAGGTGTCCCGTATTCGTTACAACCGCACGAGCCATATTACCAGTACCAGTATTTGTTTTAGTTGCCATATCATAAGGGAGCATGTTTGATGGCAAATCAAAACTTGTATATAGAATTGAGTTAAACGTATTATTGATATCACCTTCGTAAGAATCCTGGTCAATGTAGTACGACCCGTCTTCAGTTGTAATCCATAGTTTTCTCCACGCATCAAATTGCGATCGTCCATCGCCAGACCACATAACTCTTAAAGGTCTCTTTAACGTTGGTAAACCCGAGTTTTTTAACAGATCCTTTGCCACGAGCGTATCTAGCGATAATACAATCATATCCAATGCTGCATTTCCCTCTTTATCCTCACCCAATAGATAATATCCACGCCCTTGAGCCGTGTTTACAGTAAAATATTCCGTCTTCATCCACTGCACACCCGTTTCCTTATCCAGAACTTTAAAGTACAATTTATAATTCTCTGGTTGCAAAGCCACGTGGTATGCCAGGTTACGCTCTGTTGAGAGCAGGTACTTGGGAGGATTAGTTGAATAATTATTTAATTCTACTTTCCATTCGTACGAATAACGGTCAGGATTCTTCGTTTCGTCCAACGTAAAATTAAGTACAGGTGTTATTTTAAGAGTATCAATCATAAAACGAAGATTGCTCTGCATTGTATCGAACTCAATTCCTATCTCGTTGATATCTTTATATTCATATGATCCCAAATCACTATAACACCCCACTATAGCTATAAAGGAAAGTTGCATTAAGAGAAGATATAATTTATTTTTCATATACTTCATTTTTAAATTTATAAGACTTTACTAATTTTCCGGGATCCAAGGTACTCCCACGTAAGACTTCCATGATACACCTGTCACCCACATTAAACGTCCATCTTCTTCCAAGATAGGTTTACCTTCATCATAGAATTTTTGTAATTCGCGCGCAATAACCTCAGCAATCACTTCTTGCCTTGCATCAGGCATACTTTCGGTTGTTGCAAAATCATCATAGGTAAGTTTCATTTTCTCACACATAAACCTAAATTTCTTCTCGCTATATACTCCAAACAGACCAGATTCTAATGCTCCCGGTTGCTCATTGACGCCCCCTTTCCATCTAGGAGGTTTAGAAAGGAAATCCGAAAGTTTAATGGAATGTTTACAAGCATCAAATTTCTTAATTCCTGTTGGTGCATACATATCAGAAAGCGTTTCCCAGATATTGAAACTGGTACTAAAATCAGAAGACTCTTTCAATACAAATTGGATTGTTTTTTCCTCGTTTGCAATTTCCTTTGTCCTATACAATGTTACTTCGAAGTCTGTAGAATAATCGCCAGCTTTTACTACTTGTTGAGGATTATAATCAAAATCATAACCTTGTAAGGCAGTAGTACTATCCGCAACTATATCTATTTCAAAATAACGATCATAATCTTTTATTCTTCCTGTAGTTCGAATCTGAAGTTTAGCTATCGTAGTATCACCAGCGATAGAAATGAACTTCACAGAACTATAAGGCCATATTGGACGTCGAGAAGGTGTAATATTCTCTGCACCGTACTGTACGTAAAAGTATATATTCTCTAATCCGTCATAATCCTTTGTCTCATTTTCACAGCTCGTTAATCCACTAATAAGAAACAGAAGAGTAGATATCATTAATATTTTTTTCATTTCATCATGTTTTAATGTAAATAAGTATAACTCCTATCTTTGGTCAGTTTCTGATTTAGGAATAGGAAACACATAATTATTTAAATCCATATTCATTGTTTTATCGGTTGTTTTGGCATCAGGGATGTTAGTCAATGCAAGACGTTTAAAATAATAGAACATCTGTCCCTCACCTATCAATTCTCGACAAAACTCTGCTTGAATATGTTTTTGTTTTTCTACTTCAGACTCTCCATTTAAATTCCGCGCCGTACGGGCAAATCGGACTGGATTAATATATTCACTATATGCTTTAGAAATATCTGTTGTGCATTCTGCTGCAATTAAATAAAGTTCGCTTATACGCAGTAGTGGTATTACAGCATTGGAGAAACCTCGAAAGTATGTATCGGTGGATTGCTTTGTTCTATACTTTAGTAATGATATTCTGTTTTGTCCTTCAATAATATTTTCGCCCCACTGTTTGTAGCGCTCATCATTTAAATCATCATACATGGATTTAACCCTTCCTGAAGCAATACTTTCTCCCGCAGGACGTAAACTCGCAGTAATGCCAACACTATATTCAAATTGAGAATTAAAAATAGATGCACGTGTAGAATTATAACATCCAAAAATAACCTCGGGAAAAAACATTAAATCTTCACTGCCTTGGATATAATCACTACTTACAAATTTAAATAGTCCACTTTCCTTATTATTTGTATTTTGAATTACCAATTCGGCATGTTTTAGAGCATTTATTTTATCATTACTCCATAGATAAGCACGAGCCAACAATCCATTAACAGCATAATAATTCATACGAAACTGACGATTATTTAACCATACCTCATCACTATTAACTGAATTCTGCGTTACAACAGGATCAACTAGCTGAAGTAATTCGCTAGCTTCTTGAAGATCCTTTATCGCTAATTCCAAGATTGACTGCGCAGTAAGAAATGGTTGAATTTCCTTTTTACTTGAGGTCATATAAGGAATACACTCCGACACTTTTGTGTCCTCACTCCAAAGTGGACCAAACATTCGTAACAAATCAAAATGGAACATTGCTCTTAATGCCAACGCTTCACCTTTAATTAGACGATAATTATTAATACTTAGGATATCGGTTTGTTTATCACAGTTTTCTAATAACAAGTTTGTATTTGCTATTAAAAAATACATTTTTGTCCATATTTCGCCCAATTTACGTTCTAAATCTGCATGCGTATAATTATATCCCAATGCTGGGAGCTGCGAATGAGTTTCAATATTGCAGTTATAATATTGTCCCATTACATCCATCATTCCGTTTGTCAAATTATGACCATACAATGTTCCGCTATTCATTTCCGAATAAAGGCCATTTAAACCGGTTTTAAATCCTGACAAATCTGAAAATAATTGCTCCTCTGTTACCCTATCAGAAGGTTGGACATCCAACCATGAGTTACATGAAGTAAAACCAAATGATAAAAAGAGCAAGATGCCTATTATAAATTTAAATCTGTTTTTCATACTCTATACAAATTACAATTAAAAACGTAGATCTAGTGAGAAAGAAATAGATCGAGCAAAAGGATATTCAATACCGCGTTCATCCTTTACTGTCGAAATACGGAAAATATCGTTCATAAACCCACTAATTTTTGCAGATGACATTCCTACTCGACTAAGCCATTTTGCACGTGTTTCATATCCTAACGAAATAGATTCCCCACTTAGCGTATTTTCATCCGTAACAAAACGTGAAGAAATTGGAGTTGATTCCGTTAGACTTATTCCTTTATATTTTGCTATATCTCCTGGATTCTTCCATCTATCGTGCAATGCTCTCTTATCTTGATTGTATCTTACATTAGCTGACCCTACATTTTCGACTTTATTGTAGAGAGTATTTAGGAAAATTTGCCCACCTAAACGATAGCGCAAATTAAATGACGCAGAGAAACCTTTATAATACAAATTAGTACCAACAACCCCTTCAACTTTAGGTTGCGAGTTGCCAACCACAACTTCATCCTCAACATTGTGAGTAAATGTATGGGTACCATCTTTACGAATAAAGATTTCACGTCCGGATATTGGGTCAATACCAGCAGAACGCACAGCCCATAAATCAGACTGACTTCCTCCATCATAATAACGAGATAAACTTGCCCCTCTGCTTTGTTGATTTAATTTTTCTAATTGTTTCCCTAATTTTTTATATTCATAATTCAAATGGCGGGCATTAGCGTTTATGCCCCAAGTCAATTCATGTTTCTTAATTGGATAGAGATTTAAACTAGCAGTATAACCCTTTGTTATCTGTTTTCCCATATTAACAGCTGTTTGTGTAGCCCCAAGGGATGGTGGCAAAGCTAAATACACTAAAAGTGGGTCAGTATCCTTGATAAAATAATCGAATGATACTTTTACTCTATTATCAGCAAAACCTATATCTATACCAAAGTTCTGATCAATTGTTCTTTGCCACTCTAAGTTATTGTTACCCCATGTATTTACAAGGGCTGCTATTCCAAAAGGATTAGGATAAGAAGATGTAAAATTATAAATATTCATTGCAATATATGCGTCAAAATTCTGATTACCTGGGTTACCCATTGAGTAACGTAATTTTAACATATCTATCCACGATGCATTTTGTTTTATAAAGGTTTCGTTATGTATATTCCATCCTAAACCAAATGCCCAAGTAGTTTTAAAACGTTCTGTTGTTCCAAATAACGAAGTCCCGTCACGGCGGAAACTAACATCTGCCAAATAACGATTATTATATGAATAACCGGCATTGAAGTAATAATCCATTGATCGCTTCTCTGTATCGGAATAAGAAGGCTTTCCTCCTTCAGGGTATCCTTGAGAAAATGCGGGATTAGTAAAACGCTCATCCGTATAACCTCTCGCAGTAAAACCACTCATTCTTGTATTAGAGCTTTGCATACGTAAGCCAGCAACAGCATTCAGCATATGGACATCTCTAAATGTTTTACCATAAGTTAAACTAGCATCCGCATCGTAGCTCAATATATTTGTATGTGTCTCTGAATACGTTCCTTTCTCCTCATCTTTTAATTCATAAAATGTATTTGCTTTTGGCGATTTAAAGTCCTCTCCTTTTGTTGTACCCTTAGTTATACTAAAACGACCACGCGCTTTTAAATCTGTTAAAACACTCCATTCAATTGAGGTATTATTACGGAAATTGAAATTATCACTTTTCTTAAATGTATTTAGGCTACTTTCATACAACGGGTTATAAATATTATATCCCGCATATTTTTCTATAACTTGCACTACTTCTCCATCCTTATCATGTTTTCGCACATATGGATTTGATCTTGAAAAATCGGAAAATGCTACTTTTTCATGATTCTGCTTTGTATAATCAATATTCGTTGCATTACTAAATGAAAATTTTGCTGTACGATAAGTTAACTGAAAATTTCCATTCAGAATCTCTCTGTCCGACCCCTTCATCACTCCAGCTGTATTTCCGTAATTGATACCTAATCCATAACGCACCTTCGCATCTCCACCTTCAATGAAAAGATTATGTCTGTGACTAGTAGCAAACCGTAGAGGTTCATTCATCCAATAAGTATCTACTCCTCTTCGAACTTCTGCTAATCGACTAAAGTAAGTTGTTTGACTTAATTCATCGTAGATATTTCCATTATCATCAAGCCTTCCATAAAAGCCAGCAAGCTTTTCAAATTCCAGCTTTTCTTCAGAATTCATTAAGTTGTAATCAGAGAGATCTGCGAACGTAAATCCAAAATTACCAGAATAATTAAGCCTTAGACGTCCCATTACTGGAGCTTTTGTCTCAACTACAATCACACCATTGGCAGCCTTTGAACCGTATATTGCAGTTGCTGCAGCATCCTTCAATACAGTTATATTCTGAACACGATCCATACTTAGATCACTGATAATGGCTAATGTTGACTCAAAACCATCAAGAATAAATAATGGCTGATTGGGATCTGTCCCATACTCTGAGGTAATTCCTATTACACTTGTCTTACCACGAACGTTCACGTCTGGCAATCTATTCGGATCTGATCCGTATAAATTGTTTTCGATGATGGCAAAAGACGGATCTAATGTCTTTAAACTTTGTAGAATATTAGAGTTTCCTATTTCTTTAAGCTCCTTGCTTGAATAAGTGTTTGAGGAACCTGTAAAACTCTCTTTCTTACGTTGGTAAATACCTGTAACGACCACCTCTTCCATTTCTGCTTGATCATCGTCAAGGATAAAGTGAATAGAAGTTTTATTACCAACAGTCATTTCCATATTTTTCATTCCTATGAACGAACAAACAAGTATAGCATCTTTAGCCGGCACATTCAACTTAAAACTCCCATTCATATCTGTAACTGCCCCTAATGAAGTTCCTTTAATTAAGATTGTAGCTCCTGGCAGTAAACTTCCGGCGTTATCTTTTACGGTACCTGTAATCTCTATTAGTTTAGTTACTTGCTCTTGCTGTTGAGGTTGAAATTGAGTACGACGAATAATAACGGCCTCTTTACTTTTAAGATATTCTAGATTAGTACCTTTAAGACATTTAGAAAGAATTGCATCAATAGGCGCATTCTGCTCATTTAAATTTATACCTTTTATGTTCGCAATGTCATCGTCACTGTACATAAATGTAAAATGAGTATTTTTCTTTAATTCCCAGATTACTTCTTCAAGAGTAGCGTTATTTTTACGAATAGATATTTGATCCACTATCTCACTAAATGCCGATAGAGGAAATACACAAAGCACTAGTACCCACAATAGTGCTTTTTTTGTCAAAAAATGAAAACAACTTGCATTCTTAAAACAATCATCTCGTTTTTTCTTCATAACTTTGGATAAATTTAGATTTATTAATACAGTCTTAGTTTGGAAACCGGTGTTGTTTGGTCGCACCCGGTTTCTTTTATTTTGCTCTTATTATTAGTACTTTATCATTTTGAGTTATCTCCACCTTTCCTATTGTTTTAAGGAACTCCAACACAACATCAACACTTTCATAACGAGGAAGATTTCCGGAAAACTTAATTTGCTTCACATGCTCATGTGCCCAAAAAAGATCCAACTGATACCATCTAGCAATTGCAGTCATTACAGTCTCCAGTGTTTGAGATTTAAACACAAACATGCCTTCAACCCAACCGGTATATAGATCCGTATCCACATGTCTTATAATTTCTTTCTTAGTTTTCATATCCATAACATATTGCATGTTAGGCTGTAGTTTCGTATTATTCACATTGACAGCACCCGAAATTAATGTTGTCGACACTTCATTTCCTGTTTTATAAGCATTTACATTAAACTTCGTGCCTGTAACTAATATCTCCATTGATGCACTATGCACAATAAATGGTTTATCAATACTAGAGCTCACATCAAAAAAGGCTTCCCCATCTAAAAAAACTTCACGTTTGTCTTTCTTGAAATTAACTGGATATCTAAGAATTGTTTCGCAATTAAGCCATACCTTTGTTCCATCAGACAATTGAACAAAATAATCTGCTCCCGCTGGAGTTCGAAGTGTATGATACACTACCTCTGTTTCATTTATAATATCCTTAGAAGCAGTGTAACTCAATTCTTTATTTAAATTCGTTCCAACTATAATTCCTTGATTATTGACTATGTTTAATTGCTCCTTATCCGCACGTAATTTAGTTCCATCCTCCAATGTCAATTCAACTCCAATAGGATTGTAATTATCGCCCACGTTAGACATATCTGTTCCGCCTTTTATGGCTACAAATACCATTATCATTATTACAACTACTGCAGCTGCTATGGAACATTGCGTTATACGTCTTGCCACTCGTACATTGCTTTTATTACTACTCCTTCTCTTAAATTTTCTGTATTCAGCTGAAAGGTCAATTGTTTCCTCGTTAGTACATGCAAGCCATGCCTCTCGTTGCAACATGACTTCATGAAATAAACGTTCATTGTCATCTTCTTTCAACCATACTTGAAACTCTTCCGATAACAAGAGTTCTGATGATTGTAAGTGACTAATTATAAAATCTAGTTTTTTGTGATCTATATTTATCATTATCGTTTCACTTTTGTGATATTTATATATACTACACAGTTAAAATTAATAAATGGGTGAGCCTATTTGAGTTTTTTTAATAAAAAAAATCATATTTCTAATAATAAGTAGAATAAACGCAAGAAATAATAACATACAAATAGATGTTCTACTATCAATAATATTTCACACACCAACACATTTATAAGATTAAGAACAGCAGTCGCTCAACAACATATCATATTCAAAACTCGGACTATTAGACAATGAGTATATAGTAGATTAATATTATTAATGATACATATTAATTTATAATAATATTAAAACATCAAACCATGCACCACAAACTTCGTATATCACACTACTAAATGAAATTAAATAATATAAATATTTAATCTCGTCTTGTAAATAATTTAAACTAAAACTAATATGGTATGAAACGATCACTACTTATTTTACTAATTGGCCTTGGTAGCTTTTTAATGTTTTCATGTTATCCAGATGATGCTAATAATGTTAGCGACTATGATGTTGCCATGACAAACTATGACAAAGGCTTTGATTTTAAATCCCTAAGCACTTTCGCAATTAATGACACAATTAAAATTATCTCCGATGGACGTACAGACACAAAAGTATCTATCGACACTGCTGGAATGATTCAATTTATCACTAAACAGTTTGAAAGTTTAGGATACACACTACAACCGGAATCGGCGAAAGCAGCAACTACTGCATCAACGGATAGTAAACCAACGTTCTTAGTTACTGTATCAATTGTACAGGCTAAAAACTTTGCATACTATTATGACAACTGGGGTAATTACTGGAACAACTGGCTTGGTGGTTGGTTTGGCGGCCCTGGTTCATGGTATCCATACTATTCTTGGTATCCAGTTGGCGTATATAGCTATCAAACAGGATCGCTTGTTATGGACATGATATCAACTGTAGAAAGAGCTGATAACAAAGTAAATATGTTGTGGACAGGTGTTGTTAATGGAATTTTGACTGGCGATACTTCATATGATACACAACGTTACGACACCGGTATCAAAAAATGTTTTGAGCAATCACCGTATCTGAAAAAATAATCACTAACTATAAATCAGTTTTTTAGTCATGAAAAAATATATATTCATAACAATCGCACTCTTAACATTTTGTTTTTCCGCTAAAGCTCAAATGTTAAATGTTAACTACCAAATTGGCGTTCCTTTTAGTAAAACGCACGATTTTATTTCTAATGCAAGTTTCCGTGGAGCTGATATTGAGTACCACTCATTTCTAGGAAACAATATGAGTATTGGTTTAGCTCTAGGATGGAATGTTTACTACAAAAAATATGATAATAAAACTCAGGATTTTTTCTTAAATCACGAGGAGTATACTATCACAGGTAAACAATACAGATACATTAATACTGTACCATTACTATTAATTCCACGCTATTATTTCACTGATAATTCAGCACTTTTCCGTCCATATTTAGGCGTAGGTGTTGGAACTTGTTGGAGTGAATATAAACTGGAGGTTGGCCAATATTCTTCTAGAACATCCAGATGGGAGTTCCAAGTATCACCGGAGATTGGCACATTAATTCATATCAACGACCAGATGGCTGTTAACTTAGGAGCAAGATATAATTTCGCAACTAAGGCTGCTAACGGACGTGTTCCTCAAATGTCTACTCTAATGTTTAATATTGGTATTTGTTTTATTGGTTCTAACTACTAAGAATAGATAAATAGATACAACAAAATATGCCCTCACAAGTTATACTTTGTGAGGGCATATTTATTATGATATGTATTACTAATTTTGCGCAACACGCTGCGTAGGCATAGTAATGTAGAATTTCGGATCTTTTTGCATATTTGGTACATTCAATTCAATATCCTCAACAATAACTGACTCTGGATAGATAAGAGAACATGGAACACCACTGTAATGGAAATTGGATATATTCTCTTCGCGAGAAATTGCTCCAAGACGTTTTAATTTAGCTAATTGTACACTACCCATGTCAGCAAAACGTACACGTTTCTCTGCTCCACTTTTAACATCTACACGATAAATAACAGAAGCACGTCCTGCTAAACGCTCAATGCGGTAAGCATATTCCAAACCTTCTTCCTTAGCAGCTTTTATCAACTGTTTAACCATTTGGTCTTGTTTTACCCCTTTTTCAACCTTAAAGTGTACAGTTCCAGGAGCCGTTGTATAACCTATCTCCTGTGGATTAATGTAAAAGCGTGAACTTCCGGTAGCTTCTGAGGCATTTGCAGTTGGTATAGATCCAACAAGCGTACGTTTTAAAATACCGTTTTCTACAAGAGTCAATTCCTTAATTGGCGCTATACCTTCAGCATCCATTTCATAACATCCCCATAGGTTTTTATTATTGTATTTACTCTTATCGGTATAATTTACAATTGATACTCTGTTATCTATTACCTTACGCCCAATTCTGTCCTCTAACGGAGTTCCTTTTTTCTGGCCAATAGCAGTACGTGTTGAAATTAACCCATTAGCATGTAGAAGGTTCGATGAGAAAATATAATTACTTGCCGCTTTTTGAAATAGTACGGGACCTGAGTAAAACTCGTTTACCTTTTCAACTGTAGGTAGTTCGCTCAAGTTATCTGCAAAACGGATAATCTCTTTTTTCATATCTTCAACAGATGGTAATTCTGACATATTACGCGCATTAAACACATAAGAGTCCTTAATTTGCATTCCGTCCTCTCCCATAACCATTGCTTCAATCCCAACATTAATATTCGATTGGTATTGTTGCGTTTTTACCTGCTCTGATGTTAAACGCGTAATGTCCGTTGCAACACCGTTAATAGTTACTTGCGTATTAAATAAGTTTTTATAGTTCAAAAACAATGCAGACAATTCTTTTGCCAACGCCTCAGCCTTCGTATAGTCCACAAAATCGCCTTCCGGACGTCCTTGTTGATAAGTAACATTGGAAATTTTGCGCATATCCGGTAAGTTTTGTTCCTTTTCCGGAAGTGGATTCATTTTAAGGAATGATAGCTTTTGTCCAAATAATTGTAGTGATTGTTTGTAAACATTGTCTGTTAACAACCAAAACGTGCGCTGCACTACCTCACTGTTCATATCTGCCGGCATACGCGTTGTAAACATCTTGCCTAAAAACTGAACATCATTATTCTTATTCTCATCACCAATAAAAAGTTGTAAACCACCTAGTGTCTCATCCGGAGAACAATAGGATTGGACAACACCGCCAAGAGTAGCTGTTATGGCAAAGCGTTCAACTCCTGCTAAAGCATACGACATAAAAAATGGCGTTGGCATATTTGGTAAATGCAATTGTTTCATGGATCTATCCATTTCCTGTTGCATTGCATTTACAGCCTCAGCGCTTACACGCTCCTGTGCCTGTAATGACTGGCAAAACAATGCCATTCCGGCTAGCAATAAACCTGTATATTTCATTAATCTGATCTTTTAATAACGTTAATCCTTTATTTATTTCGTTGTAGCAATTGGCGCCGATAAAATTGGCGGGATATTTTGCGATTTAGCTTTACGCTGCATCTCTACTTTAGTCACCAAAATTGCCGGAGAGATAGCTGTTACAGGTATCGAACCCGACTCTGCACCACACATCCCTGTAAATACTTCACCCTTTTTACCTAAATGCTCTATATTTGAGAACATTGATAATGGTGTTCCAATTAAATCTACACCACGAACCAGTTTATCTGGTCGTCCATCAGCATACACCTCATAAACCACCAACGGAGTCACATTAAAGGAGTTAGTTCCGCCTTTACCTGTAAAAGTTAAACCTCCAGTTACCTCTTTAAAGTAGTAACCTTTTTCCTTATTTTGTTTCTTAAGCTCTGAGATTAAAATTGTGCGTAATTCCGCATCTGACTTCGGAGTTTTTGACTCAATAATTAGGTTGGACTGTCTTGACACCGGATCTAAACCTCTTTCTGCACGAGCGTGTCCATTACTTCTTGGATGATTATCAATAGGAGTACGAGTCATTAAGAAATCGTGCAATTTACCATCAACAACAACATTTACACGTTCACTCTTTACTCCTTGATCGTCATATTTGTAATAACCGTTAAGAGGTTGTCCATCATAGTGAGACAATGTTGGGTCATCAAAAACTTGGATATGTGCAGGTAACACATATTCGCCAACCATACTTTTAAATGTTTGCCCGTCATTATCGCTTTTCATTCTTTGTCCCTCGATTCTATGTCCAAAAATTTCGTGGAAAAACACTCCACTTGCCTCTCCTGATAAAATTGCAGGGCCAGTGTAAGGATCAACCATCGGAGCAACACGTAATTCTCCAAGTGTAGCTATCATCTGTTGTGTTTCTGCTTTAATATGCTCCACCGAAGGTAAATCATTTGGTGAAAAAGCAAAATATGATAAATGCAATGGTAATTCCATTCCGTCATCAGCTTTCGTCATACCTTGAATCATGATGCGTGCATATTTTAAATTGTGCACCACTTCGCAACCATCGCTATCTACAAAATAACGACGTTCTGTTATATATTGGATAGAACCATCGCCACCAAGAATTTTTTCATCTGCCTTAAACAACGCAGTAATTTCTTTCAACTTATTTTCCCATACATCTGCATCAAATTGCATATCTTGTTGACTGAATGGAGCCTCAAAAAAGTTAGATGGAGCTACATCACTAAAAAAAGGAGCTTTATCCTCTTGCTCAACTTTTACATCCTTTTTCGCCTTACTTTGCTCCAAGGCAGACAATGCAAATTGGTAACGTTGGTTCGTTTCTTTCCAAATGGCTTGACGTATTGCCATTTCATTTACGTCATCATTTAAAGGTAAAAGGGTCCCCTTACCATCTCTTGAGCCCATTGGGATATCTTTAAAGTTATCCAATTGAATAGTCCCTAACCTAAGTTGCGGCATAAATTCACGCGTGTGATTTGTATTTTTACCAACCAATGCGCCAAAGCTTGTTTGTACGTAAGACACCTTACGGTCAATAACGCGATAGCTCATGTGATAAGGTGCGGTTTCGCGTTTTTTTAACTCAGACATCTCTTGTTTCAATTCATCTTTCAATATCTTTAAAAGATTATCCTTCGCCCACAATGTAGGTGCTGAAAGAAAAATAAAAAGAATAGTTAGCTTTAATTTTCTCATAATTACTTGTTTTTACATAACATCTTCAAAAGTAAACGAATGTGTTACATTTTTATAATAAATATTTGTTAATATTTTATCTTCTAGCATTGATTAGCGCAAACGTATTGAAGCAATTATCATTAATAATGGTTAAGTTTGTACACTAAAATAACAAACAACACGTTCAACCTCTTAATTATTTGTTTTAACCTTTATGAAGAAAATGATTATGACCGCATCAATATGTTGTGCTCTAACAAGCTGTTCATCGGTGCAACAGCAAAAATCAAATGATGATTTCACTTGGAAAATTGATCAATTTGATGATATAAATATTCTTAGATATCAAATTCCGGGAATGGAGGACTTAACCGCAAAACAAAAAGAGCTAGTATATTATTTAAGCCAAGCAGCTCTTAGCGGAAGAGACATTCTATTTGATCAAAACTACAAATACAACCTACTCATTCGCAGTACTCTCGAGGACATTTATCAAAATTACACGGGCGATAAAAACAGTGAAGAATTCAAGCAATTTGAGAAGTATTTAAAGAAAGTATGGTTCGCAAATGGTATTCACCACCACTACTCTACTGATAAATTTCAACCAACAGTAAGTGTTGAATATTTTAATGAATTAGTTGCAAATACACCATCGGATAAATTCCGTGTTAATCCTAATGAAAAAGCATTGTTCAATGCTCCGGGAATAGCTACACCATATGAAGCTACCTATTTGGATATTGTACGCGAATCTATTTTCAACCCAACGGTAGCTCCTAAACGCGTTAATCAAAATAGCGACACGGATCTTATCACCAACTCAGCATGTAACTTCTACGAAGGAGTTAATCAGCAAGAGGTTGAGAATTATTATGCCTCTATTACAGATGCTAATGATCCGGAACCAATTTCTTACGGCCTAAATACTAAAGTAGTAAAGGACAAAAACGGTAAAGTTACTGAACTTGTATGGAGCACTGAGGGAATGTATGGACAAGCACTTACAGAGGTAGTGAAATGGTTAAAGAAAGCTGAAGCAGTTGCCGAAAATAACCAACAAAAAGACATCATTGCCAAACTTATTGCTTACTACGAAAGTGGAAGTTTAAAGACTTTTGATGCATATAACATTGCATGGGTACAGGACACCCTTTCAAGTGTCGATTTCGTGAACGGTTTTATTGAAAATTACGGAGATCCTATGGGGCTAAAAGCAACATGGGAAAGTGTTGTTAACTTCAAGAATGCCGAAGCTACCAAACGTACTGAAGTTATTAGCGAAAATGCACAATGGTTTGAAGACAACTCTCCCGTAGCGCACCAATTCAAAAAGAAAGAAGTTAAAGGCGTATCGGCTAAAGTTATTACTGTGGCTATGTTAGGTGGCGATTGTTATCCATCAACTCCTATTGGTATTAATTTACCTAATGCAGATTGGATTCGCAAAGAACATGGATCAAAATCTGTAACCATCCAAAATATTAGCTATGCATATGGACAAGCATCCATGGGCAACGGAAGCATGGAGGAGTTTGCATACTCGGAAGAAGAGCTTGAGCGTGCAAAAAAATATGGAGCATTGGCAGGAAACTTAAATACCGACTTACATGAGTGTCTTGGTCACGGTTCGGGACAATTAGCGCCAGGAGTTAAAGGCGACGAGTTGCGTAACTACGGTTCGCCATTGGAAGAGGCGCGCGCTAGCCTTTTTGCAACATACTACTTGGCCGATCCTAAACTTGTTGAACTTGGACTAATCCCGTCACTTGAGGTAGGATATGCCGATTTTGACAACACCATCCGTAACGGAATGATGACACAACTTACACGTATTGAATTGGGTAAAACGGTTGAACAAGCTCACATGCGCTGTCGAAAATTAATGGCCGAATGGGCTTATGATTTAGGCAAATCCGAAAATATTATTGAGCGTAAAACTCGCGATAATAAGACCTATTTTGTTATAAACAACTATGAGCGTCTACGTGAATTATTCGGAAAAATGCTTGCTGAGATTCAGCGTATTAAATCAGAAGGTGATTATGAAGCCGGAAAAGCGCTTATTGAAAAATACGCGGTACAAATTGATCCGGAATTACATAAGGAAGTACTTGATCGCTACGCTGCATTAAATTTATCTCCGTATAACGGTTTCGTTAATCCAATCCTTACCACTGTTGTTGAAAACGGTGAAATAGTAAATGTTGTGCCAACCTACACTGAAGGTTACGCCCAACAAATGCTTCGCTACTCAAACGAGTATGGATTCCTTCCAGTTATGAATTAAAATTCTTAATTCATTGTCAACATAAGGAGCTTGGTGTATATTAACACTCGTGTTAATGCACACATCAAAACAAATAAGAGAGCTGTCGGTGTTAAACCGGCAGCTCTCTTATTTGTTTACACTTTTGGAGCAAGAAAACGCAGAATGTGAAAATTGTATACATTGGGTTATTATTATGAATTTGTAACCTACTTCCGTATTTTATAGTATATCTAAAGGTATCACAGACAAAAATAAATCAAAGATATTATGAGCAACAATTTTCTAAAATGGAGCAGAAGCGAATGCGTTAAACACCTGCGTAGTGATTTTCCTGACTTATTACATAGAACTGAAAAATGTCAATCACTTGGAGATTTTCTTACAACACTTATCGAATTGTGTTGTGAAGTTCTTGGCTACGGAACAGATAAACAAAAAGAAGCCGCATCACGCCTTTTGTGTTCAATACAATGTGAAGGCAGTACATTAAAGGATAGTGCAAGAGAGCAAGAATTTGTTTCCCAAAGCTTTCGTCATCTTTTTGATGGCATTAAAAATGGAATTCTTTACGCCAACAGTGACTTCTACTTAGATTACTATTTTCTTTTTAAGCAGCTATATGGCTGGAAAACCAATACCTACGAACAAAAACACCTTCAACGAGACATGAATCGCTGGGCTACAGGACTGGATACACATGTATTAAAAGTAAGACATGAGCGTAGACATGCAATAATTCGCTATCTAATTACCCGTATTGATACACAACCTAAACAAAAATCACGTTATAGATTTGAGCAGACAGACTCCTCTTGGACTAAAATGCAAAAGGTTGTAGGATGGTGGCAAGACCACCGCTTTCAACTGTCTATGGCAGCCCGTACCCCACAAGAGCTAAATGCATTCATGGAGAATAGTTTAACTAAAAAACAATTATCTATCCTTCAGGATGGCGTTAGTGAGGGCATGCCTATTTTCATTACTCCCTATTATGCTTCCCTACTAGACATAAACGGAAAAAACTTTGATGACAATACCATACGCAGCTACGTACTCTCCAGCAGAGAACTTGTTAATCAGTTTGGCCGAATAAAAGCGTGGGAACAAGAGGACAAAATAGAAACCGGCAAGCCCAACGCTGCAGGATGGATATTACCCAACCATCACAACGTACATAGACGATACCCCGAGGTGGCCATCCTAATCCCGGATTCCATGGGCCGTGCCTGTGGCGGGCTGTGCACATTGTGTCAGCGCATGTATGGTTTCCAAAAAGGAGCACTAAACTTTGATTTGGAAACATTAAAACCCAAGGAGCATTTTCGCGAAAAACTTCGCGGACTAATGGACTATTTCGAAAACGACACACAACTTCGAGACATACTCATTACCGGAGGTGATGCACTAATGAGCCAAACCCCAACGCTACGCATTATACTAGATGAAATTTATGCTATGGCCTTGCGTAAAAAACAAGCCAATGAAACGCGCGAAGAGGGCAAGAAATATGCAGAATTTCAACGCATACGTCTAGGATCTCGTTTGCCCGTATATTTACCTCATAGAATAACACCTGAGTTGTGCACCCTATTAAAGGAATTTCATGCCAAAGCAGGTGCATTGGGCTTTAAACAATTTGTTATCCAAACGCATTTTGAATCGCCGTTAGAAATAACACCAGAGGCAAGAGATGCCGTACAAGCCATTCGCAAAGCGGGATGGATTGTTACCAACCAACTCGTTTTTACAACTGCAGCATCGCGCAGAGGACACACGGCACGTTTACGTGCAGAACTAAATAACATTGGGGTAGTTACCTATTACACCTTTACGGTAAAAGGCTTTGAGGAAAACAGACCAATGTACGCACCTAACAGCCGTTCAATGCAAGAGATGATGGAAGAAAAAAAATATGGACATCTACCGGCAAAAAAGGCCTCGCAATTAACACTTCAATATCTGCAAGACGGAAAAGTGAATTTGGACGAATTTAGAAATCAAAATAACATGCCATTCCTGTCTACAGACCGTAATGTTTTAAACCTACCCGGTATTGGCAAAAGTATGACTTTTGAAACTATCGGCATTACATCAAAAGGACAGCGCATTCTTCGTTTTCATCACGATGCCACACGTAAGCATAGCCCCGTTGTGAGCCATAATCCTGAAATGATTATTGTTGAAAATCGTTCCATTGCTTCGTATCTACGTCAAATAACCGACGAGGGCGAAGACATTAATCTCTACCACTCCATTTGGAGTTATGATAAAGGCGAAACAGAACCACGTTTTGACTTATATCAATACCCTGAATTTGACTATAAAGTAACTGACCGCATAACTAATATAGCCGACTAGCCATCGCCTGTAATATTAAACAATTTCTAAAATAAAAATTCCCAAAGTTCACTTATTAGCTTAAACTTTGGGAGTTTTTATTACAACTATACTCAATATGCTTGCCAAAATATAAACCTCTCCCCAACACACTATTCATTACTGCTTCACACTCACTTATGTCCCCACTACCAGCCTAAATTACAAACATTCAGACATCATCACATTCCTATATGCATACAACTCATACCCATCACAACTTGAGTTAATATTACAGCTGAAATTAATACTAGTTACAGCACAAAAATATGTATCCCTTTATCACCATACTCTTAACTTTTCTTGAACAAATAGGCATAATATTATCATGCTAATTTTAATTTATATATCCACATTGCAATGGCGGTTAAATAAATAGAAGGAAACTTTTTCCCGGTATCTTTCATCCTATGTCATCGTAGAAATCAATGATTAACAAAGTTAACCTATGACACAAGGCTATATATCCATATTACATAAGAAAAGGGAAGAATCCTATTTTATAGTGCTTAAAACACCTTTCAAGTTCGTGTTGCCTAAAGATGGAGAATACCCAACGGAACATCAAAAAATGTTGGCACTCACTTATGACATTGTATACCAAGTGCCTGTTAACGATATGGACGAAGCCGAGAAATACTTATTCTCAATGCTTAAAGCCGGAGGCATGCACAATGACAACCTCATTGTTTGGGGAAAAGTAAAAGAAGCAGAAAATATTGTCAATGATTTACCTTCATTATTTCCCGCTAATTTTTACGCAACGGTTGGAGATATACAAAAGCCGGCCGAAACACACAGCGATGCCGAAAAATATTACAAACTGGGAATGAATTCATACTACGGATTGGAGAACACCCCCATAAACAGACGTAGAGCACTGCGTATGTTTAAAAAATCCGTGCGTAAAGGATATACGCAAGCACATTTACTCATTGCGCAAATATATTTCTATGATTTCCATAAACACAAACGCATTCGTAAAGCATTCAAACATCTTTCAATTGCATTACATGAAGGTGTTTACGATGCATTTGCTCTTCTTGCTTTTATTTATAATCATAACCGAGAATTTGATAAAGCAGATGAATGTTGGGAAAGCTACTTTACTCTAGATAACTATCAATTCCGCGAAGAGATTCCGTTTAATTGCTTCATGTATTTACAATACTGCTTTTATGAGCACAGAGAGATTAAATATCTACGGTTTATACGCAGATACAAAGAGAGCGTAATTTTAAATCTAGACAATATGACATCCTACTTGCGTAATAATACCTCCGAGAAAGAGTACCAGCTATTCAACACCTTTTGCGAAAGGGTGAAGGTATTACTTAATTAGCCCAATATCACCATCTACAAGCTAACATGTTTCCACCCCTTACAACTCAAAGATATAATACTGAGGAAACAAGCCATGTACATTTTATAAAACCACGCTAAGACTTTCTATGTAAAGCGAGTCTCCTGTACTGTTCTGCTTCTTCTCTATATCTCATTCAGGTTTCATTCAGCTTTCATTCA
>JBOGCH010000015.1:0-136347 GCA_051656645.1 Marinifilaceae bacterium
TCAAAACATGAACTAAAGATATTAAAAGGTGTCTATAGCATGGAGGATCCACCTCTTCCCATTCCGAACAGAGAAGTTAAGCTCCATAGCGCCGATGGTACTGCCGCAAGGTGGGAGAGTAGGTCGACGCCGAATTACCAAAGCCAGTGAAGAAATTCGCTGGCTTTTTTGTTGTGTCCAGCTTTCACCTTGTGGCAGTACCATCGGCGCTATAATCACGATGCCGATGGTTTGTGTGCGTAGCACTTGGCGCAAGGTGGGAGAGTAGGTCGACGCCGAATTACTGAGAAGGTTGAAACGTAAGTTTCAACCTTCTTTTCGTTATATGGTATTGTGACGTATAATCACCTTGCGGCAGTACCATCGGCGCTATAATCACGACGCCGATGGTTTGTGTGCGTAGCACTTGGCGCAAGGTGGGGGTGTAGGTCGACGCCGAATTACTGAGAGAGTTGAAACGTAAGTTTCGACTCTCTTTTTTTGTGTCTGCGCATCACCTTGCGGCAGTACCATCGGCGCTACAATTACGACGCCGATGGTTTGTGAGCGTAATACGTAGCGTGAGGTTAAAGCTTAGGTGAAGAATGATGTTGGTTTGAAGTACATTCTCATTGTTAATGCTTATTTGATTTTGTATGTTTCTGCTATTTGAATGAATAGAGAACTGCAAAATAAATCTATGTAAGGAATAGCTGGGTTATTATTTGTTTTAGTGAAAGAAAAATGTCATTATTGTAAAAAAATAAGATTTAATCTAAATACGTTACAAATGAATTATTCTAAAACGTTACTGGCAGCTATTTGTGTAGTATCCGGTTGTGGGCTTAGCGCGCAGTCACTGAATGAAAAAGAGCTAAATGAAATCAGTAAGTCTTTTATAAGGGACGCGCAGACGCGTGCCATACAGAACGTACTTACTCAGAATGAGAATATACGTGACAATGCTTTAAATAGAGAGCTGCAAGGTAAAATAGATCATCATTTTTCGCATAGAGTTGATAGGAGTGGGAGTGTCACAAATCAGTATAAATCTGGGCGCTGTTGGATGTTTACCTCGTTGAATGTTCTTCGCCCGTCGGTTGAAAAGAAATATGAGTTGAGTAAATTCGAGTTTTCCCATAATTACTTGTATTTCTGGGATATGATGGAAAAATCCAATTTATTCCTTGAAAATATAATTAATACTGTAAAGGAACCAATTGATAATCGTGTTGTGGAAACTTTGTTCAAAGATCCGGTAGCAGACGGTGGTGTTTGGAACTTATATTATAATATTGGAGCAAAATATGGTGTTGTACCACAGGAAGTGATGCCGGAAACTGCTCATTCAAATAATACGGGACAGCTGCAATCTCTTCTCAATGAAAAACTACGTAGGGAAGGTTACGCTTTGAGAGAAGCAGCCATTGGTGGAGCGTCTGAGAAGAAGTTACGCGAGATGAAGATTGAGGATATGAAGGAAGTATATCGTTTACTTGCTTTGTGCCTGGGCGAACCGCCAACGCAATTCTCTTGGAGATATAAAAATAAAAAGGGAGAGATTAAAGAGCTTAAGAACTATTCTCCAAAACGTTTTTATGCTGAGATCACACCTTCGGATTATTCTCCAGAGAATTATATAATGATTATGAACGATCCAACACGACCTTATTATCAGATCTATGAAATTGATAATTATCGAAATTCAGTTGAGGGTATAAACTGGACTTATTTAAATCTTCCAAATGATGAGATTAAGACTGCTGCAATAGCTTCAATTAAAGGTAATGAAGCAATGTATACCTCTAGCGATGTTGGAAAACAGTATAACCGTAAAAGTGGGATTTTGGATCCAACAATGTACGATTATGAATCCCTACTTGGTATAAAACTCGATATGGATAAGAAAGCAAGAATTTTGACTAGACAGAGTGGGTCTGCGCATGCAATGGCACTTGTTGGAGTAGATGTTGATGCTGACGGAAAACCTTTAAAATGGGAGTTTGAAAACAGTTGGGGGGCGGATAATGGAAATAGAGGATATCTTACATTTACTGACCAATGGTTTGACGAATATATTTTCCGTGCGGTAATACACAAAAAGTACTTATCGCCTAAAGTTATTAAATCATTAAACCAAAAACCACAAATTGTTCCTATGTGGGACTATATGTTCTAGGATAAACAGAAAGAGATTGGCTAATAGTCAATCTCTTTCTGTTTATTTACTATTTTTTTTATATTTGCGTATTAAAATTTTTTTAATGGGCCGGGAGCATTCTATATTTTTTGAGAAATTGTTTAAACAATATTATAAGCCACTTTATTATTATACGCTAACCATGGTGGATAATAATGAAGTTGCAGAAGATATTGTTATGGATGCTTTCAACTACATTTACAAGCGACTTTCTGAGCTTGATGTGCGCAACTCATTGTCTGGTCTGTTATACAAAATATGCCGTACTAAGGCGGTGGACTATATACGTCACCAAAAACGTCATGTCCCATTCCCTGATACTCCCATAACTTACGATCCACAGGAGGGAGAATTCTTTACCGAGAGATACAATAAGCGAGAAATACTTATAAAGCGAATTAAGGACGTAATGGATGCAATGCCGGAGCAGCGAAAACGTGTGTTTGAAAAATGCTTTATTGCCGGAAAGAGCTACAAAGTGGTTGCAGAAGAGCTTGATATATCGGTAAATACGGTAAAGAGTCATGTTATGGCCGCTTTAAAAACAATGCGCGAACAGTTTTCGCGTGACGATCTTTTCCTTTTTTTTATGTGGACTTCCCATCGATTATAACATTGCTTATGCATAGATAACATTATGTGTCTATTATTTAAGACATATTATGCCTAACTATGCATAAATTTATTTCTTGTGGCGTAGTTTAGGAGATTTTTAAGAATACACTAAACAAAAATGCACATTTGGGTTATTTTTTTCATAAAATGACTCACCCATTTTAATTCTTTTTCGTGTTATATGTAAAACGACACAATTCTATAACGTTTTTACTAAGAATTGATGAAGAATTAGCAGATATGACAGAGAATAACAACATAGAAAAAGCATACCAGCAGCTTGCTGCTATACGCAAAGGTGAGGCTATTGATGAGCAATGGTTCGCCGATGCAGAGAATATGAAAACATTCGAGGGCTTGTTATTTCTTCAATCGGCAGTAAGTGGAACAATGAATAAGAAAGGAAGAAGTACAGCCGAGGCTTATAGCTTGTTTCATAAAAAGCAAAATCGCCGAATGTTGTATATACGCATTGCTCTAAGTATTGCTTCCTGCCTTTTATTGGCGCTAGGAGTAGCATATTTAGAAATGCAAAATAAATCTCATCATGTGGCGGAGATTGTGGCGCAAAACGATACTGATAATATATATATTGAAATTGGAGATCAGGTTTACTCTATGGATAAATTGCAAGAGGACTCCTCTTTAAGTACACAAGTACAGATAAAAGATGGCCAAATTGCATCGGGGACTGATAAAACAGAGACTATTGTTACGCACCGAATAAACGTTCCTAAGGGACGCAAAGTACAGATAGTTCTTCCAGATGGAAGTAAAGTGTGGTTAAATAGTTCGAGTAGATTAAGTTATCCTTCCCGTTTTGATGGGACTAGAGAAGTAACTATTGAAGGTGAAGCTTACTTTGATGTTATGCCATCCGGACAAATGTTTATTGTTCACAGTGGTCAAATTAGTACCAAGGTACTCGGAACCTCATTCAATTGCAATAGCTATAATACTGATATGCCGTGTATAACACTCGTAAAAGGCAAAGTGCGTTTAACATCGGCAACAGATAGTACGGATTTAACTCCCGGTTATCAGGTAACGGTAACTGAGCAGGGAACAATGACAGTACAAGAGGCAAATATTGAGGATATTATTGGGTGGATAGACAATAAAATAACATATACATCGGTCACTATTGAGGAAATAATGAAACGTCTGCAGCGTTGGTATGATTTCAGTGTGCAATGGGAAGACAATAGCGTCAAGCAGTTCAAATTTGACTTGTACGGCGATTATACAGAGACGTTAGAAACAATTATTGAACGATTGGCTTTAACGGGACGAGTGCGAATAAAATACGAAAATGACATCGTTTACATATCTAATGCTAGATAAGCGGTAGGTGGAAATGAGGGAGAACGAAACTGAGTGTGAGAGAATCAATAATCTATACTTTATAATAACTAATTAATTATGATGGAACAATTACATGCAAGTGAAATTGTGGCTTCTGGACGCGTGCGCCTTTGGTGTAGGTCAGCGCTCCTCCTATTAGGCTTGTGTTGCGGAAGTGCAACATTTGCTTTTGTGCCACAGCTTGAGAAGAACATGGTGACGACAATGAGTAATGTGGGATTGAGTGAGGCTCTTCAAGCTTTAACCAAAGCAACTGGATGTAAAATAATCTTTAATCATCAGGACGTTGCCCCTTACAATGTTAGCATTGATTTTACCGGAAAGAGTGTTGAAAGCGCATTAAATACGCTTTTAGCAGACAAACCATTATCTTATCAAAAGAATGGTGACTATGTTGTTATTAGTTATAAACCGGAAACAGCACAACGCACTACTACTCAAGTTGCAAAGATGATTGACATCACAGGTGAAGTTGTTGACGCTCGTGGAGAAGGACTACCTGGAGTTGCCGTATTGTTGTCAGGAACTGCTATTGGTGTAGCAACCGACATAGACGGAAAATTCGTTATCCGTATTCCTCACCAAGATGTAGTTAAGCTACAATTTTCCTTCATAGGTATGAAACCATTAGTGGTTGAATACAAAGGAAAACCAATGAAAGTTGTATTACAAGAAGATGATACTCAGCTTGAAGAGGTAGTTATTACCGGTATCTTTGAGCGTAAAACAGAAAGTTTTACCGGATCGGCAGCTACGTTCAAGGCTAAGGATTTGAAGATGGTAGGTAAACAAAATATACTACAATCATTAAAAAGCTTAGATCCTGCTTTCAAAATCATGGAAAGTAGCGAGTTTGGTTCTGACCCTAACCGTATGCCGGATATTGAAATCCGTGGTAAAAGTTCGGTTGTAGGTTTAAAATCAGAATATGGTAGCGATCCAAACCAGCCACTATTTATATTAGATGGTTTTGAAACAGATATTCAAACCATTATGAACTTAAATATGGAGCGTGTAGCGTCTATTACTCTTCTAAAAGATGCTGCTTCTACTGCTATTTATGGTTCTAAAGCTGCCAATGGAGTTGTTGTTGTTGAAACTGTAACGCCAGAGCCGGGACAATTACGCGTAAGTTATAGTGGTGACTTTCAAATAACATTCCCTGACTTGACACAATATAACTTGATGAACGCTGCAGAGAAACTTGAGTTTGAGCGTTTAGCCGGTGTATATGTTGCAACTGCCGGAAATGTTGAATTACAACATGATTTGACGCAAGTATATAATGACCGCTTGGCTAGAGTAAAAGGTGGTGTAGATACTTATTGGTTGAGTGAACCGGTACGTACCGGCTTTATTCACAAGCATAACCTTTTCCTTGAAGGTGGTGATGATGCTATGCGTTATGGAGCAGGAATTAGCTATGCAGGTACACAAGGTGTAATGAACAACTCTGATAGAGAGGTTTTGGGCGTTAACTTTGATTTATTGTATCGTAAAGGTAAATTCCGTTTCAGCAATAAAGTTCACTTTGATTATACAAAAACTAACGATCCTTTTGTATCCTTCAGTGAGTATGCGTTGGCTAACCCATACTATGAAAAAAACAGAGGGAAAGATAATCCTTACCTAGAGAGAGAAGTTCAAGGTAATACTGCATATGCTAATATCTTCAATCCTCTATGGAATGATGAGCAGAACAACATGAATAAGAAGACGTACATTACAGTGTCGGACAACTTACAATTGCAGTATGATGTGTTAACATCACTACAATTAAGAGCGCGCTTTGGTGTAAGTTTACAAAAATCAGACTTTGAAAGTTTTGCTTCACCTTTCAACAAGGAGTATCTAAAAATTAGTGATCCGGAGAAAAAAGGATCATATTCAAAGAACAATGAACAATCATTCACATACAGTGGAGAGGTTACTGCAACTTATGGTACTGTTATTGGCGATGTTCACAGAATTAATGCTGTTGCAGGTGCTAACTTACAAGACAACCAAATAAAAAGAGAGGGATACTCAGTAATTGGATTCCAAGATGATAAATATATGAATCCTTCGCACGGTAACAGCTATCCTGAAAGTAGCAAACCGGCTTACTCTAATCAAATTAAACGCTCAGTAAGTAGCTATTTAAATGTTGGTTACTCATTTGATGAGCGTTATTTGTTAGATGCAAATATCCGTGTTGATGGTGCTAGTATGTTTGGTTCTAATAAACGTTACACGCCTACTTGGAGTGTTGGTACATCTTGGAATATACACAATGAGCGTTTCATTAAGAATATCGGGAAAATCAGTATGATGAAGTTAAGAGCATCTATCGGTAACCCTGGTAACCAAAATTTCTCAGACTATCGTTCGTTTAATACTTATAGAATCAATACAACTTACGCATCGCAGTTTGGATATGGTGCAATGTTGTCTGCTTATGGAAATCCTGACTTGGATTGGCAAAAAACATTGGACTTGAATGTTGGTTTTGACTTTGGTGCAATGCGTAATAGATTGAAATTTTCAATCGATGCATATAGAAAAGAAACAGACCCTCTGATTGTAATAGCAAGTTTAGCCTCTTCAACTGGGCAAAAAACACATGCAACAAACTTAGGATCTCAAATTACAAAAGGGGTATCGGGAACCATAAACTATTCTCCAATCTATAAATTAGAGGAGAACATCACATGGCAGTTAAGTTTGAATGCTCGTCATCAGACTTCTGAGTATGCAAAAATCGGTAGCTCACTTGAGTCAATGAATACTGAAATGCGTGGTAGCTCGTTGAGCAGATATTACGATGGAGGTTCGCCTACAGATTTATGGGCGGTGCGATCTTTAGGAATTGATCCAATGACCGGACAAGAGGTATACTTAACTAAAGAAGGAGAGCGTACATTCAAACATAACTACAGAGATGAAGTTATTGTTGGTAACTCAGAGCCTAAAGTAGACGGTGTTATCGGTACTACTGTATATATTAAAGGATTCTCTTTCAGTGCATATTTACGTTATAAGATTGGTGCTGACAAGTTCAACTCGGCCTTATATGAGAAAGTAGAGAATATCACGAAAGACAATTGGACTCGTAACCTTGACAAACGCGCTCTTTACGGTCGTTGGCAAAAGCCTGGGGATGTTGCGCAATTTAAAGGTATCGGAATAGTTGATGGAGTTGACCCTATGTCAAGCAGATTTGTACAAAGAGAAAACTCTCTGCAAGGGGAATCCTTCTCTGTAGGATATGAGTTTATGGGTGCGCCATGGTTAGAGAAGGTTGGACTTCAAAACCTAGTGTTGCGTGCATATATGAACGATATTTTCTATTGGTCTACAATCAAGGCAGAACGTGGAACAGAGTATCCATTTGCGCGTAGCACATCATTTTCTGTTAATCTAATATTCTAATTAGGATGAAAAATTTAAAATATATATTCTTTGTAGCAGTGGTGCTGTTGGCACAGAGTTGCGATAATTGGTTGGATGTTCGTCCGGAAGATACAGTCGGAGAGGATGAGTTATTCCAAAGCAAAGAAGGCGTAGAGAAAATAAGAAACGGTTTATTCCTTAAGTTAGCTTCTCCTTCGCTTTACTCCATGAATTTAGGCGGTGGTGTACTTGATGTTATGGGACAATTATATAACATCAGTGAAAAGGTTGGTTCAGATGAATTAAGTATATATATCCCATATATAAACTACAACTATCTAGATGCGAATGTAAAGTATACTATGGACGATATATGGGTAGGTACTTATGAGGTTATTGGGAATATAAATAATGTACTTGAGAAATCAACGCTATATAAGGAGCATTACACTGCGGAAGAGTATAACACAATCCGTGGAGAGTTGATTGGCCTTAGAGCATTTTTACACTTTGATATGTTGCGTTTATTTGGTCCGATGCCTAACGGCACAAATGGATCATTAACGTCAATTCCATACTATAGAGAGCGGACCGTTTCTGCGGCACCATTGTCAACTTTTGATGAGATCATTGCCATGGTAAACGAAGATTTAGCACTTGCAGAGAAGTTATTGATGGATGATCCTGTATTCTCCAGCGAGACAAAAAGACGTTTCCGTTTCAATTACGTTGCTGTAAAAGCTACTCAAGCACGTGTGGCTTTATATGTTGGTAACAAAAAAATGGCAGCAGAGCTTGCCCGACAAATAGTTGGCGGAGCTGGTATTATTAGTAATCTAGTAAAAAATGTAATGCCTTGGGTTGCATTTGATGATGCGAAATCAACGTCTAATCCAGATCGTTATTTCACAAAGGAGATAATTTTCGGTGTTGAGAATTCTAGAAGACAAAATGTATACCTTGATAATTATGAGTACAACGTAACGAATGATTATTATTTAGCGCCTAACATGGAGTTCTATAGTATGCTATATTCGGATCCAATTATGGATTTTCGTAGCAACGCATGGCGTACGAATCCGGGTAATGGACGATTATTAGAATTTGCGAAATATCAAGTTATGGGCTCTTTCAATGCTGAGAGAAAATACATCCAGCCACTAATCCGCAAAAGTGAAATGTCTTTAATTCTTGCTGAAGCTACGAGCGATGCTACTGAGGCATATAATATATTGAATGAATTATATATTAATCGTGGTTATCAGTCGGGTGCTGTACGTTCTTTAATTGATGCGGTCGGATTAGAGCAATTTATACTTGATGAATATATGAGAGAGTGCTACGGTGAGGGACAATACTTTTATCACTTAAAACGTAGAGCGGTATCGACAGTAAGAAAGCAGGCGGCTGGTGAGACAGTTAACATGTCGTCAAGTCAATATGTTGTTCCACTTCCGGATAGTGAGATTAAATTCAGAGACTAATATAATACGTATCGCAATGAATAAATTAAAATATATAACACTTTCCATGTTGTGTTTCGCAGCATGTAGTGAGGATAAGTTGGATGTTTTTACCAATCCACAAAGTAGCATATATTTTTCAATATCTTCTGGTGGTGAAAAATATACGGAACAAACAAAGTACTCATTCCTTGAGACTATCGAAGGAACGGATACCGTAAATCTTAACGTAGCTCTTTTAGGATTACCATCAGATGTAGAGCGTTACATTGATTTTACAGTAGTTGCAGATAGTTCTACCGCAGTTGCCGGAGATCACTATGACTTTGTTGCCAATCCTGCACCTGTTGCTGCAGGCGCAAATAGTGCTAACATTCAGGTAATTGTTAAGCGTCATGAGTCTTTGCAAGATAGCGACTTCTCATTACGTATTCAGTTGTTAGATAATGAGCATTTCACAGTTGCTCCTAAGGAAGAGTATCTAAATATTACTACCGGTGAGAAGGTAGTGTTACATAGTCATAATGTTTTCATTACCGGAAAGATTGCATTACCAGACATGAGACGTTGGAATGGCGGTGGTTTCGGAACTTACAGTGTAAAGAAGCATTTATTAGTTAATGAAATTAATAATCTGAAAGCGTCTGACTGGGAATCGGCTTATCCGCATGTTGTAACCATTTGGAGCGTAAAAACACGTAATCACCTGCAACGCCAGTATGATATGGGTGCACCTATTTATGAGGATGAACTTGATGAAAATGGTGAGCCTGTATTGATGCGAGTAAATGGTGTAAACTTTTAAATAAAGTGTTATGAAAAATATATATTACATACTTCTTTTAGCTATATGTTGGTCATGTAGCAAAGATCTTGGTAACTACAATTATAACCTTATTCCGGCTGTTAATATAAAATCAATAGCCGATGATCAGGTGCGTGTTATGATAGGTGAAACAGTAACCTTGAAGCCAGAAATAGAACTTCCTGAAGGGAAAACGGATGATCATTATGAATATCGTTGGATGGTAAAATCGCTGAATGCTGGTATTACCTTCACTGATACTGTGGGGTACACCCGTGATGTTCAATTTGAAGCTACATATGGAGCCGGGAGATATTCTATCGAACTTAACATCACCGATAAGGAGCATGATATAATGTACAGTAAGTATACTTATTTACATATCTCCGGAAGTATGACCGGATGGGTGTTTATGGAGAAACATGGCGACTATGCTGAGGTCAGTATGTACGCTATTAACAGTGAAGATGAGAAAATCTACATTCCTGGCATCTTAGCAAAATCGGGTGTTGATAAGGAATTGTGTAGGAATCCGCGAAAAATTACTGAAATATGGGAAAGTGGACTCGTTTCTGATTTTGGATTATGGGTACTTACAGATAATTGTACATTCTACTTAGATTACCGTACAGGGCTTAAGTTTCAACCAAAACAAAAGCTAAGTACAATACTATCTGCAATGGTTTCTGAAAACTATACAGTAGAAAATTTAAGCCGTATAAGTTTGAACCAAGATATAGCGATTTTCCCTGGCGATGGTTCATTTGCATATACAAGAGGTAGCGGATTACCATTCTTTGGCGATTTTAATACCTCTTGTTTCCTAGGTCAAGTAAATCTTTATCCTCATGCTATTACGCATGAGATAATGAGTAATAGTTATGCAGTTTTTGATAAAAACAGTTCTTATTTCTTGAATTTTGATACAGGCAGTAACATGTATATGCCTGTCGGTTCGCAGATAAGAGGTGAGATAATACATATGCAAACACTTGCTAATGACATGGCAGTGGCATTGTTTAAAGATGGCAACTTCACGTTCGAGTATATTGTGCCAACCTTCCCATTCATGGTAACTAATCCTAATGCATGGAATGGTATATCGAAACTAAATGATAAAGCGCTAATTGCTTACCATCAGAATTTGGCGATCCCATATTATAGTATCGGTGATAATAAACTCTATACAATAAGCAATAGATCTGAGACTGAATGCGTTTTCTTGAAAGGGAAATTTGAAGGAAACATTACTGCAATCCAAACACTTTATTTCCGTCATCGAGACTATGTGGGAATGCGAAATTATATAGCTATTGCAACAGAAATGCCAGATGGAACCGGACGCGTATATATTGTTGAACCGCAAACACAGGGATCGGCACAAAGATTAACCATAATTGATGAGGTTAATACCGAAGCTCCTGTAATTAGTATACAATATCATGAAAAAATCTAGTGTTATGAGAAAGATAAACTTATTTAATATATCAATTCCTACATTATTACTTTCTGCCTTCCTAACAACAGGATGTAATGAAGAGGTTATTAAAACAGAATTTGACAAAGAGATACCAACACTACCGACATATACTCAGCCTGGATCGGAGTATATCAAAGATGGTGAGACATGCTTAAATGTGTTTTATCTAATTCCTATGGAAATAGATACGATAGCCGATTGGCACCGTCGCCTATCAGGAATAACGATGAACATGCAGGACTATATTCGTGAAAACTTCGAATACGCTGGCCTAGGTAGCAAAACTTTTAACTTAAATAAGAATAAAGACAGTAAGGATCATATTAAGATTCATTTATTGCGCTCTGAAAAGGTTTCTATTTACAGTGAAGAACTGCAAATGAATGATATCATGAGAGAGATAACTGACTACTGGAAAGAAAATCCAGGAACTCAAGAAGGTAATAACACATTAGTTTATCTTCCGCTTTATGGTGGAGAAGCGCCATTCCATGGTGGTTACCTTTCAAGTGGAGCCAATGTTATGGTTCGCGATCTTTCTTTCGGGGTTGTTACTGTCGATCATGAAAACTTCGATCTAAACTATGCAGGCACTTTAGCTGGTAAAGCATTTCTTGCTGAACTCCCTGCTGTAATCCATGAATTAGGACATGCTTTTTGGGTACAACATAATAATTCTGCTGCAAGTACTGATTATATTAGTTTAATGAATGCTGTGCCAAACAGATATTTCGAAACACCTCGCGTGTTACGATTCACCCCATCTGATTTATTGTGGATGCAAGAGTTGGATGTATTTAAACCCAAAAATGATACTCAGGATTTTACGCAAGCATATGAAATTTCAGTTGCTAGCAATTCATGTGTATTCGCCAATCAGATGCTTCATGTAGATTTCCGCTTTACCTCGCAGGTGAAGCCGGCATTTGTAATTGTATATAATGATCCATGGTTAGCTGGGAATGAAAATGCGGATAGAGCTTCAGGTGCATTTACAGAATATGATGCTGTTTCCTATCCTATAACAGAGTTATCAGAGGAAAATGGTGTTTACTCGGCTAAAGCGGTAATTGACTGGAAAGATTATTTAGATACAGTAGGAAAAAAACTTAAAAAAGGGGAGATCCGCTATCGTGTTGTTTTCGAAGGTGGAAATGCTTATCCAAGTGCTCAGATGGTAAAAGGTTTTGGACCTGGTGTACAAACCTCAAAAATAGTTCGTTTCTATTACGAAATAGAGAATAACGTACCGGTATTTAAAAATTAGAAATATTAAATAGTTTAATATGAGAAATTGTATATTATTTTTCTCTGTGATTTTATCATGCCTTACTTGGTCATGCGGGGACAAACCCGTGAATCCTAATGTTACCATTACAGGTAAGGCACCGCAAGGAGCAAAGAAAGTTACTCTTAATCAGCGTAAGGGAATGATGCAGATGGTTGCTGAAGTTGCGGTTAATGATCAAGGAGAATTCCTTATGGTTATTCCTGTAACAACGCCATCGTATTATAATATAAGCTTTGACGTAGCTAGCAAAGATGCTGATATATACGCAGCTCAAGGCGATGAGATTAAAGTTACTGCTACAGAAGAGGCTATATCTTTTGATGGAAGTAAGAAAGCAATCAATACTTTCCTTTTAACCTATCGTAATGCGTTAGCTGCTAATCAAAAGACTCAAGTTGATATGTTGGATGAAATGGCTTATCAACAAAATGTATTAGATAATAAAGCAGGTTATCTTGCTTTAGTTGATAATGCAGAAGGGTTGTGTAAAGAATTTGCTAATGTTCACAGATGCTGGATAGAGCTAGATGCTTTAACTGCTATGGCCGAACTTCCTAAATATCGAAAAATGTTCCATAAAGATGAAACCCCATTAAAGGCTGAATATTGGAATGTTTATAAAGGATTGGACTTTAGTAATGCCGGATTTAATAACGTACCATTTGCAGTTGAAACCATTGATAAGGTAATTTCAATTCAAGATAAAGAGTTAGGTTACAGTATTGGCGAAGGTATGTCAGACTATTTGATGGTACGTGCAAGCCGTATTGCAAATAATGAGTTAAGAGAGGCCTATATTATGCGTGCTCTTCAAATTGAGCTTTATGCGTACAATCAGTATTTACCTGAGGTAATGGCTAAAGTGGAGCCGATGTTAACATCGGATACTGCCAAAACTATTTTAGAGTATGCCAGAACTTCACATGCTAAACAAACTGAGGATTTTGCATCGTTGCTAAAAGGGCAACCAGCTCCAAATATTATTGGTACGGATGCTAAAGGCAAAGAGGTTAGCACAGCACAGTTTAAAGGAAATGTTGTTTTAGTTGATGTGTGGGGAACATTCTGTATACCATGTATAGAAGAGGTACCTTATTTGCATAAACTAGAGGAA
This sequence comes from Marinifilaceae bacterium, assembly GCA_051656645.1. Classification (GTDB taxonomy): domain Bacteria; phylum Bacteroidota; class Bacteroidia; order Bacteroidales; family Marinifilaceae; genus JBOGCH01. The sequence continues at coordinate 13,685 of JBOGCH010000015.1, forward strand.
CACTATAAAAACGATAAAGTTACGTTTGTTGCTTTAGCAATGGACAATGAGGAACAAACTTGGTTAAAATACTTAAACGCGAAGCAACTTGGAGGTATCCAATTGTTTTATCGTCCAGGATTTAAAGGCGAATTCTCTAAACAATACAAACTTCGTGGTGTACCACGTTTTATTGTAATTGATAAGGAAGGGAATATTGCCGATGCTTTTGCACCACGTCCTTCGGATCCACGCTTAAAAACATTGATTGACCAGTTACTATAACTTCAGTCAATTTCTTTCATAAATCTATCTATTTGAAACGAGATGTTGTCCCACAGCAACATCTCGTTTTACTTTTTGTGTATATAGGTACAAAGATGGGTGGCAGTTTAGCCCTTATTTAATGTTGACTAGGGTTTTCTACTGCTTTTCTACTGCTTTTCTACAGGTTTTCTACAGGTATTGCAATGTTATACCAGTAGAAAAGCAGTAGAAAACCTGTAGAGAAGTAGTAGACACTATAAGGGTGGTATAGGCCTATAGTATAGTGGGATGTAGTGATACAGGAACGTGTATCGGATTATATATTGTTTAAATGGCGTATAATTCGTTATTTTGCATGTATCTAAACACAATTATAATGTTAACTAGTATTGCTTATATTTTTCTGATAGGTTTAGCTTTAGGCTATGTTTTTAGTAAGATGAAACTTCCTGCATTGTTTGGGATGTTACTTACAGGAATTCTTCTTGGTCCTTATTGTTTTGACCTATTAGCACCATCGCTACTGTCCATATCGACGGAGTTGCGGCAAATAGCGCTTGTAGTTATACTACTACGGGCCGGCTTATCGCTTGATATAACGGAGCTGAAAAAAGTGGGACGTCCGGCAATGCTTATGTGCTTTGTGCCTGCCTGTATGGAAATTGTGGGAGTAATGCTTATTGCTCCACCATTAATGGGGATAACGCTAATTGAGGCTGCAGTGATGGGGACAGTAGTGGCGGCAGTGTCACCTGCGATTATAGTGCCTAAAATGCTCTATTTAATGGAAAATAAGATTGGTACCAACAAGCAAATTCCCCAACTTATAATGGCCGGAGGTGCGGTTGACGATGTTTTTGTCATAGTGCTGTTCACGGTGTTTACGTCGTTGGCTGCGGGAGGAAGTGTATCGGCCACTAATTTTATACAAATACCGGTTGCAATTGTAACAGGTTTGGCTATTGGCATTGGAGTTGGCTATGTGTTGACACAGTTTTTTAAGCGGTTTCACATGCGCGATTCTGTGAAACTGCTCATTATTATGAGTTGTGCATTTCTTTTCCTAACGCTTGAGCATGGATTAAAGGATTATGTTCCGATATCCGGACTATTGGCGGTAATGACTATGGGGGCTACTGTTTTAAAACTGTATCCCGTACTTGCCAAACGTTTGTCGCCTAAATTTTCTAAATTGTGGGTTGCTGCGGAGGTTATTTTGTTTGTATTGGTTGGAGCAACAGTGGACATTCAATACGCATGGGCTGCCGGTGCAGTGGCAATATTACTAATTTGTGGTTCGCTAGTATTCCGAATGAGTGGTGTATTTATGAGTTTAATCCGTACTAAATTGTCCATAAAGGAGCGAGTGTTTTGTATGATAGCTTATACACCCAAGGCTACAGTACAGGCGGCTATCGGATCGTTACCATTAGCAATGGGATTACCGTGTGGGAATATAGTATTGACAGTTGCCGTGCTGGCTATATTAATAACGGCACCCCTTGGTGCATTTGGGATTGATATGACTTATAAACGTTTACTTACTGCTGAGGGAAATTCGGAGTCAGGACAGATTCCGGTAGATGAGGTGGATGAGGTGATGGAATAAAGGATATTGGATTAATTTGTAATTAATGCATTGAATACGGTGTAATAAAAAAATGAGGTTATCTGTGCATAGATAACCTCATTTTTTTATTCTGTAGTTTATTTTATAGGTATGACATATAACTTACGTTGATAGGCATTTTTCCACCATAGTTTAAAGTCTTGTAATTTGGACCTCTGTTAATTTGAAGAAGTATTTGTCCAGTAAACTCAGGACTGTTCTCGTCTATTTGGCGTACAGTTAGAAAATCAGTAACAACGTTGACTTTATTATCTGAGATAGCTGCTGTAATCCATGAAGAACCGGTTGTGATATTAGCTTTAAGGCTACAATTTGCATTAAATTCGATAGAATAAGCATCAGACTCTTTATCACCATAATCTCTAGCGCTAATCATTGATGATCCAACATATGATATATTATAGCCCATCTGCTCAACAGAGCTTCCTGTTTCTAAGTATTCTTCTTTCATAGTCTCACCGGAGAACATATCGCTAACTTCTGTGCCTTTGGGAACAATACATAAATATGCATAGCGTGTATCACCCACGTAAAGTTGATATACAGGATTGTCAAGTAATTTAAGTGCTAACGTGTCCGCAGTAGCCACAATCATTTTCCCTTCGCTAGCGATTGGAGAATTTTCAGCTATAGCGAATTTTAACCATTCAATAGGAGTATTAGTTGGTTCACCCTGTTCATTTGCTTTAAATGCTATGAATTGGAAAGGTGCGTCCTCAAGTGAAGCGTAATCTTGTTTTGTACTCACTTTTAATGTAAAAGCCATCGGGTTTTCGGCGGTTGCATTGTATGGATCTTGTCCAAAAGTTGTTTGTAGGAATTCTTTTTTGTTATCTTCATCCCATACGGCAACATCTGGTTTTCCTTTTGTTTGAGAAACAATGACAGAGTATGTAGATTCGCCATGGTTGATGATTAATTTACCCGTACGTGCATCTCCTTCATTGTAAGGAGCTGTAATTGTAATAGTGGCATTCCCCGGTTCTCCGCTTTTAGGAGAGAAGTCGAACCATGCATTATTTTCGTTTTCGTGTTTTGCATTCCAACTTGATAGAGCTGTAAATGTAACAGATGTCGTATTTTCTTCATTTAAGGCCTCGGCCGATACAGAACCCGGTAAGTTCTCAATAACATTTAGGTTAATACTATCGTCATTACTACATGCAACGTTAGATAGTGTCATAGCAGAAGCTAGAAATAGAGCCATGGACCCTTTACTAACATTTGATAAGAAGTTGATTTTCTTTTTCATAATATTAAGATTAATCGTTATAATAAAATATGTATTATATTGTTTTTATATATGGCAATTCAAAAAGAAAATCGGGTGATATAAATTATGAATATTTTAATAAAAAGTGAAAAATATTTTATTTGATAGTATTTTACGGCTCATTTATAAAGTATTTTCTACATTCTATGAATAATTGAAAATATAATTAAACAAAAAAGCTCATTGTTGTGATATTTTGATAAAATATTATGAATATTTCAATATATTTACAGCATGTATGTGAAGGATTCTAATGATTATGATAATTTTGTTGCATTATCAAGGGGGGATAAGAAAGCATTTGAATGCTTATTTAATAAATACTATGAACCTCTTTATGAGTATAGCTGTTCGCTAGTAGGCGATGGTGACAAAGCAGCTGATATTGTGCAGGAGGTATTTATTTATCTCTGGGATCATCGCGCTTCAATTAAAATACATGCTTCAATAAAATCCTATCTTTATACTTCGGCACGTCATGCTTCTATAAATCAGTTAAATAAAATGCGTTTAGAGCAGCGCCATGAGAATAATCTTACCGAATTTATAGAGTTTCTCCAAACTACATCCTTCTCGGAGGAGGAGCAAGCGCGCGTTAACAGCATATATGAAGCAATGGCGACATTACCTAAACAATGTCAGCATGTATTTATGCTAAGTGCTATTGAAGGGAAGAAATACCAAGAAATTGCGGATGAGCTTGGTTTATCAATAAATACGGTTAAAACTCATATAGTAAAAGCCTATAAAAGAATTAGATCTAATACTTCTTCTAGTCTCAAACTTCTCATTATGATTTTAGGTAATAGAAATAAATTATAAAAATCTTATAAAATAATCACCCTTTTTAAGTTAACATTTGCCATAGTGGTGTAATTAATACAAAATACATGAAAACCTTTTGTTGGATGTGTATTGAATTATACCTAAACTATGAAGACAAATACAAACGATGAAAAACATTTAATTCGCATGGCTGCTAATAGACTTAAGAGTAGCGGTGCGAACAAGGATGTGATTTGGGCAAATGTTAGCAATCATATCAATAAAACAGAACGGAGAAAAATGATTTTGCATATGTTTCGATATGCAGCAATGATTTTAATTGTATTAGGAGTGGGTACAATGGTTTTTCTAGAAATGGGAAAACAAAGGCCCGAGCAACCAGTGGAGCTTAGTAATATAGCGTTGGGTAGTAAAGGTGTTGAGTTATTATTATCATCCGGTGAGCGTGTAGTTTTTGAGAAAATGGATGAGCGTATTTCACTCATAGACGGATCAAAACATATTGATGGCGATAATCAAAGTATGGTATGCTCAATTGCAGAGCATGATAATGAAAAAGGTGCGACAAAATTAAAATTTAATACGTTGCATGTTCCTAGAGGTGGGGAGTATAGATTAACCCTTGCGGATGGAAGTAAAATTATTCTGAATTCAGAAACAACGTTAAGATTTCCTGATAAGTTTGGTGATAAAAGTAGAGAGGTGTATTTGGATGGAGAAGCTTTTTTTGATGTTGAGAAACAAGCAAATTGTCCGTTTATTGTCCATGCTCATGGCAGGTCAATAAAAGTGCTAGGTACACGGTTTAATGTCAATGCACATGCTGTGGATAGAAATTTCTCAGCCACATTAGTAAGCGGAAGTATACAAGTAAATAATGGAGTGAATGATGTTACAATACGCCCATCCGAGCGCTATGTAGAAGAAAAAAATAGCGGACAAATACAGATAAGTACAGTAGATGTGAATGATTATATTTCTTGGCTTGATGGAAAGGTCCGTTTTAAAAACGAGAGTTTAGAGTCCATTATTGTAAAGTTACAGAGATGGTTTGATTTCGAAGTATTTTATATGACCGAAGATGTTAAACATCTGATGTTTCGAGGTGTGATAAATAAGTATGATACCTTCTCTACTGTTTTAAATAACTTACAAATGACTACCGATATACGCTTTGCTATTAAGGGGAAAACGGTGATTGTAGATAGAGCTAAATAATAAATAATCTAAATAATAAATTAATCTATTATGTGCATAAATCGTGAAAATAGGATACTGATGTTTCTTACATCGAGATCTAGATTAATGGCGTTTATGAGCATGTGTGTACTATTTACTTTTTTACAAGTAAGCGCGCAGGGTGTAACGCGGAAAGACATGATTGTTTTTCCAAAACAACAGTTGAGTGTAGAGCAGGTATTTGATGTGATTTCACAACAGCTTAAGGTTGATGTGTTTTACAGTGAGAACGAATTAAACTCTAAACGTTTAGTACAATTGCCCAATAAACAAATGGAAATGGATGAGGTGATGAAGAACGTATTGGGTGAAAAAATGAGTTTTAAGATTCAAGGTAATGCTATTGTTATTCAGCCTCAAAAAAATGTAGTTAGTAAATCGGGACCGGAAATGGTAAAAGTTTCGGGTGTGATTAAGGATAGTAGTAAGGAAGCTCTTCCCGGAGTAACCATAATGCTAAAAGGTACTACAATTGGGACGACTACCGATATTGATGGAAAATATGAATTAGAAATACCAAAGAATACTACAATTGTTTTACAGTATTCATTCATTGGAATGGTAACTAAGGAGATTGCATGGAAAGGAGAAAAGACCATTGACGTGATGATGCAAGAGGATGCAGCAGAGATGGAGGAGGTTGTTGTTACAGGTTTTTTTGAGCGTAAGGCTGAGAGTTTCACCGGATCGGCATCTACTTATAGAGCTAAGGACTTAAAGATGGTGGGAAAGCAGAGTGTACTTTCTAGTTTAAGAACGCTTGATCCATCATTTAATATAAAGGAAAGTACAGAATTCGGTTCGGATCCTAACCGGTTACCCAATATGGAGGTGCGTGGAAAAACGAGTGTTGTAGGATTACAACAAGAGTATGCGCAGGATCCTAATCAGCCTTTATTCATATTGGATGGTTTTGAAACCTCGTTATCGCGAATTGTGGATTTAAATATGGAGCGTGTTGAGAGTATAACCGTGTTAAAGGATGCTGCCTCAACAGCAATATACGGTTCAAAAGCTGCTAATGGGGTTATTGTCATTGAAACAAAACGTCCAGAACCGGGTAAATTGAAAGTGAGTTATACGGGCGACTTTTCGTTAACCATGCCTGATTTATCGGTTTATAACCTAATGAACGCTTCGGAAAAGTTAGAGTTTGAACGTTTAGCCGGTGTATACTCGCAAAACAGTCAGTATGTAAAACCGGATCCTGATACGCAATGGCAATTAACGGATTTATATAATAAGCGCTTGCATAAAGTAAAAAGTGGTGTGGATACTTATTGGCTAAGCGAACCGGTACGTACGGGTATTGTTCATAAACACAACTTGTACCTTGAAGGTGGCGATGACGCAATGCGTTATGGCGCGGGAGTTAGCTACGCGGGGACACAAGGTGTTATGTATGATTCGAAGCGTGATGTATTTAGTGGAAATATTTCCTTGATATATAGAAAGAAAACGTTTTCGTTCACAAATCAGTTGACAATAGACTATGTAATGTTTGAAGATCCGCAAGTGGATTTCTCAAGTTATGCCGCAGCAAGTCCCTATTACAATAAATATTCCTCGGACGGGAGTGTTCCTTCCATGTTAGAGTGGGAAACCCAAGGTAATCCGGCCATGAAGAATATCTATAATCCAATATGGGACTCCAAACAGAACAATTTACATTCCGGACATAATATAGGAATTACAGAGAATTTAAATTTTGATTGGACCTTGGCGACAGCTTTACGCTTAAGAGGACGATTTGGATTAGTAAAAGGTATTAATGTAAAAGAAGACTTTATCTCTCCATTTAATAGCACATTCGCTAAGGTGAATGATGTAAACAAAAGAGGGTCGTATGTAAAGACAACGGATAATAATTGGTCATACAATGGTGACTTGACGTTAACATACGGTGATGTTTTGAATGAAGTACATAGAGTAAACTTTGTGGGAGGTTGGACTTTCAGGGATGATACGGGCGAGAACGAATCTTACAATGTAATTGGATTTCCTGTTGACGATATACAGAACCCGTCCTTTGGTAATAGTTATAAACCTGATTCTAAAGCTCACTTTTATCGCAGTAAAGGACGCTCAACCAGTTTCTTTGTAAATGGAGGATACGCATTTAACGAACGTTATTTACTTGATGCGAATCTCCGATTAGACGGAGCCTCAATCTTTGGAAGCAACAAACGTTTCACCAATACATGGTCAACCGGTTTATCATGGAATGTACACAACGAACCATTTATGATGAATGCCGAGAATGTGAATATGCTAAAGTTACGTGCGAGTATCGGTAATCCCGGGAATCAAAACTTTGGAGGATATAACTCATACACCACCTATGTTTATCATACAGGCTTAAATAACACAAATGGTATTGGAGCCGTAGTTTCGGGTTATGGAAATCCGGATTTGGAATGGCAAAAAACATTGGATTTAAATGTCGGATTGGACTTGACTTTCTTTAAAAACAGATTCAAAGTGACATTAGATGCCTATAGAAAACGTACCGATCCACTTTTAGTTGAAACAACGGTGTCGTCGTCAACAGGAAGTAATATTTATGTTACCAATCTAGGTCACCAAACAACATTGGGAATGAGTGCCAATTTATTTTATTCTATTATTCAAAAACCTGTAGAAGATATAAACTGGACCATTAACGCCAATTTTAGACGTCAAAAAGCGGAGTTAGGCGGGATAGGTAATAAACTTGAAAGTCTAAACAATGATTCGCAAGCTGGCGGTGGTAGTACTTCTACAGCCCTAAGACGCTATTACGATGGTGCGGATCCGGAAGCATTGTGGGCTGTACGTTCGGCCGGTATTGATCCAATGACCGGAAAGGAAGTATTTATTAAGAAAAATGGCGAACGCACCTTTGAACACGATACGGATGATGAGGTAATGATTGGTGTTGGAGCTCCAAAGTTTGAAGGAGTGTTGGGAACAACGCTTTATTATAAAGGATTCTCTGCGAGTGTTTATTGCCGATATAAGATTGGCGAATATAAATTCAACAGTGCGCTTTATAACAAAGTTGAGAACATTACGCGCGATACATGGACAACGAACCAGGATAAGCGAGCTTTGTACAACCGTTGGCAAAAACCGGGAGATAAAGCGGAGTTTAAAGGTATTGGTCTTGTTGATGAGGTGTCTCCAATGAGTAGCAGATTTATTCAAAAAGAGAATGTAATATCGGGAGAATCTTTCTCTGTGGGATATGATTTTACCGGTAAACCATGGTTAGATGTGTTAGGGTTAAGAGTTTTAAATGTGAGAGCTTATATGAATGATATTTTCCGTATATCGAATGTGAAAATGGAGCGTGGAACATCTTATCCATTTGCCCGCACAGTATCATTCTCTTTATCGGCTAACTTTAAATAGGACTTTATGAAAAGGATAAAATTACATAATATAAGAAGTTGGGCAGGCGTTGTCGCATTGTTAATGATGACATCCTGCAATAGTTGGTTGGATGTAAAACCACAAGATAAGATTACCGAAGACGATTTATTTGAGTCTATGGAAGGTTTTTATCTAGCTGAAAATGGATTATACCAAACAATGGCTGAGAAAGATGTTTACGGTTGCGAACTCTCTTGCGGTTATATTGACGTATTGGCGCAAATGTATAAGATAGAGGAGCAGATGATTGGTAGTGCACATCCATATCTTTTTATGCATCAGTACGCCTATACAGATCCCGGATCTAAAGGTTTCCTTGATAGAACATGGAGTTTGATGTATAGTAACATTGCGGCATGTAATAATATCATTGATAACATGCCTAAGAAACGTCATGTATTTACTTCGGAGGAACATTACAATACGCTGTTAGGCAGACTACTTGGGCTTCGTGCCTTTTTACACTTTGATGTGTTTCGTTTATGGGGGCCTATGTACAACGAGTCAACAAAAACGCAAAAGTCAATTCCTTACTATACAAAGCGCTCTCCTTTGCCAGTAGCATACTCAACGGCGGAGGAGGTTATTGAATTGGTATTGTCTGATTTGTATGCGGCCGATTCGCTAATCGTTATAAGTGAGAAACAGAAAAGCAATAAAATGTTAATGAGTAAGGCAGCAGCAAAAGCCTTACGTGCGCGTGTATATCTATATGCCGGAAATAAGGAAAAAGCTTATGAAGAAGTACAAGCTTTACAGAATGATCAAAATATTTATAAATACAGTTGGGCTACAAGGACAGCTGCCACGGCAGCAAGAAATCCGGATAGATTATTTTACCACGAACAAATATTCTTGCTTGATAATAGCAAACGCAGTCAGTTGTACGATTCGTATTTTGATCACATGTTGGAGGATAGAGAGATATTAGCAGTAACCTCCACTTATATTGCAGAGCTTTTCCCTAATATTCTTGATTACCGATACAATTGGTGGAAATTAAATCCGGGTAACGGTAAAGAGGCTTCTTTTGTCAAATTTGAGCGTATTGGAGACGATAACCTACCACAGCGAACAATTGGCCAAAGTTTATTTAAGATTAGTGAGCTAGAATTAATAGCAGCAGAAAGTGCGCCTACTGAGCAGTTACGGGTTAGAAGCCTAGAAATTCTCAGAACGGGTAGAGGATATCAATTTGGTAGTGTTACGGACGCAGAAAAACAAAACTGGGAAGCTACGTTACAAAAGGAATATCTAAAAGAGTTCTATGGAGAGGGTCAGTACTTTTTCTACCTGAAACGTAAAGCAATTGCTAAAATAGCAAGCTTCAATACTGGAGGTACAGTAGATATGGGGCCCGCACAATATGAACCGCCACTTCCAGATAGTGAAACGCAATATCACTAATTTAAGAATCTAAGAGTTATGAAACGAACATGCACCTTAGGCATGCCAATGGTAATGTTTATTGTGTGCGTTCTATAAGACAACTTAAGAACAAATTATAAGCGTATGAAATTATATAATATATTAAAAGGGACATTATTGCTGTCTGTGTTAGCAGCGGCGGGATGTAGTGAAGTTACGTTGGACAAATACAATGGAGAGGAGAATAGCGTCTACTTTGGAATGATAAATACAAATCCATCAAAGAAGAGTACTTTTCTTGATAGTACAACCTTTTCCTTCGGTGAATACGTCGATTTGTCCGATACCACTATCTACCTACGCGTAAATGCAATGGGCGATGTCTATGATGTAGACAGAAGTTTTGAATATGAGGTTATTGATTCACTAACAACTGCGGTTGCGGATGTCTTTTATTCCTTACCGGAGCGTGTTTGTGTAATTCCGGCTAATGAAACCTGTGGATACATTCCGGTAAAATTGCACTCGTGCGATGAGATGAAGAAGCGTTCAATGTATTACTTAGCAATACAGTTAAAGCCGAACAACAATTTCAATCTAGATTTAAAGTTCGAATATGTTGATAAAACGAACAAGCAATATGTAGAGCTTACTCGCCATTGGTTAGGCATGTCGATGAAGATACAAAAACCTGCCAGCTGGTTTCAGGTTGAGCCGTACTTTTTAGATTTTAGTGGCGATAAGTATCGTTTAATAAATCAGCTTTGCAAGTTGACGAAAGAAGATTGGGTGGATATGCAATTCTATAATGCCGAGGCTTATTGGGTGGCTGTAAGAAACCATTTACAAAAAAACATTGATGCTGGTACGCCTATTATGGAAGAAAACGATAGAACCGGCAAAAAGCAAGTGATGAAGGTTAGAGGTTTAACAGGAATATAGTAAGAAGCTATGGAAAAAGCATTTAAAATAATAATAGGCTTATTTTTAGTCTGTACTCTATATAGTTGCTATGAGGATCAAGGTAACTATAATTATAATTGGATTAGTTCTGTAGTATCTAGTAATATAGATCAGAAATATATCTTCACCTATGGGGATACTATGCGCATTACGCCCAATCTCTCTTATATTACGAATTCAACGGGTGAAATGGCGTTAGTAGATAGCGTGGATACTCAAAACAATGTTTATGAATACAGTTGGGTTGCAAAGCGTTACGACAGAGATTTAGAGATGATTGTTATTGACACATTAAGTCTTAAAAAGGATTTGGAGTATGTTGTTGCGCTAGCGCCGGAAACGTATTTCATGGAGTATGCTGTGCGCAATGTTACACAGGACTTATCGTGGATCACCAAATTCAGCCTGACAGTTACGTTATCCGCTCCAGAGGGATGGCTTATTTTAGAGGATAATGGCGGTTATGCTGATTTATCAATCTATGCGCGTCAAGGATTTACAGCTAAAATGAAAATGGTAACTAATGTGTTGGCGGAATCCGGCATACCGCAATCGGCTTTAAAGGGCCCGCGTAGCGTTTTCTCCACCTATCAGACTCAAGTTGGAAAAGGAGTATGGTTAATGACAGATAATTTTACCGGTTATCTCGACGTAAAAGCAGGGCATAAATGGACACCGCGCCAAACGGCCTATAACCATTTAGCAGAGGATGGCGAGGAAAGTTTTGTTTTTACACGAATGCTAAATGTAATGTATTATACCGTGTTTGGCTTTACAAATAATGAATTGCGTGTAGCAAGATACCCCGGAATGTTATATACTGGCGATCTTGTAAACAATCAATTTGAGATTTCGCCCTATTTAGCTACAATAGGAACAGAGCATAATATGACTCAAGTTCTTGGCTTCGATAATACAAATAAGTGTTTCAAGATTCTTAATTTGAATGGTAACTTCAATTGGGGCGATGCAGATTCAAACTTCCCTAAAGGATATGATCTAGATTATATGGATATTGTTGGCGAATCCAATGCTCAAAAAATTTGTTGTCTTCTATCGGATAAAGAAGCAGGAAAAGTTTATCAGGTTACAGCTACCTCTACAAGTAATGTGGACCAAAAGCTAACGCATATAAGCAGTTCAGAGAAATTTGTCAATGCCGAGCAACGTATTTACCATAAATTCTCATTCCTTCCTTACTATTTGTATGATGGTGTTCTTTACACTAACAGAATGGCTTTTGATGACCAAGAAGTTCAATTCTTTGTACAGGTTAAGAATGATGAGGATGATGACAATACAGATGAGGATGAAGATAAGGAAGAGGATAAAGAAACTATAATGGAGCAAATGAATCTGGAAGGAAGAATAACCTATATCGGTTCTCAGTTTTTCCCAGACTTACATCTCAGCGATAATGCTTATCGTAGAATCTATATGGACCTTATCATTGTGGCTACTGAATTGGAAGATGGAAGCGGGCGAGTTTATTTCTTCACACCAAAATCTTCTAATGCGCAGCAGTTACTATTGTATGATTCAGTGGAGACAAAAAATAAGGTAGTAAGTATTTATTATCAATTACCTAGTATTTAGTGTGGAGAATAAGTAAGATATAGGTTATTTCTATGTCTTACTTGATAGAGAAATGAAATCAGAAAAATGAGTTAATGTATGAAAAATAAATACTTATTATTACTACTTTGTCTTATAGGTAGTTTTGGCGCATGTACACATGATGATGATTTAAAGTATGACAATTATTTTGAACCAATAACTGCAGATACACTTTGGTTTGGTCCCCAAGCGGCAACACAAACACTTGCGCTTAAAGCTTTGGGTGCAGTCGAGATTATCCATCAAACAGAGCAGGATTGGTGTTTTTCTGAGATTTCAGGTACTGGTACGGGACAAACTGTTATAGTGACATGTGAGGAGCATATAGGTGTGCGTCCCCGTGTTCAGAATGTGCGTTTACGTTCCGGTCAACTTGAGCAAACGCTGGTTGTATGCCAATATGGGATAGAACCTGTACTCAGAATACTTAATGATAAATGGACTCTTGGATTAGATAGCGTATTTGTATCGGTACCAATTATAACAACCATTGACGACTATGAAGTACGTACAACAGCACCTTGGATTCATTATCATGGAGTATCTAGTAATGGAGCAGTAGATACGCTTAAGTTTGGGTTATCTGCTACGGATGATGCGAAGCGTAATGGCATAGTTGAATTATTTTGGAATGAGGTAATAGGAACAATCTCATTTACACAAGTAACTACGGATACGATTTATAAGCCAGGAAATACTGATAATCTTCAATCAAAAGTTAAGATTATAAGTGGCGAAACATCCCATCCAGGAAAATTTGGCCAGTTTATAAATACTTACGATGGATACCTCAATACTTTTTATGATGCCGATATTATTCCTGCTGGCCAAAATGTTGCAATGAGTTGGAACTTTAAAGAGGCTACGAACCTTGATTATATGGAGATTACTCCATTTGAGTGGAGAATGTCGAAGCTCTCTATTTGGGTGAAGAAGGAGAATGAAGATAGTTTCGTAAAATATGATGATTATGATTTTAAAGGAAGTAAGCAACCGGCGACTATCAGTTTTTCTCAGCTTTATGATAAAGTAAAAGCGGTACAGGTAAGGATAAATGTATCTACCGAAGAGTGTTGGCTTTCATGTAGGGAAGTGGAGTTCTTTGCAAAGAAACAGGATTTATCGCATATCTTTATGGATGAAATATGCTCAACATTAGTTGAGGGTGTTGCTTATGCTGATATTATGAAAATTGAGAACGATTTTTATAAAAATATCGCACATTGTTTATACGTTGGAAGTTACGACAAAGAGTTTAGGGTTCAAGAATTTCCTGCATATATTAACGCAAATATTCAACGTAGCTCTCATTTCACCGAGTATGCTTGGGGATTTCTTGACAATGCTACAGGTATATATGCAAAGCAAGGAGAGACTGTTGTAATAATGATGGAGGATAATTTTGGACAAGAAATTAAGGCTGCAATTGTAGATTGGGATGATATTGCTAATGACCATTATGGATTTACAAAGGTAAGACCGGATATGACTTCATTTACTTTGCGTAACGGATTGAATACCTTTACGGCAAATTCAGATGGATTAATATACATTCTTTACCATGTAGATAACTTAAATGGAAAGAAACCTGTTAAATTGCATATTGCCTCAAACGATGTGAATGGCTATTTCGATGCTGCTAAGCATACAAATTCTATTTGGAATAACCTTCTATCCAAAATAAGCTATGATTATATTGATGTAAAAGGAAAATCAGCGCACTTATTATATGCGAAGAGTGCATTTAAACAATATTGTCCAGATAATATTTTGGAATTAACGCATACGTACGATTCGATTGTAAATATGGAGAAACGTATGAGTGGTTTATATAAATATAGAAGGGATTTTCCGAACAGAATTTTATTTAGAGTAATGTATACTCCAGGCCACTATATGTATGCTTTTAATTACCAGACGGCATACTTACACAGTGAAGGGATTACACCAACGTTAATGTCTCCTGAACTTGCGGAAGGACAGTGGGGACTTGCTCATGAGGTAGGGCATATTTTCCAAGGACGCGGTATTACATGGACAGGAATGACAGAGGTTAGCAACAATATTTTTTCACTCTATGTGCAAAACTCGTTTAATAAAGAATCAAGATTAATAAAAGAGAAGAGATATGAGGAAGCCCATACATATATTGCAGTTGCCGATGTTCCATTTATGTATAATGACATTGTTTTCTCGCAAGTAGTACCTTTCTGGCAGTTGTGGTTGTATTTTGCAAAATGTGCGAATTACACTGATATTTATCCTGATATATATGAAAAACTTCGTACCATGTCTACGCAACCAATATCGCTCCAGTTAAATTTTGCAGAACTTTGTTGTGAGTTGACAAAAATAGACCTAAGCGATTTCTTTGAGTTTTATGGCTTCTTTAAACCAATTGAAAAACGTGCGGATAACTCATCATACTCAATTAAGGATTGGCAAATTGAGGATGCTAAAAATAGAATAGCAGCAATGAATCTAAACGCAAGTTGTCCGGCAATTCAGTATATTACTGAGAATAACATAGACATGTTCAAGAATAGAAAAGCTGTTGAGGTAGGGACAGCAGTGTTATTGGGTAACACGCTAACAATGTCTAACTACCGTAATGTAGTGGCTTATGAGGTTTATGACAGCAATAAGCTAATACAAATAGCAACATCGGATAAGTTTGATTTAGTATCCATAGGAGAGTCAGTAGTTGTAAAAGCTGTAAGTGCAGATGGAGTGAAAGTGAATGTGACATTTTAATAAATACTGTTTTTAATATAACCGACTGAGGATGATATTATTTTTAATATTATCCTCAGTTTGTTATATAGTGCGAGAGGTATTCCATTTCTTAATATCACTTTTTTAGCTATTTTTGTACTATAATTATGTATATCAATAACTATAAGCGACATAGAAATGAAAGTACTACTATTAGGAAGCGGAGGACGCGAGCATGCGTTAGCATGGAAAATAACGCAGAGTGAGAAACTGGAGAAATTATTTGTTGCTCCGGGTAACGCGGGAACTGCTCAAGTGGCGGAGAATGTAAACATTGGGGTTAATGACTTTGAGGCTTTAGGGCAATTTATTCTTGATAACGGTATTTCACTTTTAGTTGTAGGTCCTGAGGATCCGCTTGTAAATGGAGTACGTGATTATTTTGAAACAAATGAGCAATTTGCACATTTAATGATTGTAGGTCCTGGAAAAGCTGGTGCTATTCTTGAGGGAAGTAAGGATTTTGCAAAGGAATTTATGTTCCGTCACAACATTCCAACTGCCGGTTATATGACGGTTTCACCTGCCAACTTACAGGAGGGTAAAGCTTTCCTTGAAACGTTGCAGCCTCCATACGTGTTAAAAGCAGACGGATTGGCAGCTGGTAAAGGGGTTCTTATCCTTGACTCTTTGGATGAGGCTAAGAGTGAATTAGAAGCTATGCTTAGCGGAAAATTTGGTGCTGCAAGTAGCCGCGTTGTTATTGAGGAGTATTTACATGGAATAGAGATATCGGTATTTGCAATTACCGATGGAGAAAACTATAAAATTCTAGGCTCGGCAAAGGATTATAAGCGTATCGGCGAGGGCGATACAGGTTTAAATACTGGAGGAATGGGTGCTGTGTCGCCAGTTCCATTTGCAGACGAAACGTTTAACAAGCGTGTAGAGGATGAAATTGTGCGTCCTACTATTGATGGATTCAAAAAAGACGGAATTAAGTACAACGGATTTGTATTTTTTGGATTAATGAACGATAACGGAATTCCAAAAGTAATAGAATACAATGTAAGAATGGGTGATCCTGAAACAGAAGTTGTAATACCTCGTTTAACAAGT
Source organism: Marinifilaceae bacterium (assembly GCA_051656645.1). Classification (GTDB taxonomy): domain Bacteria; phylum Bacteroidota; class Bacteroidia; order Bacteroidales; family Marinifilaceae; genus JBOGCH01. The sequence goes on from JBOGCH010000015.1 coordinate 30,055, forward strand.
GATATCCTTGATCTTTTTGTAGCTACTGCAACAAAGCGCTTATCGGAGATAGAAATAGAACTGGAAAACCAATATTGTACTACAGTTATGATGGTTGCAGGAGGATATCCTGAGGATTATCGTAAAGGCGATGTAATGACCGGATTTGATGAGGTTGAAGGAAGTATTGCATTTCACGCCGGAACAGCACTTAAGGATGGAGAAGTAGTTACAAATGGCGGACGCGTATTGGCAATGAGTTCATTTGGAAAAACAATCCAAGAGGCTTTAAACAAATCCTACGCTAACGTGGACAAGATTAAGTATGAAGGTAAATATTTCCGTCGCGATATTGGCCAGGATTTATTGAAGTATACTTAGTAAAAAAAATATTATGCGTAAGTTCCTACACTCTAAAGATGTTTACATGCTTGTTGTGCTGTTATTGACTGCCGCAACTGTGTCTATTATTCATATTTACCGCGAAATTGCTTTAGATGAGTTATTTTTCGGCGTAGTAACTTACCAAATACCTTATAACGCACTTTTTGCGTCTTTATGTTGGTACATGGGAATGCTGTTGCTTTTTGCTGTTAACGAACACACTAAGTTGCTTGAACAGCGTTCCACGTTACCGGCAACCATTTATTTTTTTCTTACCTTAGCCACCTTCTGGCATGTCCCTTCCATACGTATAACCTTTGCAGCTATGCTCGCAATGTTTGGAATGAGCCGACTAATGCGCTCGTACGATGAAGGTACCGGGAATAACACCCTCTTTGACACAGGAGCGCTTTTTACATCCGCTATTATCTTGGTGCCTGAATTTATTCTGTTGTGGCTGTTGGGCCTGCTAAGCACTATCTTCTACGGCAAGCAGGTGGGGCGTGGTATAATTGCCTATTTAATAGGGGTAGCAACAATATTAGGAATAGCAGAAGGAATATTTTATATAGCTTACGGAGCTCCGGAGTTGGTGCGTAGTACTGTGTATTCTCTTAATCCCGAATATCATTGGTTATTTGACTATGCAGCAGCGGGCTGGACCGTGATAGGAATTACACTATTTCTGTTACTGATTGCTCTTGTAAAATTATGGGGCTCTCCGCGAAGCTATACAATCCCACTACGTAAGGCAAAGGATACATTACAGTTATCGTTGTTGTTTTCTATTATCTCTGCAGTACTATTTCCAGATTTTTGGCAAAGTGGCATAGTTTATTGGTTAGCCACATCCTTGGCACTGCTGTATAGCAACTTCATTATTCACTCCAAGAAGGATTGGATAAACACCATCTATTTTCTTCTAATATTGGTTGCAAGCGGTATCTGGTTTGCAGTTCGTTAGAAATCAGTAACATTATATATGTTTATTACTCTTTATTTTGTAAGTGGATATGTTGTATTATCCGCTAATATCCCGTATCTTTGCGCCCGTTTGTAAAAAACTGACGTAATGAGAACACCTAAAGAAATAGTAGCTTACGCTAACAAAGCGGCGCTAGAAAAAGAAAAGTACAGCTTAAAGAAAGGACTTACATTAAGCTTTATGGCCGGAGCCTACATATCAATGGGAGGTTTACTCTCTGTATTGATGGGATATGGTTTTCCTGGTATTGCAGCTGAGAATCCGGGTATTATAAAACTTTTTATGGGAGCAGCCTTCCCCATCGGATTAATTATGATAGTATTGGCAGGCGGTGAACTATTTACCGGCAACTGTGCGTATTTTATTCCCAATATCATGAATGGACGTCAAGCATGGAAAGTTGCATTCCGCAATTGGGCCATGGTATGGAGTGGCAACTTTATAGGTGCGCTATTCTTTGCGGTATTTATGGTTTACTTAACAGGAATTTCTCACTATGAGCCATGGAAGGAAGGCTTTATGAGCATAGCTATTGCTAAGACATCAAATCCCTTTGTAGTAACATTTTTAAAAGGAATAGGTGCAAACTGGCTAGTATGTTTAGCTATGTGGTTAGGTATGTCGGCAAAGGATACAGTTGGGAAAATATTTGGTATTTGGGGACCTGTAATGACATTTGTCGCTATCGGATTTGAGCATAGCATTGCTAATATGTTCTTTATTCCATTGGCAATGTTTGAAGGAGCCTCAATAACAATTACCGATCTATTTATTAAGAATTTAATCCCTGCAACTCTAGGTAACATTGTGGGTGGCGCGGTATTTATTGGGATGCTGTATTGGTATGTCTATGATAGTAAAGAGAAGTCGACCGAAACTGTTAAAGTTGCAGAAAAGGAACTTGTCTAGGTCAACCAATCAAATATTAAGTGATATTAGTCATAAAAGCCTGCTAACAATTAAATGTTAGCAGGCTTTTCTTATCTATCGTTTAAAGCGTAATAACTCACCACGAGCGGTGTCGTTAAACTCTCCACGGTCATATATCTTACGGCCATTTACAAAGGTGTTAATTACTTTATATTGTAACTCTTGTCCTTCTAGTGGCGACCAACCGCAACGGTAAAGGATATTGTCCTTAGTCACAGTCCATGGTTCATTAGCCACTAGTACAATGTCCGCTTTGTAACCCGGGCGTATAAAACCGCGATCCTCAATCTCAAACAACTCAGCTGGGCCGTGGGCCATTTTGTCTACAACATTCTCAATAGTTGTCTCTCCTCTATGTGCTAACTCAAGCATTACTAGGAGTGAGTGTTGCACCATAGGACCTCCGCTGGCAGAGTGAGTATATGGACCTTCCTTTTCTCGTAGTAAATGTGGTGCATGGTCTGTTGCTACAACAAAAATGGTATCGTCGTTAATGGCTTGTACCAATGCTTCTCTGTCTGCTTCGGTTTTAATTGCAGGGTTCCATTTCACCAAATTGCCTTTCGTTGCGTAAGCGCTGTCGTTAAACCATAAATGATGTACGCATACTTCGCCGGTTACACGTCTTTCGGCGCGCGGACCTTGATCTAGTAAAGGTAACTCATCTGCAGTTGATAAATGCAAAATATGTAGTTTGGTTCCATGTTTGCGAGCCAATGCTGCGGCTGTTGCCGAGCTTTTATAGCAAGCTTCTCTGCTACGGATAAGCGGATGTGCTGAAGGTGGAATATTATCGCCATACTCCTCCTTAAATTTTGCCATGTTGGCATTAATAGTAGGCGTATCCTCACAGTGTGTTGCAATAAGTATTGGGCTCTCCGCAAATAAACGCTCAAGTGCCTCTTCGCGGTCCACAAGCATGTTCCCGGTGGACGATCCCATAAATACTTTAACACCACATGTTGTTAAAGGGTCAACGCGTTTAATCTCATCAATATTATCGACAGTTGCTCCCATAAAGAAGGAGTAATTAACAACACTGTTGGCTGCCGCAATAGCTTGCTTGTCTAGTAAATTAGCAATGGTTGTTGTGGCCGGATTTACGTTTGGCATGTCCATGAAGGAGGTTACACCACCTGCTGCTGCTGCGTGGCTACCTTCTGCAATATCACCTTTATGAGTAAGTCCCGGTTCGCGAAAATGAACCTGATCATCAATAGCTCCCGGTAACACTAACATTCCTGCCGCGTCAATTACCTCCGCACCCTCTGTATCCGCATTGTTAACCACGGCTTCAATCCTGTCTCCATTAATAATCACGTCGGCCATATAGCGACGTCCTTCATTTACAATAGTTCCGTTCTTTATAACTTTTCTCATAGTTGCCATTGTTATTTTATTCGTCCAAAAATGGAACGCATCTTCATGGTAATAACTCCAAAAACAGCCTCGGTAAATATACCTCCGCTCATTTTAGATGTTCCTAGTGTACGATCCGTAAATATTATTGGTACTTCAATAATCTTAAATTTCTTTACCCATGTGGTAAATTTCATCTCTATCTGGAAGGCATATCCTTTAAAACGGATATTGTCCAAATCAATTGCCTCAAGTACTTTACGCGTATAGCATATAAAACCGGCAGTGGCATCGTGAATAGGCATGCCTGTCACCATGCGCACATATTTCGATGCGAAATAGGACATAAGCACGCGTCCCATAGGCCAATTCACCACGTTTACACCCGTAACATAGCGAGATCCAACTGCCATGTCTGCACCTTCCTCAGCGCATGCTTTCCATAACCTTACTAAATCGTCGGGGTTATGAGAGAAGTCGGCATCCATCTCAAAAATATAATTATATCCGTGCTCCAATCCCCATTTGAAACCTGCAATGTAGGCTGTTCCCAGTCCTAATTTTCCTTTGCGCTCCAACATGTGTAATTGCGAAAACTCTTTTTGTAGTCCTCTCACAATGTTAGCGGTACCATCTGGCGAGTTATCCTCAATAACAAGAATGTCAAATTGAGGCTGCAAGGAGAACACATAGCGTATAATCCGCTCAATGTTCTCTTTTTCATTATAGGTTGGTATCAGTACTAATCTGTCGTTCACCTTATCTTGTTTTTTATGTTGTATTATAATAATTCAATAACTTGTTCCAAGCGGTTGCCTCTTGAACCTTTTATCAATACAGAAGCGCCCTGTATTGTATTTTCTTTAAGCCACTCGGCCAACTCCTCTGTTCTTGAAAACCATTGGCACCCTTCCGGAAGTTCAATCCCTGTAAATGATGCACCGACAAACAAAACCATCTCAACATTGCTATCGCCGGCTAAATGTACCAGCTTTTCATGCTCATCTCTACTGTTCTCACCAAGCTCGCGCATTTCTCCAAGTATCATGATTTTGTGCTCCAACATCATATCCCTGAAGTTGCTTACAGCAACCTGCATACTGCTTGGATTGGCATTGTAGGCATCCACAATAAGCAAATTATGCTCCGTACGCTTAAGTTGCGAACGCATATTTGATGGGGCATAATTCTCAATGGCATTCTTTATATGTAAATCGTCAACGCCAAAATAGTGTCCCATAGCCACTGCTGCCATAGCATTTGCAAAATTATAACCTCCTATAAGTTGCGTTTTAATGTATAAATGGCCCTTAGGAGTATTGTAGTCAAAAACTAACGGTGCTTGTTGTTTTAATTCACCGCGGGCTTCGCTTCCTTTTGTGCCGTAACTCATGGTGCGTGGCGTGTGTATGCTTTGCGTTAACAACTCATCATCACTATTAACAAAAAGTGCGCCGTTTTTGGCCTCTATCCAACGATAAAGCTCACATTTTGTGGTAATTATATTTTCGTAGCTTCCAAATCCCTCCAAATGAGCACGCCCTATATTGGTTATTAATCCAAAATCCGGATCGGCAATGCGACAAAGTTCTTCAATCTCTCCCGGATGATTGGCTCCCATCTCAATAATAGCTATCTGAGTGGATGCATCCATACGTAGCAAAGTTAATGGAACACCAATGTGGTTGTTTAAATTCCCGATTGTTGCCAAGCAATTATATTTTGTACCCAAAACGGCATGGCATAACTCTTTAGTGGTTGTTTTTCCGTTTGTACCCGTAATGGCAATTACGGGAATGGAGAACTGTTGTCTGTGATAGGCTGCAAATTGTTGTAAGAAACGTAATCCATCCTCAACAACAATGTAACGGCTGTCTACGGCCAACTCAGCACGATCGACAACAACAAACGTTGCTCCTTGTTCCAAGGCATCGGCAGCAAATAAGTTTCCGTCAAATGAAGCGCCTTTTAATGCAATAAACAAATCGCCCGGTTTAATATCACGTGTATCAGTTGTTACACGTAATCCTTTAAGTTGAGAGTATAGAGTTTCAGTCATACAAATATCAGTTAATTACCTTGTTTATGGATTACAAATCCAAACATAGAACAAATATATTGTTTTAACACGTAACCAAATGTATAAAGACATGAAAATTAAACCATACCTCTGTATTATTCCAGCTTTATTCCCTCTTTGATTTTCCTTTGGGTTGTGCATATCATAAAATATGAAAATATAGAAATAAGATAACTTTCACGTAATGAGAACATTGTGTAGTTATTAACAATGTTAATAACTACACAGTGTTTAATGGGCAAGGGTTGAACTTGCGTATATTAGATATTATATGCCCCATGCCAGTTCATACCAACTCGTATCCCTCCTGTAGGTTTCCACTAGGTTACGACAAGGTTTCGACTAGGTTTCGACTAGGTTACTACTAGTACGACACCCCAATAGTAGTCGAAACCTAGTCGAAACCTTGTCGTAACCTAGTCGAAACCCTTGACAGGGATCAAGGAGCTTTATAGCAGATATAGATGCTGTTAAAGTTATTTGGGTATAAACCGCTTAATATTGATGAAGTTATTGATACTTGCAATATAAGGTTCACTTTGAATACTTTGGCAGCTAAAGAGAAATCCCTTACAATACCTGTTATTTGGATATTGTAAGGGATTTCTTATAATCTCAAAGTATATTGAGGTGATGATGCTAGTTAATTTGCATTTTTACAGCGTCATTGTTCTCAAAATAGTTATAAAGCTCGCGCGATTTTTTGATTTTGCAGGTGCGAGAGAACATACTTATGTTGTTCCCTTTTTCATCGTAAAGACGGAATTTAAGGGGTATTTCGTTCTCTTTATCACCTTGCGGTTCATTGGGATCGGTTGGCTTAGAAACATCGGAAATAAATAGGTTGTATATTTCGTTTATACTTTCCTGCGTTAGTTTCTCAATGTCCACAAGTAGGGTGATGGAGTGGATGGCATTTTGTGTAATACCTTCCAGTAAGTCAACCTTGTTAATGGAAAATGCAAGTTCATTACCTTCTTTTCCCCATTTAGGTCCCACCTTACCTTTTATGTATATGGCCATTTCGTTGACAAAGAAGCCACGATAGTCCGTGTAGTCACGTCCAAAGAAAGGTAGTTCCATGGTTCCGCTGTAATCCTCAATGGTAAGAATACCAAAATCCTTTCCCGCTTTTGTTTTTCCTTCTCGTACGTTGGTTATTAATCCGCCAATCATAACATCACGTCCGCTAAAACGTTCCATGTCGGTGTTAAGCTGTTCAATATTGGTACAAAGTAGGCACATTTCCAGTTTGTATGGATCGAGCGGGTGGGAGGTGAGGTAAATACCAATAAGCTCCTTCTCCTTTTTGGATTTTTCGTAATCATGCCATGGTTCGCACATTGGCATATTAGGTTTTGCAACCTCATAGCCATCCATTCCTCCAAACAGCGTGTTTTGGACAAAGTTACGCTCTTGTTGCATTTTTAGTCCGTAGCTAACTAGTTGGTCCAAAGCGGTGATGATTGCATCTACGGGTTGGAAATATTGCGCACGATGGTAACCAAAGCTGTCAAGTCCGCCGGCGGTTATAAGATTTTCAAGTGTTTTTTTATTCACAGCGCGGAAGTCTATACGCTCAAAGAAATCGTACAAGTCCTTGTAGGGGCCGTTTGCTTTACGCTCTTCAATGATACGTTCCACAGCACCTTCGCCCACACCTTTAATGGCAGCCATTCCGAAACGAATTTGTCCTTGGCTGTTTACGGTGAAGTTATGATTGGACTCGTTAACATCCGGTGCGAGTACACTTAATCCCATTCGCTTACACTCCTCCATGAATATGGTAACCTTGTCAATTGCAGACAGGTTATTACTCAAGTTGGCTGCCATGAACTCGGCAGGATAGTGTGCTTTGAGGAATCCGGTTTGATAGGCTATGTATGCGTAGCAAACGGAGTGCGATTTGTTGAAGGCGTAGGATGCAAAGGCCTCCCAGTCGCCCCAAATTTTGTCTATTAGCTCGTCGACATTTTTATTATTCTCCTTACAACCGGCCATAAACTCAGGGTTGGTTTTGCAACCTTCAATGAATTGTCCCTTAAGTTTGTTCATTACGTCGATCATCTTTTTACCCATGGCTTTACGTAGGGTGTCGGACATTCCACGCGTAAATTGTCCCAACGCGCGGGATTGGAGCATAACCTGCTCCTGATAGACGGTGATACCGTAGGTGTTGTTAAGGTAGGGTTCCATCATGGGATGGTCGTACTCTATTGGTTCAATACCGTGTTTACGGCGAATGAACTGAGGGATGTACTCCATTGGTCCCGGACGATAGAGGGCATTCATTGCCACAAGGTCCTCAAAGCGGTTGGGCTGAAGGGAACGTAAGTGTTTCTTCATGCCGGGGGACTCGAACTGGAACAGACCGGTGGTTTCGCCACGCGAGAATAGTTCGTAAGTCTCCTTATCCTCTAATGAGATGAGGTCCGGGTCGATAATTACACCTTTTGACTGCTTAACGTTCTCTACGCATGTTTTAATAATGGATAAAGTACGTAGACCCAGAAAGTCCATTTTTAGGAGTCCGATAGGCTCCACAAAATGTCCGTCATACTGTGTTGTAACCAGGTTTTCGCCATCGGTTGGCATAACCGGTATGTGGTCTGTTAACGGATCACGACTGATGAGGATACCGCAGGCATGTACACCCGTTTGACGGATGGAGCCTTCAAGGCATTCTGCCAGTTGTATAGTTTTAGAGATGAGCGGATTCATGGAGTTTTTCTCCATCTCCAAATCCGGATTCTCTTTGTAAGCTTTTTTAAGTGTCATTTTTGGTGCTTCGGGAACCATTTTTGCCAAACGGTTACTTTCGGCTAGTTCCAGCTTTAGTACGCGGGCAACGTCCTTAAGGGCCATTTTTGCCGCCATGCTACCAAAGGTGACAATGTGAGCCACTTTGTCCTGTCCGTATTTATCGGTTACCCAGTCCAGCACGCGTTGGCGCCCTTCGTCGTCGAAGTCGATATCAATATCGGGCATGGAAATACGGTCCGGGTTTAGGAAACGCTCAAATAGCAAATCGTACTTAACCGGATCAATGTTGGTAATGGTGAGGCAATAGGCCACAACACTACCGGCAGCCGAACCACGACCGGGCCCAACAAACACGCCCATGTCACGGGCGGCACAGATAAAGTCCTGTACAATGAGGAAATATCCGGGAAATCCCATGGTTTTGATGGTGTTGAGCTCAAAGTCAATGCGCTCTTTGACCTCTTCTGTAAGTCCATCGGGCCAGCGCTTTTCTGCCCCAATGTAGGTGAGGTGAGCAAGATAGTCCGCTTCGTATTTAATACGAAGAATTTTATCGTATTCGCCGCTAAGTTTATGGTAACGTTCTTCGCCAAATTCTTCGATTAACGCGGATTCGGGGAAACGTTTCATATATTCGTCCATAGTACCAAAGTTTTCCGGAATGGGAAACTCGGGCATGATGGGGTCGGAGTCCAATTTGTACTCCTCTATTTTGTCGGTAATTTCTTGTGTATTGGTAACCACTTCCGGAATGTCGTTAAACAGCTCCATCATTTCGGCCGTGGTTTTAAACCACTCTTGACGGGTGTAACGCATACGGTTAGGGTCGTCCAAATCCTTACGGGTGTTGAGACAAATAAGCAAATCGTGTGCTTCGGCATCCTCAGCATTTAGGAAGTGGACGTCGTTTGTTGCTACTACTTTTATACCTAGCTTCTCGCCTATACGCAATATTTGTCTGTTGCAGGTTTCTTGGTTTTTAAAGATGTCCTCTCTTAGACGCGGGTCGTTTGTTGGGTGACGCATTACCTCAAGGTAATAATCGTCGCCAAACAGATTTTTATACCACAGCGCAGCCTCTTCGGCTCCTTTTAGGTCGCCACGCATAATTTTTTGGGATATTTCGCCCCCCAAACATGCAGAGGTAACAACTAGACCTTCATGGTGCTTTTCCAATAGCTCCTTGTCGATGCGGGGACGATAGTAGAAACCTTCCGTATATCCTGCAGATACCAGTTTCATAAGGTTTACATAGCCTTTATGGTTTTTTGCAAGGAGGATGAGGTGTTCGCCCGATCTGTCCAGAGGTTGTGATTTGCTGTGTCTTGAAATACGAGCCACATAGGTTTCACAGCCTAGAATAGGTTTAATTTTCTTTTTTCGGCAAATGTCATAAAAGAGTTTAATGCCAAACATGCTGCCATGGTCCGTTAGTGCAACGGCAGTCATGCCGTCGGCGACCGCTTTATCCACAATATTTGCCACGGATGCGGCACCATCGAGGATAGAGTATTGGGAGTGTACGTGAAAATGTGTAAACATTAAACTGCCTTTCGTTTTATTTGTTGTTTTGATCCAGAATTACTTGCTCAATTACTTTAGGGAAATATTCGTACTCTAAAGCGTGTACTTTCTCAGCAAGTGTGTCGGGAGTGTCCTGTGCGGTGATAGGGCAAGTGGCTTGGAAGATGGTTGCTCCCGAGTCATAATGCTCATTCACAAAATGAATGGTGATACCACTTTCTTTTTCGCCTGCTTCAATTACAGCGTTGTGTACATTCATGCCGTACATACCTTTTCCGCCATAGTTTGGTAAAAGGGCCGGATGTATGTTGATAATGCGATTAGGGAATGCCTCAATGATGTGAGCTGGCATAAGCCATAGGAACCCGGCTAGAATAATATAGTCGGTATCTAACTCCTTTAAATGCTTAAGTAGGGCTTCCGGATTTCGCATCTCATTGCGATTGAATACAAAAGCGGGTACATTAAAATTTTTAGCACGTTCCAAAACATAGGCATCAGCGTTGTTACAAAAGACAGAATTGACGCTAATTTGGTCGTTATTTTGTAAAAAACGGATGATATTTTCGGCATTAGAGCCTGAACCAGAGGCAAATATTGAAATATTTATCATTTGTAAACAATTAAAAATCAGTGGGATAAAGGTAATGAAAGTTTAATTGTGCTCAAAAAATTTTCAAGAGAAAAATAAAACTATAAATTTGCACCCTGAACTTAGATGAAAAAGTATGTACTTTAGTTAGTGCATATTAGTGTATAATTAAAAGATGTCTAATCTAAAAATTAAAGTTATGTCTGATATTCAAAGCAGAGTAAAAGCAATTATCGTTGATAAATTAGGAGTTGACGAGTCAGAAGTTAAACCAGAAGCTACATTTACAAACGACCTAGGTGCTGATTCTCTTGATACAGTAGAGCTTATCATGGAATTAGAAAAAGAATTCAACATTACTATTCCAGACGATCAAGCAGAAAAAATCACTACTGTAGGTGACGCTATCTCTTACGTTGAAGCTAACGCGAAGTAATTTAATATCTTTTCTATGAGTCAGAAACGAGTAGTTATAACTGGTCTAGGAACCATCAACCCTCTTGGTCATAACGTGACAGAGTTTTGGGACAATTTAATTAAAGGTGTCAGTGGCGCCGGTCCTATTACTCGTTTTGATGCGTCTAAATTTCGCACTCAATTTGCGTGTGAGGTAAAGGATTACAATCCGACAGAGTTCTTCGACAGAAAAGAGGTTCGTAAGATGGACCTTTATACTCAATTTGGTATAATTTCTGCCAGAGAGGCTATCAAGGACGCAAATCTTGACCTTGAGCAAGAAAACGCAAAGAGAATAGGTGTTATTTGGGGAGCGGGAATTGGTGGATTACAGACGTTTTTTGAAGAGAGTAGAGATTTTACTCTTGGAGATGGAACGCCTAAATTCAATCCATTCTTTATTCCTAAGATGATTGCAAATATGGCAGGAGGAATGATTGCTATAGAGTACGGATTTAAAGGTACTAACTATACTACCGTTTCTGCTTGTGCATCATCAGCTCATGCATTAGTTGATGCGTTAAACTTAATTCGTTTAGGTAAAGCGGATGTGATTGTTGCAGGTGGATCTGAAGCTTCTATTTCAATTCCTGGAGTTGGAGGTTTCAATGCGCTAAAAGCGTTATCTACACGTAACGATGATCCTAAAACAGCTTCTCGCCCATTTGATGCAGACCGTGATGGTTTTGTTATTGGAGAAGGTGGAGCTTGTCTTGTATTGGAAGAGTATGAGCATGCGGTGAAACGCGGCGCGCGTATCTATGCTGAATTAGCAGGTGGAGGCGCGAATTGCGATGCGTATCACATGACTGCGCCAGATCCGAAAGGAGAAGGAGCACGCGACGTAATGTTAGAAGCTATTGAAGATGCAGGATTAAAACCTGAGGATGTAGACTATGTTAACGTGCACGGTACTAGTACCGGACTAGGTGACATAGCGGAACCTACAGCTATACAAAAAGCATTTGGAGAGCATGCATATAACTTAAATATCAGCTCTACTAAATCAATGACTGGTCACCTTTTAGGTGCTGCCGGTGCAGTTGAGGCAATTGCTTGCGTACTTGCTGTTCACAATGACATTGTACCTCCAACAATTAACTTCCACTCTCTTGATGAGCAATTGGATCCGAAGTTAAACTTCACTTTCAATGAGCCACAAAAGCGTACTGTTAATGTTGCCATAAGTAATACTTTTGGTTTTGGCGGACACAATGGTTGCGTTGTAATTAAAAAGTAATCGCGCTAAATACGTTTAGAAGTGATTAGAAAGATAATACAGTCCATGAAACTTAGATTGCACCGCAATCAAAAGTTTTATGGGCTGTTTGTTTATCAATTGGGGTTTGTTCCGTCGAATGAATCCATTTATCGGTTGGCCTTGTTGCATAAGTCGGCCTCGCAAATAACCAAAGGGGGACGAGTGTTGAATTATGAACGCTTAGAGTTTCTTGGCGATGCGGTGCTTGGGGCTATTATAACCGAAATATTGTATAAGTACTTTCCTAACAGAGACGAAGGGTTCCTTACCCGTTTGCGCTCTAAAATTGTAAGCAGAGAATCTCTTAACGCGCTTGCAATTACCTTGGGCTTGGATAAAGAGGTTATTGCCAAGTCCGATATCTCCCGTAATAAACACATTTATGGCGATGTATTCGAGGCCTTTATAGGTGCTATATTTTTAGACCAAGGCTTTGAGAACACACGTAAGTTTATCACCAATTTTATATTTCCAAACTACTTTGATATTAAGTCACTTATAGAGGTGGATACGAATTACAAGAGTCGACTAATTGAGTGGGGACAAAAGAACAAGGTAGATCTTATATTCCTGACCAATGAAGTAAAAAGCCGTCGTGCTAACTTCAAATGTGATATCTCTATTGACGAAAAAGTAAAAGGAAGTGGTTCCGGTTTGTCTAAGAAAGAGGCGGAACAGAAAGCAGCAAAGAGCGTTATTGAGACGTTAAAGCTGGAAATTGGATAGTGTGTTATTATTGTCTTCTTTACTCTTTTGTGTTATAAAATTCATTTGTGATAAAACTTTCATAAAAATTTAACAAATGAGTTGTAAATCTTGTTTTTAATAGTTATTATTGCAGTTGTTACAAGCAATAAGTTATAAAACATTTAATTTACTATTAAAATTGATGATTATACACTCAACAAGAAACATTCACGTTCCTCTTCAGCGTCTAGCGGCGTTGGGTGGCACTGTTGTTATCTTTTTTAGTGGAAAGATATAGGCTCGCTATTTTTAGCGGGCTTTTTTTATATAGCTGATGCAAGTACCAAAATACGACACAACAATATGATTTACTAATAGTTTATGGGCTGCCATAAACATAAATTGCAACGCTAATGAAAATCAAAGGAGAACCGCGCGCCTTTTTGAGTAATGAGGCAAAACAGTTACTTAACCTGTACGAGTCGCTTGGCGAACGTGCAGAGATTTTTCTTCCGCGACACATTTACGATAATCTAACAAGTTTCGTAAAGTTATGTTTCGAGGAACCGGACGATCCCACCACTCAACAGGCGGAGATTAACCGTTATCTTCTAAAATTCCGTGAGGATATCCCCGGCTATACAGACGTGTCGTTAATGCTTTATCCAACATCAACATCGAAGGCTTTTGAATTAAGCAGTCGTCGTGGTGAGTTTGTGAAGCGCATAAACGATTTTCTTGATACAGAAACAGTAAATCCTGATTCTAAGAAATTATTACAAAATATAAAGGATACGCACGATTTTTCGGTAGGTACTCCTCCTGTGAAAAGCAACCATATTGAGTTTATCTCTCAAGTGCAGCTTGGTGGGCAGGTTTCGGATTTACGTAAATATCGTGACGTAATAGGTGTTACCGGCGATTTGAACGAAGCGCACTGGAACTACCTAATGGATACTTTGGAGCAAATGATTAGCCAAAGTACGCACTATACAACAAAAGCTGAGGTAAACGATTTCCTTAATCGTGCGCGTTGGGCTGTCAACTTCAAAGGATTAAACGGTATGATTCCTACCGTTGTATCGGGTTGTGCAGACAAAGCAGTTGAGTTGTTGAAGGGCGATGTGTTTAACGCAGCAGCTGTTCAAGTACTTGAAAATCCTACTGCCGATGAACTTTACAACAGCATGATGCTTGATAGCACCTCCGTGTTTGTGGTAAAAGTTCCTCACATGCGTGTTAATCCTTACTCCGGTCCAAAATGGTTCCCGTTATTAACACGTATTGTTATTGTCGATGACTCAAAAGAGAGCCGTAGTTCAAATACATCGTTAGTATTCTGTTTCCATAACGGAATTATTAATTCCCTGAATAAAGTACACACTAAGAAGTTAGGTTCGCCTGCTAATACGCAGTTAAACTTACGCCTAATTTTAGAGAATGTAAATCCATCTTACCTTGCAGAATTCCGCGAAAAGATAGAGTTACAAATTGCTATCTATGAGAAAGAAATTTCACAAATACTAACTGAGCAAGTTGGTACGGATAGTGATGCAGTGAAACGTTTAAATGTATTTAAACTGGATCATTTCTCTCGTAAAGTGGTACAAGATAAATACTCACTTGAGAAATTAAGAGACTTTATCTTCTTCCTTGAAAACTGCCACAAAGAAGAGAAACGTCAAGCCCAAACTAGCGAGCTTATTGAAGAGTTTGAGAAACGTATTAAACAATATTTTTACTCAAACAGTGAGCAAATTGAGGTACTTAGCGTACTTGAAGGGGGAGGACGTAACCAAATACGTACATATGGAAAATACTTGTTGCAAAAGAAATTGCATAAGTTGTCACCGCGCGTTTATCGTGCTTGCGAGCTTATTCTAAGCATTATTCCAAGCAACTATGAGCGTACGTTGAAAAATCACTTCCATAAAAACTTTGGTATAAACCTATTCTTAGAGAAATACCAGACTTATATTACCAAAATTGACAACGAATCCAATAACAAAGGACGTTATGACAACTTCCTAAACGATCTTGGTATTCGCGAAAAATATTTGGCACTTACAGAGGAAGAGAAAAACGTTGTTAAGGACTTCCTTGCTGCTTTAGGTAACTTGGAGCAAACGTCGGTATCGGACTCGGTACAAATGATTATTCGCGACCTGTTGTTTAACCCTAAAGGTCAGCCAAAACCATACGTAATTTACAACGCTATCCAAGCGTGGGAATATAAGGACTTGCTTCCGGACGATAATTTTGATATCAATCCATTCGATATTGAGATTGAAAACCTAGAGGACGGACGCTTGGCCTATCAACGTTTAACAGATAAATTATTGCGCATTAAGTCTACACTTTCGTTATTTGATGATAGTGGTAGCCTGTGGGATTTATTCTGTGAAAACACTACAATCCTAATTAACGATCCTAACAATCCAACAGGATTTACAGACTTCAATACAGAGGCAGTAAACAACTTCCTTAAGTTGATGAATAACTGTAAAATTACACTGTTCCTAGACGAAGCATATGCTGACAGTGTAAAGGTTGAGGATAAAAATATGCCTAAATGGCGTACGCTATCGCGTTACATTATTAACAACATTAACGCGCAATCAAATATTAAAGCGGTATCATCTTTATCGACCACCAAAAACCTGTCGGCTACCGGCGACCGTTTAGGTGCGTTAGCAGTAACACCGCAAGCGCGCGATATTATTGCGTACGTACGTCAGCACAACTCTGCAGCGCACGGCAACAACAACTCATTGTTGATGCTAAACAACTTGTTAGAGGTTGCGCAAGTGGCGAAAAAGATAAAAGATACGTTAGAGAGCGAATTGCCTAAAAATGCATCACGTTACAAAATCAAGGAAAGCATCACACGCTTTATTCTTGATCAAATTGGACGTACGCAGAAATCAAACGAAAAGAGTACACGTCTGCAATTGCATAAAACGGCCGAGTTTGAAGGTAGTCCGTTGTATATATTCTTATTAGATGAGTTAGTATCACTAGATAAGCTAGATGTTCTTGGCTTACCTGATGACTTTAAATACAACGAGGAGCCATTCTTTGTTTACTACCAAAAACAGTTGGTGGAGCACTTAAATGCTTTCCGTGTAAACAAAAACTTCCGTTCAGAGTCGTTGGAGCGTATGTCTTTAGCTAAAGATGTAGCGCGTGAAGTATGCACAGAATACAACAATCCGGAGATAGAGTGGTTAGCATCAGACGGTTCATACCTATTTAATTTCCGTATTATCGGTGGTTACTCATATGCTGACGTTCTTTGTTTCTGTCAATACCTTGCATTATATCGTGGTATAGCAGCAGTGCCTTACGCAACCGGGTTGGTGCGTTTTGCTGTGGGTGGATATCTAACAAACTCTCCTGAGAGCTTGAAAGTGTTCCGTGCGGAATTGAAGGATGCCTTCTCAATCTTTATGCGTTATTGGGCGCAGTTCGCAGATATGCGTCACAATCCGAAAAACGACGAGGTTGAGAGTCATACGTTATTAGCAAAAGTATTCTCATTCCATAACGTGAAGGAGCTTATTGCGCAAATAATTAAGGACTATACTTATTCGGCTAAATTCAAAAAGGACAAAGCACCTTCGTTACAAATTCGCGACATCCGTACATTATATCATGCGTCGCCTGAGCGTAGCGGTGTAAGCATAACAACTATCGATCGTTCTGTAAACTCTGTAATAGAGCTTCACGGAGACAAAATAGGTTCATGTCGCGATGTATTTGAGTTTATACGCAGTGCAGCATTTACTAAAGTATATGAAAACTTATTGGCACAGATATACAAAAAAGTACCTGATATTGCCGACCTAGATTTCAATACCGTAAGTTCTAAGTATGGTAAAGCAATTATACTTAAGTATATAACAAATAAAAAAACATTCCAACCAAATCATAACGTACTTGACGATCCGGCGGAGCGTAACATTATGCGTGAGATATTGATTGAGATGGAAAACATTCTGTTCTCTGACAGTAAAGTGAAAATTCTTGCTATTGATGCTACCGGTAATGCCGAGCTAGACAAAGCAAAGATGGAAGGTATCAACGTAATTATTAAGAAATACATTCGTGAGATTCTTCTACACTTCAACTTACCGTTTGAGAAAGAAAGTCTTGAACCTAGCCGCAAAGAAATTATCCGCGTAGCGGGAGAAACTTTTGAAGAGGTTGTAGGTATTAAACTTAAAGATTTGAACCTTCAAATATGGGTGGACGAATTTATTAACCGTCTGCGCGAGCTTGAGGAATTTAAATCTATCTCATTATCGCAAAAAAGTATCGGTTACATTATGGATACTATTAGCGAAGGTATATCGGGCAAAAACCAAACGGTTACTGACCGTATCCTTTACTTGTATCTGTTAAACAACGATGAGTCGTTTTACGCACTTGTATTGCGTAAATTACGCTTCTTTGCAGACAAAATAGAGGCTTGTGGTGACGGAGAAATCCGTATGTTCACAGAGGAGTTTATCCAGGAAATTCTGCCTAATGAGTTGAAGGAGATTAGTGACTATATAATGCGCAAAAAAGACATTAAGATTGTGGAGGAGGAAATCCACCGCGTATCGCGCAAAGTAGTGCTATTCTTTATCAGCATGATTAAACGTACCAAAGGTACAGACTATTATAAACGTTACACCCATACACTTGTGCGCATGGTGGAGACAGCTTTCAGTAAGCAAAACTCCAGCGTAAATGAAATGGTACAACACGGAATCTCAATCTATCGTGGATTCGAGATGGAAAACAAAACACTAGAATCCTTCAATAACGGAGCCATTAGCTGGATTAACACGCTAATGATGAAGTGTGGCGTAATCTCATCAGAGCAACCTGTACAAGAGCACACTCGCATTGTTACCGATGCTAAGAAACGTGAGTATCCGTTCCATAAAATTGACCGTGTAGAGAACAAAGAGAAGGACTTTACACAATGTGTTGGACCAAACGACTACATCAAATTATTGGATGTACGTCCGGACTCATCGTTCTTCACAAGTCGTTTAGCGCGCTTTATTGACAATATGGATTCTGACGATTATCGTTGTAAAGTGGTAAAACACGGTATGGTTAAAGAGCTTGTAATATTCCAAAAAGGATATATGAAGTACTTAACAGACAACTATCGTCTAAACCATACAGAGGATATCGCGCTTGAGGATATTACCAATTTTGTTCCTGATGTAATTAGTTTCCTGGGAGCTCCAGAGAAGTTAATTTCATTCCCTCAAATCGGATATTTCGATATTAAGGGTCCAAATGGAAACATTAAAACCATTGTAACTCCATTGAAACAAAAAGTGGACTACTTTGGCGATGTTAAGAAACCTCGTTTAACCATTATCAACGAGAAAGTGAAAGAGATGGGAGGAAGCCCTCGCCACGGTTCATTATTTGCAGTTGAAGAGAATGATGGTAGTGTATTTGTAATTGAAATTAACGGAGATAGTGGTGTAGGTAAATCGGAGATGATTGCTGCCTTTATCTTGAAATGGTTACGCAACAACTTGGAAGGAATACGTTCTGTGAAACTTATTGCAGGAGATATGTTCCATGAGTTCCAAGATGCAGAGGGTAACCTATATGGTGTAGGAACAGAGGTTGGAGACTTTAGCCGTACCACTGACTTTGACCCGGACTATATTCAATACTACAAATATCTGTTTGAAAACAGTGCAGACAGTAACGTTGAGGACTTAAACTCACGCAGTACCGTAAGCGGAATGTGCGATATCACAATGCCATACAAAATTGACATTATGCTATCGGCAAGCAACTACGCTAAGGAAGAAGCAGGTATTACCCGTGTGGACAACCCGGAAAACTTCCTATTGTATATTGATGCGCACGGTGAGCGTAAGGAGAAAGCAACCAGCCAAGATGGTCCAAACTTTCAACGTACATTGAAACGTTACACCGCCGATAAAAATATTGTGGACGTAATTGCTCGTCACGGTAACTATCTTGATGATGTATTGGATTGGGATTTCAATGCCGAAGAGAAACAATATTATCTTGCATCGTCATACAAACTGATTGACAAAATAAACATCACTGAAGTTGTATCGCAAATCTTTGTAGGTAAAACATTTAAACGCGATGGTGTTGTATACCTAATTGAGGAAGTGTCATTTGACATGATTCAAAACCGCTTTAAAGCAACTGTATCCTTTGGCGAAGAGGGCGAAACGAAAGCAGTGCTTCTTGACCGCCGTATTTTCAGTGCAATCTATGATGCACTTGCAAGTACTCCGGGTGGACAGCCATTTATTGCCGAGGAAGGGCAGCTTGATGCAGTGATGAATTTAATTCAGTGTATGAATGGTGGCAAAGACGGAAAAGGAAAAGCACGTAACATTCAGTGTGGATTAATTTCTACTGAGATTGGTAAAAAAGGACGTGAAATTACCGGACCTCAAAAAGCTGCAATGGAATTAAAATCGTTAATTCAAGATGTACGCGTTAACAGACCTGAAATTAACGAAGGAAAGATTAAGGTAAAACGTTTAATAAACGAGAAATATTTCCACATTTTCAAAGGAATGATGAACAGCTCCGAACTATGGCGCTATAACTTCTTCATTTACCAGTTGGAAAACATGCGTAAAGCGGACTACCGCCGTATGGATAACATCAACGAACGTGTGGACATGACAAACTTAGTAAACTTTGTTCCTGTAGCTCCTAACCACGAATTCAGTCCGCTACTTGTTAATCCAAACTTAAACATAGAGTTAACAAGTTTCAGCGAAACATTTGAGGAGTTGATGAGTTTACCAAACTATCCGGAATTTGCGCATGAGTTTACCCTACACATGGGCGAGCTTTACCAAGCAAACGGATACAGTGAGGAAACCAACATTAACAACATGATTGTACAGCTCCTTTTACTTGAAGGTTATGTAACAACAGAGGATGTAGCTCGTGGTAGCGTAATTGAAAAAGTAAATCGTGAAACTATCGCAGCAGCTAAATATGCAGTTGTTCAATACTTGGCTTCTCAGCATAAAGCTAGTCCTGTAGTTGTTGAAACACCGGCTACTGAAGTAGTAGAAACTGAAGAGAAGATTGAAAAGAAAAGTGGAAAAAAGAAATAACACGTTTCTTATAATTCAATACTAACTGATAAGCACCCATATGTCATTGTACATTATGGGTGCTTTCTCGTTACGTTACATCTAGGTCACATTGTGGTTTCATTCAGGTTTCATTGTGGTTTCATAGGGGTTTCATTCAGGTATAGGGGGGCAAACCTGAATGAAAGCTGAATGAAACCTGAATGAAATACGGAGCAGGTGTAGAGCGGAAGGGTGGAACAAGGAGGTGGGAGGTTTTATAGATTTAGGAACAGATAGTAATTAATGAAGACAGTTTTTGAATAATAATCTTTAAAATTATGTAACTTACCAATCGGTTTTAGAGAATAATAAAGAATAGTATATAGGGAAAATTTTATAACACAATTTACATGTCAGGAAGAATTAAGCATTTTTTATGGAATAGGCTTAGTGTGCTACACGAGAAGGAGAATGAAAGTGATATTATAGACATAATCTCCAAAGGAGTTGTTTTCCAGGGAGCCAATTTATGGGTCCTTATTTTCGCAGTGTTTATAGCCTCACTGGGGCTTAATATAAACTCAACGGCGGTAATAATAGGTGCCATGTTAATTTCGCCGCTAATGGGTCCTATTATGGGATTTGGAGTGGGTGTAGGTATTAACGATTTTGAGTTACTTAAACGTTCGGGACGTAACTTTTTAATTGCAACCGTATTTAGTGTATTAACATCGACAATCTATTTCTTAATATCGCCAATCTCGGAGGCGCAGAGTGAGTTGTTGGCACGTACACAACCAACTATTTATGACGTTATGATAGCCTTTTTTGGTGGTGGTGCCGGTATGCTTGCCGTTTCCATTAAGCAAAAAGGAAATGTGATTCCGGGTGTTGCCATTGCAACCGCGTTAATGCCGCCGTTGTGTACGGCCGGTTTTGGTATTGCTACGGGTAACTGGATGTATTTTATAGGGGCCTTTTATTTGTATTTTATCAATACGGTTTTTATTAGTTTGGCAACTTTAATTGTTGTGCGTTTGTTGCGTTACAAAAAATTGTCTCTGTTGGATCCGAATAAGAATAAAAAGGTTACTCGCTACATAGGAACCATTGTAATTTGTACGTTGTTGCCAAGTTTGTATTTGAGTTATAAGATGATTGAAACAAACTATTTACAGGCCCGCATAACGAGCTTTGTTAATAATGAATTGCAATTTCCGCATACGCAAATTGTGAGTAAGAAGATAGAGGAGAAAGGGGATTCTACTTATTTGGATGTCATAATGCTTGGAAACACTATTCCTGAGATTATGATACAAAATGCGCAGAGCCAAATGGCTAAGTATCGTTTAAAACGGGTTAAGTTATCCATAACGCAAGGAATTAACCAGGGCGACACGCAAACGGATATGTATCAGTTAAAATCGATGGTGTTGACAGATTTGTATCAGATGCGAGAGAAAACGCTGGATGAAACTTTGCAACAGATGGATTCGTTGAAGAAACAACTGCAAACTTACCAAACCATGTCCAATATGGGAAAAACGATATTACCTGAGTTGCGTATATTTTTCCCTCAAGTAACGTCTATTTTTGTGGATTATGGCGAATTGGTAGAGGTTACCAATGGTAGTGAACAAAAGGTTTTGCTTGTTTATGTGGAAAGTACGTTGCCACTTAATGAGGTGGAGCAAAGTAAACTTAGGGAGTGGCTTGCAGCGCGTATGGGAGCTGATAAAGTGAAATTAATTGTTGGTAAGTGATAAAATTTGTTATACTTTTAAGGCCTCAATTTTGAAAGGTGAGATGTTTATCTCACGATGGGATTGATATATTTAAGGTTATGATGAGACGAAAAGAAACACAGAAGATAGATGATTTAGTGCGGAAGGCATTGCGTAATTTGGGACTCGAGGAACGCTTCACGGAGCAGGAAGTAATAGATATATGGCCCGAAGTTGTGGGGCATAGTATTGCTTCCAAGACTCAGGAGGTTTTTATGAATAGAGGAACTCTTTACGTAAAGTTTACGTCGGCCGTTGTGAGGAATGAGGTTTCAATGGTGAAGGAGGGATTAATTGCGGCGCTGAATGATAAGGTTGGAAGTGTTGTAGTTAAGGAGCTTATCCTTAAATAGGTTGTTACATAGATAGTGTAGAAAACAAAATAAATCCGGACGAAATGATAAGAAATTTTATCGACGCCGAAGATATAATGAAACTCAAGTTAACCTTGAATAGGGTTGGAGAGAGTTTGAGTGACGATGTAATAACAGATTTATTGTCCGGATTGACAGAACAGCGCGATTGGGAAAATTATTTCCATAGCGAGTGCGGAGGGGATATTGATTGTTTTTTATCTCTTCTGTTTGATGAGCTGGGAATAGAGGTTGAAGTGTCTGAGGAGGATTTAGCCAAGTTACCAAGTGAAGGCAGTTTTGCCACATTTTCCAATCATCCATACGGAGTTTTAGATAAATTGATAGTATTGAGTGTTGTACGTAAAGTACGTAAGGACTTTAAGTGCATATCGGGCGAATTGATTGGTAATCCACATTGGATGGAGTCCATGGTGGCACCCGCGGGAGTCCTGTTTGCCGATGCGCATACAGAAAGCGGCGTGGGTTGCTTTTTTGCCAACGAACAATCCTTTATACTAAAAAGCGATAAACAACGAAAGGCGGAGGAGTTAAGAGAAACTGAGTTATTAACATTGTCAATAACTCAAAAAACATTAGTAGTTCCAATAGGAATAGCGGTGACAAACATGTTGAGATTTTATGTGGAATCGGCATTGTATGCCAAACTGCATAAGCACAATTTGCCAGCGGAGTGGAACAATAAAAAGAACAGAGTGATAAGATTGCGCATAGGGAATGTAATAACTATGGAGCAGTTAAATGAATATGATACGGTAAAAGAGCTGAAGGAGTATTTAAAGGTAAAATTAAACCGAATGATATTGCCTTTGGCGGAGATTAAAACTATGAACGAAACTACTATTGAGAGTGCTGAACCCATAACGGCACCTGTACCTACTGAGATTTTAGTGAAAGAGATAGAGGAGGTAGGACATGGTGAAGGCTTTTTATTTGAGATTAAAAATTATGCTGTTTACTGCTTGCCTAGTTTCCGAATACCTAATATCTTAAATGAAATAGGTAGGTTGCGTGAGGTAACTTTTAGAGCTGTTGGAGAGGGAACTAATAAGTCCATAGATTTGGATGGTTTCGATATGTACTACCATCATTTGTTTATATGGGATACAGAGGAGCGTGTAATTGTAGGCGCTTACCGTATTGGCAAAGGGAAGGAGATAATGGATGAGTACGGATTAAAAGGTTTTTATATCAATACGCTTTTTAAAATTAAGCGTGATATGATGCCAACGCTGTACCAGGCTCTAGAGTTGGGACGTTCATTCGTAGTGTCGGAGTATCAACGTAAGCCATTGTCATTGTTTTTGCTTTGGAAAGGGTTGCTTTACTTTGTATTGAAACATCCTGACTATAGGTATATGATAGGACCTGTTACCATAAGCGGCAGATATAATGAGTTGTCGAAGGATTTAATTGTACGTTTTATTAATAAATTTTATTGGAATAGGGAGGGTGCGGATTTAATAAGCCCGCGTTGTCCGTATAAACCTATTAAAGGAGATGAGGAAGCATCGATATTGTTAAGAGATATGGATGGTGATTTATCAAAATTTGATAAATTAATAGAAGATATTGAACCTAGCGGCGATAAACTTCCGATATTATTGAAAAAGTATTTATCTTTGAATGGTAAAATAATAGGTTTTAACGTTGATCCGGATTTCAATATGTGTCTGGACGGGTTATTACTTGTTGATTTATTTGATATTCCATTGAAAACGGTAATATCATTGGCAAAGGAGGTTCAGGATGCTACCATCTTGAAGCGCTTTAACAATATAGAGGAATAAGAGTAAAATAGGGACGGGTCAATGTACGATATAGTTTATTTTTTTAAAGGTATTCTGATAGGTTTATCGGTGTCTATACCGCTAGGCCCAATGGGGGTGCTTATCATTCAGAAAACGCTGCACAGAGGTGCGCTTTCCGGTTTTATTGCCGGGATGGGAGCTGCGTGCGCAGATTTGTTTTACGCGAGTGTGGCTGCTTTTGGGTTAGGTTTTGTTATTAACACGATAAAGGCGCATGAGCTGTTTTTGCAGATTGTGGGTGGAATATTTTTAATATTCGTAGGACTGCGTATTTATTTTGATAATCCTTTAAAACAGATAAAGGGTAAGAATAGAGTAACTAAAACCGGTTTAGTGGGCGATTTCTTATCGTTGTTTTTCCTTACAGCTTCTAATCCTGTAGCAATTGTGGTGTTTATGGCAGTTTTTGCGGGGACATCGGTATTTGGCGATGAGCCTTCAATTGCAAAGGAGTTAATGGTGCTTGGAGGGGTTCTTTGCGGGGCAATGCTTTGGTGGTATTCTCTGTCAACGTTGGTAAATATTTTCCGTAAGAAGTTCCGTCTGCGCGTATTGGTGCGTATAAATAAAATTGCGGGCATGTTGGTTGTGGCACTTGGATTTTTAGTGCTGTTAGCAGCCTATCCGCCTATACGTGCATTACTTCCGGAGTAGCAGTTATTTTGACTTAAAGTGGAGTGAATCGCCCCAGCTGTTAAGTTGCAACTGACAACCGTAGTCTGCGATACGAGTGGAAAGCGCCGATAGGAAGTTAGGAGATAGCTCATTGAGTTGAGGTTTATTTTCATAAAGTTTATAATCGCCACGCGCCTGTTGAGGAGTGATGTTTGGCATAATGATATTAGCTCCGATGGACAATGCAGTTTCGCGTCCGTCGGGGTTTATTGTTTGTAGGGCTGTGGTTGCAGCAATGTTAATGTTTGGCATCATTATGCGTAGAATGGCAATCATTTTAAGCGTGAGCTCTAAACGTTGTTCTTTGCTTGCCAATAAATGGCGAAAGTGGTAAAGGGGGGTAGATTGATGTTCCAGATAGGGGCCCATGCCTACCATGTCTATATCCATGTGACGGAAGAAAAGCAGGTCGTTGGCCAAATGTTCCATGGTTTGCCACGGTAAACCAATCATAACCCCGGTGCCTGTTTGATAGCCTACTTGTTTTAGTAGGTTTAGGGCGTTGATACGGGTGTCATAACTGTGCAGGGCATCATTGGGATGTATTTGATTATATAGCTCCTTGTTTGAGCTTTCAATGCGTAACAAATACCTATGTGCTCCACTTTGAAACCAACGGGCATAAGTTTGCTCGGTTTGTTCGCCTAGTGAAAGGGTAATGCCTAATTCTCCGTTGCTAATGTCTTTAATTCCGCGTATAGCGTTGTCAATGAAATCCACAAAAGGTTTGTCGCTACGCTCACCGGCTTGCATAACTACGGATCCATATCCGTTGGTGTGCGCGAAACGTGCCGCGTTAAGAATATCGTCCATAGTGAGTGAATAACGATGCACTTCGCCATTGTTGTGGCGGATGCCGCAGTAAAGACAGCCCTTTCGGCAAATGTTACTAACTTCAATCAATCCTCGCATATTAACGCCGTTTCCAATGGTGCTGTTACGAACTTCTGCAGCAGTAGATAGAAGTTGTATGAGCTCCTTTCCGTCGCATTGAAGCGCTTTGACAATGTCTTGGGAGGTGTTGAATTGATAGTTCATATGTCTTTGTTTTTATTTTATACAAAACTAAGACTTTGGGAGTGATTATCAAATGAGAAATGGATGATAAACAATGTGTTTATGAACCATAATTGTAATATAAACGTTTTAATGTAGAGACAAATTCATTAATTTTGTTGAGAATGTTAGAAATTTGTCCATAATTGACAATTGAGAATAGATTGTATGAAGAAAGGTATAGTATTATCGGTTATTACGTTGTTGTTGGTGGGTGCCATAGTTGGCAGTGTGTGGTATTTTAATAGCCAAAAAGAAATAGCTACTTCGCAAAAGGAGCTGTTTATACCCAACAATTCGGCTTTGGTTATAAACATGAATTGTGCGAGTGAGGATATATACAGAAATAATGCGCACATAGCAAAACATATAGATAATTTGAAGCATTCGGTAATGACGCAATTGACGGATACGCTTTGTAAATTACCGGGAGTGGATGCAATGAACCGTGTGGTTGCTTACCGTGTTGAGGGGCGCATGCAAGTGGTGTCGTTAACGCTACTTAACTTGACCGATGTGGTTAGTAAGGGGCGTGTTTTGGATGTGGCAAAAGCAAAAATGCGCTGTACGGAACATGAGGAGCGGGATTTTGCCGACTTTAAGATAAGTACGTTACGCGGAAAGGATAAGAGTGTTTACTTGGCAATATGCGGAGGTATTGTTTTGTTGTCCGACTCGCAACTTTATATTGAGGATGGAATAAAACAATATGGTGAGAGCGAAAGTAAGGAGACAATGTCCGGAAGCTATAGGAATGTAGGAAAATACCTATCGTCCAAGGCTTCAGTGAATTTCTTTGTTAGTGAAACGTTTTTTCGCAATTTTCTGCCTCAGTTTATTGATATGCAGAAAATGGCACCAATGTCGGAGTTAACAGAGTTGTTCCGTTGGGGGGCACTTGACGCTGAGATTAAAGGCGGAGGAATAGCTTTGAACGGTTTTATGAGCTATAATGAGCAGGGAAAGACTTTTGTGCGTTCCTTGGCGGGCCAATCACCGCGGGAAGGGAAAATATTGCAGGTTGTACCTTCGTCGGCATATTCGGTTAAGTTACTCAATTTGTCGGACATGGATAGATACATGACTGAGTTGGATAATTATCGCCATTCGGCACATTTAAAGCGCAAATCTGTTCAGCGTAGTGAAGAGTTAGCTAAGTTGTATGGTAAAGATATACGGGAGGCCTTTATTCCTCAGTTAAAGGGAGAAGTAGCGGTGGCTACCTTAGGCTTCCAGCCGGCGAAAGGTGAGGCGGATGGTTTACTAATTGCGGACATAAAGTCGGGCTCATTGTGTAAAACACTTTTGGGAGACATGTTGTCCTGTTATGCAGGAAAAAGTGGGGTGGCAGAGAAGTCCCTACATGGTACGATACAAATGGCAGATAAACATGATTATTTCCGTATGCCACATGCAGACGTTATGGGTGTGTTGTTGGGATATGATATTGCTGATATTAATACGCGTTATGCGATGGTGGATGAGGATTATTTGGTAATGGCTTCATCGGAGGATATGTTGAAGAAGTATCTTCTACACCGACGGGCCAAGCAAGCTGTAAATACCACGTCTTGGTATAAAAATATGGAGACGCAATTAACAAAGAAGTATAATCTGTGCTATTTGAATTTATTGCAACCTACGTTGGAGCAACATCAGTATGTGGCAAAGAATAACTGGCGTAAGTATTTAGAGAAAAAGGATACTGACCTGTCGTCCTTAACCGCAATGGCTTCGCAGTGGAGTAATGAGTCTGAGATGCTATATAATCACACCTATATATCGACTGATAGTGTAGCGCCGGTTGCAGAGATTAAGCCGCAAATAACAACAACGGTAACAACTACTAACCGCATGAAGCCTATAAAGGTAAAGAATCATGTAAATGGCAGTGTAGAACAGTTTATACAGGATGATAGTTTGTTTATATATTTAATGGACAAAAACAACAAGGTGCTGTGGAAACGCAAACTGACAGAACGTATAAATAGTGAAGTGTTCCAGATTGATGCGTTTAAGAATAACAAACTGCAGCTGCTGTTTAGCACATCAACTAGAATGTACTTAATTGATAGGACAGGAAAAGATGTAAGTGGGTATCCCGTGCGCTTTGCGGATAAAGCACAGAAGGGGATAACGCTTTACGACTATGACCGAACAAAAGAGTATAGAATATTTGTGCCTTTGGCCAATAAACAAGTTATTTTATATGACCAAAAAGGAGATGTGGTAAAGGGATGGAATCCATCGCCAGCAGATAAGGACATTGTGTCGGAGATTATGCATTTCAGAGTGGGTGGCAAAGATTATATTGTATATGCCGATAAGGTACGCTTATATATACTAAATAGGCGAGGCGAGGAGCGTGTTAAAATAAGCTCTCCGATGGATATAGGTAACTCAGCGAGAGTACGATTGGTACAGGATAAAATGGCTTACATTGAAGTAAGCGGAGCTAAGAATAAGTATAAGGTTAGCTTTGAAGGAAAAGTAGATAAGATTTAAAACATAAAAAAACGGCATCGTGTGAGCGATGCCGTTTTTTATGTTTTCTAGAGTTAATCGAAACCTAACTCAAGTTCATCAAGATAGAGTTTACTGCCAACTCCTCCAATAAAGTAATCTCCGTATTTACTAGAGGTTCCTACTATGAGAATGTAGGTTGGTTTTTTATTGTAATCTCGGTATTCTAAATCGATTTTGAATTTAGTATAATCGGATATTGTTTGATTGTGTTTTAACTCGCCCAGTGCGATAATAGATTTATTGGCTGGCGATAAATCAACAAATGTGCCTGTTCCTGCGGAGTTTGCTAAGAAAGGTTCTTTCCAATCGCATAACGCAATGTAAATGTGGCAACTGTCGGTTGTATTTAATAGCCAATTGTATTTTTCGTTATAACCACTGTATTTAGTAATAGTTACCGGGTTGTATTTATAATAACCATTTAAGGATGTTGGGCGCGAAGTGTAAGGAATACCAAAACGTATTTTCGCATTTAACCCATCTAATCCATCAAACTGTCCGGTGTATATACTTCCTGCAGCAAATTTAACTAACGCATACACTGAAGTTAGGCATGCAGCTTGGCCTTTTGTTGCATCGGTTGTAGACTTTGTTGGCTCAAACCCAAAACCTGCACCTCCTCTATTTCCACTATCCCAACTTATTTCGCCTTTTACGCCAATGTTAAAGTTTACCTTGTTTTCATCGGCTGTACTGTACCATGTATCAAAATTGCTATGAGATACTTGCGCAGCAAGTTCGGTAGTGAAGTTAAGCTCTTCGCCAATTGTTTCTCCAACAATAGCTCTACATACATAACTCGTATTTGGATTTAAACCGGTTACTTTTGCCGAGAAATCGCGTCCGCTACCTTGCGCTGCGACGCGTGTCCATTGCGATGCTTGCGCTCTTTTATATTCAAAAGCAGTCTCTCCATCAATGCCTGAAGGTTTACGCCCTTGAAGATATGCAATTTTTGCCCATGCATTAACATCCTTTGTCATAGGTTCTGTTGCCGATGTCTTAAACGCAATGATGCGCCATGTCTCAGTGCGGCCAAAACACGTAACAGCTATCTCCTGTGTTGTGCTGAAGTTTGTTAATGATAAGGGATCGGGAGAGTAAGTTGCAATAGATGGGCCAAGAATTGCTTCAATAACTGTCATGTTTGTTAAGTCTTGGTCAAGCGGAACGTATACTTTCACCATTTTATCTTTTACATTCACAACCTCATCGCCCACTTGATTCTCTACAGTAAAGCTGTAGTTAATATTTTGCTCAGCAATAATGGTCCATTGGTACTCTTGATAAGTAGAAATGGTAAATGTAATTGGGTTTGAGAGATTCAAAACCGTATCGGTAGCTAAGTTTGTTGTAGCCTCAATGAGGATTTCATGCTCCCTAGCAGGCTTTGCCGTAACGGCTAAAGACTTAAGTAAAACGTTTTGTATATCGACAGTGTCAGCAAGCGTAACAGTAACAGTACGATTTTGTGTGTTAATAACGCATTGCTCTTGACCGCGAAATTCTATTTTTTCTACGTTCCCGTAAATGACCGGTAAAGGTATATCATTGGAGATACACCCTGCCATAGTCAATAAACATATTATATATAATCCTAGTTTCATATTCTATAAATAAATGGCAAATCCTAATCCAATTGAAAGTAAGTCTATTTTAAAGTTGGCCGAACTATTACGGAATGAACCTGTATATACGCCGTTAGTGGTTTGTTTACGATGTTTCCATTGTAATCCCAATACCCCCACTGATGCTTCGACAGCCGCATAATCATTAATAAACACACAAATTCCCGGAGAGTAAATTAGTCCCGCTTTGTAAATGGTTTGGTGTGTACCCTCAAGAATATCACCTTCGCCATTAATGTATTTTCCTTGGCCACCACCACCCATAAACTTGATGTCATTAAATAAACCAAAACGCTTACTGTCTTCAATGTTCATAAATAAACGCATTACTAACGCAGCAGAATAGGTGTGCTCTAAAACGTAGTAATCCTTTATGTCAAAGTTTAAGTCGTCGTTTAATGAGATATTTAAGTTATCAACTTTATATAACGATCGTTCATAAGAGAAATTAGCCCCTAGCCCAAAGTCGTTCTTTACCATATAACCAAAGAAAGGCTTAATGGCAAGTTGATAACCGCTACCATTCCAATTCTTCATAATCAGGAAACGATAGTTATCCTGATTCATCTCAGAGTATGAGCATGATCCTCCAAAGAACCATTGTCCTTTAGGTACAAAAGTTCGTTTCACAATGCCACGGTCCAATCTCTTATTGCCTCCTTTACCGTAACAATACACACCACTTAGTAGTAGTACAATTAAAATAGGTACTATTCTCTTCATAAAATAATTATTTACCAAATATTGCTAATGGTTATGAGGCCCGTAGGCTCCATAACCATTAAGTTTATTATTCAACAGGATCAAACCCTAAACTGAATTCATCTATCCACAGTGTACTACCTACTCCTCCGGTAAAATAGTCACCATATTTACTTGCCGATGCAACAACTAGAATGTAGCTTGGCTGTTTTGTTTTGTCTCGATATTCAAGTTGTAATGTAAACGCCTCATATTGTTCCATTACTTTACTTTCCTTGAGCTCTGCAAAAGCAATAATGCTCTTATTATTGGTACTCAAATCAACAAGTGTCGATGTGTTTCCTGAATTAATTCTATGTGCAGCAGTCCAATCTAATAGCGCAATGTATATGTGGCAACTATCCTGTTTGCCACTCATTCCTGCATGGGTACCTTTATCAACTTTAACCGGCTTATATTTATAATACCCAGACATTGTTGTAGGTCGTCCTTGATATGGTGTTCCAAAATCAAGTAAAGCATTTAATCCCGACAAGTCAACAAATTTTCCGGTATAAATATTCCCTGCAGCTAATTTAACAACAGCATATTGGGTTTGCATACGTACAGCACTACCTTTAATAACATCTGTTGTTTCCTCTGTCGTTGGCGTATATCCAAAACCTGCACCTCCTTTGTTACCTGAGTCCCAAATTATGTTATTTGCACTTTCTCCAACCATCGGGCTTTTTCCATCCATGTACCAATTATCAAAATTCATATATGGAACCTGGTTCGCAGCCTCTGTATTGAATTCACGGACAGTTTCTGAAACAACGGTTGCCGATGTGGTACGGAAATAATAAGTTGTTGCTGGAGCTAAATCCTTAATAAATGCAGAACATGTCTTACTTCCATCATTGTATGTAACATTTGTTGCAGGAGTCCAAGTTATTTGGTCTGTACTATATTCAATAGCAAATCCCTCCGGACGGTCAATAGTATACCATCGTCCGCGTATTGTTGCAAACTTAGCCCATACCTCAGGAGTGCTGATCTCATCTGCGATATGATCTATATCCGGAATAACCATAACCTTTAAAGTTTCGGTTGTAAGGCGTTGACGTGCGTCAAATACAGATAGTTTAAACTCGTAGTCGCCAAGCGGAAGTTTATTTAGTAATGCACTAAAGTCCATAGATAGTGCTTTAGCATCTAATATTGTTTCGCCGCCCCAAGTAATACCAGCTCCATTTATTTGTGCAATATCGTCCGCTGTCAATGTCATGAAACGAATATCTTTTGGTAGGCCCAATGCCTCGGCAGTATTTGAATTATGCTGTAACCACATGTCTTGTATACTTGCTTTAGCATCGATGTTAAGTGCCAAGTTAACGCCTCTCGTTTCGTTAAGCACTAGGCATGGTTCCGCAAAAGCCTTGTCGTCACTTCGCTTAATACTAGCTTTAGAGATTGTGTCTATAATAATAATTTCGTATTCGGAGTTGATAATGTTTGTTGTAGTATCAACTGTTATACCAGGCACAAAGGCACCATCATTCTCATCGCCATCTTCTTTAATGTCAAAGAAGAATTTGTAATGTTGTCGTGGTGCAACGTTAGTAAGTGTTTTAGTTAAATTGTAGGTTTCCTGTCCATTATTCAACGTCAACTCCCATTTTATTGTGTTCTCCGTAGGCATTAAATAACCGGCTCTACTCTCATTCTTAGCAAATGTAATATCTGCGTTACCGTTAATAACCTTTAAGCTATAGTCTGTAAAGTTATTTTTAAATACCTCCGAGTAGCCCACAGTCATTTTAATATTAGCTTGTGTACAAACTAATGAAATAGCTTTAGTTACGGCCGACTCTATGTTGATATTTTCTTCGGTTTTATAAAATGGAGCATCAAAGCCCGAAGCAACTTCAGCACCTTGCGATGCAGTTACTGTGTAGGCTCCAACCGGCATATAAATCCTATCGGATATACCGGTACAATTCTCATATGTCGCAAAAGGACTACCGTCCGGTTTTGCTATCACCAACTTGTAAGTTGATAAATCGGCTTTAGTTGTCAGACTTTTATCGGTCAAAAAGTCTACAGAAAGCCATCCGTTGGCATCACTATTTTTTATCTCCTCTTCAGCGCAACCGCACAATAATAACAATGCTACCGAGAAAACTGATAGTATATATTTCATATCATTCTCTGTTAAATTGTTCTATTAAAGTGATCTGCGAATAACTAAATTTTTAGTAACACGATTTCCAGCACCGTCCACTACTGTAATTTGGAATGTATGGTCAAAACTTCCTGTATTAGGAGCTGTTAGCATACTCATAAATCCTCCAATACTAAATAAGTATTCTTTTTTATCTTTTATAGGATCGTTAGCGTCAAGAATACCTAGTGAAGTTAACATATCTTGTGAGTCGGTGCTCATAGTCGATGGATTTGCCAAATCCCAAGGAGAACCTTCCGGTGTCAATCCAGCAAAAATAGATTGCATTACTTCATCAGTCGAACTCATTGTAAGGAATAAGTTTTGTATACCGCCGTTAGAAGCGCCTAATGTAATATTCATAATCGTAGCACCTAAATCGCTCATTGCCCCAAGTACAATAACCGGCTCATCAACATTAAATGCATTTCCGTTGTAACTTGTTCCTACAATTGTCGGAGCAGATGGGTCTGGGTTAGGCTCTTGTCCTCCGTTATTTCCCCAATCGCCATCATCGCCATTGTTATCAATTACATCATTTCCTCCGGGAATAGAGATATTAGTGTCTTTCTCATCCACAGTTAAGTCAATATTAATCAACTTATCAGTAATTAAACCAGCCTCTGTGTTAATGCTTAGTTTAATTTTATGCCATTGTTTTGACTCTACATTCTTAATCTGGTAAGTTCTTTCAACCTCTTGTGTTAAATCCTCTGTAAACTTTCCACGAATTGTTAGCAATAAAATTCCATCATTAGGAGTGTTAATATACCCGTGTCCTTCGGTTGTAGGTGTAAACTCTAGGAAGATATTATTGTGATGTAAAATAGCTGTACCATCAGTGATGTTTTGCATGAATAACGGTGTAAACTCAACCGATGCTTTTACGCAAGCTAATTGGCAAACTACCGATGCATCTGTCACCTCTTGGATGCCAACAGAGAAAGCCTTTGATCCATAGTAATATGGAACATCAAAACCCACTTGTTGTTCACCATTGTAAGCTTCAATATTATAATCGCCCGCTGCAATTGTAATAACGGATGGCATGTCGCTATATTTTGTCCATACCGAATCATATTTTATTCCTTTTAGTGAAGTTCCCGATACTCTCACATTAAAGTTGTTAACATCAACGCCAGCAGCTTTGGTGCTACTTTCAATTTCATCAAAGCCTCCAATAGCATTAAGGGAAAGCGCAATGCGTCCTTCGCCTTCTTGCACGTGTTCCGGCATTTTAGGATCCATGCCACATGAACCGAACAAGGTCATTAATGAGGCAATTGAGATATATAATAACTTTTTCATACTTAAATTCTTTTTATGTTCTTAATATACTAGTTCAATATCGTCTACTGTCAAAATACTACCAATGTGGCGAGAATCGCCATATCCGGCACCAATAGCACCCTTATTACCTTTAATAGCTTCTGTTTTTGGCGACTCAGCTGTTGTGGATAAAAACACTACAGTTATCTTAGCCGCTTTCTTCATGGTTGTGTTATAGGTAATAGGAATCACACCATTTGTATAGGTCTTTACGGTGTCGGCAATCACATATTCTCCATAACCAATGCTTTCCCCTTGAGCATCCCAAACTTCTGTGTAAGCTTTGGTCTGTTCCAGCTGATATGGGTAATATTTATAGAAAAACGTAACGCTTTCCGGACGTGTGGTGAATGGTTTTCCATAAGTCTCAACATTGCTCGCTGCGTCAAAATCCCCCACAAATAGTGCACCCGCAGTTCTATTTTTACAGTCACCTTGTGCTTGGCTTTCACTTGTCCAGTTATTGCCTCCCCAACCCACTGTAGTAATTTCCATGGAATTTGCTCCATTATAGTGGGCGGTTGGTAGGCCGGCTTTGCGGAATTTATTTAAATGGTTAACGGCAGACCAGGTTGTATTGCCGCATGGTACAACACCAGGGCAGGCAACGTAGTACCAGGATGCAAATGTACCAGAAGGCGCATCTGTTGTTAACCGATTACGTGTATTCCACCATGTTTCAGTAGCTCCCGATGCCCATGGATAGAAAGCATGAATAGACTCTCCTCCCGAGAATGGAATTGTTTTTTTCCATACCTCTTCATTCCAATAACTTTCCATATCGGAGTTTGGAATTTGGTTTTGAGCTTCTGTTCTTACAATAAACTCATCAGTGTAAATATCGGCAATATGTCCACGTATCGTGTATTCAGAATTGGCTGTTAATGCGTCAACAAAGCCAATAGCTCCGGTTGGTGTTACCTCTATTTGTGTAATCTCTCTCCAAACACCATCGGCACCTTTTACTTCAAAAGTAGGTGAGTACGATGTTCTGTTAGCGGCATATTCAAGTTCTAAGTACATTTTTTTAGCCCAAATTCCACCTTCATTTGGTTCATTACCTGCAAATCTGAATATTGGTTTAATATTAGCATTAAAATCAAACGGACTGCTCACCTGTTGGTACTTATCCGTTGCAATAATCTCAAAATGTCCCTTTGTAGTTGAGCCAATCGGAGCATTCATTTTTGACCATACATTAGTAAAGTCAATAAATACCATTTTTTTAATCTCTGTCTCGGTATTCAATTCACTGCTCCAAAGTAGTCCAAGCTCCTGTAATAATTGTTTATTCTCGGCGGTTGCAGACATTAAATCTATTTCCTGTGGCCAACCTTTCGCTGCAAGTGAGTCCGACGTAGTTTTTAGAACAAGCGATGTCAATCCTCCACTAGCCTGTACGGTTAAAATAGATTGAGCATTGGCGCCCTCTTCAACCTTAATGGTATCACCGGTAACAAAACCTTGTGTAAGAATTTTCGGTGCTTTCTTTGGCAAGAAAATTGGCGATAACTCTTCCGTAACCGGAATATCAATAGTTGTCGTATCGGTAGTAATTGTAATTGACTCTAGGGCTCCATTATTGGAGTTGGCCTTAAGTGTCATTTTATACCACTCTCTTTCCTTAGCTGTTGCTACTGCAGGAGGGTAAAACTCATAATATTGCTCTTGTCCTTTAGGTTTTAGCACAAAGCGTAGGCGTAGTTTGCCCGGTTTAAAATAGCCCGTGCGTGTTTCGTTTTGAGCAAAATTAAGAGAATCTCCATCTGTTTTTATATCTACGCTGTACTCAGAGTAGTCAAAGTCGAAACTTTCATCAAAGTTAACGGATATTTGTACTGCTTTTGATACACAGGTCATTGTTGTATCAATATTGTCACCATCCTTCATCTTAAGCTTTATCTCTCCGTAATAATAAGGCGTGTCAAACAGCGGATAAAGCGAATCTGTACCATGCCACGCCACCATCTTATAACTTCCAGGATTCACCCTTATAAGCTGGGGTAAATCACTATAGTTCCACTCTTTTAAAACCTCTGCTCGCGTGTTCTCAATACGCACTTGTAGGTCTTGGTTTGTTACTTCGTTCCCTGCTTTGGTTAGGGGTAAATCCACAACGTGATCCGTCGCAAGCTTTAAGGTAATCCCGCAGGAGCCCTCAAAAGCTTCGCCTCCAATCTTGTCTTCACTACAAGCGCAGAGGCTGTAAATCAGAAAAACCAATAAGGTTAATCTACAATTGTGTAAATTCATTGACTTTAATTTTAGGTAAGAAAATTGCAACGCCTAAAAGGTACTAATGGTATATAGCACTTGTTCCGGGATTGCATCTTTTAATAACACTCTTTTGTTTTTATCTAATAGATAAAGGGTGGGAATTGCATTCAGGTTATAGGTTTCACTAGCACGCATTGTCATTGTTGGATCGTAACCGTTTAACCATTCTTGCGGATATGACTTAATCTGTTTCTTCCACAAATCCACCTCTTCGTCTACATAGACAGTCAATACCTTTATCTGTTTTGATTTTATTTTCTCATTTAGAATCCCGTCGCCAAGTAATACTTCAATAGTACTCTTGCAAGCATCACAGTCGGGATTTAAAAACATCAATAGCACGTGGTCACTATCAATTTGGTGTAATGTTCCGGTTTTACCCGAAGCGTAGCTAAATTTAAAATCTGTTGCTATATCGCCGGGCCTATTCTTCATAGCCATTTCATATCGGTAAGTAGGACGCACTTTTTCATCCTCCGTTAAACTTGGGGATTTAATTATATTCTCAAGTGCGTCAATGTAATAGGTCTCGTTTCTGTATGGCGAGTTTGGATCATACAAATACTTGGAAGTTAATTCCATAAAATGTCTAAGCATAACCGGTTCTTGCTCCAAATAGGAGTATAGTGAGTCAATACCTTTGCCTCCGGTACTCTCGTCTGCTTGTAATATTATAGCAACATAGTCAGCAAATATCTGCTCCACTTTTCCAGGCTCCTCTAACCACGTTGTATCCTTGAAATTAAACTTATTCCAGTAGTTTTTTACTAAATACTTTACTCGTCCCTCCGTATCGGTCAAATAGGATGGCATTGTTGGGAGTGCAAATTCATGCATATGCCCATTGTCCGTAGACGTAACATTCTGTTTTGATTTGTTGCCTTCACAAGCAAACAAAATACATAGCGTTAAACAAAGTACAAAGAACGTTTTCATAGATAATGTTTGTTAGTTAAGTTTATTCCATATGGTTTTGGCTTTACAATGTGTGACTTCATCATTGTTTGAAGAAACTTTATGAAGCATTTCCACACATGTTTCATCCTCATGCGTAATAACGTAGCTGGATCTAATTTCTGAATCGGGCATAATTTCATGCTCATAAATTATCTCCATTTCGCACAATGAGCGTTTACTCAAAAAGTGGAAGGGTAATGCGTTAGTAATCCACGATACGTAGGAAGCCTGCGTAACATGTCCGTTAAAATCTATATTATCATAGGATGCAATAAAAGGGCGCCCTTGATTGGTTATCACCTCTGTATCACGATCAATAAGATAGTCCATCTTTATTTTTGCAACATTCGCACTGTCGCGCATGGCAATAATTTTTTCCGTTAGGCGCATTGGACGTCGGCGCACCATGTCCACAAGCATCCACTCACTAGTCCCTTCAACAAGAATGTTTCTTTGTGCATCGGTAACTCTGTAGTCTCTTAATGCAAATAATCGGTCCGATCCCGATGGCCATGTGTCAATAGTAATAATTTCTCCTTTGTGGGGGAAACGATTTAGCTTTAAATGTAATCTGTGTAGCATCCATGTCATACCTTCTTTTATTAGGGAAGGTGCATCAACTCCAAATTTAACGGTTTGCATTTCAGCTACATCATTAAAAATGTCACAGAGTACACGAAGAAATAAATCACCTTTAAAATCGGTAAAATGATTTATTACTCTAAACGTTTCTGTTTGTATTCCTATATCCATTTATTCTATATATTATATCACATACACCTCAGGTGTAATAAATATTCCAAATTTCATAAATACACTTTTCTTTACCTCATTGGCTAAATGAGCAATTTCATTGCCCGTAGCATCTCCAAGGTTTATAATAACAAGTGCTTGCTTTGCGTGAATACCTGCGCGCCCAATACTTTTCCCTTTCCATCCCACTTGGTCAATTAACCAGCCTGCAGCTAATTTCACTTGTTGTTCGTTGATATCATAGCAGGGCATATGTGGATAAGTGCATTTTAAACGCTCGGCAACATCTCTATCTACCACCGGATTCATGAAAAAACTTCCCGCATTTGGATACTCCGATACCTCGGGTAGTTTTTCTTTGCGTATCTCAATAATTGCTTCGCGTACTTTAGACAACGTAGGTTCGCCTCCAAGCTCCTGTAACTTTGCAGCCACGCCTCCATACTCAATTTTAAGCTCCGGACGCTTGGACAATTTAAAGTGTACGTATGTAATTATAAATTGGTTTTTCCATTCCCGTTTAAAAATGCTGTCGCGATATCCAAATTCACATTGGGATGCATTTATATCTTCTTTACGGGCTTTGATAATATTTATAGCTTCAACTTTATAGATTGTATCTTTAGCCTCCACGCCGTAAGCACCAACGTTCTGTACTGGGGCTGCTCCAACATGTCCGGGAATATAAGATAAGTTTTCAACTCCGCCATAGCCGTTTTCAACGCTCCAAGCTACAAAATCGTCCCATTCATAGCCGGCTCCAACGCGCACATAAACGTAGTCATTATCCTCATGCGTAATTTGAATATTGTGCATAGTAGGATAAAATATAGTACCATCAAAATCTTCGGTAAAAAGAAAATTGCTTCCGCGTCCAAGTACCAAAATTTCCGATGGTTCAAACTCATACATTGATACAAATTCCAGAAAATCCTGTTCGTTATCACTTTCAACAAAATACTTACATTTAACATCAATGTTGAATGTGTTGTATTTTCTGATATTATAGTTTTCCTTCACTTCCATTTTCAGTATATTTGCGACAAATATAATTAAAATTATGATTTCGATACCTCCTTTATTTAAAGAAGATATAAAAAACCTCCTTGATAATGAGGCAGAATACCTTCTTAATGCCATAGAAAACGAGGCAAAAACATCAATAAGACGCAACCCCGTTAAGTGTGCCAAGAGTAATGCGCAACCCTGTGTAGAGCTTTGTGAATCAGCTGTTTTGTGGTGTGAGGATGGTATTTTCCTTACTTCGCGTCCACAATTTACTCTGGATCCGCTTTTACATGCCGGTGCTTACTATGTTCAAGAAGCATCGTCAATGTTTTTGCATCATGTTATGGGGCAATTAAATATGCCCGAAGCTCCTCGTGTACTCGATTTATGTGCTGCTCCGGGAGGAAAATCTACGTTGTTATCTACGTTTGTCGGCGAAAATGGGCTTGTAGTATCCAATGAGGTTATCCGTCCTCGCGCTTCTATTCTACGCGAAAACATGATTAAATGGGGATTATCTAATGTTGTTGTTACCGGTAGTGATCCGGCGGCTTTTACCCCTCTCACTGCTGCTTTTGATGTCATTGTTGTTGACGCACCATGCTCGGGTGAAGGTATGTTCCGTAAGGATGCAGCAGCTCGTGAAGAGTGGAGCCCGCAAAACGTAGCTTTGTGTGCAGATAGACAAAAGCGAATATTGGCGGACGTATGGAACGCATTGAAACCGGGTGGATATTTGGTGTACGGTACTTGTACATTTAACCATAAGGAAAACGAAGAGGTGGTGGAGTGGCTTACTACGGAGTTTGATGCAACATCGGTACCGGTAACTCATAATTTTCCAGATATTACGCCGGCAATTAAAAGCGATATTCACGGATATCATTTCTTTCCGCACAAAACAAGAGGAGAGGGATTGTTTATGGCTGTTGTTCAAAAAAACAGTGGCGAGGAGTATCGCGAACCCGGAAAAAATAAGAAACAAAACAAGAAAAGTGCACCTGTTACCTTGCCTAAAGAGTTAGCTGCACTGCTTAGCTCGTCCCAAACCTATGTTCCTTTTGCTATAGAGGATACTATAGGAGTGGTACCGGCACAACATGCGGCCTTCATTGAGCGGCTGGCGTCACAACTGCGTATTTTGTACAAAGGTTGTGAATTGGCCGAAGTGGCAGGTAAAAAATTAAAAATGAAGCACGCTTTTGCTGTATCTTCTTTGCTCAATGTGGAGGCTGTACCGCACGTTGAGTTATCGTTACGTGAAGCACTAGTGTACCTTAAAAAAGGCGAAACTCCAGCCGAAGGTTTACCTAACGGCTGGTGTATAGTTACATATAACAAAGTCCCATTGGGATGGATAAAGGTTATTGGAAATAGAGCCAATAACTACTATCCAAAAGAGTGGCGTATCCTCATGGAATTGCCATCGGAGTAAAACAGGTTATTCTTCGTATCTCATTCAAGTTTCATTCAGGTTTCATTCGGGTTTCATTCAGGTATGACCCCCAAAACCTGAATGAAACCTGAATGAAACCTGAATGAAACCTGAATGAAACCCCTACAGGGTATAGAGAGACAACCGAGCGGCTGTTTTTACGTACTACGTAGGATAATAATTTGATACATAGAATAATAAGTTTTAAAATACAATAATATGCAGTACAAAGAGATTACCGTAACGCTTACACCCTATTCGGAAGCGATTGCCGATGCCTTAATTGGAGAGTTTAGCACCATAGGTTTTGACGGTTTTTATAACACGGAAAATGGCTTTGTAGCCTATATTCCAACATCTGATTTTAAACCAGAGGCCATTGAAACGTTGGATTATTGGAATTTAATAAGCACAACACATACCCTTTCATGGACAGAACAAACCATAGAGGATCAGGATTGGAATGCAGTATGGGAGTCTAACTTCTCGCCAATCACCATTGATAATACCATTATGGTGCGTGCAGGTTTCCATGAACCAAATCCTCAGGCGCAATATGACATTGTTATTGATCCTAAAATGAGTTTTGGAACCGGTCACCATTCAACTACGGCTTTGGTGTTACGCACATTGCTACAAAAGGAGAGTGAGATTAAAGGGATGCGCGTGTTAGACATGGGCTGTGGTACGGGAATTTTGGGTATTATGGCATCGTTGCTTGGGGCTAAAGAGGTGCTTGGTATCGATATTGATGAGTGGGCTTACAACAATGCCATTGAGAACATAAAAACCAATGAGGTGCCAAATATGACCATTAAAATTGGCGATGCCAGTTTATTGGCAAATGAGCAGCCGTTTGATGTGGTTTTGGCTAATATTAACCGTAATATCCTATTGGAGGATATGAAACACTATGTGGCTGTAATGCATCCGGGATCGTTAATTATATTTAGCGGTTTTTATGAGCAGGATTTAGATAAAATAAAAGAGGAGGCCGATAAACAAGGCTTGTCTTTTGACCAATATATGGAGAACGAGGAGTGGGTAGCCGCAACGTTCTACAAAAAATAATCAATTTGTTTAATATATAACACTTTGTTGTTTTATAATAAACATTGTTGCATCTTTGCAATGTCAATAATAGGAAGAGGTTGACTAAAAAGGAACTCCCTTTTTAATCGCCCTCTTCTTTTATGCTAAGGAGGGGAGGAGTTGTGGCGGAGAATCCGCGAATATTGAAGGTAAGAAAAACGTAAAACAGTATAAAGATGAAAGTATTAAAGTTTGGCGGAACATCCGTAGGGAGTGCGGAGCGCATTAAAGCAGTTGCCCAATTGGTAAATGATGGAGAACCTAAGATTGTTGTATTGTCGGCAATGTCTGGGACTACGAATAAGTTAGTAGAAATCTGTGATTTATTGTATAAGGGTGAAAAGCAGACGGCGCTTGATGTAATTCAGGAGTTTGAGCTTTGTTACTTTATGGTAATTACGGATTTGTTTACAACAGATGTAATAATGCAACGTGCCAAAGAGGTGGTACAACGCATTTTTTCCGGATTACGATCGTTTGTTTTTCAAGATTTTACCGCACAACAAGAGAAAATAATTTTAGCGCAAGGTGAGTTGTTGTCAACAAACTTTATGCATTTGCATTTTGAAGAGATTGGTGTGCATACAACACTTTTACCGGCGTTGGATTATATGCGTATTGACAAGGATGCCGAACCGGATTATTTCTATATTCGTCAAAACCTGACAAGAATGCTTGCAGAGCCAAATTGTTCGGATTTGGTTATTACACAGGGTTTTATTTGTCGTGATGCCTATGGAGAGGTGGCTAACCTTAAGCGCGGCGGAAGTGACTACTCGGCAGCGTTGGTGGGAGCAGCTATTAGAGCAGAGGAAATCCAAATATGGACGGATATTGACGGAATCCATAATAACGACCCTAGAATTGTGGAACATACAGTGGCATTACGCCATTTGTCGTTCGATGAGGCTGCGGAATTGGCTTATTTTGGCGCTAAAATATTACACCCAACCAGTGTACAGCCGGCTAAGAAGGAAAATATTCCTGTACGTCTAAAAAATACATTAAACCCTTCGGATGAGGGAACACTTATAACCGGTCAAAGTAACGACCAAACCATTAAAGCAGTAGCTGCAAAAGACAATGTAACAGCTATAAACATTAAGTCTACACACATGTTGCTTGCTTATGGATTTTTACGTAAGGTATTCGAAGTCTTTGAAAAATGGCAAACTCCAATTGACATGATAGCAACATCGGAGGTGGCTGTTTCATTGACTATCGATGATACTTGTTATTTGAATGAGATTATCGAATCGCTTCAAAAATACGGAACTATCGAGGTGGAACGCAATTTAGCAATTGTTTGTGTAGTTGGCGATTTTGCACCGGATCAGCCGGGATTGGCCGGACGTGTATTAACGGCACTGGACGATGTTCCGGTACGTATGATATCGCACGGGGGTAGCGAACACAATATTTCTATTGTGATTAAGGAAACGGATAAATCGCGAGCTCTGAATAACCTAAGTAACAATTTGCTAAACTGTCAATAACATGAAACCTTTAAACTACCTAAATCAGCTAAAAACTCCTTTTTATTACTATAATATGGAGCTTTTGGACCAAACAGTGCAGCATGTATCGAAACTATCTGCTCAAAACCATTATGCTATACATTATGCAATAAAAGCAAACGCCAATCCCGTAATATTGCGTCATATCGCAGCAGCGGGTTTAGGTGCGGACTGTGTTAGCGGCAATGAAATTAAGCGTGCTTTAGAATGTGGATTTCCGGCCGATAAGATTGTTTATGCGGGTGTAGGGAAAAGCGATGATGAGATTATTCTTGCATTGGAAAACGACATATTCTGTTTCAACTGTGAATCGATCCCCGAAATAGAGGTAATTAACGAGTTGGCGGGAGAGCGCGGAAAAGTAGCGGATATTGCATTACGTTTAAACCCGGAGGTGGATGCTCACACGCATCACTACATAACCACGGGTACGGAGGAGAATAAGTTTGGAATACCTTATACAAGCCTAGCATCTGTTGTTGAGGAGTTGAAGCGTTTTCCTCACATACGTCTTATTGGCTTGCACTTCCACATTGGATCGCAAATTACCGAGATGGAGGTATTTCAACGTCTATGTGCTCGTGTACGTGAGATTATTGATGAAATGGAAGCAATGGGCTTACATTTGCCTCACATCAACTTTGGTGGCGGACTAGGCATTAACTATATGACGCCTCATGATGAGCCAATGGCCGATTTTGATGGTTACTTCGCTACATTTGCCAAATATTTCCCAACGCCTGCCGGAACAACTATTCACTTTGAATTGGGGCGCTCCATCGTAGCACACTGCGGTGATTTAGTATCGCGCGTATTATACGTAAAGGAGGGGAAAGCAAAGAAATTTGTGATTTTGGATGCCGGGATGAGCGATTTATTGCGTCCGGCGCTTTACCAAGCGTATCACCATATTGAAAATATTAGCTCTGATGAACCGGAAGAGGTATATGATGTAGTGGGGCCTATCTGCGAATCGTCCGACTGTTTTGGAAAAGAGGTGAAATTAAACCGTACACACCGTGGAGACCTTGTAGTACTACACTCAGCGGGAGCTTACGGCGAGATAATGGCATCGCAATACAACTTAAGAGATTTACCAAAAGCATATTTCTCGACAGATGAACAATAATATAACTATTCCCCTTGTTTGCTCAAAAACTGACAGACAAGGGGAATATTGTATCATATAGAATAGGCATTAGGGTGTCGTAGCTTAAAAATAAGACGTATATTTGCGGTATAATAATTTGAAAGTAGCAACCAATGAGTAAATTATATCTTGTACCTACGCCTGTGGGTAACTTGGAGGATATTACCCTCCGCGCGCTTCGCATATTGAAAGAGGTGGATTTAATCCTTGCCGAAGATACCCGCACAACCGCTAAGTTATTAAAGCATTTTGAAATAACCACGCCGTTGGCATCGCACCACAAGTTCAATGAACACCAACAGGTGGAACGTATGGCTGAAAAGATAGCAGCAGGACAAACTATAGCATTGGTA
Organism: Marinifilaceae bacterium; assembly: GCA_051656645.1. Taxonomy (GTDB): domain Bacteria; phylum Bacteroidota; class Bacteroidia; order Bacteroidales; family Marinifilaceae; genus JBOGCH01. The sequence goes on from JBOGCH010000015.1 coordinate 74,785, forward strand.
AGTGATGCCGGTACGCCGGGCATATCGGATCCGGGCTATCTGCTAACACGTTGCTGTATTGAAAAAGGCATAGATACAGAATGTTTACCAGGAGCTACAGCCTTTGTTCCGGCATTGGTAAATTCCGGTTTGCCTTGTGACCGTTTCTCCTTTGAAGGATTCCTACCACAGAAAAAAGGTAGACAAAAGAAACTGGAAGGACTGGCACAAGAAACCCGCACCATGATATTCTACGAATCGCCACACCGACTTGTAAAAGCTTTGGAGCAAATGTCCGCAGTATTTGGCGCTGAAAGACAGGCCTGTGTGGCCCGCGAAATCTCCAAAATGTTTGAGGACTTTGTACGCGGCACCCTTGAGGAATTGATAACGCATTTCACCGAAAAAGGCGTGAAAGGGGAAATTGTAATGATTGTCTCCGGTGCTGAGGAAAAAACGGAGAAAAAGCGAAAGTATCCGAGGGATGAAGAGGAGGATGAGGAATAGGCTGAGGCGGTATTCCGTAAATGAGATATAAAAAGAAGAGATTGCAATAATCAACTATCTGTAAGGGGATAAATATATAGTTGCCCCATTTGGATACAATTGATGTTGCAATCTCTTCTTTTATATAGACTCACGTTAACTAAAGGTTCTCAGTAGGCTTAGTGATACCAAGATGGCTAAATATTTCTATGTATCCATGGTTATTAAAGATATAGAAATACTTATGTTTTTAACAATTGAATATTTTGTTGTATATATTATGTATAGTTAAGGATGTTGTATTAGAATAAAATATAACTAATATTGATAAATAATATTGAACATATGATTATTTGTGTATATATTAATTATATTTACGACATAAATCAAACATATATAATGATAAGCAAAAAAAGTAATATATCTGATTTAGGAAAATATAATAATCATGAAACGATAAATTTTGATGTAATCTATCATAATTATTTCAATAAATTATATCAATTTGCCTTTCATATAATATTGAATGATGATGCTAAAGACATTGTTCAAGATGTATTTATGACAATATATAAGCAAGATATTGTCTTTAAAACGGAATATGAGCTGCAGGCATATTTATATAAAACTACTAAGAATAAATGTATCAATTATTTACGCCATATACAGATAGTTGATAAGCATCAAACAGGAGTTATAGATGCCATAATGCAATGGAATGATAATAATACAGAGGAAGATGAGCGATTGAAAAAATTCTATGAATATTGTATGTCTCAGCTTTCAGACCAGCAACGCTCAATAATTTCACTTAAGGCTGAAGGAAAAAGTTATCAGGAAATTGCTGAGATTCTAAACATATCCATAGGGACAGTAAATACTCATGTCAGCCGCGCATTTAAGATATTTAGAAAAAACTTCACATATTTACTGTTATTTCCTAATTTTATCCCAATTTTTTAACAGTAACTGTATATGATTTGCATTTGTTGGGTGTTTTATAAGCAAAATACCGTACAAGATGCAAATAGATAGATTATTAATTAAATCCTACATTGAGGGGAAATTATCTAAGAAGGATAAACGTAAACTTTCAGAGTGGAAGAGATATAGTGTTTCAAAGCAAAAATATCTTGAGAAAGTTATGCTTTCTCAGAAAAGGGGATTTATAGCTCTTGAAGAGGATCAATTGCGTACTCATCTTGGAGAAATTAAATCGCAAGTCAAGGATAAGAAACAGTTTGCTATTAGAAAGATACAATTTGCTGCATGTATAGTACTATTAATAGGACTTAGTTTTACCCTATCTCTGTTTTACTCACGGAATAATGATAATGCTATTCAAGATGTTATAGAGACACAAAGATTTGAGACGGTGATATTGAGTACAGCTGACGGTGAAAATTATAAATTAGAAAATCAAGTCTTAATAGAAAAAGCTTTAAATCAGGTTTCGCAATCAGAAACTTCAAAAGCGGGGGAAGACATTAACCAATATACAATAAGTGTTCCTCAAAAAACAACATGGGAGGGTATTTTACCAGACGGTAGCAGAATTATTCTAAACGCAGAGAGTGAATTAAAGGTAAAAAGTAATTTATTGACTGACGCTATAAGAGCGATAGAATTAGTAAAAGGTGAACTTTACATTGAAGTAAAGAAAAATCCAGATAGACCATTTACAGTGTCCTTACCACATGGGGATATAGAGGTTTTAGGAACTATATTCAATGTAAATTGTTACAATAATGATTGTATTACATTAATTGAGGGCTCTTTAAAAGTAAATACTGAAAATGATGAGAGGTTGTTATCCCCTAATCAACAATCTATTATAGAAGGAGGTAAAATTATAACGACTGATGTTAATCCGTTGGAAACAGTGGCATGGAAGAATCATACTTTTTATTTTGCGAATCAAAAACTATCATATATATGCGATGAACTTACTCGCTGGTATGGACAAAAAATAATATTTAAAAATAATAAATTAAAAGATAAAGAGTTTTTCTTGCAGGTATCAAGAGAATCATCCTTAAACTCAATTCTTGAGGCTTTATCAACTTCAGGTTCGTTCAGATTTACGATTAACGATGACACAATAATAATAGAATAACTAAACCGAATTAAACCTAACTAAACCTTAATCACTATGAAAACCAATTCAAAATGGAGGAGCATAAATGCTCTTTCCAAGGGATTCTTGTCTTTTCTGTTTTCATTTCTTATTATTTATAATGTAAATGGACAACAAAGACATAAAATTCCCACAGCACCCGATAAGAAAATACAAGCGAAACATTATGTAGAACAAAATTCAGTATTGTTAAAACAAGAATTGGCTATTTCCTTGAAAGACGTAACATTCCATGACTTTATTGAAAAATCTAATTTAAGTCTGGGAGATCCAATTTACGTAAGTTGTACAACAGAGATTATGAGCAAACTTCCCAAAGTTACAACCTCTGGCAATATGTTAACATTAAAAGAATATTTAGATGATATTCTTCTTAAGAATGGGTTTAGATATTCGTTAGTTGATAATATCTTAACGATTCGAAATGGTGTGTCAGAGGAAAATGTAGAGCGAAAAATATTAAAAGGGAAGATTGTTGATAAAGAAACAGGGGAGTCCTTAATTGGAGCAACTGTTTTAATAAAGCGAACTAACCTAGGGACATCAACAGATGTAAATGGTGAGTTTGCAATTATGGTACTCCCTAATGATGAACTTGTCATATCGTATATGGGTAAGAAAACAATTACTCATCGTGTAACTAACTATGAAGATCAGGTGATACGGTTAGAAAATAACCCAGAAGAAATGGCAGAAGTAGTCATTACCGGTTATGCAACCATAGATAAAAATAGTTTTACAGGGAATGCCAAAACGGTGAAAGGAGAGGATATCCTTAAAGTATCCCGGACAAATGTACTTAAAGCGTTACAAATGTTTGATCCTTCCTACAAAGTTGCGCCTAACAATATTTTTGGTTCAGACCCCAATGCATTGCCTGAGATATACATACGTGGTAAGTCAAGTTTAGGAACATATGAGTTAGATCAGGACCGCTTTTCAAGAGCTAATATGGAGAGTAATCCAAATACGCCAACTTTCATTTTAGATGGTTTTGAGGTATCCGTACAGAAAATATACGATCTTGATCCTAATAGAATAGAGAGTATGACTATTCTGAAAGATGCAGCAGCTACCGCTATGTATGGCTCGCTTGCTGCAAATGGTGTAGTTGTGATAACGACGAAAGCTCCTAAAATTGGTGCGATAAGAGTAAATTATAATTTCACGGGAACCGTTGAAGTTCCAGATTTAAGTGATTACAATTTGATGAATTCTAAAGAAAAATTAGAAGCAGAATATTTATCAGGAGTATTTGATCCTGTTGAAGGTTATGATCAAACAATTGGTGAAAAACTATATTGGAAGAAATGGAATCAAATATATGTAGAGGGAGTAGAAACAGATTGGATGTCCAAACCTTTAAGAAATGCATTCCAACAAAGACATTCGCTTGTTGTAGAAAGTGGTACCGAGAAGATTAGATATAACTTTGATTTAAACTATATTGCCAATAATGGAGTAATGAAGGGATCCAAGCGAGATAATGTTGGAGCAGGTTTCAATGTAAACATCTTGTTGGGGGCCATTCGCATTACGAATATGATAAGCTATACGGCAACACGTGGTGTAGACTCTCCATTTGGAACATTCTCTGACTATACGCACCAATTGCCCTATAATAAATTTGAAGATGAAAATGGAACCCTCCTAAAAACGCTTGAAACATGGGGTAGTGGGACAAAAAGAATTAATCCACTTTATGAAGCGAGTTTAAACAACTTTTCGAAACAACAAAATGATGAGATTCTTAATAATTTACAGTTAAGGTGGAATCCTTTGGAAGGGATGTTTGCTCAAGTGCAGGTGGGGTTGATGAAAAGCTGGCAGGAGAACAAGAAGTTTATTGACCCTAAATCTGCTAATAGTTCTCAAGAATTATCGTCCTCCAATCTGCTAGCTGGAGATTTGTATTATGGTGTTGGGAATCAGAGTAGATGGAATACGAAGTTTATGCTAAGTTTTAACAAGGGTATAGGCTTAAGTAGTATCAACTTTAACGTTAATGCCGAATTAAGTGAATCCCGAAATTATAGAGTAGAAACTCACTATCGTGGTTTTGCTAGTGGAACACAATACGATATCAATCATGCAGCAGAAGTGTATGGGAAACCGAGTAAGACGGAAAGAACATCGCGTAAGTCGGGTATTAATGCCATATTAAATTATAGCTACAATAATATATATCTATCAGATTTTAGTATCAGATATGAGGGTGCTTCTATTTTTGGAAAGAACCAACAAAGTGCCCCATATTGGTCTGCCGGACTTGGATTAAATGTACACAACTATGATTTTCTAAAGGACAATGAGATTATTTCACGTTTAAAACTTCGTGCTACATATGGTAATACGGGGAATATGAATTTTGAGCCTCACATGTCTCATAATTATTTTAAAGCGCTATATGATGACTGGTATATAACGGGATACGGAACCACGTTATATTATTTAGGAAATCCGAATCTTAAAAGTGAACGGACAAACACAATAGATCTTGGTGTAGACTTATCATTATTTAATGAACGTGTTGTATTAAGTGCAACATATTATGATAAACATACCAAAGATATGATTACCGATGTAACTGTGCCAAGTTCTTCTGGTTTTACTACATATAAAGACAATATGGGCGAAACTTCGAATAAGGGATATGAATTTGAGCTATACACCAATCTAATTACCACTTCCAATTGGAATCTAGGTATATGGGGAAATTATGCTCATAATGAAAATAGATTGGAAAAAATTGCTGAATCCATGAAGAATTATAATAACCGTGTCAATGACTATTATGCAGACTACGATTATAATATTGAAAACTTGAAATATACCCGACCATTCGTCAAGTATGAGGAGGGAGGCTCTCTTAATGCGATTTATGGAATGCGTTCACTTGGTATAGACCCGGCAACGGGAAAGGAAATATTTCAAGGCCGTAATGGAAACATATTATATGAGTATAATCCTGCAGAACAAAGCATAATTGGAAATACAGAGGCAAAGGGACAAGGAGCTTTTGGTATAAATATTAGATATCGTAATTTAACTTTAAGTAGTTCATTCCAATATGAGTTTGGAGGTGATCTCTATAATGAAACCTTGGTAAACTATGTAGAGAATGCTCGTATAGCTGAGGATAATGTAGATAAACGTGTCCTATATGACCGTTGGCAAAAACCAGGTGATATTGCGCCATTGAAGGATATCAAGGATAGAAATGAAACGACGAGAGCGACTTCCCGTTTTGTTCAACGAAATAATTGGGTAACTCTAAACTCATTGACTTTACAGTATGATTTTCCTTCTCATTTCGCAAAGGCACTATGCATGGAACGTATTCGGGTTGATGCTAATTGTGGGGAGTTATTCCGTTGGTCAACGGTAAAACAAGAACGAGGTTTAAGTTACCCATTTGCACGTAATTTTAATTTAACTCTAATGGTTAGTTTCTAAAAACGTAATATTATGAAAAGGACAATATATTTCAGGACGATAGTACTGCTAACAATAACAACGCTGTCCGCATGTAGCGAGTGGCTAAATGTGCAGCCTGAGGACCAGGTAAGTGAAGAGAACTTATATGATAAATGCGACGGGTATTACACGCAATTAAATGGCGTTTACAAAGCTGCTGCGTCTAAATCCTTGTGGGGAAAAGAATTATCATGGGGACTTGTAGATGTTATCGGTCAGTATTATGATATGGGAAGTTATAGTAGTTGTAAAAATTACGCTTATAGGAATGCGGCTTCATATGATTATTATTTTGACCGAACACGTTCACTTACAAATTCAATATGGGAAAAGAGTTATAATGCAATAGCTAATTGTAATAACTTAATAAATAATACGATTCAAGCGGACTCCAATTTATTCTCATATAAAGAAAAGGAACGTTTAGTAATATTAGGAGAGGCATATGCATTAAGGGCATTACTGCATTTTGAAGTCTTTCGGTTATATGCGCCGGCTTATTGTATAAATAAAACAGATAAATACCTACCTTATCAAGAAACGTTTCCTACCCATATACCGCTAAATATCTCTTCAGAAGAGTTTATGAATAATGTAATAACAGATTTAAAATTAGCGGCCGATTATACAGCGGCGTATGATACATTATATCCAGGTAATATCTCTAATTTATCTCAACGCTTAGAATTATCTGGAAGTTCGGCAGATAGATTTATGAGTTATCGAGGTTATCGTTTAAACCATTATGCAATAAATGCACTTATTGCAAGAGTTTATTTATTTATGGAGGACTTTGATAATGCGAAAGCTTATGCTCAAAAAACTGTCGATCTGCATGCGCAGAAGAAGTGGTTTGGGTTTACATCATCGTATAATGTAACCTCAAACCGAAATATTAAGATGTATGATGATGTAATCTTTGCGCTGTATAATAATTTTCTTACCGATTATTTCATTGAGGAGTCACCGAATAAGGAGTATTATATGTCAGCCCAAGATATAAAAGGAATATTTGGAGGAGAAACTACGCGTGATATCCGCTATAAGACATGGGAGGATCGTAACTATGGAGATATGGTATCATTGAAATATACGAAACAAGATGAAGCCAAGACTCCAGGAAAGATTAGTAATAAGATGGTGCCTATAATACGTTTATCAGAGATGTATTATATCTTATCAGAATGTTTTGCCCGATCGGAAGATTTTGAAAATGCACGAACCTATTTACATTACATTAGAACTAAACGAGGATTAAACTCCGCTTTAAGTGATACAGATACTTTCGATCAGTTTCTTTTAGCACTTGAAATTGAATATAGACGCGAGTTTTATGGTGAAGGACAATTATTTCACTTCTATAAGCGCCTCAATAGAAAAATACCAACCTCAGGTAGTAATCGAATAGATTTGGGAAAAGGAGCACAATTGCCTATACCAGATTCGAATGTGTTGTAATTCTAAAATGATAAAATATGAAAACATATATATTATTAGTATCGCTTTTTCTTACTGTAATAAGTTGTAAGCAAGAAGATATTGCCTGTTATAACAGCAATAACTATTTAAGTTTCTCAAGTACTGTTGAAGATACGATAAAGCATTCGTTCTTTTTTTATCAAGAAGATGAGGTTACTGTCAAGATGCAAGTAAGTTTGGCAGGTTTACCCCTAGATAAAGATAAGGAATACAAGATATCAGTAATAGATGAGGAAAGTAATTGTCCGGCAGAAGCATATAAACTGAACGATAAGTATGTGTTTAGAAAGGATATGATTATTGACACTTTATCAGTAATCGTTATTAATCAAAGTATATTTAAAAAGGAATCAGTATTCCTAACGATACAGATTGAGGACAATGAACATTTTATATCAAGTGGAGGTCTAAACACAAAACGGGTAATAAGAATTTCAGATATAGCACAGCGTCCAGATTGGTGGACAGAGAATCCTATTGAGTGGTGGTATTTAGGTCCCTATTCTCAGAAGAAATATGAATGTTTTATGGAAGCTACGGGTATCGGAGATTTGACAGGAATGTCACTGGGTGATATACGAATTTTAACATTAAAGTTTCAACATTGGTTAGATAGTCAGAATCCTGCAATTGTTGACGAAGATGGCAATATTATGAAAACAGTAATCATCGGATAAATTTTAAGCTATGAGAACACACATAACTATATATATCACATCGTTACTCCTTCTATTGTTTGGAGGTTGTATTGAGGATAATGGGATTTATAATTACAATGATTTACCAGAATTGAAGGTTTCAGGGATCCCGTATCGAATTGTTCTAAGTCCTGAGGAGGAAGTTGAATTAACACCCACACTTATGGGTAAAGACAGTAGTGTAGTTTCAAATATAAGTTGTGAATGGAAAATTGACGGTGAAGTTGTATCAACTGATATGCAATATAAGTTTATAGCAAAGAAAATATGTGAGCATACATTATTATTAATTGTTACGGATAATAATACAAATGCTAAGTATACTTATGATGCAAATATAAAGATAAAATCGCCCTATGAAACAGGCTTTCTTATATTGCACGAAAACAATAATAACTCTGAGTTATCTTTTATACGATCAAAAAAGATAATTGGAAGTTATAATCCGCCAGTTAATGACACATTAATATATGATCAATTATATAGCAACATTTACCAAGCATCAAATAATGCGATATGTGAAGGAAAGCCATATAAAATAAGGGAGCATTGGGCTATGGACGATTATAATCCGTTAATGGGTGAAATTACTATTCAGACGGAGCATAATGGTCAAATGAAAATAGAAGAACTTAATGGTTTAACGTTTGAGCGTGAGACAAGAATTGAGCAAGAATTTCAAAATGGAGAATTACCCGATAACTACAGTCCAAAAGATATTATTCATGGCTGTTGGGATAGTTTCTTGCTTGACAATGAGGGTTATATATATCCACGCCGTTCGAGTGTCAAGGAAGCTTATCACACCGGTTATTTCTCAAAAGATGTAAGATATAGAAATGGGCGTAAATACAAAGATATGCTCTTTACGTTCTATCCTAAAGTAGATGCAATCTTAGTGTATGAATATAATGCAAAAGGTACCACTGATATGGCTGGTATAGAGTGTGAATCATACAGTAGTAGAAATAATCTTATACCTCTTGTAGTAGATGTTGAATCACAATGGAAATCTCATTTTTATGATTTGGATTATGATATATTATTTCAAGACTATAATATCGATTTTGATGCGGATGGTGCAATGGCTATAGCCTATAAGACAAAAGCAAGTTCTATTTATCTGCATTTATTTACAATGTGTACCAATCGTAAAGTGAGTGTGGAAATCTATGATAGCAAGATTATAGATCTTACAGCAACACAAGGAATTACACAATTAAAAGGAATGGCGTGTTCAAAAAGAAATGGCTATACTTATTATTGCGACCAACGTTCACTTTACTCTTGTTCACCTACACATTATGATATAACTCCGGTTTATGAATTCACAGATAAAAATATCGTCTCAATGGCATTACAGTCACATTTATCATATAATGCAAAAATTGAATGTCATGTAGCATTCTCTTTTGATAACGGTGATTTTGAGATTTATGAGATATCTAATGATGATCCAAATAAGTTATTAAACTTAGTATACAAAGCGGAGAAACCAATTTATAATGTCAAGCAGATTATTTACAAATTGGGGGACACGTCTAATTTCTTTTATTTCTAATAAAAACGCTCGATAATGAAAAATCTATTTACAATTATTCTTTTCACAATGTGGTTCATACCACAATCATATGCTCAAATACAAAATGCTAATTATAAACAAGCTATTCTTTTTGAGAACGAGATAGAGAAGTTCAGAAATGACCTGTCTTTGCATCCTACTTTTATTAATAATACTGATATATTTTGGTACAAGTATAAAACCAGTGAGGGAACGAAATTCTATATTGTAGATCCTAATAAGCGAACTCGTAAAGAGTTATTTGATTTGGTTGATGTTTTGGGGCAAATTAGTCAAATTACTCATAAAGCCTATGATCATAAATCATTTTATGCCAATAATCTAATCTTTGCAAAGGATGGTAAAAGCTTCACCTTTGGATTAGAGAGTAATGAATACAAGTATTGTATGCAAACGGGGAAGGTAACTCAGCAACCTAAAGCTCCTAAGTGTCCATATCATTCAAAACCTTCCGGTCATATTCTATCTCCGGATAGCTTATATTACATATACGCACATAAACACAATCTCTATATTTATGGGAACCCTCACAAGAATCAAGACTCAACAATAGTTCAGCTTACTCATGACGGAGAATTACATAATTCCTATGCACGCTATCCTGATGAGGCCCCGAATGAGGAGACAGCTCCCCGTGGACGTTGGTTAAAGAACTCAAAATACTTTTTGGCAGAGTTAGAAGACGACAGGAAGTTGGACTTTATGCATGTTATTGATATTACTGAGCAACCTCGTCCAAAGTTGGTTTCATATAAATACAGTTGTCCCGGAGATAGTATAATTACTCAATATGGAGTATGTCTATTTGATATCAATAGTAAAAAAAGAATTGATATTGATTTGTCAAAATGGAAGGATCAATATGTTGAATACGCCTTTGATAACACAAAGAAAGGAGATGAGCTTTTCTTTTTTAGAACAAAACGGACTTGGGATGAAAAAGAACTGTGTCGTTATAATTTAAGTACGGGAGAGGTAACTGTACTACTAAATGAAATCGATAAACCGTTCTTTGACTATGTTATCGCTCAAACTCATTTCTTGCATGGGGGAAAAGAATTTGTCTTTAGATCAGAGCGTACAGGCTATGGACATTTTTATTTGTATAATGGCAAAGATGGAGAATTTAAGCGTCCTGTAACTCAAGGTCCCTACGTTACTGGACAAATTGTCAAAATAGATACAGCCAAAAGAGATGTATATTATTATGGATTTGGGAAGGAGAATTCTATAGACCCTTATTACTATGTCCTATATAAAACGAATCTTGACAAAGCCGAGTGTAAAATATTAACACCTGAGAATGGTAACCATAAGGTTTACATCTCTCCATCAAGTAAATATATTATTGACTCTTACTCCCGTGTTGATTTACCTAACGTTAATGTAGTAAGAGATAAGAATGGAAAAGTAATAATGGAATTAGATAAGCCTGACTTAGACGCTGTTTATGCTATTGGATGGAAAGCACCAGAACGCTTTAAAGTAAAAGCTGCAGATGGAATTACAGATTTATATGGGGTAATGTGGAAACCAATGGATTTCGATTCAACAAAAACGTATCCAGTAATATCCGAAGTATATCCCGGACCTCAGTTCGAATATGTGCCTACAACATTTGCGTTAAAATCTGGCCACGCCACGAAATTAGCGCAGTTAGGTTTTATTGTTATTCAAGTAGGACATCGTGGTGGAACACCAATTCGAGGAAAAGTTTATCATAGACATGGTTATGGGAAACTAAGAGATTATCCATTAGCCGATGATAAAGCTGCCATCTCTCAGCTAGCTTTACGCTATCCATTTATTGATGCAACGAAAGTAGGTATATTCGGACATTCGGGTGGTGGATTTATGTCAACAGCTGCTCTTTGTACATATCCGGACTTTTATTCAGCAGCTGTATCGGCAGCTGGTAATCACGATAATCGAATCTACAATACCGGTTGGATAGAAATGAATAATGGTGTAGAGGAGATTGTACGGAAAAAAGAAAATTGTCCTAATGGCGATTCTACTATTGTCTTTAAAGCAAAACCTATTCACACCAACATGGATTTGAGTAAAAATTATCAGGGACATGTCCTGTTAGTTACAGGAATGATGGATAAAAATGTTAATCCGGCACATACTCTTCGTATGGCAAAAGCCTTAATGGATTCAGGCAAAAATTTCGATATGATTTGTTTGCCTAAAAGTACGCATGGTTTCTCAGGCAATGAAGACCGCTTCTTTGAACGTAAATTATGGTATCATTTCGCCAAGTATTTACTTGATGATTATTCATGTGTAAAACATTCAAATATTGAGAAATGCGAATAATACTATTACTCATATGTAATTTCACTATTGTTTTAGCTTCCGCCATGGCAGAAGCTAAAACAATAGATTCGGCAGCTTATATGATGTGGAAGCGTATAGATAATTTTTCTATGTCAGAGAATGCTGAATGGATAATCTATAAATATCAATACATAGATAACGATAGCTTGAATGTAAGTATTACTAATCAATATCATATTTATAATAATCATACAGGAAAAAAGGATATTATAGATAATGTTACCTATCCATCGTTTATTAATAATGGTCAATATCTAATTTATAGACGTGCTACCGATGATCAGTACGAGATATATAATCTTAAATCAAAAGCGAGGCAAAGTTTAGAAAATTTTGTTTCTGTAGACTATACTTCAGAGTCTCCGACCATTATTGGTGTAGATTCTAACAATATAGCCACATTCTATAATTTGAATACAGGAAAGAAAAACATAATATCCGGATATTTCAATTATCGAAGAACGGATAACAATGGCAACATGCTAGCATTGTCTAAGAACGAATTAGCAACTTCGCTACATTACTTTAATATTGAGAAATCTGAAAAAAGTAAGATAATATACAGCGATACGACTAAAACGCTGCGTTATTTCTCCTATAATGAGAAACATAAAAAGGGCGAGTTTAAGATAGAGCATTCTAACAGTAAAATTAAAAGTTATATAGAATATAGTTTTACTACAGAAGGGGATATTTGTCCTATCTTTAATTCTACAACTGTGCAGAGTAATCTGCCCATAAGAAGTTATCGTCCTTTATCGGGCGATAAACTGATAGAACTTACTATGGCAGAAAATAGGACGACTAAAAAGTATAATACCCCCAAAGATACGTCGTTCCAGATTGAGTTGTGGAGTTGGAATGATTACAAGATACCCTCGGAGCAAGAAATATCAGGGTATAGAGAAAAACGTCTTAATGCAGATGTGCATATCTATAATTTAAACAATAAGCAAAGCATACAACTAACCAATAACCAAGTTGCGTCAGTCTATTATCCTAAGGTACAAAATATTGAGTATGCCTTGATTGTTGATGAAACTCCGTACGTTACTCAGAAAGATTGGCTATATGTAAGCAGATACGATAATTATATCGTTAATCTTAATACAAATGTAAGAGATACTTTATCTATAATGCAGTCTAGCCGCCCTATGTGGGCTCCTAACAACAATTTCCTTGTTTCTTTTAATAAGGAAACTATGAGTTGGGAAATATATAATCCCCTAACCAAGGAGCGACGTAATTTACAAAATGAAATACCGTTCCCGCAGTATAACGAGTTGCATGATCGCCCATTCCCAGCCGCTCCATATGGCATTGCAGGTTGGGGAAAAAACAATAATCTGCTCTATATTTATGATCGATTCGATATTTGGTGTGTCGATTTATCTCAAAAAACACCCACTTATTGTATTACTAATAATTATGGACGTCAAAATGAGGTTAGGATCCGGTTTAACTCAGAAGATCCGATAGATGATATCGATCCCAATAAACGACAAGCTATTACACTTAATTACTGGAGAACAAAGGAGCAAGCACTTGGCTGGTTAGAAAGGAATGGTAAAATAACCGAAAAATTTAAACAATTTGCCACGTTCAGAAAAACTCAACAAAGTAGCAACCAAGAATGGTATCTGATTGATAAGCAAAGTTTCAATGAAGGACGCGACTTATGGATATATAATTCGGTACGTGGTAGCATGAAGAGAGTGTCCAATGCAAATCCGAATCATAATAATTTCAAATGGGGACGTGTAGAACTTGTTGAATGGACAAATTATGCAGGGAAACTTAATCAAGGGGTGTTGTACTTGCCACATAATTATGATAAGAATAAGAAATACCCAACCATTGTTAGTTTCTATGAAACTCACAGTAATGAAATTCATGCCTATTTCCCTCCAATGTGGAGTAGTGCCATGCTAAACATTCCAACATATCTCAGCCAGGATTATATTATATTTCAACCGGATGTATACTTTCAAGTAGGAAATCCTGGAAAAAGTAGTTATGACGCAGTAGTGAGCGGAACACAAGCCCTTATCAATCGAGGTATAATTGATTCTACTTGCGTTGGATTACAGGGGCATAGTTGGTCAGGCTATCAGGTGAGCTACTTGGTTACGCAGACTAATCTATTTACATGTGTAAATATAGGAGCTGCAATAACCAACATGGTTGGCGCATATACCGGTATTCGCGAAGGCTCTGGTGTCCCTCGTATGTTTATGTACGAAGACTGGCAATGCCGTATGGGACAAACCTTATGGGAAAATAAAGATGCGTATATAAACAATTCTGCAATATATTTTGCTGATCGCATAAAAACCCCTGCGCTAATATTCCATTGTGATAAGGACGAAGCAGTATCCTTCTCTGATGGCCGCAATTTATTCCTAGCTCTTCGTCGTTTACAACGTCCTGCGTGGATGATTAATTATAAAGGAGAAGGACACTTTGTAAATAGTTTAGGAGCACGTATGGATTGGACGAAACGTATGAATCAATTTTTTGATTACTATCTCAAAAATACACAAATTCCACGATGGATGGATGAAGGTATATCCATAAAAGAAAGTGGGTACGATCCGAAACTAGATTTAATCCATAAATTATAAATAACTAAAATCATTCAATTATGAAACATCTTTTAATTACACTTATTGCTCTTCTTTTTATTACGAAAGCAAGTGCAGAAGAATTCAAATCAAGTCAAATATTAGGTAAATGGTATAACCCGTATACTGTAGAGAATTTAGGAGAATATAGGGGTTTTCATTTTAAACGAAATGGAAAATGCGAGGCTCTTGGTATTAAATCGTTAGAGTTAGATTCCTGGAGAATTGAAAAAGGAAGACTTATTATTGAAGGAATAGAGATTACGGAGGATGGTAAACGAATACCATATAAGACATCTGAACGTATTGATACACTATCTAAAACAAAACTTTCCTTAGTTGCTGCAGAAAAACCTTTTAGAATGGTATTTGTTTATATGCCAAAAACTGAGATTAAGAAACGATTACAGTCTAAAGGCGACAAACAGGAATAGTAGTATCTCATTTAACCAAACAATTAAGCAAATGCACTATTGAATTGCTTATGAATAACACCATGATTCTAAAATTATAGAGTCATGGTGTTATTATGTTAATATATAACGTTATAGTGCTGTTTTTTGTAGTTTCTCCTAATAAATTATAGGCCTTATCCCATCACAAAGATCCTCATGTCACTCATTACACAACACCCTATACGCCTTGCTTAGTGTTTCCAGGTCCTTGGAGGTGAATTGAACTTCGAGGACATCGTCTTTTTGGAGAATAACGTCGTCAGTACTATTCCATACATCATCGCGTTTGTAACGGACGATGGCCGATCCGCCGGGGACTGTTATGTTGTGCACAGGTTTCCCAATGAGATAGGAGCCGTCGAGTACTTTATAGTAGTTAAATATTTTCTCGTCGGAGGTTTCATAGTCTTCGGGTAACATGTAGCGATATAGCAAATCATATATGGGTTGTACCCTCATTAGTTGGCTAATAAAGAAGGTTACGCCAACTAGTACAATCATCCAGAAGAAGTCGGTGAATAGGTTGGTCATTTCCAGCATAAGGACTAGTCCGGTAAGAGGGGAGCGTACTACAACGGCAAATATCCCCCCCATAGACATTAGCATAAAGAATCCGCTATAGGCTTGGTATGGAAGTCCGAATTCACAAAGAAGGAGACAAAAAAGTTTACCGGATAGGGCCCCAATAACTAGTAGAGGAAGGAATATCCCGCCCGGAACACCCGTACAATAGCATAGGGGAGTGTATACTAGTTTTACTACTAGCATTATGATAACAAGCCATATCGTTACTTTCGTATCGGCATATTTAAATATAAGTGGTTCTCCTCCGGCAAGAATGTCGGGGATGAAGTAACCTAGAAAATAGGTAATAACGGCAAGTCCAAGAAATAATATATAGGGAGCAAACTTGCTTCGTTTTTTGAAACGTGTAAACATCTCCTTAAAGTAAATAAGAAGGTAGTTAAATACCATGCCAAATAGGGATAGAAATATGGCTAATGCCAACATGGTTGCTAAGATGGTGGGAATTTCGTTGGGATTGGGCATAGCGCTACTTAACAAGGAGTATTTGTCCTCGTTACCAAAGGCAAGTTTTGCCATCCATCCGGAGGCAATTGCCGCTAAAAAGGCGGTTACAGTGCTACGCGAGGATTGGTACTTAGTAATTTCCTCATGTACAAATATGGTAGAGGCAAGTGGTGCCGTAAATGCGGAGGATAGACCTGCAGCCGCACCTCCTGTAATGAGGAAGCGCTTGTTGGCAACATCCACTTTTGTCCATTTGCCAATGAGGTCGCCAATAAATGCGCCAATTTGTACGCTTGGACCTTCACGGCCCAAAGAAAATCCCATGCCAATACCCACAATTCCGCCAATGAATTTAAGGATGAGCCTCCATCCGGAGGCGATGAGAGGGAAACGGTTACAAATGTATCCTTCTACTTGTGGAATACCACTACCGTTTATATACTTTACTTTTTGCACCATGAGGTAGAGCAACAGTCCTACAGCCCATATGCCTATAATGATGAGAATGTCATAGTACCATGCATAGGTGTGCGCGTATATATAGTCTCGAATGCCAACGGAGTGCTCAATAAGATATCGATAGGGTACAGTGACGAGCCCGACAGCTAGGCCGGTCATAATGCTCATGAGAAAGATTTTTAGATCAATCTTCCTGTATAGATGCCGCATTTTAATTATCGGCTTTTCTATTCGCCACCCTTTACTATTTTTAAACATGATATGATGTGTTTATACCATGTAAAAAACGAGATGGGGAATAATATTGTTTTATAATGATTGATTTTTATATATGTACTTAAAAGCGGAAATCGCGTTCCCCGTTTTCAATATCGATGAGTCGTTTCTGTGCAATTTCTTTGACTTTATTATTTGGAATGAATTGTAGTTGTTGCATTATCATTTTTATGCCTTTACTACGCACAGCGTCCGAGGCGTAATCCTGTAAATACTCCTGTAATGTGATTAGGGCATTTGGCGCGCAGCAGTTGGCAATTTGTCCACTTTTTAGCAGTTGCATAAAGCGGTCGCCTGTACGGCCTTCTCTGTAGCAGGCAGTGCAGAAACTTGGTATGTAGCCAAGGTCTAAAAGCCATTCAACAATTTCATCCAGAGTGCGTTTATCGCTAACGTCGAATTGTGCTGAGTTTTCATCGCGCAATTCGGGTTCTCCGTATCCTCCAACAGTGGTACGAGAGCCTCCACTGAGTTGTGTAACACCTACTTCTAGTACCTTTTCGCGCGATGCTTGAGACTCGCGTGTGGAAACAATCATGCCGGTATAGGGAACTGCAATACGCAGAACGGCTACTATTTTGCGGAACATATCGTCGCTAATTGTGTTTTTATAATCGGCAGTATCCACATCGTCCGCCGGACAAATGCGAGGGACACTGATTGTGTGCGGACCTACTCCGAATTTTGCTTCCAAATGTTCCGCATGCATAAGCATTCCAATAAAGTCATAGCGATAGGTGTTTAAACCAAACAGTACGCCTATGCCTACATCGTCAATTCCTGCCTCCATGGCGCGGTCCATAGCTTCCGTGTGGTAAGCATAGTTGTGTTTTGGCCCGGTGGGATGGAGTTGTTGGTATAGCTCCTTGTTGTATGTTTCTTGGAACAGAATGTAGGTACCAATACCAGCATCTTTTAGTTTACGGTAGTTCTCAACGCTGGTAGCGGCAATGTTGACATTGACCCTTCTAATGGCGCCGTTTTTATGTTTGATACTGTATATGGTTTTAATACTCTCTAGGATGTATTCGATAGGGTTATTTATAGGGTCCTCACCTGCTTCGAGAGCAAGGCGTTTATGCCCCATATCTTGTAGCGCTACCACCTCATTGTATATTTCTTGCTGGGTGAGCTTGCGTCTTGCAATGGTTTTATTTTTGAAATGGTACGGACAGTAAACGCACCCATTTACACAGTAGTTGGACAGATATAGCGGTGCGAACATAACAATCCGGTTGCCATAAAATTGCTGCTTTATCTGTTTGGCAAGTGCAAATATTTGCTCCCGTATTTTAGGATCAGTACACTCCAATAGTACGGCTGCTTCCCTATGTGTTAAGCCTATACGCGTGGCAGCCTTTTCCAGAATTTGATTAATCAGCTCAATATTGTCCTTGTTTTTTACCGCATAATCCATAGTGTCAAGAATTTCTTGATTGTCTATAAATTCATTTGCGTTAGCGGATAGTATATTGTACATGGTTCTGTCCTAATTATTATGTGATATACAAACTTACAAACATTTTTGTTTACTTATAACAGATATGGGTTTTATTTGGTGCAGTGCCATGCTGTGCAGTAATAACGGAGGTTTGCAATTCTTGATGAGGATTAATTATTCAAGTTACTCAAATTTATATTTTATGTGCGGAAGTAAGTGTCTGTAATTCAATATATATCTTGAAGCCCACAATGGGCTCATGTCTACAGTATGGAGCACGCTTGCCCATATCCCCAAGCTACTCCCTCTCTGTTTGCCCTCTGGTTGCTCTCTGGTTGCGCCCTATCAACTAGGCATTAAGTTCGTATCAAGTTCGCATTAACTTCGAGTCTATAAACTCGAATATAACACGAACTTAATGCGAAGTTGATGCGAACTTGACAGGGTGTAATCAGAGAGGGAACAGAGGGCAAACAGAGGGAGATGCAAGGGAGGCTTGCAGGGTGAGTTAACTATACGCAAGTATTGAGCGCTATAAGTTATGGGTGCGGAACAAGGTAGTGGATGGGCTGTGATTTAATAGAGAGGAGGCAAAGATGGTGTATTCCTTTAGCTAATAGTTGTTGAAAACCGGGTGTATGATTAATATTTAGGTGTTTGTGTATAGAGTGGTTTTAGGGAGAAAATATATTAAGGGAAGGATAATATCTTTTTATATGGTTTTTAGGCAATTAGGTGATGGGGTTATTGCTTTAAAATTGTTTTTTTGTTAGAAAATGGCTAACTTGCACACTCGGAGTGTCTTGATGTTTGGTATGTCTTGATACAGAGAAGATTAAATAAATTATATTAATACAAAATAAGTATGTACAGAACACACACATGCGGAGCATTACGCATGGATAATCTAAATGAGAAAGTAACACTGTGTGGTTGGGTTCAGAAAGTGCGCAACCTTGGTGCCATGACTTTTATTGATATCCGCGACAGATATGGAATTACTCAGTTGGTTGTTGATGAGCATGCCGGCGAGGCAATTAAGAATGTATCGTCACAGTTGGGACGTGAGTATGTAATCCAGGCTACCGGAAAAGTGGTGGAACGTGCGAGCAAAAACGCAAAGATTCCTACAGGAGATATAGAGATTATTTTGGACGAATTGGTTATTTTAAATCAATCTGAAACACCTCCATTTACAATTGAAGATAATACAGATGGTGGAGATGAAATCAGAATGAAGTATCGTTACCTTGATCTTCGTCGTGCAGCTGTACGTAAAAACTTGGAACTTCGTCACCGTACTGCCCATTTGGTACGTAATTACTTGGATGGAGAGAGTTTCATGGAGGTTGAAACTCCGGTGTTAATAAAAAGTACTCCTGAGGGAGCACGTGACTTTGTTGTACCATCTAGAATGAACCAAGGTCAGTTTTACGCGCTACCCCAAAGTCCGCAAACATTTAAGCAATTATTGATGGTGTCCGGTTTTGACCGTTATTACCAAATTGTAAAATGTTTCCGTGATGAGGATTTACGTGCGGACCGTCAGCCTGAGTTTACACAAATTGACTGCGAAATGTCGTTTGTGGATCGTGAGGATGTGTTGAACATCTTTGAAGGTTTGACCAAACATTTGTTCCGTGAGTTGAAGGATGTTGAGGTAGGCGATTTTCCACGCATGACATGGCATGATGCTATGGAACGTTACGGATGTGACAAACCGGATATCCGTTTTGGAATGGAGTTTGTGGACTTAACGGCTATTGCTAAAGGAAAAGAGTTCGCTTTGTTTAACGATGCTCAGTATATTGGAGCTATTTGTGCACCGGGTTGTGCCGAGTACACTCGTAAACAATTGGATGGACTGACTGATTTTGTTAAGAGTCAGCAAATTGGAGCTAAAGGTTTAATATATATCAAGTGTGAAAAGGATGGTGGCTTTAAATCGAGCATCGATAAGTTCTATACTGCCGATGATTTAAAAGTGTGGGCAGATGCTTGTGGCGCACAACCCGGCGACTTGATTTTAATTCTTCCTGGAGAGAAAAGAAAAACACAAGGACAATTATGTGAATTACGTTTGGAAATGGGCGAACGCTTAGGTTTCCGCGATAAGAATGTATATCGTCCGTTGTGGGTTGTGGATTTCCCTCTATTGGAGTGGGATGAGGATAGCAAGCGTTTCTACGCAATGCACCACCCATTTACTGCGCCAATCCCTGAGGATGTGGCAATGATGGAAACTCATCCAGGTGATGTACGCGCCAATGCGTATGACCTTGTTATTAACGGTGTTGAAATTGGTGGAGGTTCAATCCGAATTTTTGATAAAGAATTACAATCGCGTATGTTTGATTGTCTTGGCTTTACCAAGGAAGAGGCGGAACATCAGTTTGGATTCCTACTTAATGCGTTTAAATACGGAGCGCCACCTCACGGAGGTATTGCGTTTGGTTTTGACCGCTTAATCTCTATGTTTGCCGGATTGGATTCAATCCGTGATACCATTGCCTTCCCTAAAAACAATTCAGGCCGTGACGTGATGATTGATTCACCATCGACAATCGCTCCTGAGCAGTTCAAAGAGCTTGGCATTGAACTAGTAAAATGATTCTATGCAATTTAAAGATGTTATAGGACATAATGATATAAAAGAGCAACTGCTTGCGTCCGTTAAGAACGGACGCATCAGCCATGCTCAACTATTATCGGGCAGAACGGGATATGGTACGCTTCCGTTGGCATTAGCTTATGCCCAATACATTTTTTGTACCGATAAAGGTGAGCAGGACTCTTGTGGAAAGTGTCCGGCGTGCCATAAAATGCAGAAACTTATTCATCCGGATCTTCACTTTGTATATCCGGTACCCGGCGCCGATAATGTGTCTGACGATTACAGCGCAGCATGGCGTGGGTTATTAAACCGAACTCCGTACATTACACTTGATGATTGGTTGCCATTGGTTTCGGATGCAGGAAATGCGGTGGGCTCAATTACAGTAAAGGAGAGTGAGCGGATAATAGCAAAACTTAGCCTTAAATCCTTTGAGGCCGATTATAAAATAATGCTTATTTGGTTGCCGGAGTTAATGAATGCGGCAACGGCCAATAAGTTGTTGAAAATTATTGAAGAGCCTTATGAGAAGACTCTTTTTATAATGTTGTCAGAGCAGCCTGAGATGCTGCTACCTACTATTTCATCGCGTGTGCAGCGTATACCTGTACCTCCATTAACGCGAGATGATATCAAAACCGAACTAATAAATACACGCGGAATTGACCGTGAGCGTGCCGAGCAGTTTGCAAAGATAGCAAAAGGGGATTGGCGCGTAGCTTTGGAACAATTACGTGAGAACGAAGATTATATATACAATCAAGAACAATTTGTTGCTTTAATGCGTTTGTGTTGGGAGCGTAAAATGCCTACAGTCAATAAGTGGGTGGATGAGATAAGCAAACGAGGAAGAGAAAAACATAAAAACTTCTTATCGCATGCATTGCGCATGCTACGCGAGAGCTTTATGCGCAACTTTGGAAATGCGGAGTTGGTGTATATGACTCAACGGGAGGAAGGATTTGCGGAGCGATTTGCTCCCTATGTTCACGAAGGAAATATAATACCATTGTGTGAGGAATTTGAACGCGCTTATGCGGATATTCAAGCCAATGGAAACCCAAAATATATATTCACCGATCTTTGTATCAAGGTGATGCAAAATATCCGTCCATAGGACGGGTTAATACTAATTAATCAATATATAGAGAAAAATGGATAATAATATCGAAAATATAACCGATGCGGATGAGCAGAGTGCAAAGCACACGCCCATAATTGACCATCGGATTCTTGCCGGGAAGTTAGTTGTTTATAACTGGTTGAAGGATGTTCCTTCGGTAACATCGACACCCGAAGTGGTTGAAGTACGTTTTAAGAATACGCGTAAAGCGTTTTTCTCCAATCCTTCAAAACTTAATATAAAAGAGGGAGATATTGTAGCGGTAGAGGCAGCTTTGGGACATGATATAGGTATTGTGTCACTTACCGGAGAGTTGGTGAAGGAACAGATACGTTTAAAACGTGTGGACTTGGAACGTAATCCGTTAAAGAAAGTTTACAGGAGAGCTAAGCCGAATGATATTGAGAAGTGGCAGCAGGCTATTTCGTTGGAGCATGATACTATGATTAGATCTCGCCAAATTGCATCGGATTTAAAACTGAACATGAAGATTGGCGATGTTGAGTATCAAGGCGATAAAACGAAAGCTATATTCTATTATATTGCAGAGGAACGTGTGGATTTTCGCCAGCTTATTAAGGTGTTGGCAGAGAGTTTCCGTATCCGTATTGAGATGAAGCAGATTGGTGCTCGCCAAGAGGCAGGGCGCATAGGAGGTATTGGTCCTTGTGGGCGTAAGTTGTGTTGTTCGACATTTATAAGCAATTTTGTTTCGGTATCAACATCGGCGGCGCGCTATCAGGATATTTCTCTTAATCCGCAGAAACTAGCAGGGCAATGTGGTAAGCTGAAGTGTTGTTTAAATTATGAGCTTGACGCTTATATTGACGCACAACGCGATTTCCCTTCTACAAATATAGAGCTGAATACGGGCGACGGATTGTTGTATTACCAAAAGTCCGATATCTTTAAACGCGTAATGGTTTATTGCTATGACAGAGAAGGTAAAGGTATGTTTATATCTCTACCTGTAGACAGAGTGAAGGAGATAATTGCTTTAAACAGACGAGGAATAATACCTCCAAAAGCAATGGAAGCAACGGAAGAGGAAATTCAAATTAAGTATACTGACGGTGTTGGTGAAGAGAGCTTAAACCGATTTGACGATAAGAAATCAAAACGTAAGCGTACACAACGTAACGGCCGCCGACGCGATGATGCACCAGAGAATGGCGCACCTCGTACAGAACGTAGAGATAGAGGTGAGCGTGGAGAAAGAAACGATAGAGGTGAAAGAGTTGAGAGAACTGACCGTCCGGACCGTCCGGAACGTGCGGATCGTCCAGAGCGCCCGGAACGTAGTAAGAGTGTGATAAAACGTCGTGATCAGGCTGAAAAAACAGGTGATAATGCACCTGCAAGCGTAGAGGGTGGCGAAAGTAGCCCAACAGTTGACAAAACGCAGCAAGGGCGTAGACGTAATAACTTCCGCCGCAACAACCGAAACAAAGGAAATCATAAAGATATTAAAAGCGAAGAGTAATGAATAATTACAGACCAATGCCGACAATGACGCCGGCCGTGAAGTGGATAATACTAATTAATGCCGTAATGTTCCTTATAACAAAAGGAGCAGGACGACAAACAGGCGAAATGCTAGTTGATATGCTTGGCTTGCATTTACCACAATCGCCAATGTGGGGTGTATGGCAATACATAACCTACATGTTTATGCATGGCAATTTGGGACATGTGTTCTTTAATATGTTTGCTGTGTTTATGTTTGGACGCGTATTGGAGAATGTTTGGGGTACTCGCCGTTTCTTGATTTTTTATTTTGTTACGGCAATAGGAGCTGCGTTGCTGAATTCACTAATAGGATGGATTGAGTTACGTAATGTGGTTGAGAGCTTTTATGCTTTTGAGAATACACCTACGCCTGACTTACTAGCGGAGTTTATACGTAAGCATTTACCTAATGCCTCTAATCAGGTACATACGTTGTTGGACCAATGGATAAATAATCCGGACTCTCCACAACTAATTATGCAAGGAAAAGCGTTGTATTTGCAAATTGTTCAGATGCTTATAAATGTCCCAATGATTGGAGCCTCGGGTGCAGTGTTTGGGATTTTGCTAGCGTTTGGAATGTTATTCCCAAATACGGAGTTGTATATGATGTTTATTCCAATCCCAATTAAAGCTAAATATTTTGTGTTTGGATACGGATTTATAGAGCTGGTAATGGGATTGAAAAATAATCCGGGTGACAATATTGCCCATTTTGCCCATTTGGGTGGAATGCTATTTGGTTATTTATTATTACTGTATTGGAAGAAGAGAACAAAACGCTTTTATTGACGTAAAGAGTGATAAGAGCTTATAGGGACGGCACAGAATGGGTAAGCTTATTTTGTGCCGTTTTTATATTATAAATAGTAATAACAGGAGGAAAAATATGAGATACGATAGTTTTTCAGGTAACAATAATTATGGAGCACCCGGCTATAATGAAGGTGGAGGGGTATGGAATGGCATAAAGCAAAGCTTTAAGCATGGAACAGCGCTTACACGTCTCATTTATATTAACGTAGGCGTATTTCTTGTTATAAAATTAATAAGTGCTTTTACCTCTTTGTTTGGCGTGGGACAAGGTTTTTACAATGTACTCCTGGCCAATATAGGTGTACCTGCCTATTTTTACAATATGCTTCATAAACCGTGGACATTGTTTACCTATATGTTTACTCATTTTGAGTTTTTCCATATACTGTTTAATATGCTATGGTTGTATTGGTTTGGAAAGATGTTTATGAATTTCTTTTCCGGGCGGAAGCTTGTTGGCGTTTATATTATGGGTGGATTGAGTGGTGCAGCATTGTACTTACTTACTTATAATTTATTGCCTCATTTCTCACTGTTACGATATACCTCCTTTGCCGTTGGTGCATCTGCATCGATAATGGCTATTGTGTTTGCTGTTTGTTTTTATGTTCCTCAGCAGCGTATTTATTTATTCCTAATAGGACCTGTTAAGCTTATTTATTTGGCACTTTTTACTGCTGTTATTGATTTAATTAGTATGGGATCGGGTAATGCAGGTGGCCATATAGCTCACCTTGGAGGTGCTTTGTTTGGTATTTGCTTTAGTATGGCTATCCGTAGGAATAGAGATATAACGTCTGGTGTTACGGGAATATTTCAATGGGTGGCAAATCTTTTTAAGCCGAGGCCTAAGATGCGTGTAAAGCATAGAAATATGAGTCAAAAAAAGAATGGAGGTAATCCCTATTCTGAAGATAGAATCAATGCAATATTGGATAAAATTTCAACTTCCGGATATGAAAGCCTGAGTAGGGAAGAGAAAGAGATATTGTTTAAATCGGGCGGGCAGAAACAGTAGTGATATGACGACATCAGACCAAAAGTTAACTTCAAAGATTAATCCCTATAAAATGATATATCCTATTTTGATAGGATTGGCTGTTGTTGCTTATATGTTTTATAGGGAGTTTGAACCGGGTTCATTTCAGTTAATACATTTCACTTGGCTTTCGGTATTGTGGCTGTTAGTCGCAATACTATGTATGGTGATTAGGGATTTGGGCTATATTATTCGTATTCGTATATTATCGGATAATAAGCTTTCATGGTACCAATCACTTCGCATTATAATGCTTTGGGAGTTTACGTCGGCGGTTACACCGTCGGCAGTGGGAGGAACTAGTTTAGCAATTCTTTTTGTACATAAGGAAAATATTAGTGTGGGACGCAGTTCGGCCATTGTAATGGCAACATCGTTCCTGGATGAGCTTTATTTTATACTTATGTTTCCAATAATTCTATTAAGCGTAAATGAGACCGCGCTGTGGGATATGCCGAATGTGGTTTCGGGTGTTAGTAGGAGTCTTATATCCATAGCATTAATAGGATATTTTTTAAAGTTGGGTTATTTGGTAGTACTGTGTTATGGCTTGTTTTATAACCCTCGAGGATTGAAATTTTTTCTTTTACGAATATTTAAGTTACGTTTTCTAAAGCGCTGGCGCCAGCAGGCAAATACGGCCGGTACAGACATAGTGCGTAACTCCTATGAACTGCGTAAAAAGTCGTTAGTTTTTTGGCTTAAAACCTTTGGATCTACCTTTATTTCCTGGACTGCAAGGTACTGGGTGGTAAATGCCATTTTAATGGCTTTTTGGGCAGGAAATTATGATTGGGCAAAACAATTTCTTATCTTTGCAAGACAGCTAATTATGTGGATAATGATGCTGGTGAGTCCCACTCCAGGGGGTAGCGGATTTGCAGAATTTGTTTTTAAAGAGTATCTTGGAGAGTTCATTCCAAGTGTTGGGGTAGCAGTTGCAATTGCGCTGTTGTGGAGATTGATAAGTTATTACCCCTATTTGTTGATTGGAGCCTTCCTTGTTCCAAAGTGGATAAGGAATAATTTTGGGAAGAAAAAAACAATGAAAAATTAAAAACGACAGGTTATGTTATTTAATAAAAAACCGAACATCAAACGTTTTAATATCCAACCACGTTATTGGGATCCCGCAAAAGAAGAACGTGAAGCAAGAGAGAAAAGAGTCCGCGCAGAAATGGGTATGAATGAAGACGATGATTCCTATATACCTAATATTCGCGGAAGAATGAGATCGGAGTACGATCGTCATAAATCTATGCGTTCAGGCAATGGAAGCAGCTATACCATACGTTTATTTATGATACTAATCATGCTATTTATGGCAGTTGGTTTAGTTGTGATGACAAATAAAGAGGGCCTACTACGCTTTTTTGGCTTGTAGTGTTATCGATTTTAATAGTGCTAAATAGAGAAAAAAAGAATGGCTAACATTATTCAATTATTGCCGGACGCGGTTGCCAATCAGATTGCCGCGGGAGAAGTTGTGCAGCGCCCGGCATCGGTGGTGAAGGAGTTGGTGGAGAACTCGGTGGATGCCGGTGCTACTACCATTCAAGTTATTCTTAAAAACGCGGGCAAAACATCTATCCAAGTAATTGACAATGGTAAGGGTCTTTCGCCAATGGATGCGCGAATGGCTTTTGAACGTCATGCTACATCGAAGATAGCTGCCGCACAGGACTTATTCAATATCCGTACCTTAGGTTTCCGTGGAGAGGCTTTGCCATCCATAGCCTCAGTTGCAGAGGTAGAATTACGTAGTAGAGAAACCGGTGAGGAACTGGGAACCTATATCTACATTAGTGAGTCTACCGTAAAAAAGCAAGAACCTGTAAACTGTGCGGAAGGAACGAACATAATAGTATCGAATCTTTTTTTTAATGTACCTGCTCGCCGTAAGTTTCTTAAGGCGGATAGTACAGAGTTTAAAAATGTAGTAACGGAATTTTTACGAATTGCGTTAACAAACCCTGATGTATCCTTTACGCTTATTCATAATGATAAAACGGTTTATCAACTACCTGCGTCGCAGCTGCGTCAGCGCGTAGTGAATGTGATGGGCAAGGCAATAAACAGTAAGCTTATTAATGTGGAATGTGATACCGAGCTTATTAAAGTTCGTGGTTATGTTTGTACACCTCAACATGCTAAGAAAACGTATGGAGAGCAGTACTTCTTTGTGAATAATAGATTCATGAAGCATAACTTTTTCCATAAAGCTATTGTCGAAGCGTACAGTGGTTTAATTGCGGGGGATATGATTCCTTCCTACTTCCTCTATTTTACAATCAATCCGGATTTGATTGATGTAAATATTCATCCAACAAAGACGGAGATTAAGTTTCAGGACGAACCGGCAATTTTCCAGATACTCCTAGCAGGCGTTAAGGAGATGTTGGGGAAATGTAACATTATGCCACCATTGGATTTTGATACTGAAGGAAGTATTCAGTTTGAAACGCCAACTAAACCGGCATCAAACTATATACCTAGAGTGCAGTATAACCCTTCGTATAATCCTTTTAATTACCATTCAACTCCAATAACGCCTACGGATAGTAGTTTTGATCCCGGAGTTGAAACAACAGAAAATGCTATTCCTTCAACACCGGGAACCAGTTGGCGTGACTTCTTTGTAACTGTAGAGGAGACACCGCAACCACAGCAAACGGTAATTGAGGAGTTTATTGAGCAGGAACAACAGCAGGATGCAACTCCGGCCGAGGCTAACTTTATGCAGGTAAAGAATAGATACATTCTGACATCTACGGTTGACGGTTTTATGGCCATTGATCAGCGTAGAGCTTATGAGCGTATATTATTTGAGCAGTATTTGGAAGCCGTTGAGACAACGCAAACAGCAAAGCAGAAGTGTTTGTTTCCTGAGACTATTGATTTAACGCCTGAGGATTTTACCATTGCGGAGGAGATTGTAATGGATTTAGATACTCTTGGTTTTGAATTAACACAAATAGGCCCTTCTAGTTTTGCCATATATGCAACGCCGGCTGATTTAAATACAAGCGACGCCGCGGAGGTACTTCAAAATTTGATTGAATACTACAAAGAGACATCTGGCGATATAAAGGTTAAGGATAAAGAGCGTGTAGCGCTTGCTATGGCTAAGGCTGCCAGTGGTGAATATGTAGGTCCGTTAAACGATGAAGAGATGCGTGCCTTGGTTGATACGCTTTTTGCTTGTCGCAATTACAGCTACACTGCCGATGGAAAGGTAATATCATTTGCTATAGGACTATCCGATATTCTTGGTTGGTTCAGATAACATAAATGCCGTGGACAATGTTGTCCACGGCATTTATGTTATGGTTTACCTTTTAAAATTCGTTTTGCGAATAGTATACTAAATGTAGCAACCCAGCCTAAGCAAAACACCAGTATTCGGATATTGTCAGAACCTATAAGACAAAGAGAAAATCCAATACCTACCCAGGTGGTTACTAATGGAATTATTTTGTCCCATTTGGTTTGTGGTTCCTCCCCGTTAAAACGGCGTAAGTAACCTCCTAAATAGCGTGTTCTGTGTAGCCATGCGTTGAGGCGTACCGAACTGCGTACAAAGAACCACGACGCAAGTAACAAAAAGGGGGTTGTAGGGAAACCGGGCAGTACAACTCCTATAATTCCAAGTCCCACTGCCAAACATCCCAACACTATATACAGTATTCTTTTCATTCAAATACAATCTCGTTAGGCTGTTGTAATGCCTTAACGATAACGGGATCGCCTTCGCTATATATAGGATAAAAACCTTGATCGTCCATTATGTGTCGGCCAATAAAAGCCTCTGTTCTGTTTCTTATCACAGCTTTAGAGTCGCGAATACCTTTTGCATCAGGTTTTAAACCTCTCTTTTGTGCATAGTTCACTACCTCGGTTACAAGATCAAAGTTGGCCAAGTAAGCTTTGACTTCCTTAGCGGTTTTTAGTTTCTTTGTTTCCTCACGGTGTTTATCCATAAATTCAAATGTGTACTCATATAGATATTGCTTTCTAAGCAGCTCGTTCAGATATTTGGAATATCCAACAGTATCTACCGGTACAAAAACATCCGGCATAACTCCACCGCCTCCGTACACCGTGCGTCCGCCTGCTGTTTCAAAGCGAAGCTTTTCATCAAAGTGAATAGAATCCTTCTCTGAGAATTCGCCATGTGCCATGCGATAGTAAATGTCGCTATAGTATTTCTCTTTTCCCTCATCATAAGGTTTTTGAATGGAGCGTCCCGATGGAATATAGTAACGTGCTACGGTTAAACGTAATGCGCTTCCATCTGCAAGTGGACGTTGTTCCTGTACTAATCCTTTACCAAATGAGCGGCGACCAACGATCCATCCGCGGTCATTGTCCTGAATAGCTCCGGCAAAAATCTCACTTGCCGATGCGCTAAACTCATTTATCAACACGGTAACAGGTAAATCCTGGTAGCGTCCTTTGCCGTTTGATCGATAATCCATACGTGGCACAGCTTTACCCTGTGTATATAGTACTAAACGATCGGCCGGAAGGAACTCATTAATCATTTGTGTTGCAATTGGCAATATACCACCTTCATTTTCCCTCAAGTCAACAATAACGCGTTTCATACCTTGTTTACTCAAACTAGCTAGTCCTTGCATAAACTCATTGTATGTGGTCATTGCAAAAATATTTACGCGTATATATCCTGTAGTATCATTGATCATGTATGCAACTGGCACGCTTTTGATAGGGATATTTCCACGTACCACATCGATGATTACGGGCTCTTTAACGCCTCTTCTGGCAATGGTTAATGTTGTTTGTGTACCAACCTCGCCACGCATTTGCTTCATTATGCTATCCGTGTTCATGTTAACACCGGCTACGGTCATATCATTCACCTTTACAATACGGTCGCCATCTTGCACGCCAGCAGCCTCACTAGGACCTCCCGGAACCACTTTAACAACGGTTACAGTATCTTGATACTTATAAAATTGTACACCAATACCACCAAAATTACCTACCATCTCCTCGTTAACGCGTGTCATATCCTTAGCAGGGATATACACTGTATGTGGATCTAACTCCTTGATCAAATCGTTAATAGCATCCTCTTCGAGTTTGCCCATGTCGATAGTGTCAACGTATGAGTTGTTAATCATGCTTACAACCATATCTAACTTACTTCCACCGCCCATGTTTGAGCTGCGTAGTAACTGCTGCACGCTAGCCATGTCCAGTTGTCTGGGTGTCATTGCGCGGTTTATCAGCATTCCCAAAGCAATAGAGATTCCTACAAGAATAGGTACCCATAATATTCGTAGCTTGTACATATTATCTTTTATTTTAATGTCTATTTATTTAATCTCAACAAAGTCAACAGATATGCTTGCGCGTCGAAGCAGGTCAATGCCATCGCAGCATCTGTATTCATCCGAGTATACAACGCGTATAATCCCAGCCTGAATAATTAACTTGGCGCATTCAATGCACGGAGATGCTGTAACATACATAGTAGCTCCCTCACTACTGTTATTGCTTTTGGCAACTTTACTAATGGCATTTGCCTCCGCATGCAAAACGTAAGGTTTAGTGAAACCGTCAACATCCTCACACACATTCTCAAATCCCGAAGGAGTTCCATTAAAACCATCCGAGATAATGGACTTATCCTTAACAATAAGCGCACCTACCTGTCTGCGAACGCAATAGGAGTTCTCTGCCCATATTTTTGCCATACGTAAGTATCGGCAATCTAATGTATACTGTTTGTCTTCCTGTAAATTATTTTTCTCGTCCATCCAGATAATCAATCATTTCATAAAATAAGGCTTTTCGCTCTTCAGGTAAGTCAATAGACTTAAGCAACATCTTGCTTTGGTCAATATATTCATTAATCTTAGCTTCGGCAACAGCCTTAACGCCTACAGAGTTATAAATGTTAGTCACTGCTTCAATCTTCCAACGAGCAGCAGTGTCATCAATTGCAATATACTCTTTTAGTTTTTGCAAATCGTCACCTTCGGCCATCTCCAATGCCTTTATCAGCATATAGGTCTTTTTATTCTCCATAATGTCGCCGCCAATGGCCTTACCAAAGGTCTTTTCATTGCCATAAACATCCAATAAATCGTCCTGTAGTTGGAAAGCCAATCCCAAGCAACCTCCAAAGTCGTAAAGCGCATTGTAATCGGATTCACTAGCTCCCGCAATTAAGGCCCCATGGCGTAAACTTCCGGCAATAAGTACGGATGTTTTCTTATATATCATGTCCAAGTATTCCTCTGCGGTAACATCAGTACGGGACTCAAACTCCATATCTAATTGCTGACCTTTGCAAACATCCATTGCTACCTGATTGAAACCATCAAGTACACGACGCAAATATTTATCCTCACAGCTTTCAACGTACATATATGCTGTTATGGCTGCTGCATCACCACTTAAAATGGCAACGTTGGTATTCCATTTGCGATGTACGGTAGGGCGTCCTCGTCTAATTGCCGCATCGTCCATTACATCGTCATGTAACAACGTATAATTGTGGAAAATTTCAATACCAATAACCGATTTCAGTGCTTTTTCAATATCTTCCCTGTACAAATTATATGCCATGAGCGCAAGCACTGGACGCAGACGTTTTCCGCCATCCTCTAAAATATATCGTAAAGGTTCAAACAATGCGGTAGGTTCCTGCATGTATGTTTCTTTCTCTAACTCTGTTTTTATTATTTCCCGAAGTTCATCAATACTATACATATACTTATTGTCTATTCTATATCCTAATAATGCGAAGATAATATAATTAACTATAACTAGTAACATTCATTAAGCTTAATGAGGCAAATATTAGAGCAATTATTACTTCACGATTCTAATTCATAATTATGGTGTACGAAATAAATGTACAATGTTACATAGATTAGTAGACAATAATACTTTAAAATATAATTAAGAATAAATTATATATATAGAATGAAATATACACTAATTTTGTGCCTTTTTGAAAATTAAATATACATTATGAGAAAAGTTATTTATTTATTAATGCTACTTGCTTGGGGTGCATGTAGCAAAGACAGTGATTCTAATCTTATTGTCGAACCATTACACGATTTTGAAAAGCCGTTTAGTAAGGCACCAAAGGAAGAGCTAAAACAAACTTTAAGCAAGGCTCTTACAGAAAATTCAAAACACTACTCAGAGACATTAGAATTGATGTCCGAAACAAGTTATAAGTTATGGTCTGTAGCCAATTTCTATGGTGTATCTGATCTTATGGGAATGCCTTTGCAAACAAGACAGCAGATTCAAACGGAAAATCTAACATTTTTGAAAGGTCTTAAATTGACATGGAATCCACAGTATGCCAAATTTGATACACTTATCTCTTCGGCTGCTACAATGGAGTATATCTTACCCATGACTATCGAAGATGATTCCAAAAATGAGCTTAGTCTATTATATTATAATGTAAACGGACGCAAGGAGTTCAATTGGAAACATAACGGTGTTGTGATCTTGAAGGAAGCTGAGGTGATAAAGCATCATAATACCCCTACAGGTCCGTATATGTCGTCCTATTTCGAATCTTCCCTTGACAAATATACATTCATCGGTCAGTCAAGCTTAGACACTTTTTCTATGGAGTTATTGAAGGATGGTATCACCATTGTAGCTTCTAAGGATATTCGTTCTCCATATGATATCTCATCGTGTTACCAGTATGGTGGAATAAGATTTCATTTTACCATAAAGAATTACAACGTATTGAATGATTTAATAATGGAAGTGTTAGATTCAAATGTAACAGATGCGGAGAAAGAAATCATGATAACTGAATTATATAAATCCTATTGCTCCGATAATGTTGTGGTATACGCAGATAAAGATGAGAAATTATGTGATCTAATAAATATTCAGTATAAACCGATAGAGGGTAAACATATGATTCAATTTACTGTACAGTTTGAGGATGGTGAAGTGATGACATATTTAGTACAATCTTTAGATATTGTTGCATAGCACGAATAGGTACTCTATGTCAGAGTTCAAATAATATCTATTATAAACTTTAAAATAAAAATATCGAGATGAAAAAAATATTATATATCGGACTTCTTCTATTTGCCGTTGCATGTGGAAAAGATGATGCCGAAACTTTACAACCGGAACTTTCGGATTTAGAAAAACCATATACTACATTAAGTAATGACGAAGTTAAGAAACTAATAGAGGAAGCTAGTGCAGCTGTTCGAGCAGAATTTACGGTAGCCACAGATACTATTTCCTATAATTTAGAAAAATATAGAGAAGTAATTAATCATTACGAAGCTCCAATTTATGGACTGGGTGGCGATAGAACAACAAAATCGGAGCCAATGGGGCTAAAGTATACATGGAATGCGAATACCCGTAACTTTGATCTTACTCTATGTGCAGGAAATCAAAGAGTAATTAGCATGCCATCAAGTATTGAAAATGGTAATGTTAATGATTTCTCCATCATTAATAATTACTACAATCGGAATGGTTTTGATAATTCCATGGAATGGAAAAAAAATGACAAGATTGTATATGGATCGAGAGAATTTCAGGAAACCTCGGATATTATGACGGGATATACAAAACAATATAATGAAGATTATGCATTGGAGTTTAAAGTGACGCACTCTAAACAGAATATGAACCAAACTGTTTTATTCACGAGAAGAGAGAATCAACTTTTTCATCTTTCAATGTCTATAATCGATAAATCATTGCAAGCAAGTATAGAATTTAGTAACCTACGATTACGTCTTACGATTAATAATTTTACTGACTTAGAAAGCTTGAGAGATCTGTTATATAACAGTGGTACAGGGATGGATAGTGAAAAAGTATCGGAGCTGCTAGGTATAATATATAACAACAATATTACGGAAAGTGTAATAGTATTTACCGATCGAGATGAAAAGATTGGAGAGTTTCTTTACCCAGATAAACCTGATGTTATAACTGTGCGTCTCAAAGATGGAGAACTATTTGAATTTGTATCTCCATTTTTTATAAAATAATAATACAAATACATCAGCAGTATATATACCACAAAAAATACGAAAATGAAAAAGATACTATATTTAATTATGGCAATGGTAATAATATCGTGTAATGATAAAGACGATGTTAATGAGGGTATCGAACTCCCACAAGAGCCTGCCTATACCAGCTTAAGCAAAAGTGAGATTGCAGCTCATGTTGAAAAAACATATAATAATACCAGCAAACAGGTGGGTGATTTTTACAAAATAAAAGATGATCTAGAGGAAAGCGTATCAGCTGCTTTATATCATTATCGCACGTTATCTGTAACGAGTCCAACACGTACTTCTAATGAGGAAATATCGTCGATTAAAGGGGTAAAGATGACTTGGAATCCAGAAACTGTAAAGTTCGACATGACATTAGATGCTACTGGTTTGCTAGAATATGTAATGCCACTCTCTATTGAAGATGATTCGCAAAATAACCTGCGTATAGTAATGCTTACTTATCATGATATGCCAGAACCAACCTATATCAGTCCGTTAGCACCCAATGTAATAGTGTGGATTGATAATAAACTGGTTGCTAAAAGAGTAATGACAGACGAAAGTGCTTTACATCCTAATATGCATATGGAAGAGAGCATAGGAGACTTTGAAAAGCAAGTAACAATGGCAACTTCTGATAATTATAATCATAATCATTCTGACAAGCTATCTTATAATGGTAATCTGGTATATGCAAATTCTTTAAAATTAGAAAATGATAATATAGAACTCATTACAGAAATTGGTAATATATGTTTCCGTTACTCATTGCCAAATGGGAGTGCTTTTTTCAAATTAATAGGGGAGGTCAATAATGACCATGAAGGATCGTCTACGGCTGTAGCATTACTTAACGAGATACTTAATACCAATATTCGTAATACATCGTTACTTTTTACAGATACCAATGAAAAGCTTGGCGATATAAAAAAAGTGATGGTATTAGCCCAAAGTGCAACGATAACATTGACGTTGAAGAATGGTGAAGAAATGGAGATTGTACTTCCTAATAGTTTCCTAAATATCGGTTATAACTAGATTCAAATTAATTGGCCCACGCAGAATAGCACAAGCCAAATAACGTGTGTAGTTTTGAGAGGCTGTCTAACAATAAAATGTTAGATGGCCTCTTGCTGATTATAGAATAAGTACCTTCAATGTATCTTCTAGTACTTTGTCTTTATCTAGTTTTTGTTTCAATCGGTATCGTGCCATGATTACGCTTCTATGCGCTATCCCCATAATATTCGCAATTTCTTGTGGCCCCTGTCCAAGCGTGATTAACATGCATAATAATTCCTCTTTTCGTGTGACATTCGGAATTTCTTTCTTAAGAGCTGCCTGGAAATTGGGATATAGACTATTAAATTGATCACGGAATTCCGCTTCGCTTTCTTCATGCATAAAACCGGTTGGTGGAATAATTTCATTCTCCTCCGTTTGTACCTGTTCTAATAATATTTGGGAAAGTTGTAATTCGGCTTGCATCTTTTTGCGGCTTGTTATTTCCAGTTTCATCATTAATGAAGAAAGATTCTGCTTTAATTGTTCTTGCTTCATTATGTGGATTTTCTGTTTCTGTCTGTACATAATGAAGGAAATAACAGCAACGCAGAGGGTAAAGAAAACGTAAGAAAGTAGATAGAGCTGACGATATTCAACTTTTATTTGATGTAGCTGTAATTCTTTCTCTTGTCGTTCCATACGAGCTTGTAAAATAGTTTCATACATTCTAGTACAGATTTCCGTATCAAAGTTAAACTCACACTCTTCAATTAACGATAGCGTATGTCGTTCAATATTGTAAGCATCCTTTTTGTTTATATAGTGTCGAAGTAGGGTTCCATAGTCAATATATATGTAATGTTTCATATCAAAATGTTGTAATGCGGAGACCATGCTGTCTAGCATTATTTCTGCTTTTTCATCCTCTTGTTGTTTTAAATAAGCGATAGACAGTTGGTAGTACGCACTGGCTTGATTAAGTGCATTGCCATATTGTGCTACATGTTGAAGTTTTTCTATACCAAGTTGTAATGAGTCTGCATCACAATGTGTAACAAGGTAGGTGCCCCACCTCTGATCAATCTCAGATTCTCCGTATTGGTAGGGGAGAGTGTTTCTATAATTTTCAGCCTTTTGTAGATAGTATATAGCTGAGTCAGATTGATTTTGACTCGTTTTTATATCGCTCTTTAGTAAGTAAGTATGTATGGTAACTTCTGTATTTGAGTTGTTTATAAGAGTATTGCATTGTAGAGCCATATTAGCATAATCGTCGGCATAGAATGGAATATCCCAATATAGGTATAACTCGGATAAAGCATTGTATCCACGTGCTTGTCCTGCAATATCTCCCTGTTCTTCGGCCATCTCAATGCTTTCATGAAAAAGATCAAGTGCTTTACTTAATTTGCCTGTATGCCTATAAACTTTTCCTAATAAATGAGTTATAAACTGCGTAGGCATGGGATTGTCTGTAAGCTTTGCTTGATGTAACGCATTATAGCACCATTCCATGACTTTACCATTTGTGGTGGGGTTATTTCTATAAATGTATGCGGCGTAAGCATAATCACGGAACAAACGCTGTGGAGTAGAATTCTTAAGTTTTAGTGTAAATGCTGTATCAATGGTTGCCATAGCTAGCTCAAGTTGGTTGTTGCGTGCTAAGGCATAGGCATAAATTGAGTACATATCCCGTAGACAATTTTCTTGAATATATGAAGTATGATTAGTGATTAAGTCTGACATGTAGTGAACAGCATCCTGAGGTGTATCCATATATTGATACATATCTACAAGATATGCCATGGCACTAGTTACTATGTTTTCTACCTCAGGCTGGTTGCAGTCTGAGGGTAGATTATTTATAATGCATGTGTTAAAAGCAACAATAGCTTTGTCATATTGTTTAGCTTTAGCATATTTACTAGCTTCCTGAAATTGAGCATGTTGAAATGTGATACTATCTGTTTCTATTGCAGATGAAATGCCCGTTGTACAACTTGATAAAGTGTATGTTATAATGGATGCGATAATTAATGTTATTGGACTAGAAAAAAAAAATGGCATAAGGTACTTTAGCGTTATCAAAAATCAAGTGATAAAAATAGTATAAATAGAAAGAAGAAAAGTGCAATAAATTTATACATAATATATTTATTAAAATTACTAAATTTTAATAAAATCAAAAAAATAAAGCAGCACAGTGAAGTTATACTTATTTATAATGAGTATAAAATTGTTATTATTATAAAAAATACATAATTTTGAAACATTGATGTTCACTAGGGAAAGAGTGAGCTTCACTATTTTTAATCACCAAATTAATAATAAATGATAAGATTTTTAATTGTACTTCTATTGCTTGGGAGTGCTAAGGAGATACTTGCGCAATATGCGCATCAACCTCAATACTCTACGGCCGGATTTTATGCATTGCCAGGTACGGGACGTAATGTGACAAGTATGAATCCAGGATGGCGTTTTGCGAAAGGAAGCATGAATGGGGCAGAGCAGATGGATTATGATGACTCAGGCTGGGAAACCGTGTCATTACCTCATGGTTTAGAGTATTTACCCAAGGAGGCTAGTGGATGTGTAAACTATCAAGGCGAAGCATGGTATAGAAAACATTTTGATTTTAAGAAACTGAATAAACGCTATTTTCTCCATTTTGAGGGTATAATGGGTAAATCTGCCATTTGGGTAAATGGAAAACAAGTAAAGAAGCATTATGGAGGTTTTTTACCAGCTATAGCTGATGTAACAGACTACTTACAGGATGGCAAGAATGTTATTAGTGTGATGTGCGATAATGGAGATGACCCGATGTACCCACCGGGTAAACCACAGGATGTTTTGGACTTTTGTTATTTTGGAGGGGTATATCGAGATTGTTGGTTAATCTCTCATGGCCATGTGTTTATAACCGATCCAAACTATGAAGATGAGGTTGCTGGAGGCGGATTATTTATATCCTTCCCACAAATTAGCGATAAGCGTGCAACAATGCATTTAAATTTACATGTACGTAATACCAATAGGGATGCATTTAGAGGTAGAGTAACTTATGAACTGGTAGATAGTAATGGAAAAGTATGCACCAGAAAAGAGGTACCTATATATATAAGTCCAGACACGGCACGGCAAGTAACAACACTATTAGCTTTAAATTCACCTACATTATGGGAACCTGATTGTCCCTACTTGTACAACTTAAGAATAAAGATTAGGGATAGAAACAATAAAGTAATTGACGGCTATACGAAACGTGTTGGAATTCGCTCCATCGAATTTAAGGGGCCGGATGGCTTTTGGCTAAATGGAAAACCCTATCCGGATAAACTGATTGGTGCTAACAGACATCAGGATTTTGCTGTTATTGGTAATGCTTTACCAAATTCACTACATTGGAAAGACGCAAAGAAGTTGCGTGATGCCGGTATGAGAATTGTTCGTAACGCACACTATCCGCAGGATCCTGCTTTTATGGATGCATGCGATGAGCTAGGTTTGTTTGTCATAGTAAATACACCGGGATGGCAGTTCTGGAACAAGGATCCACTATTTGCAAAGCGTGTATATGGTAATGTCCGAGATATGGTGCGCCGTGATCGTAACCATCCGTCGGTGTTACTATGGGAACCTATCTTGAATGAAACATGGTATCCAGAGGATTTTGCTAAGAATGTACATGATTATGTGTTGGAGGAGTACCCTTATCCGGGATGCTACCCAGCATGTGACAGTGAGGCAAAGGGAAGTCACCATTTTCCTATCCAGTTTACGCACCCAGTTACGGGCGATGCTGCGTGGGCTATAAAGCATCTAGACACCACGAAAACCTATTTTACGCGCGAGTGGGGTGACAATGTAGACAATTGGAACTCGCATAACTCCCCAAGTAGAGTATGTCGTTCATGGGGCGAAATTCCTATGTTAGTACAAGCGGAGCATTATGCAAAACCGCCATATCAGTATACCTGTTATAATTCATTGTATCTGACCAATAGACACCACGTGGGTGGAACCTTGTGGCATGCCTTTGACCACCAAAGAGGCTATCACCCCGATCCGTTTTACGGAGGTATAATGGATGCTTATCGCCAACCAAAAACATCCTACTACATGTTCCAATCTCAGCGGCCTGTAGATTTAAATAATATGCTATCCGAAACAGGACCAATGGTCTATATTGCGAACGAGTTGACTCCATTCTCTCCCAAAGACATAGTGGTATATTCTAACTGCGATGAGGTACGCGTAACGAAATACAATGGGAAAGAGGTACGTAATTATACAAAATCCTGTACGCCGGGAATGCCGTCTCCATATATCGTATTTGAAGGTTTCTTTGATGTAATGGAAGATAAGGCGCTTTGCCGTGAGCGAAAAGCGGAGGAAACCTATTTCCTTGCCGAAGGACTCATTAATGGAGAAGTTGTGGCTACACATAAGCGATATCCGGCAAGGCGAGCAACGAAGATTGAACTTGTTGCCGATACGGAGGGAGTACAGCCGGTGGCTAATGGATCTGACATAGTCGTAGTTGTGGCACAAATCACCGATAAGGACGGTAATGTGAAACGTTTAAATAACAGTGAGGTGCGTTTTACTGTAGAGGGCGAAGGAGCACTTATTGAAGCTATCGGTACAAATCCGCAGAAAATAGAGTGGGGAACGGCTCCTATACTCGTACGTACAACACATCGTCCAGGAAGGATCAAAATATCTGCTGAATTAGTGGAAAAAGGAAGCCAAACCCCTATGGGAGCTGAGTTGGAAATTGAGACTATACCGGTAGAGTACGATATGCTATATGATGAAAATGCAATGCATACAAGCAACGCTAAACCACTCCAGAATATACAAAAGTCAATCAACGTAATGACCAAAGAGCAAGAGCAATTACAAAAAGAACTTAATGCCCAAAAACTAAAAGAGGTGGAACGTCAACAAGAGGAATTTGGGGAGAAAACCAAATAAACTCAAAACGTACTGTTAACTGCATAATAAAAATCCCTCTCATTATAAATGTCCAAATCAGTGACATACTAGTAATGAGAGGTTTTTCTTTTTGCTAAAGATATTTATAATCCGAGCTGTTTTCTTAATTTATCTTGCATTGCTTTTTTATTATACGCATTGCGTTTTTCTATTTCCTTTTTCTTAGATGAGAGCGTGTTTTGTGTGCTTGTTAAACGCAAATTGCTATTCGTAATGTCGTAAGTACCTTTTTGTTTGTTAATATCGTCGGGGTGATATTGGTATCTATAGTTTCCAAACATCGGCTCAGGAACCGGTGCTATAATAAAGTTTTGTTCTATATACATATAACCCCAATTTGTATTATAATAACTAGCAGGAATGGTTCCAGTAAAATAACAATTATCTAAGTCAACGCCTTGAAGTTTTGGTAAAAGAGGTAAAAACTCCGGCAAGTTTCCTGATAAGTTTGTTGAGTTAAAATAAAGACTTTCTAGCGACTTTAAATTCGTAAAAGTTGTAGGTATTTCACCTTCTATAGGGCATTCCTCCATATCAAGGTATTCTAAGTTGCTTAAATTGCCAAACTCCTGCGGAATAGTTCCGGTAACCAAATTTCCACTCATGGCAAGTTCTCTCAGTTCAGTTAAGTCTCCTAATGATGGAGGAATTGTACCAGAGAAATTGTTATAACTAAGTTCTAAAGAAGTTAATGAACCGAGATTACCAAAAACTTCCGGGATCTTTCCCGTAAAATTATTTTCATATAAGAGTAACATCTCTAATGAATGTAATTCGCCCATTGAGCTCGGAATATTCCCATATAAATGGTTTGAACCTAAATCAAGGTAGCGAAGTTGCTTTAGCTGACCAATTTCTTGAGGCAACTCGCATGTTAATCCACATTCCGATAAACATAAATATAATAATTCGCTACAGTTAAATAGAGATGTAGGAATGCTTTTTCCATTTAAACTATTATCATCAATCTGGAGGAATTTTAATTTTGCTAAACGGTCAATATCGTTCGGAATATCTCTTATACCACATCCTCTCATTTTTAGCCACTCTAAGTTACTAAGCTCCAAGATTGGAGATGGGAATGATGTGAAGGAGTAGTCACTAAGTTGTAGGAATCTTAACTGCTTTAAGTTTCCAAATTCCGTTGGGATATTTGAGATTAAACTATTATAAACAATGCCTAACGTCTGCCCATTATCTTTACATTGTTGCATGGAATATGCGTAGTTACTTAGGTTAATGCCACTCACAATTAGCTCATCGTCTTGTATGTGTAAGGTAACACCATGCCAATTTTGTACATTTGTCTGTATATCCCACATGTCCTTTAGTGCCTCGCTGTTAGCATGATACAGTGCTACCAACGCTAAGCTGTCATTAACATTACAAGGCATAGCATCTTGTCCCTCAGCAATATCAATAACATTCTCTTTATTGATATCGTCAGGGTGATATTGGTAACGATAATTGATATCACCCTTATGTAATGACATTCCATTTGGTATTGGTGCAGTAATAAAATTATTGATGATGTTAAGGCTCATACCCGATCTATTGGAAATTTCCACAAGTTTAGTAGGTATTGTTCCAGTAAACTTGTTGTCATTCAAATAAAGAAAATTGAGAGTAGAAGTTTGAGTGAAAAAATCAGGAAGAGTTCCGGTTAAGGAGTTGTTAGATACATTAAAATAATAGAGTTTATCTAAGGTGGATAACTCCTCAGTTAGTTTGCCTTTTAGGTTATTTTCTTGCAAATCCACGGCATCTACTCTTCCCCGGGTAAGAGTAATACCATGCCAAGAATCAAGTGATTCATGTAAATCCCAGGAAGTACTCCAATCTGCTCCACCGCAAGCGTTATATAATGCAACTAACGCAAGGCTATCCGTTTCTCTGGTTGCTTTAAAAGGTTTAACGGGATCTATTGGCTCCGTTGGGTCAACCGTAGGAGTATCTTCTTTGTTTTTGTCCCTACATGATGATAACCCGATACCTGTTATTAATACTGCGTAAATTAAATAATTAAATAATCTCATATATGATATGTTTAAGTTAAATACAAAAATAGTGTAAATATATGAGAACTAGTAGATAATGTCATTTAGATATTAATAATAAATATAGGTATAAACATCAAATGAGGCGTGTGTCGGGCCAGATAAAGCTGTATTTATTGGCTTTGGATTCAATCTTTGTTCCATCAATACCCAGCAATAGACTTAATATCTAAACTTGGTATGTGCTCTGACGGGATTATTAAACACAATGTCTTTATTAATCTGCTAAAGAAAACCGGATTGATTTACTACGCGAATATGGACAAAATAATAGGATCTCAACTTTAAAGCTGAGATCCTGTTATTTAAAGGATAAGGCTGTATCTCGACACATCCTCGCCGTATTTATGTAAACAATGTTTACAGCGCGTATTGTTGCTTAAACTTAGCCTGTATCGCTCGCTTCGTTGCAGCTTTGCGCACTTCTTTTTTCTCATCCTTAGATGTCCTTGTAGTGTGTGTTCTGCAGCTTAAGGTTGATGTGGCGCTAGTCGTAATGTCATACGTCGGTCCTGTTTTATTAACATCATATGGGAGGTATTGTTTAGCATAATTTCCTTTTAGCCCCTCTGGTACCGGTGCAGTAAGGAAGTTATACTCTAGATTCATCACTTCCCAATTTGTACCTGCGTAACTAGCTGGAATGGTACCGGTAAAATAAGCGCAATTCAAATATACGTCATTCAATTTAGAGAGAGTAGCTAAAAAGCTTGGTAGCTTACCAGATAAGTTGGTATAGGAAAGATCAAGAGAATACAGTGCTTTTAAATTCATAAATGTAGTGGGAATTTCGCCATCAATTAGGCAATTGCTAAGGTTTAGCTCTTCTAAATAGGTTAAAGAGCCTATTTCCGGAGGAATAGTGCCTGTAATTTCATTATCGCCTAGTATAAGATAGGTTAAATGGGTTATGTTAGCTAGAGATGCTGGGATAGTTCCTGAAAGTCGGTTTTCCTGCATAAATAAATAACATAACGAACTTAGTTCTCCTATACTTTCCGGGATGATTCCGGTAAATTCATTATTGCATAAGTATACCGTCTCAAGCTGTTTTAATGAGCCAATAGATGTTGGTATTGTGCCTGAAAGGCTATTCTCATCTAAATCAAGATAGCGTAATTTGCTCAATTGTCCTAACTCTTGTGGTAACTCTCCGACAAGATTGCAGCCAAAGAAACTCAAATAATTAAGCTCCGTTAAATTAAATAGTGTCGATGGGATTGTACTCTCTACTGTATAATCAGCAATCTCAAGATATTCTAATTTAGATAGCTTATCTATACCAGCCGGGATAGCTTTTACGCCCTCTCCATTGAGCTCTAAATATTCCAAATTACGTAACTCTAAAATGGATGCTGGAAATGAGGTAAAAGAGTATCTTCTTAGGTCTAGTTTTCTTAAGTGGTTAAGATCTTCGCACGCTTTTGGGAAATCATTGATATAATCGCACAGAAGTCCTATAACTACTAATGTGTTGTCTTTTATTTGTAGCGATACGCCCTGCCAATTATGGATAGGACTGTTTAAATCCCATAGTTCTTCTAGTGCAGGATTCGCATTGCAGAGCTCAACTAAAGCTAAGCTGTCAGTAACGTTGCAAGGCATAGCGTATAGCTCCCTGGCAATATCAATTGTCTCGTTTTCTTTATTCGTGTCCTCTGGTAGGTATTGATAACGATATATAATATCGCTATCATTATCTAAAGCCATACCATTGGGAATGGGAGATTCAATAAAATTCTCTTGTAATTCAAGTCTATTGTTGGGTTTATTGGCAAATGCAACGTACTCAGAAGGTATTGTTCCTGTAAAATAATTATCATCTAGGCGAATCCTTCTAAGCATTGGCATTTGCGCTAGCCACTTAGGTAGTTCGCCGGTTAACGCATTCCCATTGGCATGAAAACGTTCCATTTTGTCAAGTTTGGTAAGTTCTTCTGGTAATTGCCCTTTTAGGTTATTATAGTATAATTCTACGTCATAAACTCGTCCTCCCTCCATGCTGACCCCATACCACTCG
The DNA here is from genome assembly GCA_051656645.1 of Marinifilaceae bacterium. Taxonomy (GTDB): domain Bacteria; phylum Bacteroidota; class Bacteroidia; order Bacteroidales; family Marinifilaceae; genus JBOGCH01. The sequence continues at coordinate 119,499 of JBOGCH010000015.1, forward strand.
TCAATTGGCAGCTTCAAGTCCCACGTGTCGTGCCACTCCGTACCTTCACAGGCGTTGTACAATGTCACCAGCGCCAAGCTGTCTGTTTCTCTACTACCCACAAACGGTTCAACCGGGTCCACTGGGTCTATTGGTTCTACTGGATCAATTATTGGCGCGTCCTCAACGTCCTTATCCCCGCATGATGATAATGCGATACCTGATAGTAGTACCGCACATAAAATGTAATTAAAAAATCTCATATCTATTATTTAAATTTTAACAAAAGTAATTTAAATTATAAATACAATACACGTTGTAGAGATAAAAATGTAACAAAAAAGGTTGCTCAAACTAATGAGCAACCCTTTTATGTGTATTGACAAAGTCAATTAGTCTTGTAATTTCGCTTTGATATACTCGCGGTTCATACGAGCGATGTGAGCGATAGAGATACTCTTTGGACACTCTGCCTCACAAGCACCTGTATTTGTACAGTTACCAAATCCAAGTTCGTCCATACGAGCTACCATTGCTTTTGCACGGCGAGCACGTTCAATTTTACCTTGTGGTAAAAGAGCAAACTGTGATACCTTCGCAGCAACGAATAACATAGCCGAAGCATTTTTACATGTAGCTACACAAGCACCGCAACCAATACAAGCAGCAGCATCCATAGACTCTTCTGCGTCGTGGTTAGGAATTGGAATTACGTTACCGTCAGGTACACCACCTGTATTTACTGATACGTAAGCACCCGCTTGCATAATTTTTTCAAATGCATGACGGTCAACAATTAAGTCTTTGATTACAGGAAATGCTCCTGCTCTCCAAGGCTCAATAGTGATAGTTGCACCTTCTTTAAATTTACGCATGTGTAACTGACAAGTAGTTACATCATCATCCGGTCCGTGAGCACGTCCGTCAATGAATAAGCTACAAGTACCACAAATACCTTCGCGACAGTCATGGTCAAAAGCTACCGGTTCAATGTTTTCTGAAACTAACTGCTCATTAAGGATGTCAAGCATCTCAAGGAATGAGCTGTCAGTTGATATATTATGGATTTTGTAAGTTTCAAACCCTCCTTTAGACTTAGCGTCTTTTTGACGCCATATCTTTAGTGTTAGTTCTTGTAAAATTTTTTCAGCCATAATCTTATTTATATGAGCGTTGTGATACTTTAATGTTTTCGAATACTAAGTCCTCTTTGTGTAATTCAGGTGCGGTTGTATCTCCTTTGTACTCCCATACCGACACATATTTGTAATCCTCGTCGTTACGTTTTGCTTCTCCCTCTTCTGTTACAGACTCAAGACGACAGTGTCCACCACAACTTTCTTGACGGTCAAGCGCATCGCGAGCCATAAGGTCTGCAAGATCAATAAAGTCAGCTACACGAGCAGCTTTCTCTAACTCGTTATTCATTGCAGTAAACTCACCTGTTATGCGTAAGTTTTTGTAGAACTCAGTTTTAAGATCAGCAATCTCTTTAATCGCCTCTTTCAATCCATCAGCATTACGAGCCATACCAATATAATCCCACATAATGTGACCTAATTGTTTATGGAAATGGTCTGGAGATAATTTACCTTTAATATTGAATAGACGGTTCAAACGCTCTGTAACATCCTTCTCTGTTTGAGCAAACTCAGGAGAGTTAGTATCAATTTTAGGAGTTTGGATATCTTGCGCTAAGTAATCACCAATAGTATAAGGAAGGATAAAGTATCCGTCAGCTAAACCTTGCATCAATGCCGAAGCACCTAAACGGTTAGCTCCGTGATCAGAGAAGTTACACTCACCAATAGCGTATAATCCCGGCACTGTTGTCATTAAGTTGTAGTCAACCCAAAGACCACCCATAGAGTAGTGGATAGCAGGATAAATCATCATTGGATAGCTGTATGGATCCACGTCAGTGATTTTCTCATACATCTGGAATAAGTTCCCGTAACGTTTCTCGATAGTATCACGTCCTAAACGTTGGATAGCATATTTAAAGTCAAGGAATACAGCTTGTCCTGTATTGTTAACTCCGTAACCTGCGTCACAACGCTCTTTCGCTGCGCGAGAAGCTACGTCACGTGGTACAAGGTTTCCGAAGGCAGGGTAACGACGCTCTAAATAGAAATCGCGATCCTCGTCTGGAATATCATTAGCTGTTTTAGTTCCTTGTTGTAATGCAATTGCATCTTCTTTCTTTTTAGGTACCCATACACGTCCGTCATTACGTAATGACTCAGACATCAAAGTAAGTTTACTTTGTTGTTCTCCGTGAACAGGGATACATGTAGGGTGGATTTGCACAAAACATGGGTTTCCGAAGTAAGCACCACGTTTGTAAGCATGCCATGCTGCACTACCGTTACATCCCATAGCATTTGTAGATAAGAAGAATACGTTACCGTATCCACCTGTTCCCAATACTACAGCGTGAGCACCGAAACGCTCAATTTTACCTGTAACCATGTCACGAGCAATAACTCCACGAGCTTTACCGTCAACGATAACTACATCAAGTACTTCGTGACGATCCATTACTTTTACAGTACCTTTCTCAATTTGGCGGTTCATTGCCGAGTAAGCACCTAAAAGTAACTGTTGTCCGGTTTGTCCGCGAGCATAGAATGTACGGCTTACCAAAGCACCACCAAATGAACGGTTGTCAAGCAAGCCGCCGTAATCGCGTGCAAAAGGTACACCTTGCGCCACACATTGGTCAATGATAGCGTTACTTACCTCGGCCATACGGTAAACGTTAGCCTCACGAGCACGGTAGTCACCACCTTTAATTGTTTCATAGAACAAACGGTATACCGAGTCATTATCGTTAGGATAGTTTTTTGCCGCGTTGATACCACCTTGAGCTGCAATAGAGTGCGCGCGTCGTGGTGAATCTTGGTAACAGAAAGCAGTTACGTTGTAACCTAACTCTCCAAGAGCTGCTGCTGCAGATCCTCCGGCAAGTCCGGTACCAACAATAATTACGTCCAGTTTACGTTTATTTGCCGGGCTCACAACGTTAATGTTCGCCTTATGGTTAGACCACTTGTCTTTTAAAGATCCGGCAGGTATTTTAGCATCTAATACTACTGACATGATTTATATGTTTTATTATTATTATCTGTTAATAAGGCAATTTTGGGTTAATGATTAACCGAAAATTAGGAAGTATATAGGAATAATTCCAAAGCCAACACCCATTACAATTGCAAATAGGTATGCAAGACACTCTAAACGTTTTCTCCAGATTCCGTTGCAAAGACCAATTGATTGGAATGCTGACCAGAAACCGTGAGCAAGGTGGAAGCCTAAGAAAATAGCTCCGATAATGTAAACAACACAGTAAATTACACTTTCTCTAAACAATCCTGCAACAAGTGCGTAAGTGTCATGCGCTTCTTCGCCGTTGATTAACGTCATAGGAAGATCGCCTGTAATTTTGATGTTCCACCAGAAATTGTAGATGTGTACAACTAAGAACGCTAAAATTAATCCACCAAGAATAAACATGTTGCGCGATGCCCATGTTGCATTCCCTGCCTGTGTGCTTACTGCGTAACGTACAGGACGTGATTTACGGTTTTCAAGCGTTAACTTAATAGCTAACAAAATGTGGATAATAAATCCAATAGCCAATACAGGCTCAATAACTTTGATAATTGGATTTGTTGCCATAAAATGCGCGCCAAGATTAAACATCTCACCGGTGCTGTCGGCAATTAAAAGCAAGTTCAGTGCTAAGTGAATGCACAAGAACGAGATTAAGAAAAGACCCGACAAACTCATTACGGCTTTTCTAAAAATTGACGATGTCAAAGCTTTACTCATAATTTGATTTCAATTTATTAAATAACTGGTTAATTAATTTACTGCGTTTTCGTGGTTTTAATAACGACATTTTACCTGTAAAAACAGCAAAACGCCGCACATAAATACCAACTACAAAAGTATTTATTTTTCTAACAATCCGAACCTTATTTATTATTTAATATTACATGAAATAAAGATTTTTCTCTTTAATAAATCTTTTCACCCTTCTTCTCACATTTAAAACATTGCAACGTTTGAAAAAATAAGTTTTCTAAGATATTTTACATCTAAATGCGAGGTTGTCGCACTTATCCTTCCTGTGGGTTTCGACTAGGTTACGACAAGGTTTCGACTACTATTGGGGTATCATACTAGTCGAAACCTTGCCGTAACCTAGAAGAAACCTAGTCGAAACCCACAGCAGGGATGCACGCAGTGCAGAATTAGCTTGTTTGTGTTGTATATTTGGGGAATACCACCTTGACGAGATCAATTAGCGCATTAAGATAATACTGAACTGTATTATTTCAGTGCAAGTTGTGTAAATATGGGGTTTTGATATTGTTTGCCTTGTAACAAGGTATATGTTTTTAGTATGGCATAGTGCGGTTAAGACTGTTGGGATTAGGATTTGGGAGTGGGGGATATCTGCTTTTTATTATCGGCAATTTCAACCATGTATATACTAGCACACATCATGACAATAGCAACGGGCTGAGTCCACGTAAAGGTGTCTTGTCCCGCAATGTAAGATATAATTGTGGTTACAATGAGTAGGCAATAGCCATACAGGGCGGCTACTGTGGCTTTAATGTATTTTAGGCCAATTGAAATGAGTACATAGCTAATGTAGGTAGGGAATACGAGTACAAAAAGTAGTAATAACCAAGGTGTTAAATGCCATTCTCCATGAAAAGTGTCAGTTATAACAGGTGCATCAAATCCAGTACATAGTGATACAATGATGGCTGTTATTGAAGCACCTGTAAATAAATATTTCATTACAGTGATGTTGCCCATTGTTTTTAGAAACTCTTTGTTTAGAGTGAGATAGATGGCAAATGTAATGGCACTTATAAGGCAAAATAGGTCGCCCAGTACAGGGTTTACTGCATTTTCAGGGTGTCGGGTGGAGAGAATGCACAATAGGGCGCCTCCAAAGCCCACAATAATGCCTATTATTTTCAGTAGTGTTACTCGTTCATGATAAAATAACATGGCAATAATAAATACCCAGATGGGTTGTGTTGATGAGAATATTGCACTGGAAATAGGAGTAGTGTAGGATAAACCTTTTAAGAAAAATACTAGGTAGGTGTACATGCATAAAGCACCTGTAGCAAGCCACTGTATGCGTTGTTTCCATGTGGGCGTAGCCTCGCGTACAAACAAGCCGGTAATCCAAAAGGCAACTGCTGCAAAGATGCAGCGTAAGCCCGTGCCTGTAATAGCGCCTAGCCAAAGGGGAACCATGTATTTAAGGACATTATTATCAGCGCCTGCTAGTGAGCGAGCAACAAGTAGGGATAAATTGCCTTTTAGGGAGTTTTTGTTCATACTGCGTAAGTTATGCAGTATTGAACGAAATATGGATGAGAATGTTGATAAAACACGCGATGAATATCTATGTTATGCACAGATAGCCTAAACGGTTAAGCGTCGAGCTCCTATATATTGTCCTGTAACAGCAAGTAAAATAAACAATGGGGCATAAGAATGAGGAATATCTAGCCACATGCGTGCAGGAATGATGAGTGGGATGGAAGCATGAATTAGTAACCACCATCGTACTGTGAATTTGTCGTAGCGTTTACGGAAGCGTCCAAGAAGAATATTAAAAGAAAGCGAGAATAGTGATAATAGAAAAATGTGCATAAAATTAGGGTTGTATAGCGTTATAAATTACCTCCTGCACTGCAGTACGCACGTTGAGACGCAACAGTAGATTGTTGTACTCGTCCGGGTAGGTTCTGTTAGATAAGAATACATAAACTAAATCATACTTCGGGTCGGCCCATGCAATTGTCCCAGTAAAGCCGGTGTGCCCAAAACTTTCGGCCGATGCGGAAGGTGCAGCCGGACTGGCTTGTGGTGCTTGCAAGTTGGGTTTGTCAAATCCGTAGGCACGTCTGTTTGATGGTAAATGATTTCGTGTGTAACGTTTTAGTGTTTCTTTATCAAAATAGTGCTCGCCGCCATATTCGCCTCCGTTAAGGTAAAGTTGCATGATTTTGGCAATATCACCTGCTGTTGAGAATAAACCGGCATGGCCTGAAACACCTCCTCGTACGGCAGCTACCGGGTCATGGACAGTACCATGAATGGTGCATTTACGGTAAATGTTTTCGCGGCAACTTGGAACTATATCTTGTTTATCAACATTTTTAAGTGGATTGAAGTAGGTATGGTGCATTCCCATGCGGGTGTAAAATTCTTCATTGCAATACACATCAAGAGGGCGGTGGGTTACTTGTTCTGCTACCTCTTGTAATAGCATAAACCCCAAGTCGCTATATCGCATGCCCTTGCCATCAACCGGGGTTTTAGCAATTGCTTGTTGTAGTGAATCCTTGTATTGAGGATGCATGTATACTCCAGGGGCCACGGACAGATAATTTGATTTTGGTATAGAGGAGAATGTGCTGTCTTTGTATTTAAAGTTTGGATTCATGTATAGACGGTCCTTTACGCGAATTGTGTTGCTTTCAGTTTTTTTTGCAGTAAATAGTGGTCCTCGCAAGTTTTTACGGTCTATTGCTTCCGCAAATAGGGGGATGGAACCGCGTAATCCGGCTTGATGTAAAAGTATATCCTTAAGCTTAAGGTTATGTTTGTTACTTTCGCGATATTGCGGCAGGTAATCGCCAATTGTACCATCCAGTGTTATGTCACCTTTTTGTTCCAGTTGCATTACTACAGGCATAGTTGCTGCAATTTTGGTAATGGATGCTACATCGTAAAGGCATTGGTCCGTAACGGCCTCCGGAGAGGTATAGGTTTTATTTCCAAAGCTTTTTTGGTAAATGATATTTCCTCCACGGGCAACAACTACTTGACAACCGGGAGTAGCACGTTTTGCTATGGCGCTACGGCAAATAGAGTCAATGGTACTGAGCCGACGTGAGTCTACGCCAGCCTCCTCGGGAGTGGCATAGCCCAAACGTGTTTTAGAGGTATTGATACCGGTTCCTGCAGGATACTCAGGTGAAATGCTTACGGGTAGCACTCCTTGTATGTCAATTCCACCAAATATGGCTTGCGCTGCATAACGTTGCGCGTGTAACGTTTTATCATAGCAAATAATCCATGAGGCGGTGTTATAATTTACAAATGGTTTTAATCCGTAAGGAGTTGTAGGCTGTACAATTATGGTTTGTACGCCATTCCCAACAGTGGATAGTAGTTGTTTCATCCCTGTGGAGAAACCGAAATTACTTTTGTAACTGTCAGTCCCTGCGGAGTTAAATACGATTAATGTATTTATGCCTGCGAGTTGTTGCTTAAGCGTACTTAATTGTTCTGCTGTTGGTGCTGCGGATAAGTAAATTTGCTTAATCTTAGCGTATTTTTTTAGTGTGGATGTAAACTCTGTGGCTCTTGTTTTTCCTACAACCACACATGCAATGGTGCGTTTGTCTAAGTGGGTAAGCGGAATAAGATTGTCCGTATTCTTCGCTAATGTAATTGCAGTACGATAGGTTGATGCCAATAAAAGACTATCTTGTTTTGTGTGTAGTAATGGCTTAATCTTTGCATAGCTTATAGGTGTAAATACATTAGCGTTATATTTTACTTTAGCCTCAAGTATGCGACGGCAACGAGTATCTATAGCTTCTTGAGTTATAAGCCCGTTATTTATAGCCTCTTTTACCTTCTTGATAGCTATATCCAGATTTTCCGGAAATAGAATAATATCATTCCCGGCAATTAATGCTTGTACATCGGCCTCTCCTGTAGCGCGACCCGTAGTCACGCCTTTCATATTCATGGCATCTGTAAATGTTAATCCATTAAAACGCATTTCCTCACGAAGCAAACGTGTTACAATTTGCTTTGATACGGAGGCAGGAAGACCGCTTGAGTCCAATGCTGGAACGGATATATGTCCAACCATTACGGCTGGTAGTCCCAATGGCAAAAGTCGGTTGTAAGGAAAGAATTCGGTATTGATCATAGAGTCCTTTGTTGTGTGTATAACGGGCAACGAAAGGTGAGAATCTGTATCGGTATTACCATGTCCGGGAAAGTGCTTTAATACGGGCATCACTTTTTCATGGTTGGAGCCTCTTGCATATAAGTGTGCTTTGCGCGTTACGGTTGCCGGTAGTTCTCCGTAAGAACGCATCCCAATAACAGGATTAGCTGCATTATTATTTATGTCTACAACAGGAGCAAAGTTTATATGTACACCAACGGCTTTTAGGTGACGAGCTATGGCTGCGCCAATTTCCATTTGTATGGTGTCACATGGGGAAGCGCTTACGCACTGCATACGTGGAAATACCATTCCGTCCTTTAACCTCCATCCTAGACCATGTTCTGCATCCATTCCAACAAATAGTGGAGTAGGCGACGACTTTTGGACTCTATTAGTTAATTCAATTTGTCGTTTAATATCTCCTTGAAAGAAAATTACGCCTCCCGGTTGTAATTTCTGTATTTGGTTTACTAGTTGTTGTTCATAATTTGCGTCTTTGTTACTATAAGCTGCAATCATAAATAGTTGGCCTATTTTCTGGTCGATGCTCATGCGGCTTAAAACAGAGTCGGCCCAATTGTTGGCCTGGATACTATTGCATAATAAGAGAATGCTTAGCGTAATTAATACTTTTATGGTGATTTTCATTGTAATTTGCTATATCGCGTTATTTATTCCGTTACCAATAGCAAATATAATAAAGGCAGAGCAATAATAGTAGAGTGTAGAGTAATAAAAATGCCTGCTCCGTGAAGGAATAGGCATTGATATATTTATTTTTGAATAAATTAGTTAGCTTCAATAAGTTCTTTAATTTTAGCTTCTAATTGATCTCCGTGTAGATTTTTAGCAACAATTTTGTTGTTTTCGTCAACAATTACTAAGTGAGGGATACCATTAACTGCATATGCTTTTGCAGGCTCACACTGCCAGTATTTAAGATCAGAAACGTGGTTCCATGCTAATTTGTCATCAGAAATTGCTTTTGTCCAAGCATCTTTATCGCGGTCAAGAGATACACCAAGAATTTCTAGACCTTTGCCATGGTATTTCTCGTATAGGCTTACTACGTGAGGGTTAACGGCGCGACATGGTCCACACCATGATGCCCAGAAATCAATAATCTTAACTTTTCCTTTAATAGAGTGCATAGAAAGAGGTTGTCCGTCTGGAGTATTCAACGTAAAATCAGGAGCAACTTGTCCAATTGCTACGCTCTCTAATGTTGTAATACGATTGTTGATTTTTTGTCCTGTTTTAGACGCTTTTACATCGGCAGATAGCGCATCATATTTCGTTTTTAACGTTGTCAAATCCATACCTCCCATTTTTTGTGCAATCTCGGCAGCGGTTGCAATAGAAGCTGGGTTAGCATTCATAATTGAGTCTGTTTTCTGTGCTGCTTCCTCTTCAACCTTTGTATATAGAGTTCGGATCTCATTCATTTTGTCTTCATCTTGTGCTTGAGATGCTTGGCTATATTCTTTGTATAATTTTGCCTGTTCTGCACGAGAGCTATTATTTATCTCAGCATATTTTGCTGCTAAAGCATGAGTTTCAGTCCCGGTGATTGAACTGTTTGCAGGCTTAGTAGGATCAAGTTTTACCGTATATGTTGCATTTTCAAGGAATATAGGTGTAAATGCACGTTTACCTTCAATAGTAAAAGCTGCTACTGCCACTTCATTAACAACGCCCTCAAATTTAAACTTACCGTCTTTAATCTCGCTACTGTTAAGAGTATCCATTTTCTCTCCAACTAGTTCTACGATGTAAATATTACCTGTTTCTTCGCCTTCAACAGTTCCGTTGATAGTGTACTTTGGTGATGTGGCACATGCACTTAATAATGATGCAAATGCTACGGCTGAAAAAAGTCTTTTCTTCATGGATTGTAGTTTTATATAAATTAACAAAAACAAAGGTATAACAAAAAAAAAGAAAACGTCACCATGGTGACGTTTTCCTATGTTAATGTTTAGTTAATCTGCTGTTTCTTAAACCATAACTCCTTAAGAGCAAAGTTTAAGCGAATTTTGCCATATTTTTCTTGAATAAGTCCTTGGTTCTCAGTTCCACGTATACCTAAGTCAACAGCGACACCAATATTTAATTCGCGATTACGAATAATAAATGGCATATGTAAACCTGCGGTTATTGCGTAAGTGTTGATTTTCTCTTCGCGGAATTCTAGGTGCGAACGGACAAAATAACCACCAAGCATATACTTATTGCGTTGTCCCCATCTGCGTCCCAATTCGTTTGGTGTGTAACCAACTCCAATTGCAGTTTTGTAGTATTCATTGAAGTCCATGTATTGATCGAACTCTTTATAGGACGACATTTTTTGGTATGTGTAGTCTCCTGCAACCTCCCATTGACGGCGATAGTTATAATCAAAACCTACATTATAACGTAGTGGGTAAACAATACGTCCGTTGTCGATCTTTTGGTCGTTCAAAATGCTCGATGTGCCCGAACTCATATTAACCTCTTGTGCTAAATAATTCTTGCGTGAGTTTAGGAATGTTTTAAAGCTGAATGTTCCTCCTAAGTTTAGGTGAGAATGCTTAGGGAGCGGAATATGGTATTGTATACCGGGAGTCATAATAACGCCGCGAATTTGAGTTCGGTCGCTAGAGTTAATATAATAGCTATCACTCATCAGCGGAGTTAATGTTTGGCGTTTCTCAATCTTTCCAAAGACATATCCTGTGTTTAAACCTAGTGAAAAGTTCTTCTTTTTCCATGCTAGACCAAGGTAAAGTTGATTTAACCCACCTTCTCCCTGAATGTGTTGAGTAAATAGGCGGTTGTCCTGGTCACCGGCAATAAATTCAGTGTAAGTAACGTCATAGCCTATATCAGAAATCTCAGTAAATCCAAATGTAGTATACAGATTGCGTGCAAGACGAAATCCCATGATTAATGATGAGTTTTGAGCAACACGGTATTTTGTACTCTCTTTTTGTGTTGATAGACGTACATATTCGCCTGTCATTGCAAACTGGAAGTAAAACCGATTACTGTCCATGGCAGTGTATGATGCAGGATTGAGAAAGTTAATATTTTTATTATCGCGCATCGCAGCTGTCACACCGCCCATTCCGGTGTATGGACCACTGTTCTCAGGAATTAATCCCATTCCAAAACTAGAGTATGGTGTTCCTGTATTATTTTGAGCTACAAGTTCAGTAGCAAAGAAGAGACAAACTAAATAGAGTAATATTCTTTTCATAGTTGATGTATTCTTAATGTAAGCGGAATGGACCACCAGAATTATAGTTTATAATTAGCGTAATATACTTTTAATGTAGGTACTTTCTCCAAGATTGTACGGTCAAAGCTATTACCGATGTTCGGTACAGAAATCAACATTTGAGTATGTCTATCTGATGGAATAGTAACTTTAGCTAAATTCTTATAGTAATCAGTAATGTTAAATACATAGCGTACATCTTGTGGTATAAGCGGATTCTTGTAAAGAGATCCGGTCACAGCACTACTTGTTGAACCATTGTAGACAACTCCAGTAAGCTCATTGTTTGTGTTTGTTGTATATGCACTGACATAGCTAGGCATTGGAATGCTAGAGATGTTAATTTCGGTTGGTTTAAACTCAATTTCTGCTTTAACGATGGTCTGATATTCTTCACCATCTTCAGGCATAGGAAGATCTAATTTTATCATATATCCTGCCATCCCTTGAAGCATTGCTACACCTTCTCCGTCATTGTTTGGTGAAAGTGATAGATAGTCTTTTTGTGTTTTTAAAGATTCAAAGGTTGCCGACGGTATGTTTAATATTTGATTGTATTGAAATTCGCGCATAGCAATCGGTACGTCCACAGTTCCAGGGTTACCGCCTGCAGTATAGTGAAAACGCATATATAGACTGTCTGATTGTGCTTTAATTCCTACTATGCAGTTATTATTTTCAGCAGGCACAATTGCTAAGCCTTTAAAGTAAAAACCAAACGAGAGTGGTAAGTTATTGAAAATATCTTCATCGTTAAATATAAATTGATCCCATAATTTCATGGCAACGCTTCCCTCTGTCATGGGTAAACGGAAACGAGACATAGCGATAGTGTTTTTGTATGGCTCAAAATAGACGCTTGCAATTGGTTTTGAAGCTGGATCGTATGGAATCTTGGATGTGTTATAAAAATAATAGTTCTTATCATCGTAATTAAAATCCGGCATTGAGCTTAGTTGATACAGATCAAAACGTTGTACCCTGACATCGTTAAGCGTATCGCCCCAAATTTTGTCAGCGTATGCAAAATTGAATGTTACAGAATCTAAATTATAATTTACAGAAATAGATGGGCGAGAAGATGGTGAAATTTGAAAGCATGGTATAGCTGTAGTAATGCCGCTATAGTCCTTGGACGCTTCTCCATCGGTGTATTTTCCCATATATAGAATGCTATTTGGGGTACTATATGCGGACGATGTTGCGAACGAGTCAATCTTAACAGTCCCCACATTTGTGATTTTTTTTGTGACAAGCGTAACGGCACTCTCGTTATCTATAAAATCCTGACCAATTGTGGTTAGATTATTATCACACGAGCATAATAAAGCAAATAAAACTAATGAATATAATATCCTCATCTCTACAGTATTTTACACATAATAAGTTGCGAAGGTAAAATTATTTTCTTAAATTGCTACAGCCTCATACACAAATAATACTATTTTTTAATAACTGAAGGATCTGTATCTTTTGGTATTGGGTGTATCGAGAATACAAAAATGTTAAATAAACAGTACCGTTTAGTCATGAAAATAGCATTCATGATTTGCTTTTGCGATTTTATTCGTTGATTTTGTTGCATTTGAATAGAAAATGTGTAGTTTTGTCGATACTTTTTTTAAAGTGTATACCTCAGCGTCTTAGGTTTAAAAGAGTAATTAATAAATAATTGAATCATATAAAAAGAATTCTATGAAAAGAGTAATTTTTGGATGCCTTGTTGCTTGTGTGGTTTTATTGACCTCGTGCGATAAAAAATACAAACGTAACGGTGACTGGGCAAGAGGATCAGAGTTTGGCGGTGTAGCTCGTTTAGCTCCTGTAACCTTTCAGCTCGGAGGAGCGACATACATTGGCCTTGGAGTCGATGTGGATCGTAATGAGCTTGTTGATTTTTGGAAAACAACTGATGGTAAGACATGGATAGAGGTTGAAGATTTCCCTGGTGAAGCTCGTTATGGTGCTGTTGCGTTTGTTGTTGATGGTAAAGCATATGTAGGATTAGGTTATCGAGATAATGAAGGGAAAAAACCAGCGGATTGGGATCCCACTTTAGGAAAAAATCCAGAAAAATGGTTTAGAGATTTCTATAGCTTTGATGGCGAAAAGTGGTCACAAGCTGAGGAAATTGCTGATTTTCCAGAAAAAGCAGAAGGAAGATACTATGGTCTTGGGTTTGCGTTGAATGGTAAAGGTTATGCAGGTGCAGGATACACAGAGTCGAAGAAGACTGTAAGTACGTATTATTCATATGACCCTACAACTAATGCATGGACGTCAGTCGGTTCTCTTGGAGATAGTCGCCAAGGTGGTTCTGTATTTGTAATTGACAATTGGGCCTATATCTGTTTAGGGATTTCTGGAACGTCATCTAGTGAATATCAAACAGACTTCTTCCGTTATGATGGAACTAAAGTAGAGCAATTGCATTCATTAGTTAATGTGTCTAATGGTAAGTTTGACAATGATTATGCGCAAATTCCTAGAGTGTATGCTAGTAGTTTTGTTGCGAATCGTGGTGGAGAACCTTATGCATATATTGTATCAGGTCGTGCTGGAGCTACGGGGCAAGTATCAAAACAAGTTTTTGAATACAATCCTCGTACAGATCGTTGGTGGACAGCGGAAGACTTGTTGTACAATGCTAGTGGACGTGTGTTGGGTTCTGGATTTTCAATTGGCGATAAGGGGTATATTACGCTAGGAGGTACCACAACCATAGTGCCTGGTACTACTCGTGTTTGGATTTATACTCCAGGTGTAAAAGAGTGGGATGATAATGATTATGGTATTGTAGATTAATTGTTGATGCATGCTCATAGTCAGCACACGTTAATGAAAATGATATTTAATCTATTGATTTAATATATTTAAAAGTGGGATGCTATTGCGTCCCACTTTTTTATTTATCTTTACGCATAACAAATTAATGATTAACCCTTTTCGATTAATATTTATCGATCGAAATTAGAATATAATATGCGTATATGAAACGTTTTCTTTTTACTTTATTTGTGTGCTTTATGTCAGTCTCGGTATTCTCGCAGTGGAACACTAAAAGATTACTGGAAATAGGGAAAAATGCAATATACTTTGATGACTATGTAAACGCTATAGATAACTTCAATAATATTATCCGTATAAAGCCTTACTTGGCAGAACCCTATTTCTTTAGGGGGTTAGCCAAACTTGGACTTGATGACTACCAAGGTGCGGAACGCGATTTTACGGATGCATTAAATATTAGTCCTAATTACTTTCATGCATATATGTATAGGGGTATTGCACGGCATAATCTTGGCAGATATGACGAGGCGTTAAAGGATTATAATTTGGCTATTGACTTAGATCCAGGTAATGCCTTTGTTTATGCCAATAGGGGGATTACATATGCTGAAATGGGAGAAAATGAAAATGCAGAGCAAAATTTCTCTCGTGCTATTTTTATAGATAGTAAACAATTGGGGGCGTATCTGAATCGTGCTATTGTACGTGAAAAGTTAGGAAATATTGATGGTGCTATTATGGATTGTAATGCAGCTATAAAGCTAAATATGTTTTCAGATGATGCTTATGGGCTTCGTGGGTATTTATGGTTTCAACAAAAAGATTACCATAGTGCCATTGATGACTATAATCATGCTTTAAAAGCGAATCCATCAAATGTGCGTATTATAATGAGTCGTGCTATGGCCTGGTATGAAATGAAGGATTATGAGAAAACAATGTCTGACTATTCATTGGCAATAGAGAAGGATTCTACGAATATCTTCGCATTTTATAATCGAGCAATGCTGCGAGCTGAACTTGGAGATAACAATAGAGCTATTGACGATTTGGATCATGCAGCATTATTAAATCCTGAGAATATTCTTGTGTACTTCAATAGGGCATTAATTAAAATGGAAATAAATGATCAGCTTGGAGCATATAATGACTTAACGGAGAGTATTCGATTATATCCTGATTTTGCGAAAGCCTATTTGGCTCGTGCAGCTGTCAATATGGAGATGAAGGATGAGCGTGCGGCATATACAGATAGGCGAACTGCTGATGAAATCATGAATCGTTACAAGCGAATGAAGGATGGCGACGCAGATGCGCTGGTTGATACGTCAGCAAATTTCAAAAAGTTGATTGATATAAACTCAAATTCTGATAATCTTCGAGATATCGTAAATGGTAGATTACAGGATAAGAAAGTTATTGTTGAGTTGCAAAATGGTTTCTATTTTCAGTATGTTTCAATGGATTCCCTTCGTACGGGTAGATATACAAACTATAGTAAGCATGTAATGGACTTTAATCAACGTCATAATTATAATCCGGCCATTGTTTTAAGTAATCGAGTTATTGGATATGAAAGTGGATTTGTAAATGAGCAAATAGAACGTCTTGCCCAAGAGATAAAGGATGCACCTACATTAGATAATTACTTGTTACGTGGTTCGTTCTATATGTCGAGGGAGGATTTTATGGCTGCAATATCTGATTTTGAACAGATGTTGAGAATGGAGCCTAATAATATGATAGCAATTGTAAACCTAGCCGAGGCGAAATCTAGAATGTATGATTTTATAGCTTCTGTGAACGATAAGGGAACTATTGTTTTAGGAGATTCGCCGAAGAAACGCGATCAAATTGACTATACTGATGTTCGGAAACTATATGAGGAAGCATTACGAATCGATTCAGAATTTGGATACCTTCGTTTTAACCTTGCAAATAGTTATGCGAAGAATGGGCAAGTGGAAGAGGCGATACGTATTTATTCGGAAATAATTGCTGACGGAGAGTCGATAGCAGAGGCTTATTTTAATCGAGGATTGTTATATATCTATCAAGGCGATACAAAGAGAGCGAATATTGATTTAAGTAAGGCAGGAGAGCTGGGTATTACAGATGCATATAATATTATTAAGCGATATTGTAAGATTAAACGTTACTAATTGCTAGTTCCCCATAGTTAGGTGAAATATAATGCTGGGTTTGATGTTTCGTAATGTTAATGTGACGGTACTATAAATCCAAGAAAGGATTTTGTTTATTGAATAGCATAAGAGTGCGAATGGGATATTGATGAGTAAGAATATAAAAAGTTCAAGTGGGTTTTAATTGTTAAGAAAAAAATATCAAAAAAAATTCCGACTTTAAACATCACATTCTCAATATCTTCATATAAAAGACGCGATAGCGTAGCAAAAATAATTTGCGAAATAATTTGGAGGGTAAGAAAAAAGCTCTACTTTTGTATCCGCAATCACGACACAGCAACTGCTGAAACGGAAAATGCAACGTTCTTTATTTGGTTTCTAATCTTAGCTTTGTTAAAATCATTTTGAATAAAAGATGATTGAGACAAGAAAAAAGATTTGAATTTTTTCTTGAAAAAATTTGGAAGTAAAAATAAAAAACACTTATCTTTGCATCCGCTTTCAAGAAGTAAAGCAACACAAAAACAAGACAAGAGTTCTTATAAAATATTGAGTAATTTAGACAGCAAGTGCGAGTCCATTTTGAAAATTCAAAGGATAATAACTGAGCGAAAGAGATAACAATTTGTACAAAATATTTTACTATGAAGAGTTTGATCC